>NZ_JACHWV010000003.1:0-376445 GCF_014191595.1 Mesoflavibacter zeaxanthinifaciens subsp. sabulilitoris | reverse complement strand
TATGAGACTTTAGCAAATGCCGAAGCAGCTACAAACCCATTACCGTTGCTGTATGAAAACATCTCAAACCCACAAGTAATCTATGTACGCGTAGATAATGATACTATGGTAGATGATGGAACCGGAACAATGGTAGATAGTTCGGTATGTTACGAAATAGCAACAATTACATTAGAAGTAAATCCACTGCCAGTAGTAGATTTAGAAGATAACTACTTATTATGTGTAAATACAAACGGAACCGAAGTTATCAATCCATTAGAGATTGAGACAGGATTAAGTACATCAGACTACACGTTTGAGTGGACCTTGAACGGTACTGTAGTAGGAACCGGAAGTAGTATCATGCCAACACAAGGCGGAAGCTATACAGTAACTATAGAAGATAACCTAACAGGCTGTGTAAGTACAGATACAACTCTAGTAGAAGAAAGTGCACCACCAAGTATAGAAGCAGATGTAATTACACCAGCATTTGCAGACGTGCATAGTATACAAGTTACTGCAACTGGGACAGGTGTCTCAGAGTATGAGTTCCAGTTAGATGGCGGACCATGGTATAATAACGAGCCAAATGACAATACGTATATATTTAATGATGTAAGTGGTGGCGAGCATACAATAACAGTAAGAGATATTAATGGATGTGGCGAGTCAAGTACAACTGTGATGGTTATGGATTACCCACATTTCTTTACACCAAACGGAGATACATATAACGAAACATGGCAGATATACGGAATAAGTGATCAGCCAGATGCAGTAATATACATTTTTGATAGATACGGTAAGCTGTTAAAGCAATTAAATCCAACAGGACCAGGATGGGATGGGACCTATAACGGTAACCCATTACCAACAAGTGACTATTGGTTTACAGTAGAATATAGAGAACCAGGAGATACAAGTGATACCAAGAAGCAATTTAGAGCACACTTTACTCTGAAACGCTAGGAAACAACTCCTAATAAAAACAAACAAACCAATACAAATAGAAACAAAAAAGCCTGAACATAGTGTTCAGGCTTTTTAGTATAAGGTGTTTTATAAATAAAAACTAAAAGCGATTACTCAACTTCAAAAGTGATTTTAAGATTAACTCTAAACTCTGTTACCTCACCACTTTTAACAATTGCACTTTGATCTTGTACATACACAGAACGTATGTTTTTTACACTTTTTGATGCGTATTTTACTGCTTTTAATATGTAAAAAAAGCTTGAGTAAAAACTCAAGCTTTTATATTTATGTTTTTATTAGAATTAAAGCTTAAAACTTAAAGAAAGTGTTATGTTAGAGTTTGTTCTATCAATATTTGCTGCATTGGTAAAACCAACATCAAAAAATTGCTCCTGTCTTTCTTGAGAAGAATTACTATAAGCCAAATCTAATACGGTGTTTCCAAAGTCGTAACCTAATCCAAAAGAGTAACCAGTTAAATCGCCAATAACTTCGTTGTTTTTATAAGGACTTTCTTCAAAGCGGTAACCACCTCTTAAACTAAACTGCTTTATTTTGTATTCTCCACCAATTCTGTAAGTATTTGCTCTAGTTAGTAAATTAGACATAATATTGTTTTGTGCGCTATAATAAGAATCAGAAGTTGGTTTAAACTTTGTGTTACTAAAGTCTTTAGTAGAATAGTCAAAACTAATAAGACCTTTTTGTCCAAATACATATGCTATACTAGAAGAAAATCTAGAAGGTGTTTGTAATTTGTAGCTAGGAAATATGTTAACTATATTAGGATTTACTATTTGGTAGAAATCACCATTTGTTTCATCAATTACGAAAGTCTCTAAATATTGTGTGGTCTCTTCTTCAATAGTCATCCATGTAGGAGAATCGTAAGTAAATCCTATTCGTAACTCTGGTGTTACTTTGTATATAGTTCCTAATTGAAACGAAAAACCAGTACCGTTAGTGGCTAATGTGTTATCAAATAAAACTTCATCAACTAAAGTGTTTGTGTTATTATTTGTTTCATAATAACTAGTGTATCTTTCGTAGTTTAAAAAATGAGAATTTAAATTTAAACCAATATATAAATCATCTGTGTATTGTGCTGCAGCATTAAAAGTCACTTTTCCGTTATATCCTGTTGCAGAGTAATTATTAGCTTGATTGAAGTCTCCTGCAGCAATATTAGAAAAGTACACTGTATTATTATCATCAAAGGTTTCAGGTTCTAGTATGTAAGAGTCATAACCTAAAAAAGCTTGTTGATTTTGATAGCCATACAAACTCCCAATTTCTGAATAAGCTTGAGAAGTAGATTCTCCTTCTAAAGCAGAAATTTCACCTAAGGGTAAACCTTGCGCATTAGCTAAAAAGTATTGGTCAACAGAGTTTTGACTTACTCCAGAAGCTTTCCAATTATCATCATAATGTTTTGAATTTTCAAAATTTATTCCAACAGAAAATTTCTTCCAAGGTGAATCTTGTCGATTATTTCTAAAGACAAATACGGCTCCACCTTGAGTAAAATCAAAATTAGATTCAGATGATGTGTTGTTTACATTAAAATAATTTGTTTCATTATCAATGTTTTGATTTTCTAAAGTAAATGTGGCATGACTGCTTGTAAAAACAGCAGAACCTGCAGGATTTATACTTATAGCGCTTAAATCTCCTCCTAGTGCACCAAATGCACCGCTTAAAGCTCTAAATCTAGCAGTTCCTTTTAAATCATCATTAGAGTATCTTAAAGCATCTGTAACTGTTTGGCCAAAACTAAAGGACATAACAAAGCTACTTATGGCAAGCATAACAATTTTTTTCATTTCAATTTTTTTAAGTAATTATAAATTTGAATAAATAAGGTTAAATAGTAATGACTTATTTATATTCTAATCATCCACCTCTACGACCAGAAGATCTTGAAGATGTTCCTCTAGAAGAGGATCCACCACTTCTTGTTCCTCCAAAAGATCTTGTTGGAGAACTTGTACTAGGTCTTGTTGTGCTAGTCCTTGGTCTAGTAGTATTTGTTCTAGGTCTAGTAGTTCTAGTTCTAGGTCTAGTAGTGCTAGTTCTAGGTCTAGTAGTAGAATTAGTTCTTGGTCTTGTAGTATTTGTTCTAGGTCTAGTTGTAGAGTTAGTTCTCGGTCTTGTTACAGATCTTGGTCTTACATTTGTGTTACCTCTATTTATGTTACTTCTACCATTTAGAACTGACGAGTTTCTTAATATAGATCCTCTTCTTCCAGCATTATAAGAAATACCTCTTCTAGTGTATATACCATTGTAAGCGTATCCATTATAGTAATTTCCGTAACCATATCCATAAAAGAATGGACCATATCCGTAAAAACCTCTATTCCAAAAAGGGTCGTAGAAACCAGCATTCCATCCCCAAGAATTCCATCCCCATGGTCTGTTCCATCTCCATGAGTTCCATCCCCAAGGTGTCATACCCCAAGAATTCCATCCCCAATTGTTCCAACCGTATCTAGCTATTTGGTTTGAATAGACGTCATTGTAAACGTTAATAACAACTTGATCATTAGAATCTCCCCAACCAGCTTTTTGGACAACAGAAGTAGTATCAGAGTATGTTCCTTCATAGGTGTCAATATCTGTAAAAATTTCGTTGTTATTATTGTCATAAGCTTCAGCTTCTAAAGCTTTCTCTCTAAAATAGTTAGTGTAATAATCATTATTATTATTATTATTTCCTTCTTCTATAACAACTGTTTGTTGCCCATAAGCGTCAGATGTTTCATAAATACCATCATTTGTTTGTCCAACATATTGATAAGACCCACACGAGGTTAGTGCAATTGCAGCCATTATAGCTGTAAGTGCGTTTAATTTGTTAGATAAAAAAGTAAATAATTTCATAACGCTTTATTTTTAATTGTTGAACTATACAAAAATAGTTAGTTTTGCTAAACTATTCTATTATTTAACATAGACACAATATTTGTGCCAAAATACCGATATGAGTAAAAAATTGACAAGTAGAGCCGAAGATTATTCCAAATGGTATAATGAATTGGTTGTAGAAGCTAATTTAGCTGAAAATTCAGCAGTTAGAGGTTGTATGGTTATAAAACCTTACGGTTATGCAATTTGGGAAAAAATGCAAGCAGAGTTAGACAGAATGTTTAAAGAAACAGGTCATGAAAATGCATATTTTCCAATATTTGTACCAAAAAAACTTTTTGAAGCTGAAGAGAAAAATGCAGAAGGGTTTGCTAAAGAATGTGCAGTAGTTACTCATTATAGACTTCAAAACGATCCTGATAATCCAGGTAAATTAAGAGTAGATCCAGAGGCAAAACTAGAAGAAGAACTTGTGGTAAGGCCAACAAGTGAAGCTATAATATGGAATACATATAAAGGCTGGATACAGTCCTATAGAGATCTTCCTTTGCTAGTAAATCAATGGGCTAATGTTGTAAGGTGGGAAATGCGTACACGATTGTTCTTACGAACAGCAGAATTTTTATGGCAAGAAGGTCATACTGCGCATGCAACAAAAAAAGAAGCAGTTGCAGAAGCCGAACAAATGAATAATGTTTACGCAGACTTTGCAGAAAACTTCATGGCTATACCTGTAGTGCAAGGATTAAAAACAGAAAGTGAAAGGTTTGCGGGTGCAGTAGAAACATACTGTATAGAAGCACTTATGCAAGATGGTAAAGCTTTACAAGCTGGTACATCGCACTTTTTAGGTCAAAACTTTGCTAAAGCATTTGATGTAAAGTTTACTTCTAAAGAAGGAAAGCAAGATTACGTATGGGCAACTTCTTGGGGAGTTTCAACACGATTAATGGGAGCATTAATTATGACGCATAGTGATGATAAAGGTTTAGTTTTACCACCAAATTTAGCACCAAATCAAGTTGTAATAGTTCCTATATATAAAAATGAAGAACAGCAAGAAGCTATAACAAAGGTTGTAAATGGTATAATGAAAGACTTAAGAAGTAAAAACATTACTGTTAAGTTTGATAATCGAGATACATTAAGACCAGGAGCAAAATTTGCACAGCATGAACTTCAAGGAGTTCCTCTAAGAATTGCAATAGGAGCAAGAGACTTAGAAAACAGAACTGTAGAATTAGCAAGAAGAGATACCTTAACTAAAGAAATAGTAAACCTAAATGGCTTAACAGAAAAAGTAGAAGGTTTAATGACAGAAATACAAGAGTCTCTATTTAATAAGGCATTAGATTACAGAAATAATCATATAACTAAAGTAGATACTTTTGAAGAGTTTAAAACTATACTTAAAGAAAAAGGAGGTTTTATTTCTGCTCATTGGGATGGTACACCAGAAACAGAAGAAAAAATAAAAGAACTTACTAAAGCAACAATAAGATGTATTCCTTTAGATGGAAAGGAAGAAGAAGGTAAATGTGTGCTTACTGGTAAGCCTTCAAACCGTAGAGTATTGTTTGCAAAAGCATACTAATAAAAAATTTTTTTAATTTTTTTTAATTAGTTGTTGCAATAGTCAAAAATAGTTGTATTTTTGCATCCGCAATGGAAACATTGTTAGTTGTTTTGAAATAAAAAAAAGTTTTGCAAGTATTAAAAAATAATTTATATTTGCGCTCTCAAAATAACAAATGGCCCGTTCGTCTATCGGCTAGGACGCCAGGTTTTCATCCTGGTAAGAGGGGTTCGATTCCCCTACGGGCTACAATTTTTTAATAAAAAAAGAACTAATGGCAAATCATAAGTCAGCATTAAAAAGAATAAGAAGTAACGAAGCTAAGCGCTTAAGAAATAGATATCAGCATAAGACAACTCGTAATGCTGTGAAAAAATTACGTGACTTAGATAACAAGAAAGAAGCTGAAGAGTTATTACCTTCTGTTGTATCTATGTTAGATAAGTTAGCTAAGAAAAACATTATTCATGCTAACAAAGCAGCTAATATTAAATCTAAATTAGCTAAGCACGTAGCTGCATTATAAGAAATTATTATTAGTTATATAATATTATTTTAACGCTTCATTTTATGAAGCGTTTTTTTGTTTTTAATAATTTTCAGTTATAATATTAGCGTATTTTAAGATTATAAAAAAAGCCTTGAATAATTTCAAGGCTTTTTTTATATATAACATTCTTTAAGTCTTAACCATTCATAGAGATTAAAAACTCTTCATTGTTTTTTGTTTGTTTAAATCTTTCATTGATAAATTCCATCGCTTCAACAGGATTCATATCTGCTAGGTATTTTCTCATTACCCACATGCGTTGTACTGTGTTGTCGTCTAATAATAAGTCGTCTCGACGTGTACTAGAAGAAGTTAAATCAATAGCAGGGAAAATACGTCTATTAGCAATTTTTCTATCTAATTGTAGTTCCATGTTTCCTGTTCCTTTAAACTCTTCAAAGATAACTTCGTCCATTTTAGAACCAGTATCTGTTAAAGCTGTAGCTATTATAGTTAAAGATCCTCCATTTTCAATATTTCTAGCTGCACCAAAGAAACGCTTAGGTTTGTGTAAAGCATTTGCATCTACACCACCAGAAAGTATTTTTCCTGAAGCTGGTTGTACAGTATTATAAGCTCTAGCTAAACGGGTAATAGAATCTAAAAGAATAACAACATCGTGTCCACATTCTACTAATCTTTTAGCTTTTTCTAAAACTATATTAGCGATTCTTACGTGTTCATGAGCTTCTTTATCAAAAGTAGAAGCAATTACTTCTCCGCGTACATTACGTTGCATGTCTGTAACTTCTTCAGGACGCTCATCGATAAGTAAAATCATTTGATATACTTCTGGATGGTTAGCAGCTATTGCATTTGCTACGTCCTTTAGTAACATGGTTTTACCTGTTTTTGGTTGTGATACAATCATACCACGTTGACCTTTCCCTATAGGAGAGAATAGATCCATAATTCTAGTAGAAATTGTACTTTGCTTTTCTGCTATATTAAATTTCTCTTTTGGAAAAAGTGGTGTTAAATGTTCAAAAGATACACGATCTCTAACCACATTAGGACTTTGACCGTTTATTTTATTAATTTTTATAAGAGGAAAATACTTTTCTCCTTCTTTTGGAGGACGAACATTACCTAAAACAGTGTCCCCTGTTTTTAATCCAAATAATCTAATTTGAGATTGTGATACATAAATATCATCTGGAGAAGAAAGGTAATTGTAATCAGAGCTTCTTAAAAAACCATAACCGTCCTGCATGATGTCTAAAACACCTTCACTTTCAATAATAGCATCAAACTCAAAATCAGGTTCTCTATAACGGTTGCGGTTATCTTTGTTTCCGTTATTACCTTTTTGATTGTTGTTGTTATTCTTGTTGTTATTTTTTTGACGATTGTTATTATTAGGTTTGTTAGCTTTATTGTCCTTTTGTTGCTTATCGTCTTTTTTGTTGTCGTTGTTATTTGACTGTTTATTTTTTTGATGATTTTGTTGGGTAGCTTTTTTAGGCTGTTCCTTCTTTTCTTTAGATTTATCAGACTCTAAATCTAATTTACTTTGGTTATCATCTTTTTTTTCTGTTGAAGTTTTCTTGTCTGCTGAAGCTTTGCTAACTCTTGTTCTTTTTTGTCTTTGAGGTTTTGGTTTATCCTCTGTGTCTTCCTTTTTTACTTCTAAGACAGCTTTTGGATCTGCTGCTTGTTTGTCTAGTATTTGATATACTAAATCTAATTTTTTCATAGAGCGAAATTTAGGAACGCTCAATTTTTTAGCAATTTCCTGTAATTCAGGAAGCTTCATGGCTTTTAATTGTGAGATTTCAAACATTGATGTTGAATTAACTTATGTAATGTTATAATTTTTAATTGATTGTTTCTTAAAGAAAATAAGATATTTCTGAAGAATTAACGCTTTGCTATTGTGAGTGTTGCGTAACGTTAATGCAATTATACAACTTTTATTTTAATTTTTAGTTCTATAATTCTAAAAGAAACTATATTTTTGTAATCCTAAAATTTAAAAATTATTATGCTACAACGCATCCAAACTGTATATTTATTAATTGTTGCTATTATCTCTGGCGGATTAATATTTGCGTTTAATCTGTGGACCACTGCAGAAGGAACTGTTGTGTATGCTAAAGACGAAGTGCTTGCTTTAGGACTTTTTGTAGGTTCAGCTATTTTAGCAATTATCTCGATTTTCAATTTCAAAAATAGAAAGTCTCAATTTATGTTGGGACGTCTAAATATGATATTAAACTTAATTTTACTAGGATTTTTCGTGTATCGAATACTTAACTCACCTGGAGAAGCTAATGGAGTTTCAGAGAAAGGTGTTGGGATTTTTCTTCCAGTCATTTCTATCGTATTTTTGGTTCTTGCCAATAGAGCCATTAAAAAGGATGAAGATCTTGTAAAATCAGTAGATAGATTACGATAAACCTATCATCTTAGTAGTATTAGTGCGAAAGAAAAACCGAAGTGAATAACTTCGGTTTTTTTATTTTCTATCATATTGAATAACTTCTAAATTATCAATCTTACCATTATCTATTGTAAAACGTAACATGGTACGTACTTTATGAAAACCATGTATGCCAATTGCTCCTGGATTTATATGTAACAAACCCAATTTTTTATCAGACATAACTTTTAAAATATGAGAATGACCGCAAATAAATAATTGTGGTGGATTTGCTTTAATAGCGTCTCTAACTCTAATATTATATCTACCAGGATAACCACCAATATGCGTAATCCAAACATCAATACCTTCAATAGTAAAACGATTATGTTCTGGGAATTCTACTCGTGCTTTATCACCATCAATATTTCCCCAAACAGCACGTAAAGGTTTTAGCTTTTGTATTTGATCTGTAACACTTAAGTCACCAATATCACCAGCGTGCCAGACTTCATCAGCATTTTTTACGTGTTTTAATATAGTGTCGTCAATGTAACTATGTGTATCAGAAAGTAGCAGTATTTTTTTCATCTCTTAATTAAACTATTCTTAAAACTTGTATCATCAAGTTTTTAACTTAATGCTTTATCTTATCTTTGCATTTCAATTTGTAAAAATAAGCGATTAATTGAGATATTTCATAGAATTATCATACAACGGAAAAGCCTATCACGGTTGGCAAAATCAACCTAATGCTATTTCTGTTCAAGAAGTTTTAGAAAATGCGTTAAGTACTTTATTGGGTGAATCTGTTGCTATTGTCGGAGCAGGACGTACCGATGCAGGTGTACATGCTAAACAAATTTTTGCGCATTTTGATACAGAACAAATTATTGAAAAAGCGCAATTAGTTTATAAATTGAATTCGTTTTTACCAAAAGACATTGCTATACACAATGTTTTTAAAGTAAAGCCTGATGCGCATGCACGTTTTGATGCTTTAAGCAGAAGTTATTTATACAGAATTTCACTTAAAAAAAATGCGTTTAACACAGAGCAAGCGTATTTTGTAAAGCAGCAATTAGATGTTGAAATGATGAAAGAAGCAGCAAAAATCTTATTTGATTATAAAGATTTTCAATGCTTTTCTAAAGTGCATACAGATGTAAAAACGTATAATTGTGATATCAAAGAAGCTGAATTTAATATTGTTGAAGACGAGCTTCATTTCACCATAAAAGCAGATCGTTTTTTGCGTAATATGGTGCGTGCCATAGTTGGTACGTTAATAAATATTGGTGTTGGTAAAATTGAAGTTGCCGATATGCATCAAATTATAAAATCAAAAAATAGAGGAGAAGCAGGTTATTCTGTACCAGCGCAAGGGTTATATTTAACAGCTGTAGAATATCCAGATTTCATTAAAATAGATGACTAAGAAAAAAGAAAACATATTTGACGTTAACTTATTTAAACGTCTTTTTAAATATACAAAACCTTACCGTGTAGTTTTTTACGGTTTAATAGTTTCGGTTCTAATTTTAGGAGCATTAAGTATTGCTACACCTTTATTAGTAAGAGAAATTGTAGACCAGCATTTGGTTAAGCAGGATTATGATGGCTTTGTCAACTTGATCACTATTATGGCTTTGCTGTTATTAGCAACAGTTGTTTTTCAATTGTTATTTATCTACTATTCTTCTTGGTTAGGTTTAAAAATGGTTAAAGATATTAGAGTTAAGTTATTTGATCACATGCTTAATTTTAGAATGAAATACTTTAACAATTCTTCAGTTGGAGTTTTAATAACAAGAGCAGTTACTGATATGGAACGTATTTCGTCTGTATTTGGTGATGGTTTATTTTCAATCATAAGAGATTTATTAATTATGATTGTTGTCTCTAGCGCTATGCTTTATGTAAATTGGAAACTTGCTATCATAGTTTTTGTGATGCTTCCAATTATACTGTATGCTACAAAAGTATTTCAACGTTACATGAAACAAGCTTTTGAAGAAATTAGAAATGAAGTTTCTAATCTTAACTCGTTTGTACAAGAACGTGTTACAGGAATGAAAATTCTGCAATTATTTACTAGAGAAGTAACCGAGTATAAAAACTTTCAAGAGATAAATACAAGACATAAAAACGCTTGGTTAAAAACCGTTTGGTATAACTCTATCTTTTTTGCAATTTTAGAGGTTTTATCGGCATTAACTGTAGGTACAGTAGTATATTTTGGTGGATTAAGAGTGATCATTGACGGTTCTGTATCAGCAGGAGATTTGTTTATGTTCATAACCATGATACCAATGTTATTTAGACCTTTACGTCAAATAGCAGATAAGTTTAGTACACTTCAGATGGGGCTTGTTGCTGCCAACAGAGTGTTTAAAATTTTAGATACCACTTCGCAAATTGATAATTCTGGAACCATCGTTGCTAAAGATTTAAAAGGAAGCATTAGCTTTAAAGATGTTCATTTTAGATATGTTGAAGACGAAGAAGTTTTAAAAGGAATTTCTTTCGAAGTTACCGCAGGTCAAACCGTTGCTATTGTTGGTGCTACTGGCGCAGGAAAAAGTACGGTGATTAATTTATTAAATCGTTTTTACGAAATTAATAACGGTGAAATTAAAATAGACAACACCAACATAAAAGACTTTACATTAAGTTCTTTAAGACAACAAACTGCAGTTGTGTTGCAAGATGTGTTTTTGTTTGCAGATACTATTTTAAGTAACATTACTTTAAATCATCCCGAAATCACAGAAGCACAAGTCATACAGGCAGCAAAAGATATTGGTATACACGACTTTATAATGAGTCTTCCAAACGGATATCATTATAACGTTAAAGAACGTGGTGTTATGTTATCTTCTGGGCAACGTCAGTTAATATCATTTTTGCGTGCGTACGTCACTAATCCAAGTATTTTAATTTTAGATGAAGCAACATCTTCTGTAGATTCTTATTCAGAACAATTAATTCAAAATGCGACTGATAAGATTACCAAAGGTCGTACATCTATTGTTATTGCTCATCGTTTAGCAACCATACAAAAAGCAGATAATATTATTGTAATGGATAATGGGCAAATTGTAGAGCAAGGAACACATCAAGAATTACTTAAAAAGGAAAATGGTTACTATAGAAACCTTTATGAAGTTCAGTTTTTACAATCTGAAGTGGCTTAAACTAAATCTTTTTTCAAAATTTCTGCTAATTCTGAAGTATCAGAAAATGGTACAAATTCACCATCTCTAAAACAAGATATTTGTCCTGTTTCTTCACTTACTGCAATAGCTACAGCGTCTGTACGCTCGGTAACGCCAACTGCAGCACGATGACGTAGTCCAAAACGTTGTGGTATATTTTTTTCGTTATTAACAGGTAAAATAACACGTGTTGCTTTTACAATATTATCTTGTATTATAATTGCACCATCATGTAAAGGACTATTCTTAAAAAAGATACTTTCTATAATGGGTTGTGTTACTTTAATATTCATCTCGTCACCAGTATTGGCTAAAAAGTCTAGGTTGTTATTGCGTTCTAAAACAATTAACGCACCAGTTTTTGAAGCACTCATTTTATTACAAGCGGCAATAATAGCATCAATATTTGTTGTAGCGTTTTCTTCCATTTTTAAAAACTTAAGCTGACTAAAAAACTTACGTCTACTAGCAAAATTGGTAGAACCTATCATTAATAAAAACTTTCTGATTTCTTGCTGAAAAACCACAATTAACGCAAACATTCCTACGCTAATAAATCCGCCTAAAATATTACTAAGCATTTGCATTTGTAGGGCTTGCGTAACCTTCCAAATAATGTAAATAATAACAATACCAATAAAAATATTGATAGCCACAGTACCTTTAACTAATTTGTAAACATAGTAGAGTAGTAGTGCAACTAAAATAACGTCGATAACGTCTATTAAACTGAATTTTAAAATATCATCTAATATCTCCAAAGTGAAGTCGGTTTTTGTAAATTTAATGAAATTGAATTAAAAAATATACTCGTTGTTGTCAATAACTATAGTTTCAAAATTTAAGTTTTGAAGTCTGTTTTTTACTGTAATGTAATCTTGAAATTTTAATTGCTTATTTAAATGAAGTGTCAAAACAGTGTTTTCTTCATTTTTATTAAAATTTTTCTCAAGTTGAATAATTAAATTATCAATATCAACTTCTGAAAGTTTTACATCATTATGATGAATTGCAATATCATTTAAACTATTAATTGTTATTATATAATTGTTTTCAGAATTGATTTCTTCAACATAATTTACATCTGTAAAATCAATAAATCCTAAATTTTTAATGCTGGTATCGTTACAAGTATAATAGTTTTTTGCGGCTTCATTTTTATGCATTTTTGCATTTCGTTTTTTGTCTTGCAAAAATTTAATTTTTGGTATGGCTTGTTCTAAAGTCAATCGTTTATCTACATTAAATAACCAGTTGGTAGAGATAATTAAATTTTTTCTATTAAGCTCTATACTATCTGGTTGTGTTTCGTTATAAAAAATATATGCAGGAGACACATCTAAAATTTCAGTTATTTTAGCGTGTTGTACTTCTGGTAATTGGATGACTTTTTCGTTTCCGCAAGACCATAAAAAGAGCGTGATTAATCCTATGAATCCTATTTTTTTAAGCATGTAATTGGTTATAAAGTGTGATACATTCTTTAGCTTCTTTTACATCATGCACGCGTAAAATTTTTGCGCCTTTTTGTAAAGCAATCATGTGTAAAGCAGTAGTTCCGTTTAGTGCGTTTTGAGCTGTTGTGTCTAGTGTTTTGTAAATCATAGATTTACGAGATACGCCAACCAAAAGTGGTAAATCGGCAATATTTAAAAGCTCTAATTGGTTTAAAAGCTCAAAATTTTGCTGTGTAGTTTTGGCAAATCCAAAACCAGGGTCCAAAATTAAATCTATTATACCTAAAGCTCTTGCTTTGCTAATACGTTCAGAAAAATAAAAATTAACGTCTTTTGTCAAGTTATCATAATCTGTCAGCGTTTGCATAGTTTGTGGTGTGCCACGCATATGCATCATAATGTAAGGCACGCTTAGGTTTGCAACTGTTTGCAGCATTTTTTCATCTAAAAATCCTGCCGAAATATCATTAATTAAACTCGCGCCAGCTTTAATGGTTTGTTTTGCAACTTCACTTCTAAAGGTGTCTACAGAAATAATAATTTCAGGAAAATATTTCACTAGTAACTCAACAATAGGTACAATACGTTGCAGTTCTTCGTTTTCTGTTACAAAATCTGCATTTGGTCTAGAGCTGTAAGCGCCAATATCTATAAAAGTAGCCCCTTGGTTAAGCATGTTTTCAACTTGATTTAATATAGAATTTTCGTCTTTATAACGTCCGCCATCAAAAAAAGAATCTGGCGTTACGTTTAAAATTCCCATCACTTTTGGTGTACTTAAATCGATAAGTTTTCCTTTACAATTTATTGTCATTGGTATATAGTTGATAGGTGTTGGGATAACTTGTAAAAACTTTAATCCCTAAACCTTGAACTTTAAATAATTTTATGCGAAATTTACGGAAATTATCAAGATAAGAACACCATTTATGCAAGATACTTCTAAACAATACGATGCGGTAATAAAAACCTGTCGAGATCTTTTTACAAAAAAAATGTCTGATTACGGAAGCGCATGGCGTATTTTAAGATTACCATCTTTAACCGATCAAATTTTTATCAAAGCGCAACGTATAAGAAGTTTACAACAAAATGACGTTAGAAAAGTAGATGAAGGTGAGCAAAGCGAATTTATAGGCATTATCAATTACTGTATTATGGCATTAATACAAATAGAAAAAGGTGTTGTAGAGCAACCAGATATGGATGTAAATGAAGCGATAGAATTATACGATAAGCACGTTGCAATCACTAAAAAATTGATGGAAGACAAAAACCACGATTATGGTGAAGCTTGGCGCGATATGCGTGTAAGTAGTCTTACTGATTTAATCTTGCAAAAATTACTACGCGTTAAACAAATTGAAGATAATGCAGGAAAAACTATTGTTAGCGAAGGAATAGATGCTAATTACCAAGATATGGTTAATTACGCGGTTTTTGCGATGATTCATTTGAACGAAAAATAAAATAAAAAAAGGTTACAGTATAGCTATGAAATACATCACAGGATTTTTAAGAATTTTTGTCGGAATATTTTTTATCATTTCAGGGTTTATAAAGCTTAATGACCCAATAGGATTTGCTTTTAAACTAGAAGAATATTTTGGTCCAACCGTTTTAGATTTACCATTTTTTACGCCTTATGCTCTAGGAATTTCTATAGTAGTTGTAGTTTTTGAAGTGCTTTTAGGAGTGTTCTTAATTATTGGTTACAAAAAGAAATTTACTTTATGGAGTTTATTATTAATGATAGTATTCTTCACATTTCTAACATTCTATTCAGCATACTTTGATAAAGTGAAAGATTGCGGATGTTTTGGTGACGCTATGAAAATGGATCCATGGGAAAGTTTTGGTAAAGACGTTGTCCTATTAATTATGATTCTTATCATTTTTGCAGGTCAAAAATACATCAAGCCATTCTTTAGTAAATTTATTACAACCATAATTGCATTATTAAGTTTTATTGCATGCTTAGGGTTTGCTTATCATGTCTTAATGCACTTGCCAACAATAGATTTTAGACCATTTAAAGTAGGTAATAATATTACCGAAAAAATGACCATTCCAGAAGATGCGCCACAACCAGTAATAGAATATACTTGGACGTTTAAAGAAAACGGAAAAGAAGTAGAGTATGTAACTAATGGAAGTTATCCAGAATCTTCGGGGACTTATATTGGAGTAGAAACCAATGTAATAGAAGAAGGTTATGAAGCTCCAATTCATGATTTTTCAATAGAAAAAGATGGCGAAAATTATACCGAGGATATTTTAAATCGTCCACACGTATTACTAATTATCAATTATAACTTGGCTAAAGCCGAAACCGAAGGTCTTAAAACAATAAAAGTATTAACCGATAAAGCTATAGAAAACGGCTACGATGTTATTGGTATCACAGCAACAGGACCAGAAGAAGCAAATACATTTAAAAAAGAATATAATCTAAATTTTGATTATTATTTCTGTGACGAAACAGCTTTAAAAACCATCGTACGTTCTAATCCAGGGATTTTAAAACTTGAAGAAGGAACTATTATCCAAAAGAAACATTGGAATGATGCTGATGAAATTGAATTACCAAAAGTAAAGCGACCAGAGCCTACCAAAAATATGTCTTTGGTTGATCAAGGAGAAGTTTTATATTTAATTGAAGGAAAAGAAGCTACGCTAGAAGAAGTTAAAGCTTTAGATAAAGATAAGTATAAGCTTGTTCCTGTTCAAAAAGAAGGTTCTTTCGAAAAATTTTTAGATTCAGTAAACACTGTAAAAGGCAAAAACTATATTGGTGTCTCAAGTTTTGAACTAAAACAAGAATAACCTAATCATAAAAATATAACATCTGTTAAGCTACTTACTAAATAAAATCTTTTACGCATTACTCACATTATTTGGAGTAGTCACTGTTATCTTCTTTTTATTTAGTGTGTTGCCAGGTGATCCAGCACAAATGATGTTGGGACAAAATGAAGATAGCGAACAGTTAGCTATAGTTAAAAAAAAATATGGATTTGATAAACCTATAAGTACGCAATATTTATACTATTTAAATGATTTGTCACCAATTTCATTTCATTCAAAGACAGAAGGTGATTATACGTTTTTAAGTCAAAATAAATACGCTGCAACCCAACTGTTTTCAATAGGAAATACTACAACCGTATTAAAGTTTCCGTATTTAAGAGAAAGCTTTACAAAACAAGGTAAAAAAGTAAGTCAAGTACTTTTAGAAACATTACCAAATACTTTTGTTTTAGCTATATCAGCGATAACAATAGCTTTATTTTTAGGAGTATTTTTAGGTGTTATTTCAGCATTAAAAAAAGATACATTTTTAGATAAATTTATACAAGTTATCAGTACTTTAGGGATGAGTGTCCCTTCCTTTTTTAGTGCCATATTATTTGCGTGGTTTTTTGGTTTTGTATTACACAAATACACTAATTTAGAAATGACAGGAAGTTTATACGAACTTGACGACTTTGGAGAAAAAATGCACATCAAATGGAAAAATTTAATTCTTCCTGCGCTTGTTTTAGGGATTAGACCATTAGCAGTAGTTATTCAGTTAATGCGAAATTCACTACTAGAAGTATTTAACCAAGATTACATTCGCACAGCAAAAGCAAAAGGACTTTCAGAGTTTCAAATTATAAAAAATCATGCTATAAAAAACGCATTAAATCCTGTAGTTACAGCAATATCAGGTTGGTTTGCAAGTATGTTAGCAGGAGCAGTTTTTGTAGAATATATTTTTGGGTGGAATGGCTTAGGTAAAGAAATTGTAAACGCTTTAAACACATTAGATTTACCAGTAATTATGGGTTCGGTGCTAATTATAGCGCTACTCTTCATAATAATTAATATTTTTGTAGATATAATCTACGGTTGGTTAGATCCAAAGGTTAAATTAGAGTAAAACTATCGTTAGGTCTAGCAACATCATGACCTATTCATAAATAAATAAGATAAAGACATGAGAAAAAACATCGTCGCAGGAAACTGGAAAATGAATAATGATTTAGCCCAAACAGAAGGCTTATTAACAGATTTACAAAAGCAAACACAAACAAGTGATGCAGAAGTAATGGTAGCGCCTTCATTTACAAATCTTTGGCATTCATTTCAGTCATTACGTACATCAGATATAGAAGTAATCGCTCAAAACATGCACTTTGCAGAAAACGGAGCATACACAGGAGAAGTAAGCGCATCAATGCTAAAAAGCGTTGGTATACAAACCGTAATCTTAGGACATAGCGAGCGTAGAGCATACTTTAACGAGACAGACGCAACTTTAGCAAAAAAAGTAGACGCAGCATTAGCAAATAATATGCGAGTAATATTTTGCTTCGGAGAAGAGTTAGAAGACCGTAAATCTGGAAAAGAAGAAACCGTAGTAGGTAACCAAATAAGTAATGCATTATTTCATTTAGACGCATCAGCATTTAAAAGTATCGTTTTAGCATACGAGCCAGTATGGGCAATAGGAACAGGCGAGACAGCTAGTCCAGAGCAAGCACAAGACATGCACGCATTTATCCGTAAAACATTAGCAGATAAATACGGTAATGATATAGCAGATAATCTATCGATACTTTACGGAGGTAGCGTAAAACCAAACAACGCTAAAGAAATTTTCTCTAAACCAGACGTAGATGGCGGCTTAATAGGTGGTGCATCGCTAAAAGCAGAAGACTTTTTTGCAATTGTAAACGCATTTTAAAATATTAATTTTGGCGTTACCCTTTGCCTGATATAAGTCAGGCAAAGCGTCGCGCTATTCGTTATATCTTTTTCTCGTACCTCAAAAAAGGATGTCACTACTATCGCTAACGCGGGTAAAACCGCAAAAACATAGCAACAACAATGTCTAATATTATTTATAAAGGTTACTATTTTAAAGTAGAACCATTACAACCAGCAGTAGAAATTTTAATCGCCGAGTTAGGTTATGCAGGATTTGAAAGCTTTGTAGAAACCGAAGAAGGTGTAACAGCATACATTCAAAAAGAAGAATGGAACCAGAATATCTTAGAAGATATTCAAATATTAAATTCTGATGAATTTAATATTACTTACACACATGAAGATATAGAACAGACTAACTGGAATGCAGAATGGGAAAAAAACTTTAACCCAATTATAGTAGATGATGTTTGTGCTGTTCGTGCACCATTTCATGAAAAATTTGACACAGAATACGATATCATTATCGAACCAAAAATGAGTTTTGGGACAGGTCATCATGAAACAACACACATGATGATCCAGCATATCTTACAAAACGATTTTAAAGATAAATCAGTCTTAGATATGGGTTGTGGTACAGCTGTTTTAGCTATCCTAGCCGAGATGAAAGGAGCAAAACCAATTGACGCTATAGATATTGATAATTGGTGTTATTTAAACAGTCTAGAAAATGTAGAACGCAATAATTGTAAACATATTTCGGTTTATGAAGGAGAAGCTTCGTTATTAAAAGACCAAAATTACGACATAATAATAGCAAATATTAATCGTAATATCTTATTGCAAGACATAGCTACGTACGCAAAATGTTTAAATACCAACGGAAGTTTATTTTTAAGTGGTTTCTATGAAGAAGATATTCCGTTAATAGAAAAAGAGTGTAATGCTAATAATTTACAACACTTAAAAACGTTAAAACGTAACAATTGGGTTGCTTTACATTTTAAAAATTAATACTTTAGAAGTGTAATACTCTCAAAATCATCGTATATGAGTACTAAAGAAAAAATTCAGGAACAATTAGAAGTAGATACGTTAGAGAAAAACAATAACGAAATTGTTTTGTATAACGATGACGTTAACACCTTTGATCACGTTATTAATACATTAATGTACGCATGTGATCACACACCAGAACAAGCAGAGCAATGTTCTATTTTAGTGCACTATAAAGGAAAGTGTACAGTAAAAACAGGAGATTACGACGACTTGAAACCACGTTGCTCCAAGCTTCTTGAAGCAGGATTAAGCGCAGAAATAGTATAAAAAAAGAGCCTTTTTAAAAAAGGCTCTTTTTTTGTCTCATGATTTACGTCTATTAGTGTTAATGCCTAAAATTTTATACAATGGACAAAAATTAATAAAACTTGTAATTAAAAAGATAATTGCAATAGCCATTAAAACGTAAGCTAGTGTACCTTCTATTACATCTAAATAATATAATAAAGCAATAATAATAGCAATAAGTACGCGTAGGCTTTTATCTAAAGCTCCCATATTTTTTTTCATAACCTTAATAGTATTGATTAGTTATAAATAAATATAGATATATACTTGATAATAAGCAATTTATTTTGTTTGTAGTGTTTGTAAAACAAAAAACCACGTCAAATAGACGTGGTTTTTTATTGTTGTGACCTCGACAGGATTCAAACCTTGTCAGTAATTCCTTAGTATTATTGACTTTCTTAGTTTTCTATTTGATTATTAACCTAATAGCTACCATTTAGATTGAAAGTCTTTATAGTTCTTTGTCTTTCTCAGGACATCATAAAGATACGAAAATCAAGGATTCAAACCTATATAAATCATATTAAATACTATGAAATTTGTTCAAGATATTGGTTGATGATTTCCTCTTTAATGCCACTATATTCGGCAAATTCTTCTGCAGTGATGAATTGGTGTGACTTCTTGCCAAAGTGGGTTTTAATGTCATTTAAAAGCTTACGACCGTAGCGTTCACTTCTTCCAGTGATTCGCTGTATGTCTTTTGGGTATATACAAGCTCTTACTATTCTCATTTTATACTCTATCCATACTTTATCTATACCTCAACTATGGATTGTTTATATGTCTTCTAATGGCATAAAACGCATTTTGTGGCACCAATGTATGGCTGTTTTTGATTTCTTTTATAAAACTAATGTCTTTTGTCTAATAATCAAAAAATTAGAACATTATGGCTAGACAAACAGGTATTATCAAATTGAAGGGAACTATTGGAGATATTTCCTTTTACAAAAGCGCAGATGGACACCTTGCGCGCTATAAAGGAGGTGTCGATGCCAATCGTATTGCCAATGATCCTGCGTTTCAGAGAACTCGTGAAAATGGCTCTGAGTTTGGACGTGCTGGAAAAGGCGGTAAAGTGATTCGAAATGCTATTCGTGTGCTTTTGCAGAATGCAAAAGACAAGCGTGTAGTGAGTCGTTTGACTAAATCTCTTGTAGCTATTACCAAAACTGATACTGTCAATGAGCGTGGTCTTAGAACCATTGAAGACGGTGATATGTCTACATTGCAAGGCTTTGAATTCAATGCTAACGGAAAGCTAGGCGCAACATTATTTGCTCCTTATGCTACATCTCTTGATCGTACAACTGGAGATGTCGATGTGAGTTTGGCTCCATTTTCACCAACAGTAAGAATTGCAGCTCCAGGAGGAACTACTCACTTTAAGGTAGTAATGGGTGCTGCAGAGCTTGATTTTGCCAATGAGAGCTCAACTTTTGAGAGTGATGAAACGGCGATTCTTCCTTATGATAGTGCAAATACTGCAGCAATTGATTTGAGTGTTGCACTTCCAGCAAACTCAGCGCTTCCAATTTTGCAAGTAGTTGGTATTGAGTTTTATCAAGAAGTAAATGGACAAATGTATCCGTTGAAAAATGGTGCATTTAATGCACTTGCTGTAGCAAAAGTAGATACTGTCTAAATGAATGTGTTGTTGCAAAGGACCTATTATAAAGAGGGTACTAATAGTGCTCTCTTCTATAATGGTCAGTTTTTAGGTTTTGCTATTGAGTTACCTTGGTTAAACAATGAAAGAAACGTGTCTTGTATTCCTGAAGGCGAATACGAGCTGAAAGCGAGGTATTCGGTAAAATTTAAGCATCATTTACATCTTACTAATGTAGAAGGGCGTAGTCTTATACTACTGCACCCTGCCAATAACGCGAAGCGTGAGCTTCGTGGTTGTATTGCTCCTGTTACTCAGTTAACAGGTATAGGAAAAGGAACTTATTCCAAACCGCTGTTTCAAAAGTTGGTATCTCTTTGCTATCAAGCATTTGACAGAAACGAAAACGTATTATTAACTATTAAATCTTAAGACAATGAATATTGTAGAACGTTATAAAAAGCCAACGCCTAAGTTTTTCAGAACTTTGCGTAATATAGGTATTGCATTAGCTACCGCAGGTGGCGCAATTATTGCAGCACCTATTAGTTTGCCAGCTGTTTTGGTAACCGTAGCAACTTATATGACTGTTGCCGGAACCGTTGCTACTGCTGTTAGTCAAGCAGTAACGATTGACGAAAAAACAGAGGTGCCTAAAATAAACGGAAAGGATTCCGCGTCGAATATTAAATAGAGTGACACAAAATGTGACACATATCAAATTTTCGGTACTCGGTGGGACGTTATCTTCTGCGTGGATTCATATCACATCAGATGACCTCATTAAGACCGCACTTATGGCTGCAATAGGCGCTGTAATTAGCTATGTGGTTTCATTACTCGTAAAAAGACTGCATCAGACGTTACTAAAATTACGGTCTGGACAAGTACCGAGAAAGAAGAAAAAGTAATAAAGAAGAGCTTCCGAAGAGGCTCTTTTTTTATTCCGATACTTTCATTGTATCACAAAACCCTTCCGTATTATTTTAAAAGAAAAACAAAAAAAAGAAAGCGATTTCTCTAGTGGCGTGGCAATGCTGTCAAGTTTTTTGGAAAAAATCGTGCGCCTAGGAGGAAGGTTGAAAAAAATAGAACTGCCTTTTGGCGTGCTATTTTTTTCAAAACCTTTGGCTTGAACTTTATAGCATTATTGTGGTGGCCGATGGAAGCCAACTAAATTTGTGGCCTTTTTTTTATTATTATTAAGACTGTTGAATAATTGGTTGATAACTAGAGTTTAATGTTGTGATTTGAATTTCTATTTTAAGTACATTTAGTATCAAATCAATACAAATATTATGTCAAAATTTGAAGTATATCAAGATGCTAGGAGTGAGTACCGTTTTAGATTAAAAGCTGGTAATGGTCAAAAAATATTAGCAAGTGAAGGGTATTCAGCTAAAGCTGGATGTATGAATGGAATAGAATCTGTTCGTAAGAATTCACAAGATGATAAACGATATGAACGCTTAAAATCGAGTAGTGGTAAGCACTATTTTAATCTTAAGGCCAGTAATGGTCAGGTTATAGGAACTAGTGAAATGTATGAGTCTTCTTCTGGAATGGAAAATGGTATTGCATCGGTTAAAACTAATGCACCCAAAGCATCTATTGAAGAGGTTTAAAAATTTTTAAAAGAAGTTTAAAAGCCTTCTTAAGTAGGAGGTTTTTTTTATGCGCTATTGTTTTTTAAGCAGGTAATCTAAAAGGCGCGAGCCGACTGCGAGATTAGCAAGGGTACTGTGAGTGATAGTGTGAGGTACGAGCACTCTCACGGTAATGTGGTAACACTAGGTGGCGCAGTTTTTTGATTTGGTTTAAAGTGATTTCTATTTTTAATTGAATAGGTAAGTGCTGTGTGTGAGTGAGGTGACTGACGGTAGGAAGTCGCCGAAGGAATACATAGCTCTTACATACTAGGACGGAAGCGGTACCAGCTTATCCGCTAGGTTAAGGTGGTATGGCTGTAGGACGTTATTTAAGAACAGATTTTGTTGAATTGGCATCAAAAAATGTGACACCGGTAGACCTAAAACTTATGACAGTTTCCTATTACTAAGACAAAACACGTTGAACTCGACCGCGAAGCTTATTTAAATACCAGCAAACGTAGCCTAGCTATGTTCTTGTTATTTAAACATCGATTTCTTAGTGTTTTGTCTTCTCATAACGTAATGCTGCCATAAGTTTTAGGTCGTAGCCCGCAGCGACACGCAGGCTCGCAAAACATTAAATAGCGGTTGTGCCTTAATAAATTATGCGTGTGCATAGCACACACAGGTTTGGATTTTAAGGCACAAGAGTAGCTATGGGTGAGGAATAGCGTAATGTGTGCAATAGTACAAGTAAATAGTGCGACCGAGGACGTTACGCCGCAGTAGTACTATTTATGGTAAGCACCAATGCGACGATAGAAGCATTTTTGATTATGTACTATGGAACTAAATGTAGCAACTGACGAACACCTTATTACCTGCCTTCCCGAATTTTGAAATTATTAGTGCAGATGAATTGAAAGACGAATTGCGCGTAGGAAAAAATACTGGTTATGGTAATGGAGCGTCTATCCTATAGGTAGGTGCGTAGTGGACATAACTAGTATTGCGCACGAACGTAAAGCTTTTGCGATTGAATGAATGTAGCTTGCGAAAGGAATGAATGAGTAAATGCTGGAAGTGTGGAATTTTAAAATCTAAATTTACTATATGTCGTTTGGATTTTTCAATCTATCGTATAGTATTTTTCTTAATTCTAAAGTTGATTCTGATGGATAACTATTCAAATAATTATAGATGTTGATTGTAATGCGTCGATTATATTGATTGAGTTTTTTTAAAGGAATAAAATATAATCCTTTCACATCATCAAGTTTTAATATAAAACCTTGCAGTGATAGCTGTTGCTTTTTCCATTTATAGACAGTCGTGAAATCATTTTTTAATTTAGTAAGATTAGAAATAGGTTCTAATGAATCTGTAAAAAATGAAGTATTAAGGTTAGAATTGAATTTCCATTTTTTTCCATTTTTAGTGACCTCAAACAGTTTATTTCTGACGTCAATTGAGTCTTCAATATTATAAATCATTAGCTTATGTTTTTTTAGTCTTCCTAAGTTGATTTTCGAACTTAAAACTAGATTCAAAAATGAAGATAGATAAAACAACTCTATGCGTCTTATAATTAAGAAAAAGCGAAATGCCGAAATAACAAATATAAAATTGCGTCTTTTAACCCCTTTTTCTATGATTGAATCATCGGTAAAATGAATATTAAATTCTTTTCTTTTGTTATCAAAACCGATTGATAGGTGTTCTTTTTGTTTTCCTGTTGGCAGAGTACAGATAAAACCATTTGCCTCATTATAATTGAAGCGAGCATAAAAATTTTTAAATTCATCTATCATAGAATTCTAGTTGTTTTTTAACGCATTCTCAAAATGCTTTAAGTCATTATATAAAAGGTTTTTGTCTATCATTCTGAACAAACGATAATTATTACAATGTAATCCGTTATTACATTTTTTAAGACTTTTATTTGAATTACAATAACACAAATCTTTTATTCTTAACTTTTTATTTTTTAACCGTTGAATCATCAAACTGCCAATAATCTTAATATCTTTTATACCTAATATGTCTTGATACGATTGTACTATACCTATTGAACCGTGATCATATTCATCGTAACAGTATTTACCATTAATTTCATAAAAGGAATTGTTCTCTAAAAATCGAATAACAATCTCGTCTATAAATTTCAATAATGATGTGATTTTTGTTTTCAAAAGTATTTGAGATTTTGCAGACGTAGTGAAGCAACAAGACCCGGAATCTGTGTACATATGACGATCCATTTTTACAGGTATTCGGCCACCAGTTTCATAAACCATAGGAAAGAATTGAGGGTATTGCTCTAAAACTATACGTATTTCATAGCTATCACCTTCAGGTAGGACTAATTCACCACTTAAAGCATCCTCCTCTAAGTGGTAAATTAATCCCTTGTGTTTTGCTAGAACCTCATCAATTTGATTACTAATATCCATAAGGTTTTGGTGTAATAATTGCTGAACTTAAAGATTTTTTGAGATTATTACTTTTGGATTGTTCATCTTTATCTTCACCCTTTGGAAAACGAGAACCAAATTGATTGTCTATTAAAATCTCTGATGCTTTTTTAAAGTTATTTTCCTCTGAAGCTTTGATACAATCCTCTTTTAAACTTTTAAGTGCCGAAAGGAAATTGGTTTTTCTAGTATCACTATAATCTTCAAAAACATTTTCACCTGAAGGTGTTGTAGGACGAACACACTTAAATCCATCATATCTATTAAGCGCTGTGTCTATAGCTTTTATAGTTTCTCTAAATGCCTCATCTAGGTTGTCTGCATCAACATAATTGTTAGTCGCTAAAATGGTTAATTCAAAACCACTTGGTAGTTTGAGGTTTGTATTTTTATTTTCCCTGAAATTTTTCCAGGCTTTTAAGCAACGTACTATGGCTTCTAATCTAGGTCTTGTTTTTTTCTTATTATTAAACCATTCATAGAATTCTTTAGGATCACTTTCTAACCATCCCTTAGATTTGTGTGCCAATTCTATTATATTATTCTCTTTGTAATATATTGGGATATCAATATGATGACCATCTGCAAAAACTACTCTAACACAAGTTGTTTTTCTGATAGAATCTTTACCGGTATGATTTTCAGTTGCTTTAAAAATCCAATCGTGCCAAGTATTAATTGATTGCTTAATGTCGTCCTCGCTTTTGTATATAAAATAGACACCATCATCTAAATCGTATTTTCTCAACACATTACCTTCCGCATCATACGTTACTATAGGATTTATTGTTGTGTTCATTTCAAAAGAACCCTGACTGCCAAACTTAGGTTGAATCTCATTAGGCTTATTATCCTTAAACCACTTTTTAATTTTTTTTCGCAGATCTTTTCTGCTCTTTTTTAAGGATTCCTTTCTGTTTTCATTAAGTTTAATTTCTTTATCAAACTTGTTATATTCTTTATTTAGTACTGCCATTTTAAAAATCGTGTCTTTTGTTATTACTAACCCATTTTAGGTCTTTAAACTCTCCTTTTGTTTGATAAGGTGACCTATTTGTAAAATATCGACCTGATAATTTTTTCTCATTACCATCATTTATAAACTTTATAACTTCTGTACCGTAGTGAGGAGGAAAACCTTGTTCAGTACTACCTTCGTTATGATAATTATATATAAGATTGTAGTGTTGACCATCTTGTGTGGTTTCTACATACATACCTTTATTTATTGATGGTGATGATAATGAGCCATCAGCTTTTTTTGTAAATGAAGACACATTTATTTTACTACCAGATTGAGAAACAATTTTAATATGTTCCAGTTCGCCAGTCTGCAAATTTCCATTATTATCCTTGTACTGATAAACAAGCTTACCTTCATATCTTCCAGAAAAATCATCAATCCAAAAGAGCCATTTGAATGGTTTGTATTGCCATAGATATTTCGTTATCAAAGTAATAAGTAAAGTTAGTGCCCCAAAAACAGAAATAGATAAACCAAACGATTCTTTGGCAAGATAAATCAGTACGAATCCAACAATAGCAAGTCCTATAAGAAACTGAGGATGGTAATATTTTAAGTAATCTTTCTCCATAGTTTATCCTTTAGATTGTTTAGGGTCATTAGCTCTTGGGTAGGTTCTTTCTTCTTGAAATCCACCACCGTTCTTATGGATTTTGAGAGAACCACCACCTTGATTTTGAATAAAATCTCTTGCAACTTTAATAGCCTCTGGCTTGTTGGTATCAATAATTTTAGAAGCACGTTGCGCATTCTCTTTTTTTAATTTGTACACACCATTATCGTGTACTAAATGAAAATTTTTCATTTGTATTCTGGATTAATTAACTGGTCAACGTTTACAGACGATGAACCTAAACCGCGAAAGGAGATAAGGGTATTTTGTAGAATAGAAGTAAGGTAGTATCTTTGCGCAACAAAATACAGAGTAGTATCCTTTTCGATATACTACTCACTGTCAATTTAAAAGTCCTTCCGGTCGAATGTTGGGACTTTTTTTATGCTTATAAAGTTGGCAACGATCGTTCCAAACTGTTAAGGCTTTCTTAAATTGACAAGCTGTCATTATGAATCTCTTATTCTCATCACTTTTTAGTTAAACTACATTTTACACCGACGAACTCATTTGTAACTTACTGACATGACTGACATTAGGCAGCATCATTATTTCCATACATAGAATTGTTTTGTACATTAGTTTCTTGGTTACGCCATTCTTGCTTCCCTGACTTAAGAATTTTTATACCTGTAAATCCTAAAGTATTGCGAGCATCGTCAATAGGGTAGTTGCTGATTAAAATACCATAATTGTAAGGAAGTTTTTTAAAGAAAATATTACCAAAATCATCATTTAGGTTACAGTTCCAATTTCGATACACACGGTTACTTGCTTGATTATAACCAGAAGCAATACGCACAGTAACACCCATTTGTTTGAAGCGTGTTCCTTTTGTGGAAACGTTATAAAAGTTAGAATCGAAGTAGTCTAATAAACGGTGGTAGGCATCATTATCAATAAATGATAAGCTTTCTCGTCCTTCTTCAGTTAGCAATTGTTCATAAGTCAATGTTTCTATATGTTCAATAGGTGTAAAAGCTCCTTCAGATTGAGTTTTCACAAACTTGGTATGCGTACTTAAACCTCTAACATTGCTATTGTATAAATCGTTACGCCAGTTTTCATCAGCAAAAATCTCCCAATCTTGTTCAAACTGAGCATAGTGTTCTAATAGGCTTCTACTAGCCATTAATTTGAAATCACGATTATTATGATAGCCACAAAAACGACCTGTTATACCTTGCGCACCGTTTGCAAGCTGTCTGTCTCTTGGCTCAATACCGAAACGTACTTTTTCTTTAATTATACCTAAATCTTTACCCGCTGTTAACGCCTGAACTATTATAAGAACAACACGTTGCCCTCTTTTTAGAATTAAATCAGAGATTTCCTTAATTCCTTCATTAATACTAAAATCACAAGCTACATCGGATCCGATTACGATAGTGGTACATTGCTTTTTATACTGGTCTTTTAGTAATCTTCTTAGCTCAATCGCCCTTGTAGTATTTGATTCTCTAATGATTCCTAATCCATTCTCAAAAGTGTTTAAATGGTTTACATACTCTTCGGTTTTTGGGTGAATTGTATATACAGATTCTCCCTCCACTTCTTGAACTTGTAATGGTCTAAACCCTTCTGGAATATCTTCAATAACACCATCAGCTAACATTTCAGAAATACCATAGTATTCTGGTGGACGCACACCAACTATAACATCTACATCTGTTGCTCCAGTAAATTGTGCATCTAAAATATCATAAGGTGTTGCACTTACTGCGAGTAATTTAATATCTGGCATACGGTAACGCAATTCAGCAAAAAAGGCTAATTCAAATGAAGATTCTACACCAGAACCATATTGGTCCTCGTCACGAACAATTAACTGCACATCAAATTCGTTTACGACTTTATGAGGGTTTGGATGATTAAAGAAATTACTCATCTTCATTACTTTTAATACCGAAGGTTTCATATCACCTGTTACACAATCGTAATATTCGCGTTGTAATACACGACAATTCTGATTGTATAAATCTGTATCACGCATACTGGTTACAAATAAGATAGATTCATATTCTTTAATTAAACCTATTGCAGGTAAGACATAATTGCACAGAAAATATACCGTACCAGATTTACCACTTTGCATAGATGCTACAAATGCCATATTCTGATTGCCTTCTTTTAAAGACAAACCTATACGAAGTGCATTAATAATTTGATTAGGGAAGATTCCGGTTCTTCTTGAATTGTTTAATGTGTCCACAATGTTCTCTTCTAGAGATTGTGGTGCGTCTAATTGCTGAAGCAGTGTTTCTATCTCAGCGTCCCAAAAGTTTTGATATGCAGTCATAAGAACAGTATTTAAAATTAATACTGCAATATTACGACCTAACTATGCGAAGTAATCGCATAGTTTATTGAAGTCATTTGTGATAAGTTAATTGGCTTTATTAAAGTTTTCTACTATTTTGAATATTACATCTGCTTGTTGCTCTGTAAATACACCGTCTATCCCCATGCTGTGATAGTTCTTAAAAGGTGTATCATATAGTTTACTAGGTTCAATCTTACCATTAGTAGTCAGGAATTTTTTAACGGTATCCAAAAACTGTATTTGTACAGCGTTTAATTGGTAGTCATTGGTGAATTTTGCAAAAGCAGCATCTACTTTCTCAGGACTTAAGCCCATTAGTGATATGATGAATTTGACTAGACTGAACTGAGAACCTATTTCCTTTTCAATATCTTTTTTATCTATACCTCCTTTAAACAGTATATCTTCTAAAGCTTGTAATTCTTCTTTAGTTATAGATTCACCCTTTCTAATTCTAGCTATAGTAATATGGTTTTCATTCTCACGAATTAACTGCTCTAAGCGATGTATGTTATTTTGAAAGGGAGAAGTATATTCAGGTGTTTCTGTATCTGAAAATTTATTAGTTTTTATTTCATCTTCAATAATATAGTCTTCAAAATCTGTAGTAACGTAACGCTGATCCTCTGGATCAATATATTTTACTAGCTCACGAACCCCTTTTCTTAGTTTCTCAAGGTGAACAATACCTTCTACTTTCCAGAAATCCTCTTTTAGAGGTAATTTGATTAATGCTTCTTTAGACTTGACCGCTGGTATGGTCGTTTTCTTTAGTAGCTTTCTGGATGTGCCAACTACTTTAGTAATCGGTATCATAAAACTATTGACATACTCTTCACTGTTCGGTGTTTCGAGTCTCTTTGTTATTAACGTATAAAGTAATTTATCATAATACCGTGCTAAGTCTGTATCTACTTTTTGCGGTTTAATTAAAGGTGCTAATTCATCTTCTAAACGCTTAGCATCACGCTTAGATAAATGGTTCCAAATTTCACGATTATCGTTACCAAATTCATGTACAATTTCAAGTTTCATTTTTACATCAAATCGCTCTAAATCTAGAGTTGCAACATCTTTATATAAACCGTCTAACAACTCCGTTCTAAAATTTTGTAGCGCATCATCTTCTTTAAACTTATTAATCTTTAAATATTCTGCCAAGCGTAATCGTAAGCCAAATAAAATCTCTGTCAAACTTTTTTGTGAACTTGTCTCTATCCCTTCAGGATTCTCATTAAAAAATTCAAAATTGCCACATAAGTCAAAAATTAAGAAATGCTTTTTGTCTTGACCTGCACCAAATAAATCTGGACGTAATCTAGACCCACGACCTATCATTTGCCAGAATTTAGCATATGATTTTACAGGTTTATAAAATACCAGATTCACACAACTAGGAGCATCAATCCCTGTGTCCATCATATCTACAGAAATCGCTATTTGAGGCAAGCGTTCTTTTTCCTCATCACAAAAACGATTGATAAACTCTTTTGCTTTAGGTTCGCTATGGGTTATTACTTTTACATAATCATTACCAAACTGTTCTTTATCGAGTTCCATAAAGGTATCTTTAAGAAACTGTGCATGCTTTCTATTTTTAGCAAAAATGATAGTCTTACCCAACTCGTCGCCACCACGTTTTTTAATGCCGTGTTCTAACACGTAGCGCAATGTTTTTATTGCTGTAGGTTTATTAAATAACCAGGTGTTTAATTCGGAAGACGAAATCCACTCGTTACCTGTGGCTTCTTCGCCATCTAATATATCTTCTTCAAACTCTTCTTTTTCTTCATCGGATAACTCATCATACTTGATCCCTTCACGAAGAAATTTAGTTGGCACCTCTATCGTATGATAAGGCGTTAAGTGATTATTTGCTACTGCTTCTTCAAAAGTATAAGCATCGGTTGGAGATTTATCTGCCAATCCAAAAATATGATAGGTATTTTTATCGATACTATTTTTTGGTGTTGCCGTCAACCCTAAGAATAAAGCATCGAAATACTCAAAAATGGCTTGGTATTTTTTATAAATCGAACGGTGTGCTTCGTCAATAATAATTAAGTCGAAATGCCCAACACCATAAAAACGTGCTTCATCATCACGACTACGATCTATTAGTCCCATCATGGTTTGATAGGTAGAAAACGCAAAGCGTGCATCTGGATTATCTTTTTCTTCTAATAGATTAACACTGGTATGTTCTGGCAAATGTTTTACAAAATTTCGTTTTGCTTGCTCGACTAAACTGGTACGATCTGCTAAAAATAGAATACGTTTTGCCCAATTACATTCTAGCATTACTTTAGAAAACGCAATGGATGTTCTGGTTTTACCAGTACCTGTAGCTAATACTAATAGTGCACCACGATTTGTCCCAATTAACTTGCCATCATTTTTATCATTACCAGCAAAATGTTCTGCAATACTTTTTATGGCACGCATTTGATAGAACCGTCCTGATATTTCGGTATCTATAGGTGCTGTACGGATGTCTTTGCGATGTGTACGACGAAACATAACTGTCTTTAGTTCTGCTTTTGTATAAAAACCGTAAACGCGACGTGCTTGTTTATAGAACTGATCGTCCCACAAGAAAATCTCATATCCATTACTGTAATACATCACTGGACGACGACCATGCATTTTTTCTAAACTATCGGCATATAGTTGTGCTTGGTTTTCGCCTTTACTAGCACTTTCTAAAGTGCGTTTTGCTTCAACTAATGCAAGTGGTAAACCATCATCATCCCATAGCACATAATCTACATAGCCAGTTTCTGATGTGTTAGTGGATTTGGGCATGTATTGCACTTTGTATTCTTTATCGTTAACACCTTTTAAATCCCAACCCGCTTCTCGAAGTGCTACATCTATTAGGTATTTACGAGTTTCGGCTTCATTACGTGGATGGTGTGTCTCATCTTCAACATTGGCTTCAACTTTATTCGCTTCTATTTGCGCTTGTAATGCTTCTATTTGCTTTTTAAACAGTTCATTTTCATCAGCTAGTTGCTGCCTTTCGGCTTCTTTGGTTTTTAGTTGCTCTTGATACGTATCTAATTCTTTATCAAGTTGCTCTTGCAGTTGTTTTATTTGCTTACGCGAAAGCGTGCTACCACCTTCTTTAGGAATATAATCAAAGTCGAAAATACCGATCTCACTTACTGACTCTTTAGCATATGATTTGATAAACCACTTACCAAAATAGAAGAGTACTTCTATAGCTTTATGCGCATCTATATCATTTACTGGTTTGTTATGCGTTGCAAGGTTCCCTACCTTTTTTATAAGGAATAATTCTCCATAAAGTTTGTGGTTAAATTGCTCTTTAAAACAAGGTTGCACCATTAAACTATGCAACGAGGTGTCATATTGCTGTTCTAACTCTTCATCATTGGCATACATCCAATTTATAGCTTCTTCTAAAGCCATACGGCTATAAACGAGTGATGTACGTGGGTCTGTAATGACCAACTGTTCTGCCTTGACTGCTCTGTCATGGAACGTGGAAAACTCGTTTTTAAGAAACTGGAAATTTGAATTCATATTTATCTTTACTTAATTAAACCTAACCTAGTCATTATAAGGAAACCTAAGAGTGTTTTTTGTTCCGGATTTATGTTCGCAGTAAATATAAACACTACAGTTTAGACATCTACTCGGAAAACTAACATTTTTAACATTTAAATGATTACCAGATTTCAAACTATTTATTTTTTCTGATTCCTTATCAACAAATTGTTCTCTGGCTTCTTTTATTTTGATTAAATGTATATCTACTTTTTTAACATAACGAATCATAGCTCCTTGAAACCCAACATCGTCATCTAATTTATATATCGACCAAATCCAATTAATAAAATAAGCATAATCTACATTTAAATTTTTAAATTTAGTTAAATAAGCTTCTGTTTCTATAATATCTGAATTATAAACTTTTGAAGCATTAGTAGAACTAACAGAAGAGAATTTTTCTTGAATTAATACGCGTTTACCATCATTTAATTGAACTATATAATCTGGTGCACCTCTTAATTTTTTATTATCACTATTAAATGATCTATTAGTAGTATCAAAATAATTGTTTATAATTAGTTTGCCTTTAAATAAATTCTCGAAAATTTGAATATCTCTAGCTGTTAATTCAACTGAATCTACAACCTCATGATTTTTAAAAGCGGCTAAAATATCCTTGTTTTTCTGATATTTTAAATAGCGATCATAAAAACCATCTTTATTCCCCATCCAGATAACTGATGAATCCATAGGTTTTAAAGTTGGAATATTATATGTCTTATTTATAGAGAAACTAACTGGGCAATATATATACTGACTTAATTCACTAAGTAATAGTGCGTTTGGCTGATTTACCGTTTTAGCCAAATATGAAGCCTTGCTTATAAGGTCTAAATCTAACAAGTAAAGTATATTACTTAATTTATTCTTACTAATATATGTAGAGTGATCATCTCTTGTATATGTAATTATTTTTATAATATATTCAACAAACTCAATACGTTTTTCATCTGAAAATTTTAAATGCTCATACACCCAATTTATATAAAATTTTATTTTGTTTGTTTCTATTAAAATTGTCGCTTTATAAGTATAATACTGTTGTTTATTGGATGGATAAAATAACTCATTGTTACCTTGTCGACCTTTATCACTTAGTTTTGTTGGGTTTAATCTTGTTGTCCATTTATAAGCTTGACTATATTCTTGTTGACTAATTAGTATTGATATAACCACTAATGCTGTAACTTCATATACAAGCTTGGAAATAGGGTCATTTTGACTAGAATTATTTAATATAAAATCTGCATCTACTTCAAATTCTGAATTATCTTTATTACATACTTCACTTGAAAATTTAAGCCACAGTGCTTCATTTTTTAGAGCGTTAGAGTTTGGAAACTTATTTTTTAATTTTTCATGATATTTATTAGCTAGATCATATAATTTATCCTTTCGTAATACTCTTACCAGTTTAACCCCTTCTTGTTCAATAGTTATTTTTTTAAAAGCCATGTCGCAAACATCAGTTATTTTTAAATCATCAGATATATTACCAGTTGTAATTATATCTATAAGTTGTTTGCATGTGTAATTGTGATATGGCTTCATGGTTAATTAATTAATAAACTATATTCATTAACTATTGATTTATTAAAATTGTAGTGTAGGTGGATTCTACAATAGTTTTCCCATATTTACGCTCTAAACTTCTTATTGTAAAATGTGCTTCTGCCATTTTTTGATAATGACTTATAAATGCAAGATTAATAGTGCCACCACCAATTGCACCAACTAAAGGAATTGCCTGAGCTAAAAACTTTTCTGTAATTACTACACTTAATCGTTTAGAAATATAACCTACTAATTTTTTAAGACCTTCTGCAGTAACCTTATCTAAACCTTGGTTAAGAGCAACTCGTGAGGAATAATAAGCTATATCTAAATCATCGTCTGACTTTGACTCACCACCTAAAGCAAACACCTCAAAACAGGCTTTTTGTGTTTCTAAATCGTATAAATCTTCTCCATGACTTCTTGCTATGTCCATAATACTACGCAACATAAACTTTGTTGTAAGAGTAAATTCTGAGGTAAAAATTAATGTGCCAAATCCTGTTGTAGAACCAAAAAAACCACTTGCTGCTCCACTTGTTGTTGTTAGTAACCTATAAGTTTTTTTTGAAGGCTTCTTAAATTTTTTTTTTGTTTTTATAGTTTTTAAGTTCGCCTTAATTAACTTGTGTAATGCTTTTTCTACAGATAGTTCTACCTTGTTTATTACCTTATCTACTTTAACTTGATACTTTTTTGACAACCAATTCTTTGCTTGGTTTTTAACTGTATCTGTTGTAAAACTCACTGTCGAAGCTGCTAGGTTTAACCCTTTCATTGCCCAGCTAATATCTTGCATTTTTTGCTTAGCTTCTTTTAATAAAAGAACATCGTTATATTCCATTATGCTGTTTTCCATGATAGTATTTTAATATCTAAAATTTATTTTCATTATGAATAAAACATCTCAAACACATATCTGCTATTAAAACATAATAATCTGCTCTGAGCTTCATACCTATCTTGGTGTCAGGAAAATTATCTTTATTTAAAATATTTATTACTACACCTCTTTGCCAAATGGCACAAGTGAAAACATCCAACATTTTATCTCTCAAAAGCTCTAATTTATCTCTAGTTTCTTCACTTACTTTAAAGTCATTATATTTATTATATTCAATATAAATTCTATCTTTCCATAATTTTAAATCCAGACCTTCATAAGGAGGTTTGGTAAAACGGACTCTACCAATACTTATATTTTTATCATCGGTATATAGCTTTTGTAATAAACTTGTCCTATAGGCTTTAAAAAATGATATGTTTTTAGGTATAGACATCTTACACCAACTCACCTTTAAAGGCTTTTTGCAATAAGCAATTAAACAAATCTTCGGTTTGTTGTAGCTCTTGTTTGACAAGTGCTTTTTGCTGCTCTATTAACCCTATTTTCTCTGCGAATTGGTTTTGTAGGTTTAAGGTTGGAACAGGAATTTTAAATTCCTTTATAATTTTCTTGTTCAAATTAGCCATTGTTATTCCTCTTGCTTTTTCATATAATTTAGAAATTGATGATTTATGATTTAATACATAAAAAGCATACATAGAATTTACTTGTTCATTAAACCTAATGTATAAACTTCCAGTTCCACAAAAGAGGTTTTCATTTTGAACAATTGCAATCTTGCTTAAATCTCCTCTTCGAGCCATAATTAAGTCACCTATTTCCAAGTGGTAATTAGGCAAAGAGTCAAATTTTGAAACACCAATTTTACGACAATTAACTAAATCAATCTTTCCTTCATTAATATCTGTTGGATTAACTAAATCGTACCCAAACTCCTTATAGTCAGATTGATGAAGCTGAGACCCAAAAGGACCTATTTGTATTTTCCTGCTTATAACATCAATAGATTCATTTTCCCAACCCTTCGGATTAATAACCGGATCCCCAAACATCTCCAAAAAGATGCTTTGAGCCAGTTGGTCGTACTCTGTAAGTAGTTGCTGGGTTTTATCGCGTAAGGCTGCTGCGTTATCTAGTATTTGGGCTATGCGCTTTTGGGTGGTTAGTGGTGGTAGTGGGATTTTAAACGAAACTATATCATCCATTTTAATATAATTTGTTGCGGAACCAACTTGTCTTTTAGTTATTTGCCGAATCCAATATTTTGAAAAATAGTAATATAAGAATTTAGGATAAGCATCAATATCATAAAGCACATACGTTCTTTGATAAGCTTCTAACTTTCCTTTATAATGATATACATTACCTACGTTCGCACCATTACCAGGTAAGATAAGTACCTCATCATCAAAAGAAAATGTATTAGCTTTACTTGGAATATCAGCACAAGTAAAAAAGGTATATTTACCATCAGCTACACCATGATTTGCATCATACCTACCTGTTTTAATTTTTAAAATATCACCAGCTTTTACAATATTCATAGTTTTATTAATTGGTTGATTAATTCCTGTCTTTCTTCAGAAAGCGCACTTATTCTTTTCAAAATCACCTCTGGCGCATCATATTCGACTTCTTCATATACTATTTCTTTGTAGCGGTTAATGGATAAATCCCAATCGTTGTCTTCAATCTCTTTTACAGGTACTAAAAAACTTTGGCTAGTACGGTCATTATAATCATGTGTACAAGTACCATCTAAAAAGTTATCAAAACCTAGATTGCTTGGTACATCTTTTACATGTAATACTTCGCCATTGGCATCGTGCATTTTGGCAAAATAGTCGCTTTTAAGGTAGCGGTAATGATCTAGCACTTGTGGTAGGTTAAAATTATCGTGTGCTTGTGCTAATTGCGCTAGTTTTTCTGGTGTAAGGTCTTTAGCAAATGCAAACTCGTTAAACACGTCTTCATCTACAATAAGGTTACGTTTTTGGTCTAGGCTTTTGCCATCGGCTTTCATATCGTAAAACCACACCTTGTCTGTACCGCCATTATCTGTTTTGGTAAACAGTAAAATGGCAGTGCTTACTCCAGAATAGGGTTGAAACACACCACTAGGCAAAGAAATAACACCATCTAGCTTGTGGTTTTTAACAATCTCACTACGGATGCTTTTAAAAGCTTTACCACTACCAAACAGCACTCCATCTGGTACAATTACCGCAGCACGACCACCTTTCTTCAGCTGGCGTAACATTAAGGCTAAAAAGAGTAGCTCGGTTTTAGTGGTTTTAGTGACATTGCTTAATCCTGGTGCAATGCTTTCTTTGTCTATTGTGCCTTTAAACGGTGGATTTGCTAAGATTAGTGTATACGCATCGCTTATGGTATTGTCTTTACTTACGGCATCTACATCTATAATATTAGGTTCTTCTACACCGTGTAAAAAGAGGTTCATACTGGCAATGCGCAGCATGGTAGCATCAAACTCGGTACCGTTAAACATGTGTTTGTTAATATGCTCGCTGTGTTTGTCTAAATCGGTGATACTGTAATGCTTATCTATGTATTCTTTTGCTGCTACTAGAAAACCTGCAGTACCTACAGATGGGTCGCAAATGGTGTCTTCTAGTGTTGGCTGCATCATTTCTACCATTAACTTAATGATATGGCGTGGTGTACGGAACTGACCTGCAGTACCACCACCTTCTAGCTTAGACAAGAGGTACTCGTAAATATCACCCTTGATGTCTTGGTTGCTCATATCTAGACGCTCTAGTTTTTCCATGACCTGGTCTAGCGTACTTGCTTTGTTAATACCAAAAGAGGCGTCTTTCATGTAGGTAGAAAATAAACTTTTCTCGCTACCTAAACTGCGAATGAATGGGAAAATACCATCTACAGAATTGTTGAAAATGTTGTGACGTGCTTGTACGTCCATTTCTTTAAGGTTTTTCCAACGGAAATCTTGTTGGTTTTCGCCAAATATTGGTGTAAACTCTTTGTTTAAACGTTTTGCCATACGCTCGTTACGCGTTTCGGTCTCGTCTAAATCTTTGATAAAGATGAGATAGGTTAACTGCTCTACGATGGTTATGGTGTTGGATATACCACCTGTCCAGAAGGTGTTCCAGATTTGGTCTATTTGTGATTTTATTTCTCCGGTGATCATGGATTGGTTTCTTTATTTTTTAAAGATATTGGTTTGATTTCTATTAATTTTATGGAAAACCATAAATAGTTTATGGTTATTCAAGAGATTAAATTTTTCCTGTGATCATAACGCCATGTATTTATTAATCAGTTGCATTCTTTTTTTACTTTGTATTTCTTTATGAATAAAATATCTCGAAATTGCTTTTATTCTAGTTGAGGCCTCAATAGTTCTTTGAGTCCCTTTTTCTAAAATATCACTGTCTTTAAAAATAGAAACATTATCATTAAAAAAATCTAAGACATCGTCAATATCTAATTGTAATAATGCAGCCACTTCTATGGGTGTTTTCCATTCGTATTTTTCCTTCTGATAATACTCAATCTGTTTTTGGTACTTTTTAAATAGTAGCTCAAATTCTATTTCTACAATTCTACCTCTTTGAAGGTCTTTATTTTGTGGTGTTTTTAAATATTTTTTATCAAAAAGGTCTATGTCAAAAACCGCACAAAATTCGCTTATAATATGTGGATAGATGTGGTTATCTATAATATCTCCTAATTTCATTTATTTATATATTTGTTAAGTATTAATAATATGTAGTATAAGCGTGAATACTATAGTATTATTTAATTAAATCCTTAAACTTTTCTTTCATGGTTGGGTTGTTGTAGGTTAACCTTTTGATGGTTAAATCCTCTGCTTTGTTATTTGCTAAACGTAAGTTGTTTTCTGACGATAATAAAGCAGCTTTCGTTTTTTCAAGATGAGAAATAGTTTTATCGATTTCACTAATAGCAGTCATAAACTTACGACTAGCTAAATCATAATTACGAGCAAAACCGGTTTTAAATTCCTCAATTTTATCTTCAAAGTTTGTAATATCAATGTTTTGATTTCGCATGATATTTAGCTCTTGCTTGTACTCTAAAGATTTCATTCCAGAATTTCTTAATATGGTAATGATTTGTATGAAAAACTGAGGACGTACTACAAACATTTTAGGGTATTTATGAGATACATCTACAATACCTGTATTGTAGTAATCACTATCTGCTTCTAACATAGAAACCAAAACAGCATATTCGCAGTTTTTAGCTTTTCTGTCTTTATCAAGTTTGGCAAAGAAATCTTCGTTTTTCTTTTTGGTAGCAGTTTCGTCATTTTCATTTTTCATCTCAAACATGATTGATACAATCTCATTACCATTCTCATCTTCTTCTTTGAAAATGTAATCACCTTTTGTGCCACCAGAAGCATCATTGTCTTTTTCGAAATAGGCGTTCTGGAAACCTGTTGCTCTTAGCTGGTTGAAACTGTTTTCGCAATGTTGTTCTAAATTTTCTCCCAACATTTTGGTAGATTGTTTTTGTTTAAAGTCTTTTAAACGTTCTATTTCTTCATCTCTATATTTGATGACTTGGTCTTTAGTTTCTAATTCTCTTCTAAAATCGTCTTTTAATGATTTTTCTAGCAGCTCTTTTTCAGTATCTTTTACTTTAAGATTGTTTTCGAGCTTATCTTTTTCTTTTTCTAATGCATTTACAGCTTGTTGCAGTTCTAACTGTTTTTGCGTTTCTGCTTGTGCTAACTTTGACTGAAGGTCTTTTATAGTGCTGTCTTTTTTTGATACTTCTTGAATAAGCTCGGTTTTGCTTTTTTCACGTAGGGTATCTATTTCACGTTGCTTTTCAGCTAATTTTTGTTGAAAGTCGTTTTGTAATTGAGACTCTTTTAATTGAAGCGCATCTGCCTTTTGCTTTTCAGCAATTTCTAAACGGTTGTTAATTTCGTCTTGAAACTGCTGGTCTCTAACTTGCTTTACAATATCAGTATACACTGAATCGTCTACTTTAAATACTTCTTGACAGTTTGGACATTTTACACTTGTATTCTCACTCATTTTTTTTTGATTTTGATTAATAACACTACAAATATAGTTTTTATGTATGCAGGGTAATTGCAGAGATTTACAACTTGGTTATATTTTGAGCTTGAGAAGAATCTTTAACAGTAAACTTAATTAAATCTCCGGTATTAAGATTAAGGTTAGTTACATCACCTTTATAAACGCTTATGCTTTTGGTACTGTTATTTATTAGAACAGAAGCCCAACCATTTGCTGCTACATTTACTATTTTAGCTGTTTCAAATTTATTTCCATTTCCATCATATTCTATATCTTGCCAATATGATTTGTTAATTGCTATATTATTATTCGACTTCATATATTTATGAAACCAAATTAGCACATCCATTAACTGCAGTGCTAATGAATACAATAAATACGGTGTGTTTACATCTCTACGGTATGCTTGAATATGTATATTTTCAGTAATATCAACAACAGAAGTATGAGATGCAGCTCCTGTTGTATGAATTATGTTTTTAACATTATTTGCGATTAATTTTGGGAAATGCGTAACTGAGCACGTTACTTTGAGGTGATTTGTATCTTGACCAGATAAGAAAAGACATGATTCTGTTAAATTTACCTGATTGCCATTAACTTGAACGCATTTATCATGTAACAAACCACAAGCATTCGCTTTTCGAAATAATGTTTCAAGGATTATTCTTAATTGCGTAAAATATAATTGATCATCAAAATGATTATCAAAACCTTTAAGACCTCTAAAAATTGCTATGAAGGTATCTCTTGCAGAATTAGGATATTCATTTAATATTTCAAATAGTAATTGATTCTCGTGTTTTATTTGAAGGTCTGTTTGCATATCAGATTCAGCTTTAATATCATGCAACAACTCTTTTACATCTTCCGGATTCTTCTTGTTATAACATTTTAAATTATTAGCTTCCAAAATGTCATTTTCCTTTTCGGTAAAGGTTGGTTGGCCTGATAAAACAAAAAATGGGAAAACCTTTTTACTTTTTAATTCATGTATTTTCGCTATTGAGGCACCTAAGCCTTTTTTGTTAACTGTTTCAGAGTTTTCATTTTCTAAAAATAAAGCATCTAACAAGATCGCATCATAATGATTAAGATTATCATTTAAATATGCAAAACCTTCTTTAAAATTACTAAACCCATGAAGAATGATTCCAAGAGTTTCTGCTTGAATCATAAAAGTCTCCATTTCAGGATGATCATACTCATCATCAATCCAAAGTATGTTATATGTCTTACTCATTATATTATAGGTATTATAAAAGAAACTGTTGTGGTGTATTCCGCATCTTCTTTGTTAGAGATTATGTTCAAAGCACTTTTTCCTTCATTATGAGCTTTAAGTATTTCATAGACTTCATAACCTCCTAATCCTCTATTACGAGTTTTTCCAGCTGCAAAATTTTTACGCACATAATCTTCTAATGTAAAGTCTTTTGGAAAAGGTGATCCGGTATTTGAGACTTTAACTTCAACATAAGATTTTTTACCATCTATATCATAATTAAAGTAAGAAGCTTCCTCCTCATTGTTTGTAAATGGTAAAATCTCAATATTAATTTTATTTGACTTCTCTTTATCTGTAAATGCATGGTTTTTAGCATTATCCAATAAATTAATCAATAAAATTCTTAGCTTTTGAGAATTTCCTTTAATTAAAACTTGATTATCCATTAAATCTTTAATATCCTCATGTATATCTAGTTTAAGACTTATGTTACTCTTCAAACTTTTCTTCTCGTCTTTAACAAATTCTGATAAAAATTTGAGGAAGTGAAGTTCAGTTAGTTCAAAATTTGATACACTTACTAAGGAAGTATTTTTATCGGCCAGTTCCTGTATATATTTAACATTTTTAGTTATAGAATCGAAAGCATCAACTAATGTAAATTGTCTTTTTTGACTAATTAAATGACTTTTCCAATCTGGATCCAAATTAGATAAGGCATTTTGTATAATTTCTATAGAAGACCCTATACTTAGTAAAGGTTTACCTAGTATATGACTTAAAGATGTAGAACTTTCGGTTGCCTCTTTATGAACACCACTTAGTATATTTTCTTTTTCGGATTCAATCTTTTTAAGTCTTTTAGAAAGCTCTATGATTCCGCTAACTTTTGCCTTTTGCTCTTGCATAGAAGGCAATTGGAATTTGATATTTTCTAAATCTTTTATTCTTAGCATTGGTCGCACAGAACCAACTCTATAGCTATTTAGTTGTTCTTTTACATAATCTGCAGAAAACTCATTTATTAAAAAAGTTGGATCAACAACACTTTCATCTAGTTTTAATGCCAATATAGCACTAGGTATGACTATTGGGTCTCCTGTGTAACTGAAATACGTAGGTTTTAGTGTGTTCCATCTTATTGCGATTAACAAGCAAGATTCATCAATAATCCTAAATGTTTCTCTCTTTATAAGTGTGTTTTCTAATTCATTAGTAGTTAATACGCTATCAAAAACATCATCCTTTAGATTTCTTATTTGGACTTGTTTCATGTGTTCATTGATAGGTGCTCTTAATCCTCTAATAATAGAAGAAAACTCGGAAAACCTTGTTCCTTCAATATCTTTCAAAAAATATCTTCCAACAGATAAATCAAAATCATTTTTATAAATATCATCAGTTGTTACATATTTAAGAAATTCGTTTTCTATATCTTCATGAATAAGTTCAACAAGCTCTTTATCTTTTAATAGTTTATTTGGACCATTTTTAACAAAGAAACTAGACGCATCTATAAATTTCACATATCCTGGTCTTGAGGAAATTGTTTTAAATATTATTATGCAAACTGGAATACTTGTATTTGAAAGTAAACCAGAAGGTAGTGTAATTATAGTATCAATAAGATCATTATCTATTAACCATTTTTTTAGTTTAGTTAAACGACCAACACTAAAAAGAAAGGAAAGCGAAAATACAGTAATAAGTTTTCCGTTATTATTTAAAGAATGAATTCCTTTATCGATTAGAAAACTTTCGACATCTTTATAATTATCATTAATTACATCTGAATAAAAAGGTCTTTTAAGACGCATCTTGAATGGTGGTGTGGCAACAATAAGGTCGAATTTTTGAGAATTATCCCAATTTTTGATAGAATCACTTAACTCGTAACTAAAACCATATCCTTTATTATGAGCCCTAAGTCTTAACTGTCCGATTGCCCAAGTGAATGTGTTTATTTCTTGTCCATGATATTCTCGAGTATTAAGGCAAACACCAAAAGAGGCTAGACCAGCAAAAGGATTATAAACATTTGCATTCCTATGAATATCAGCTAACTCAATGATTAATTTACTTATTTCTTTGGGCTGTATAAACTCTCCTGAACGCTTACCTTGAAAGTCAACTAGTTTTTTAAGTATATATTCAAATATCTCTGGGAAATTCTGATCCAAATCTCTTCGATTTATTAAAGAGAAATGATAAAACAACGCATTAAGTGTTTCAAAAAAGAGATTATCTATTATTGGACGATAAACTGCATCAAGTTTAGAATAGTATGAATCATGAGCAATTTCATTTCTAAAATCAGAAAGAATATTGTAAGGTTCAGTATCATTTAGGTTTTTAATTAAACCATCTTTATATGCAGAAATGAGATATAGAATAACTAATAAATTTTCATCTATCACAGAACTGCGTAAAATATCTACACAACTCCATATCTGATTACTGATATGTTCAACAACTTCTATATTCCTATTATTATCTTCTCTCATAAACTTCTTTAAATTCAATTATGCAAATAAACAATCTAATTATGCGAAGTAATTGCACATTACTATTCATAAAATTGTTGCATTGCTTTTGAATGCTCTTTCATCTGTTTTTTTAATGATTCTGGCTCTAGCACCTCTACATCCTTACCGTATGATAATAGTTGCTGGACTAACTCTTTATTTATTATGGTTTCAAACCAGACCTGATCCTGTTTATCATCTTCAAAAAATTCTTCATAATCTGGTTGAAATGGTTTTGTTTTAAAATAATTTTCCCTTCCATTATAGAAACGAAGAACTACTCTTACTATATTTTCGTTTATTCTCGTTACACCAACCATAGTTCTGAAAAACAATTCCCAATCTTTGTCTGAATCTAAATAATTGACATCTTCAAGTGTTTCGAAACTGATAAGCCTTTCATCTAGTGGAATACTCCATGCTTTAATATCTTTAGTTTTATTATATCCAAAAACAAACCACCGTCTATTATATTGTTTTAAAATATGTGGATGAAATTCAAAAACTGATGATTCTTTATCTTTAAAGCCTTTATAAACTACCTGTAAAACTTGTTTTTTCTTTATAGCTAGATACAATGGTTTAAGATGGTTTATACCTTTGTATTCTTCGTTATGATCGTAAAACAAGATTTTTTTAGCATCGTTTTCTTGTTCTTCTTCATCTTGGAACTTAATTAAGGCTTCTGCCAGTTTGTTATACTTAGGATGGCTTTCAAATCTTGATAATAGCTGCTGTGCGGCTTCAAGTAAGTATTGCTCGTATTTTTGTAAAGGTCGTTTTGCGATGGTAAAATCATCATCAGAATAAGTGTATGTTCTTTTACCGTCAGGAAGCGGTGCACCAAATCCGTCTTTCTTATCTCTGAAAACTTTAATGTCTTCACGTAAAGTTCTTTCTGAAATACTTTCCCCTGGATATAGCTCTTCAATACCTTCATTGACTGCCTTTAATAATTCTTCAAAACCATAAGACTTATAACGGAAGCAATGGTCTAAAATATTATATCTCAAATGTGCATGTGTGCTATTTGCCATATTCTATTTCCTTTATTTCTTTTTGGATTGCTTTAATAATATTTTCAGGTATTTCTAACTCAGTAGCAAGGGTTGACCATCGAGGAATTAATGTTTGGACTTCATCTATAATGCCTCTAGGGTTTTTAATAGCAAACTCCTCGGCAATGGTTAAAATGTCTTTTATTGTAATATTTGTACGTTTACCATTTATGGATAAAGCTCTAGACGTTGATTTGAAAGTAAACAATGGATTGAGCGCATAGGTTATATCGTATGCAGGCCCTAAATTCCAACTGTTGTCTTCTTTGCTATAAATAAAACTATGATTTTTTAAATGGTCGTCTACATTCTTGAAGATGAGATTAAACACCATACGTTTGAATAGTTGCTGTATATCTTTATGCGGCACTTCTAGACTTATAGCAACTTTAAAAACATTTTCATAAGATGAGTTTTCTGGTTGATTTTTAAAGTCCCAACCTGTTAAACCGGTTACTGTAAGCACGTGCTGTTTTTCTCCGTTTTGTCTATCATATCTAAGTGTAGCAAAATGCTTGTTTTCAATAAGTTTAGATGGCATCATATTTATGCCAGCATCTTGAGCTAACAAATAATAAGCATATTCTACTTTTTCTTTATTATAACCATCGCTATCATCTATATGAAGCTTTACTAAAAAGTGATTGTAGTCTTCGCTAATCTCTCTATCTCCAGCGATAATAGCGCCAGTTTCTTTATGTTCTGAAATCAGGATTTTAGGTCTAGCACCGCCAGCAGAAGTCCCAATTTTGAATACATTGAGTAATGATAATTCGCTGAGGTCTTCACCTGTAGTATCTTCTTTTAGTTTGAGTACTTTTTCTAAAATGGTAATTACCTCATCGATATTTACTGAAGATGACTTAGGTAATTGCCTTACTGGTTTATATTCTAGCGCACCCATACCACGATCTGCGACATATGCGAGTTGCTCTAGAGGTGTTACCTTTTGAATTCCTCTAGCAGTTAACCATTCCTGAAAAATAATGTTACCAAAGGTGTCAGGAAGGGAGTCGGCAATCATAGGCGGTAAGCCCTGAAAAGTATCTTTTTGGTATTCTGTGAATACCTGTACTTGTTTTATGCTTTTGAAAATAAATGGGAATAGTTTTGAATACTTTCCCGAATCTAAGAATTCAGGATTGTATTGAAAAAAGGATTTTCCTTTATCTACATCGTAGCCTAGTTTTCCTATTTCTAGCCCAAAAGCCATTACATCTATTATCTTGTCTCTAGCCATTTATTAATACAGTGAGATGTCGTTTTGGTTAGTTATGGTGCTATCTAATTCTTTAGAAATAGATTGTAATAACCCGAAATGATTTGCTACTTTTAATACATTATCGAGTGTCGCATTTTTTCCGTTTTCGATATTTTGAATAGTCGTGCTAGAGACTTCTAGAGCTTCAGCTAAATCTTCACGGGACAGATCGTTTGATTTACGAAGCGCCTTACAAGCCTCGCCAATCTTAACTTTTATATCTTTTATTGTTACAATGTCTAACATTTTACTACCATTATATTGGTTAAATATAGTGTTTTTATATTGAAATAACCAATTTATTGGTAAATTTTAATAAGAGATAGTTTTGTTTGTTGTTTTAAGAAGTTTTATGAATGCTCTAATTTTTAACAGAGATTTATCGGTGTTGTGTCGGTGTTGTATGTTGTTTCTGGTATCTATTTAAGAATAATTATATGTAAATATTCAGCCACGTTTATCTCTACAATTTGCTGGAAAACTTATCAAATTGAACATTTCGCGCATCCGTGACCTAATACGCTCGCCGTACTTCTCTTGAAGTTCTTCTGCATTAAGATTTGTTGTTATATGCGTCAAAACTTGTTTTTGACGAAATACTTCATAACGTGATATGAGAATTTCGCCCATTACATTGCAATCTTTACCGTAATGCCTTCCAATGTGCTCAACGCCTAAATCATCAAAGCAGTATGCTTTATTATCGGTATAATCTTCAATCATTTTGAACCCTATACCATTAAAACCAAAAACGATATTGCGACACGGAATAAAATTGTAAGCTTTTTTATGAGGAACAAGATGAGGTAATAGACGCATTAGTGTCGTTTTGCCACAGCCTACTGGACCAGATAAGAGTATGCCTTTTTTAGTGTCAATATTTAGTTTCTTACAATACTCGTGATCCTGAATGAAGTAGCTTGCAAGCTTAAGTAATAACTCGTGGTCCTCTTTGTATATTTTGAAATTCTTGCCAAAGCACAATTTTCCTTTTGCATCTAGATAGTTAAGTATCTTGGGGAAATCGTAATTGATAGCTTTGCCATTAAAACTACCTAATTCAAACTGTGTGGCGCCTTCAATAAGTATGTGTGGTGCCTTTGGATTAAATATTGTTTCTGATTGCTTCATAGCGGTTGATTATAATCTTTGTTTCTAATTGTGTGTAGGTTGTCTCTGATTTGGGACTGCTGTTTGTTATTTGTTTTCGCATCTCGACTGCGCTCGATATGACCTGCTCGAACTGATATTTCCATATGCTTGAGCATCCAATTTTTAGCGGAAGCGTGCCAATTTTCCATTTTTATTTTACCACCTATTTTCCAGCCATTGGCTTGGTAATGGTTGTAGAATTTTTGTGCTTCTAATTGAGGCCAGTTTTCTTTTTTGAAAAAATCTAAAACTTCTAATTCATTTTTTGGAAGCTCCAGTTTATAACTGTTTTTTATTTGTTTATACTGTTTATTAGAAGGTACCAGTGCTTGTCCTTGATTTGGCACACCTAAGTCTAGAGCTTGTTCAGAGGTTGTCTCGAATTTGAGCATCTTGATTACAGAACCTTTAAACGGATTGTGCGATGGCAAATAAATGAGATATTTGTAGTGGTGCAATTGTTTGGTGCATCTATGATAGGTTGATTTTGAACCTATTTTAGACAATTGCATTACATCTTCTCGGTTTACGTGGAAGCTTTCGCGAAAGCGATTATGGTTCCATATTTGAAAGAATGCTAAATATAGACTAATGTGTGTAGGGTTGAGTCTGGAATCTTTTTGGAACAAAGCAAATATCGCGTTGAGGTGTTTGATGTAATTAACGTCTGCCATTGTTTCATTTTAAGAAGCAACTTTGTTTTCTTGAAGAATACGAAGTATTTCTTCGTACTCGTATAGAATAATACCACCAATTTTTGTGTAGGGTAGTGTGCCGTTGATTCTTAAGTTTTGTAAGGTTCCGGGACTGATTTGGAGCATTTCCATCACCTCTGCGGACTTTAGGTATTTTTTGATAGTTGTTGGAGTTTTTTCTTGTAGAAGTTTTTTGAGTTCTCTAAGAAGTTCTAGTTTAAAATCGTAAAGATCGTCTGTGGTAAGAATTGATGTAGGCATTTGTAAAACAATTAAAGGTTAATAATAAGGTCCCGTATCAAGTACGGGATAACTTAAAGTACTATCATATCGAGCTTAGCTCTTAATGATAGCACTTACGTTAATTTGACTTTCGTTTTACAAAACTGGTAAGATTTATAATTTTTTATTCGGTATATGTTCGGTAGTACCGAGATAATTTAACATTTATCACGTTGTAAAAAATGAGCATTTATTTTGAGTTCACTTAGCATTGTCAAGGTCTATGCGTTTTTCTAGACTGCGTTTTAAATGGTCTAAAAATTTTGTGGTGTCTTTCTCGCGATTCTTAATTTCTGCATAGGTTTTATAGAAATTGTTTAGGTTTAAATCAAATAGTGTCGCGCAGACTTCGGCCATTTTGCTTAATTCAGCTTGTCCGTTTCTAATGGCTCCTGCGCTATGTAGTGCATAAATAATTTCTACTAAATCAGTTTTAGAAGCTGTCCAGGACAAGCCATTTAAAATGGCTGGACTGACTTCTTCAATAATTATGTTGTCTTTCTTTTTGTTGAGGTATTCTAATTCAAGATCGTAATAGTTTGAGAGTAGATCATAACCAATTACTTGCGCAGCAAGATTGTCGTGACTGGTAGAAAATTCTGGATCTGTAAAATAATGAGAGGTATCAACAGGAAAGTCAATATTGTCTTTACCGCGAACAAAATATATATGGTCTAGTGTGTTATTACATTGCCTGGTATATTGGAAGAATTCAAGATTTCGCATTTTATGTTTTTCTAGTTTGTCTATTGCAGAATGAACATATTTGATTTGTTTAGTAATACTCGCGTTAGGTTTTTCAGCAATAAATCGTCTAACTTTTGAAAAGAATTTTATTCGTCCATTGATAAACGGTTTATCATATTTGAAAAAAGATATTTCTTCTTCTTGAGTGAAGATGTTGTTTTTGGTCCTTAATTGTTTTCTTAATTTATTTAATGTCTGTACTGAAAGGTTGAGACCATCGTTAAGAACAGATAGATTTCTTAGATTAGATTCTTCTATCTTAATGATTTCTTTTTTGTAACGTTCAATGATTTGGGAAATGTGTTGCATAGGTTGGATTTAAAATTTATCCATTAAGCTATACAACACGTTTAAAATTTCAAAATAGGAGTGAGGGAAGTAGGTTCTTGTAAAAACTTAACTGCTTGCTTTTGAGTTTTTTGCAACTGTGCTGTCTTTTGATTTATTGAGTAAAACGTTTTTTAAGGCGTTCATATCTGCACTTACTTTATTTTCAAGTACACGAGCATAAATTTGAGTTGTTGCGATTTTTGAATGACCTAAAAGTTTGGAAACCGTTTCAATAGGAACGCCGTTAGAAAGCGTTACAGTCGTTGCAAATGTATGTCGTGCCATATGAAAGGTTAGATTCTTATTAATACCTACAAAATTGGCTACTTCTTTAAGAAACATATTGAGTTTTTCGTTTGTGAGTACTGGAAGCAATGAATTATTAACTGCTGTTACCGGATGATCTTTGTATTTATTTACGATATCTAAAGCTTGCCCTAATAGAGGTACTTTGACTGTTGTGTTGGTTTTCTGTCTTTTGGTCATTATCCAATTACCTCCGTCTATACCTAAGACTAAATGATTGGGTGTTAAGTTCATTATATCTACATAGCTAATACCAGTGTAGCAGCTAAAAACGAATAGGTCGCGAACGCGATCTAATCGTTCAGAAATGAAAGCCTTGTTTTCGAGTTTTTTTAATTCTTGCTCTGATAGAAATTCTCTGTTTGTTTTATCGTAAGTCATTTTCCATCTAACAAAAGGATCTTTATCTATCCACTCTAAGTGATAAGCCAGGGTAACAACTTTTCTGAGTCTTTGTATGTGCTTCATTCTTGTATTATTGCTTAATGCTTTTGGGTGGCCAGTTGGCCAAACTTCAGACAGAAACAATTCAAAATGACTTAAGAATTCAAAATTGAGTTGGTTGAGGTAAATGTCTGTCGTGTTTCTTTTTTGCTCCAGAAACTTAAATACGTAGTTTTCTGTAATGCCAAAGTTTCTTATGGAGCCAGAAGCAAGTGTGTTTGCGATTTTTTTACTGTGATACTCAAAAATATTTTTAAGTGATTTTCCTTTGTTGTCGGCTTCGCCTGTGTATTGTGCTTTAATAAGTTGAGCCGTAATGAGCTCTCCTTTAAATTTAAGGTCCTGGTAAATCTGGAAGAGTTGTGTGTAAATCTGATCTAAATACTGATTAGCGCTTTGAGTTTGGTGCGAATTACCTTTGAGTTTTTTCTTTTTTGGATCCCAAAGATTTTGAGGTACCCGTCTTTTTAAACTAATATTTGCTCTTTTTTTATCTACAGTTATTCTAGCGTAGATTAATACTTCGCCATTGATAGCGTTCTTTTGGTCTGCCCAAAAGAGAATTGAAAATGTGTGTGTTGACCGCATAGTTGTCGTCTTTAGATTAAACAAATCGTCTTGACGAAAGTCAAATCAACTATAGCAATACATTCAGCGCTTTTTGTGAAAGCGTCAGTTGAACTGACACTTTGAAAATTAACTGACGGATAACTGACATATTAAAGCAATTCATATCATTTTAAATGTTGCTCTAAAAACCAGAAAACCACGTAATTCATAAGAATTACGTGGTTTTGATAAGAGTTTAAGCTCTTTAAAGTGACCTCGACAGGATTATTCAATCCTTTGGCAATGCCTATAAAATCTAAGTTTTAAATTTTGTTGCGTAGTTAGTGCGTATCTTTTTTAATAATTTCCTTCAGTTTTGTTATCATCTCGCTGTCCATATCATCTACTTTTAATATAGATTTTAAAGAAGCAATATCTTCTTCTAGATGATTAATACGATGACTAATAACCTTTGTTTCCAGATCTATTAATTTTTTAATCGCATCATCAACACTATGGTTTTGTATTTGGTAAGTTGAAGTAGCTTCTTGTAAAGCATTTAAATCTTCAGCACTTTCATTATACAATAACCAGTTAAGATCAAGCTCTGGTATAACTTCTTTAATCTTATCTAGTATTTTAATACCTATAGGACGTTTTCCATTTAAATATCCAGACATATTTGGCGCTGTAGTATCGCAAAGCTCTGCAAATTCTTTGGTGCTATAACCCTTTGATTTTACTAACTGGTTAAGCCTTTCAGCTATTTGGTTTTCATTTTTCATAAAAAAAAGTTTCAAAAAAGAACATAAGTTTCAAAAAAGAAACTTATATTTGCTTTAAATTAATAGCAAACTAATAGTTTATTAATAGTAAAACTACGAAACAAAAAACCATAAATCAATAGCATATTTCTATGATTAGCAAAACTGAAAGAAGAAAATTAAAGCGTGTTTTAAAAAACCGTTACGCTACGGACGTTTTAAAGGTTTTAACTGAAAATCAGCAGTTTAATAAAAATGGAGAACCTTTTTCTAGAGCTTATATTTCTCACGTTTTTAATGGCTTAAATGAATGTGAAGCTATCGAAAATGCAATACTAAAGGTTTATGAGCAACGAAAAATAAAAGTTTCAAAAAAGAAACTTAGAAAAGCAGAGATTTTAAAAAAATAAAACCCAAAGCGGTCACTTTGGGTAATATAAATTAACCTTTAAAAGATTAACTAATGAAAGACAAATCTACAACTTTAAATCGAATACACCAACTACCTGCAGGTGTTATGCCTGGTGATAAAAGCACAGAGCTTTTTGGGTGTATACAAACACGTAAAGTGTACATCTTACACAATGGTACCAATAAACCATTTAACGACTTGCCACAAAATATTAAAAAGCAAATCGTAGATCAATACTTAAAAGACGATGTAGCTCAAAAAGATTTAGCGCACTTAAAAACTAAAGAAGCGTTAGAGCAATTTGCATTTTGTATTTACGGTGCAGCAGATAGCACACCAGACTTTTCTGAGACTGGAGAGTTTATAAGTGACGATAATTTTATGTGCAGTAATAATTGTCATTGCTTAAAATGGAAAACCAAAAACATTACTGTAGATGGTAATATTCTAACCATGCGCCAAATCCAAATCGTGCAATTATTAGCAACCGACTTACCAGACAAGATTATTGCACACGAACTTAATATTACCGAAAGCACCTTAAACACACACAAAGCTAAACTCTTCGAAAAATTTAACGTGCAATCTAAAAACGGACTAATTAGAAAAGCTATTAACCAAAAAATTATACAGTAATGACTGAAAATCAACTAGAAAAATTAGGCTTTGATTTTATAAAATCTTACTCACATGGTGATTATTGGACCAGACGCTTTAAAAAAGGAGTTTTAGAAGTTGAATTTACTTATCACTCTAAAACAGATAAACTAGAAACTTTAGATGTAACAATTGATGAAGTAAACTGTTTACCAATTGATTTTAAAGAGATAAAATTATTAGATAAAGTTTTAAATAAAACTCTAATCAAAACCATTGAAGCAAAAGACTTAAAAGAAAATCAAACTTTTTCATTTACCAATAGAAAAAATGCTAAAAAATATACTGCTTATAAAATAGCAGTTGCTGAAGGTGAAGCATGGGAATCTGCAATAAAAAACCAAACAGTAGACGAAGGTCAGATTTTAGTTATTGGAAAATGTGGCACTTCAAGTCAAGGTCAATTTTTACTAGATCCAGACACAAAACTTTTCATAACTAAAAACAACTAACATCATGACATTAACATATAAAGGCAGCGAAGCATTGCAATTAATAAATCAAACTTATAAAGAAGATGCTTTAGAAAAATTACACACTGCAAGCTTCAAAATAATAGCTATTGCAGATCAACACCAACTATGCATACATAATGCTTTTGAAAGCATAATAAAAACCAATCCAACCAAACACGATGCAATATTGCTTTTAGCAGCATTACACCGTATGGAAAACAGCAAAGAATTAGAATCGCTATACAAAATCAAATATTATGAGCATCAGCAAAAGCAAATCGGTAATCAATTATTTTTCCTTGAGAGAAATGAATCCATTACAGGCAAACAAGAGCTTAGAGGCATCTACCAACAGCAACAACAACATATCCAACAAAAAATTAACCAATTACTTAACGCCTTCTCAATTGCTGAACCAGCAATCATCAACAGCAGACTTAACCGTAGGTAATTATTTTGAAAAACTAAAAAACAAAAAGTAAGATGCAAGATTTATACAGATTAAAAGAAGACGCTGTTCCATTCTTTAAAGAATCAATAGCAACACAAATACATACTTTATCAGTTTGGGAAGGTTTAAAAGTTGACCCAAAAGCTTTAGAAGTTGTGTCTCATCCCTATTTAACATTTGGTCATAATAATCACGAAGCAAACTCCAGTTCTCTATCTGGATGGTCACGAGAAAATGGATCTCATTTTCATTTTACCATATTTTTTCCTTCAACAAAATATAAAGAGCATGATGAGTTTACAAATGGTAAAATGACAAGAGAATTAATGAATGAAATACAAAACTGTATTTCAAATTTTCAAACACAACTTTCACCTGTAAAATAACACTAACCCAATGCAACAACAAACACAAATAGCAAAGTTACTAGCCGAAAATGGCATAGTATACACCGCATCAGATATAGAAACTATTACAGACTTATCACAACAATTTACAAGACAAGGTTATCCTACCAACGCATTAGGTGTAGCGCAATTTATTTGCCAAGACAAACAGCAAGAACGCGCTAAAGAAGTAGGATTATCAACTTATTTAGACACGCTAAAGTATGTAAAACTTAAACCAATAACAGCGCCAAAATTACCACAACGCAATCAACCATGCATTTGCGGATCTGGTAAGAAGTATAAAAAATGCTGTTTAACCAAAAAAGCTAATCTATAAATGGCATACACACAACAATCAATAGACGATGTACGTAATGCCGATATAGTTAAAATTATTGGGCATTTTGAAGAACTTAAAAAAGCAGGATCACTCTGGAAATGTTGCAGTCCATTTTCAGATGATAAAACACCTTCTTTTATGGTTAAGCCTAGCACTAACCGCTGGACGTGTTACAGCACACAATCTGGTGGCGATGGTATTGCTTTTGTTATGAAAAAACAAGGTGCTTCTTTTTTAGAAGCTGTAAAAACCATTGCTGGTATTTGTGGTATACATCTTCAAGAAGAGCAAGTAACAGAAGAAGTACAACGTAAACGTAACCACAAGCAAAAGCAATACGATTTATTAAAAGCAAGTGCTAAAGCTTACACCAAACAACTAGAACAATTACCTGCAGATCATTGGGCAAAACAATTTATTGCAGACAGAGATATTAATGAAGAAACACGCATTAATTTTGGTATAGGTTACGCACCAGACCAATGGAAGTTTTTAACCAACACCATCATAGACAAAGGTTTATTTGCAGTTGGTAAAGAAACTGGATTAGTAACGGTTAAGGACCAGAAACAATTCGATTTCTTTAAAAACCGCGTCATGTTTCCTATACATAATCACAACGGTAACGTTGTTGGTTTTGGCGGACGTGCAAATGATGCCGATTTAAAAGATGCAGATGGTAATACCATTGGTGCCAAGTACATAAACAGTCGCGAAACCAATGTCTACACAAAATCTAAAGTATTATACGGTTTATACCAAGCTAAACACGCCATAGTAAAATCTAAAACAGCTGTTTTAGTAGAAGGTTACACAGACGTAACAGGATTACACCAAAACAACTGCGAAATAGCAGTAGCAACAGGCGGTACAGCACTAACTTTAGATCAAGCAAAATTACTAGCACGTTATGCAGATCATGTTATTATTATACGTGATAACGATGGTTACGACGATAAAGGCAATGTAAAAGCAGGACTAAAAGCAGCGCTTAACGATGTAAACACATTACTGCTTCAAGGTCTAAAAATATCGGTTGTAGTGCTTCCAGAAGGCGAAGATCCAGACAGCTACAGTCGTAAAGTAGAAGACATCTACCAATACATACAAGACAATAAGCAAGACGCAGTACTTTGGAAAACACATTTTTTAAATAACGCTGCAGCAAATAATCCAGACGCTTTAAGTGAAGCGGTTAGCGATGTAGCCGAAATGCTTTACAACATAAAAGACGATGTAAAACGCAACAGCTACGTAGATTACTGTAAAAAAATACTAAAGCAACCAGTTAAAATTTTAAAAGATAAAATTGAAAGCTTTAACATACAAGCATTAGAAAAAGCTGAAAAAACAGAACGTTTTGAAGCTACTACTGCAGAAGATTTAGGATTGCCACCAGGAGCAGATTACGAAGAATTTAAAAAGCATAGGTTTTGCACAGTTAAAAACGCTTGTTGGTTTCAAGGACGAAGCCAGACTTTCTTTAAAGGTACAAACTATAAGATAGAGCCTTTATTTCATGTCTATGGTAAAAATGACAACAAGCGTCTGTGCGAAGCTATAAACGAGCAAGGCGAAAAACGAATTATTGATTTTGATAGTGCCGATTTTGTTAGCCGATCAAAATTTGAAGAGCGTTTAATTAACGAAGGTTTTTTTGTAAACCTTGAAAATTTTGGTGCAGCACATTTCACCTTAATGAAAAACCGAGTGCTAAGCGATTTTGTATTAGCGTTCGAGCTTAAAACATTAGGTTGGCAACGCGAAGGTTTCTTTGCTTTTAGTGACTGTGTATATCATAACAACACGATTAAAAATGTAGATCAATATGGTATTGTACAGCTTGACAATTTAAAGAAAACCAATAGCGAGTATATGGACGATGTAAAACATTATTACAGTCCAGCGTTTTCAGAAATTTACAAGCATACCAGAGACGATGATGATCCTTACGAAAACGACCGTTATTTTGTTTACAAAGAAAGTCCGGTAACCTTAAAAGCTTGGATGCAACAGCTTAAAAAAGTGTATCCAGAAAAAGCAGAGCTTGGCATTGCTTTTATTTTATCCTCTTGTTTTAGAGATATTTATATAAAAAGGTATCAGTTTTTTCCACATTTATTTTTAACAGGCGAAAAAGGATCTGGTAAATCTAAGTTTGGAGAAAGTTTGGTAGCGCTATTTACTTACAAGCAAGAGCCTTTTGACCTTAACTCTGGAACACCAGTTGCATTTTACAGACGTTTAAGTAGAATTATGAACGCGCCAACAATGTTAGAAGAGTTTCATGATAACATAGAGCTTAAAATATTTCAATCTTTAAAAGGTGCATATGATGGTCGTGGTAGAGAAATGGGTAAAGCCACAGGAGACAACCGTACTACAACTACCAAAGTAAACAGCAGCTTAATAATTACCAGTCAGTATGTAAGTAGTCGTGACGATAACAGTTTAACCTCAAGAAGTTTACTGTCTAATTTTATAAAACCACAAGAAGCTTTTACTAACACGCAATTAGAAAATTACAACCTGCTAAAATCTTGGGAAGAAGAAGGATTAAGCAGTATGATTTTAGATGTGGTAAAACACAGACCACTTATAGAAAAAGAGATACATAAAACTTATGCTAGCATTAATAAGCAACTTAAAAAAGAATTAGAAGGCGTAGAGTATCAAGAGCGTATGTTGCAAAATTACGTCGCGTTATTAACGCCACTAAAAATATTGTGGGACCAGTTTACATTTCCATTTACATATGAGTCTGTTTACAATCAATTTAAAGAAGCAATCATAGACAGTAGCGACTTGATTATAGAAAGTGAAGGATTGCAAGAGTTCTGGCGCACTTTAGAATATTTACGCGACCGTAAACCATTCTCGCTAATAACTGAAGGTGAGCATTATAAAGTCGATAAGTTTGACACTGTATCCTTACAAACTCGTAAAGGCGAAAAACCACACGAATGGAAAAACACCAACCGCGACCAACTACTGTTTTTACGATTAAATGCAGTACACCAACTGTATCATAAAGAAGTAAGTACCAGAGAAGGCGCAGAAGTGATTGGCGAAAACACATTACGCAACTACTTTAAATCTAAAAAGTATTATGTAGGCAGTGTAAAATCTCACCGCTTTGACGATACCAGTACAAGTGCTTATGTGTTTAACTACACAATGATGAAGGAAAATGGCATCTTAAACTTAGACCGTTTTACAAAAGGCACAAATGATCCTAACGACGATCCATTTGCACCAGATCCAATACCACAACAACCAGAAGGCGAATTGCCATTACAATAATTATGATTTTAACAAGACTAGGAAATAAAAGGAAACTTAGAGAAGCTTTACACAAGCATTTTCCTTATCATAAAATGCGTATAGAATTGTTTTTTGGTGCAGGAGGTAGTTTTTTCTATTTGCCAACTCCAAAACACTCTATACTTAATGATGCTGATGATGATGTTACAAATTTATATTTAACTCTATTACATCAAAAAGAGGCGTTAATAAAATCTATAGAGACACTACCAATAAGCGAAACATTACTAAAGTATTGGGTAGAAAATAAAGAAACGGATCCAGTTTTAAAAGCGACTAGGTTTTTACTGTTATCTAACTTCACATATTTAGGAAAAGCTAATACATTAAGATTAGGTAAGGATCACACAAAACGAAACTTGCTAAATAGAATTGAGCCAACATTTGAAAAGCTTAAAAACTCTAAAATAGTTACTTCAGATTTTAGAGAAGTATTAGATAAAATATCTTTTGATAAAGATGTAACACCTAAATCTGAGTGCTTTATATATTTAGATCCTATATATATAGGTACAGAACACAATTACAATGTTAAAAAATGGACTGAAAAAGATACAGAAGACTGTTTTAAAATAATGGCATCTTCTGGAATAAAAGCTGCAATGTCTGAATTTGACAATCCTTTTATTATGGACCTAGTAGATAAATATAAAATGAATGTAATCTTTTTAAAAGAGAGACAAAATATTAAAAATAAAAGAAATGAAATATTGATCACTAACTATAAAATAGGGCAAACATCATTTTTTAATCAATAATCCAAAACCAGCTCACCATGGGAGAAAAAGTAGACATAACAGTAACCTTAAAACTACGTCCAGCAACGTATTATGATTTGGTAGATAATGCTAATAAATACCGATTTGGCACCATGTACTTTTTAAGAAGTGGTGTAACAGGACAGTTTGATCCTCAACCGTATTACATAACTCAAGACACAGACAAAATTGAGTTAAACAGATACTTTAAAAACAATCAATTATTTGTTGCTATGCGTCACTTTGACGATACCGAAGTTACCATAACACCAATAGAGCAACAACAACATGCGTAAATATTAATTAAAATTCAATAACAATGTCAAAAACAGACAACGCTCAAAATGAGCAAAAACAGCAAAAAGTGTCAAAAACAGCAGAAACCGCAAAAACCACTACAAAGCGTTACCAGGTAACAGCAGGAAAAGACACGTTTGATTTTTCAAAAAAAGCAGAAGCTATTAAAAAAGTAGATGCTTTAAAAGCAGAAAAAGTAAACATCATCAAGTTAATAGACACAAAAGGAGCAGAAAAGCCATACGTGTACACACGCAGAATAAACTCCAAAAGTTACATTGTGAAGTCTGAGGATTAATAGCTTTTTCCAACAGACAAAAAAACTATCACGTTCTTACAACATAAGCCTTTATAAGCCTTGAAGTTAGATAGAGTTACAAGGCTTTTTTAACCAACCAATATTAAAAAACATAATGAATATCGAAGCAGAACAATACATAAGAGAAAACAGGTTAAAAGAATCAATGCTTGACATGTCTAAAAAGCTTAACGTCTCTTATAATAAAGTAAGAGATTACATGATAGCAAACGGACTAACATTAACTAAACATCAAATTAATAAAGTTAAAACAATAAAAAGAAGTAAACCAAAACGTTGGGATTGGGATGCGCTTCCGTAACGTTGAAGTATATGAATAGTAAAATAATACGGTAAAAATGAGAAAAAAAGCAAAAAAACTAGAATTTGTAAGCCGAATAAAAGCAGATGGAAGCGGAACAGAACCAGTGCCAAAAGGGTTACTTGAAAATGACCTATTCTTAAATGAAAAACTAAAAATTACTTGCTTATCTATAAGTAATGGCACGTACATAGCAATCGGGTTTAATAGCTTTGTGGTAAAACTAAAGTAGTATTATTTTATTATTTAACGGATATGTATAACCGTCCGTTGCAATTTAAGAAATTATGAATATTAATAAGCACAACATTAGACACTTGCGAGGATTTTCCGAAAGGAAAATCAGATGCAATGGCGGTTATACGGTGTTGTGCAACGTTTTTTATTAAAAATTATGACAGCACAAGACTTATTAAAAAAAACCAAAGCCGAACTGATAGAACTCTATCAAGAAAAAGACAGAAAGTATAGTGAATTACTTGAACAGCAAGCACACATTAAGCGTAGTTATGAAAATGAACTTGATAGAGTTTGTAAGCAAAAAAGCACTATGACTAAATTTTATGAAATGCAGCATATAGAAAATCTATCTGATATGAAAGCCTTAAAAGATATGCTATTGCCTTTCTCTGAAGAAAATATGACTCATAGGGAAAAATCGTATTTATCCAGAAAGTTTCAAAACATCATAAACATCAAGATTAAAAACAAACTTGATTATTTACACAGAAGCATAGATTTTTCTGATGATGACGATTTGCCTTTCTAAATGTTGCACAACGGTCAGGGTATATGCTTCGTGGAGGCGTAGCCTACACAGGAGAAGCATTGGCTACGCATCTATGGAGTATATATTTTGTTAGATGTAGTCGACTTAGCGTAAGTCTTTGAATAGCAAATACACATATTGATTGCCGATGTGTAGACATACCCTGACCGTTAGAGGCAATCGAGCAAAAAAGGAGAAATATTTAAAAATTACATCAATGTTATTAATTAGAAAAAAAACAAGATTAAAGTTAGGATATAAGCTAACTGCAATAATAGAAATATTATATGCTGATAGATTTGAACTTATTGTTAAAAATAAAGATGGCAGTGGTTCTAATACTAAATATTGCAGTGATGATATTGATATTAATTATAAATAATTTTTAACTGTTTCTTTTTGCGTCCGCAAGGCGATTGCCTCTAACGAATTTGTATAAGATTAGGTGCGAAATTCGGCAGAATTTCCACCGTGTAAAAAGACAATAAACATTGAATTAAACAAATAATAACCAAATACTGACAAGCACTTAATTTTATACGGTGTTGGCAGTAGTTAAATTTAGAGAAAATGACAAAAATTAAAAGTGAATTTCAAAATAAAGTCTATTCTTTTTTTGAAAACAGATATATAGGTAAAATAATAGAATTAAAACCCGCAAGCTTAAATAGACACTATATAAAATTTAAACCTATGAACTCTGTTTGGTTTCAAGAATTTTCAGATAGTATAGATGTTGATTCTGTAGATTTTGAAAATAATAGTATTAGCGGTTTTATAAGTAATTCAAGTAAATTAATATGCCATTAGCTTAATTACTGCCAACACCAAGCTAAACGAAGTTTTGCCTAAAGCAAAATTTTGTTTAAGCGACTGTTAAAAGTGGTTTTGCCTTAAAGCAAAATCGCGTTACATTCTACCCACACAACTTCATACCGTAACGTCTAGCGACTGTTACGGTTTTTTGTTGGTAATCTTCAACAATACGTTGCATATGTTCTATTTGCGCATTGGTGTAGGTTGCTTCTTTAAACATTTGCTTTATTACTCCATTACCACAAATAATACACCAGTACAGCGCATCTTCTACAACACCTTTGTCAATCACTCCAAAAGGATTATCAAACAGCACACGTTTGTAATCTTCAAACGCAGCTCTAAAGTTTGTCTTACACACATCGTGCAGTCTGGTAATGTTCATATAATAAAACGTTTGGTTTTCAAACTTTCAAATTCATAAATACTAATACAAAAATAAAATTTGCGCGATCCTCACACTCCTAAAATGTAAAAAATTAGCAAATTTTTTTAAAACCGAAAAAAGGGAGATAAAAAAGTTCCACAGTTCCACAAGTCCTACATTACTTTTTTTACTATATATAATTATTTAATTATCAAATAGTTATAATAATATTTATTAATTCAATCGTGTGGAAAATGTGTGGAACTTGTGGAACTATTTTTTTAAATTCCACACCGTTGGAACATAATTCCATCAATTCCACGTTATAATTTATCCTAACTGTTTGATAATCAGCGTGTGGAACTGTGGGACTATTTTCTGCAGTTTTTTGTTATCAAAAAAGCTATTAACCTTTATTTTATGAAAATATTTATTAATTTAGATAAAACAAATGCTATATGAGTAACCAAACTACAACTAACCCAGACAATTTAATCGAAGTAAATGTACCAGTAACCGCTTATGTCAAAAGATATTTGATAAAACGTTATGGTTTAGTGCATAAAATTTCTAAACGAAGTCTAGTAGGATTTATGATGTTAGATCTGCTTGACAAAACATTTGAGAAACGGACCAAAGACCATAGTAAGACAGAAAATTACACCTTTTTAATTGGAGAATATTACTTTAAAAAATACGGATTTTCTTTATCTACAGATCACATCAATTTTCTATCTGGTTGTTTTGACAGATTATTTAACGAGGATTTCTTAAATTTTGTAGATACCGAGCTGTTAAAAGGAAGGCTAAATGCCTACCAGAGCGTTAGTCTATTTTTAGAAATATATAAAATACCAGAATCTGAACTAAAACACGATAGCATGTATAAAAAATACCAACGTTATTGTGAAGATAAGATTAAAGAAAAAAAGAAAAATAAAAACAAAATAATAGTAAACTAATAGTTTAAAATTCCGCTAATAGCTTTTGTTTATTAGCGGAAAAATAGGACACTTTAAAACTTTTTTATATGACATTTGATTGCAAAGAGCAACTAGCAGGAGTAGCAACATTAGATTTTTATCTACTTACAGAATGCGATAATTTTCCAGAAGTATTAACAGATGTTAATGCTAACGATGTTACTTATGATCCAGAAATAAACAATGTAGAAGCAACCATACAACCAGATAGTATAACTACCAATTTTAACAACAGAGTTAGTGCTAATGGCGAGTTATGGCAACCAAACCTAAGTGCTAAGTTTATAACCATAAGCGAAGCGTTAGAGCAATTATTAGATCAGTATGCTAATAAACCAGGTATTGCTATTTTATGTTTAAACAACGGATTTAAAAAAATGGTTGGCAGTAATTTAGAGCCATTATATCTTAACTACACCACCAATGAAGGAGCCACTATAGACGATAGTAATGCGTCTACAACCATTACTATTACAGGAAAAATGCGCCAAAGACCAGTGTATATAACTGCTTAGTTTTTTTGTGTCCTATTTTAAGATTTAAATAGTTTATAGAATTGTAGTGTGCTAAAACGCATATTACAATGAGTATTAATAATTTACATTCTTTATTATCTGGTAAGTGGTTTATAGAAGGCGCTTACGCTAAATCTTTATTACCATCTTTAAGCCTTGTTTTGCAAGGAGAAATAAAAGAGCAGAAAAAAGAAGATATTACGACTTTTATATCAGCATCAACAGGTAAAACTATTGATGCTTCAGTTATTTTTAGTGAAGATAACACAGAAGATTATGTGTCTATCATTTCATTAAAATCTCCTATATATAAATATGATCAAGCTTGTGGACCAAGAGGCACAAAATCGGTTATGCAAAAACTTAACCGTTTAAGTAATGAATCTGGTTGCAAAGGAGTTGTATTAGATATTGATTCTGGTGGCGGACAAGTTTCTGGTACGCCAGAACTTCATGATGCTATTTTAAATTTTGATAAACCAATTGTAGCATATACAGATGGTTATATGTGTAGTGCTGCTTATTATATTGGAGCAGCAACAAACCACATTGTAGCAAATAAGCGCGCAGATCATATTGGTAGTATTGGTACTATGATAAGTTTTGTAGACTTAACAGGTTATTATGAAAAGCAAGGCGCTAAAGTAATAACAGAATACGCAACCAAGTCTACTGAGAAAAACCGAAACTTTGAAAATTTACTTGCAGGTAAACCAGAAGATTATATTAAAAATGAATTAGATCCTATTAATGAGACTTTTCATGAAGATATAAAAACTGCAAGACCAGATATATCTGAAGAAGTATTTGCAGGTGCAACATGGAATGGTCCAGATGCATTAGACAAAAAACTTATAGACCAATTAGGCACATTAGAAGATGCTATTAATAAGGTTATAGAATTATCCAACAACAACAAATCCAAAACTCAAAATAACATGTCAACACAACGTGAACGCATCCAAGCTGTGTTAGGTTTAGAAGAGCCATTAGCAACAACAGATAATGGAAGCTATTTAAACGAAGCGCAACTAGACAGTATAGAAGAGCAATTAACTGCAAATGCAGATACTATTGCCACTTTAACAGCGCAATTAGAAGAATCTACAACAGGATCTTCAGAAGATTTACAAGTCGCACAAACAACTATTGCAGGAATTGAAACATCTGTAAACAGTATGTTAGAAGAAGCAGGCTTAGATGTACAAGGTACATTAGACGAAAAAGTAGACAGCTTATCTGCAAAAGTAACCGAAATGGCTAACGCAGATGGTGCAGCACCTACTAAGGTTAAGACAAAAGAAAAATCTGCAGCAGAAGTTTCTGCTTTTCAGATAGATGCCAATGCATCACATAATCAAATCGCAAACAATTTACATAACTAGAACTTATGGCAACAATGAGCATTGAAGATGTACAAAAAGAATTGAACGAGTACATCTCTAACAACAAAGAGATTGTGTCTGCAGGTGTTTATTCTGACGAGATACAATTAAACAAATACTGTAAAACCATTACAGCAGTAAAAGGTAAGTTTCCTGCTTTCCATAAAATTATGGGTCACGTGGTACAAGGCTTTAAAGCTGAGTGGCAAGAATTAGGAGAAGCAGAATTTAAGCATAAAATGCTTAAAAACTATAGACAAAAGGTAAACTTTCCTATTGTACCAGACGAAGTATTAAATACTTGGTTAGCTGAGTTGTATGTGGAAGGTAAGACTGCTGAAGAGCATCCTATCTCTAAACACATCATGGAAGATTTAATGGCTAAAGTAACAGATGATTTAGATGATTTATCACAATCTGCTAGTTACGATGCTGGAAACTTCTCTGGAGCTTATGGTGGATCAATTGATGGAATTGAAGCACAACGTGATGCTGCAATTGCAGATACAGACCATCCTGCGTTTAAAATTCCTTTAAATGCAATTACACCAGCAAATATTTTAGACGAATTTAAATCGTTTGAAAAGCAGTTACCTAAAAAAATGCGTAAAAAAGTAAAGCGTGTTTTTGTTAGTGATAACATAGCAATGGAATTTGCAGATCAGTACGAACAACAGTATGGTACAAAACCAACATATACTGCTAACGATACTATGAAAACACCTCTAGCTAAATTAGAAATTGTTGGATTACATGGAGTATCTGATGATTTTATGGTGGCTACTGTAGATGGAAACTTAGGACGTTTAATAGATGTGTTTGATAAGCCACAAGTGACAGACATCCAAAAACAAGATTATAAGTTAAAAATCTTTATGGATTGGCACTTAGGTTACGACTTCTTAATTAACGAGCTTACTTATGTAGCTGTGTTTGATGGAAGCGATAGAGGATTAGGTAATGCAGATAAAAATGCATTATACTATGATAGTGAGAATTTAGTAGTAACACCTTAATTTTTTAAGCATGGCTAAAGACAATAAAAACTCAGCATCAACTAAAGGTGCTGAGTTAAATGAAGAGCAAAAAGCAGCACAATTAGCTGCAGAAGCAAAAGTTAAGGAAGAAGCAGAAGCGAAAGCTAAAGCAGAAGCAAAAGCTAAAGCAGAAGCAGAAGCAAAAGCTAAAGCAGAAGCTGAAGCGAAAGCTAAAGCAGAAGCAAAAGCTAAAGCAGAAGCAGAAGCAAAAGCTAAAGCAGAAGCTGAAGCAAAAGCTAAGGAAGAAGCTACCGAAAATATTGCAGTTTTTGAATACGGAGACAAGCAATATAAGTTTAGTGATCGTTGTCCAAAAAAATTACAAATTGATGGGCAAGTGTACACGCAAGATGAAATTCTAAACGACGAGGACTTGATAGAATTTTTGGTTGTAGGTAATAGTCCTTTTGTAACATTACATTTTTAAGACATGGCAGTAGCATTAGAAAACATCGGACAAGAAGTTTGCGAGCCAGTATCTGGTATTGCAACTAAAGTATATTATGCCTTACACAGCGATTTTGATACTATTGTAGATCCTAAAGACATTTGCGGAGATAACCCTGCAGCAACCTTTGAAGAGTTGGTAAATATACCTGCTCCTGGTCATACTTTAGCAACAGGTAAGCAAATGTGGGCAATAGATATTATTGAAGAAACTGGAGCTGTAACTTCTACAATGATTGGCGAGAAAAAGCGTAGACTTTTTGAAAACCAAGTAGAAATTGTAATAGCAGGATCTCAGGATAAATTATTAGGTTTCCTTAGATGGATAAAAAACCAAAGCTTACTATTTTTTGTAGAAGAGTTTGGATCTGGTAATTTACGCCAATTAGGTAGTAAACGTCTTGCTGCATACGTAGATGGTATAGAACACGCTATTGAAGCAGCATTAGATGGTAACAATAGCGTTACTATTACTTTAAAAGACAAACAGAAATGGCCAGCTGCTATTTATGAAGGTGATGTAGTACTTACACCGCAAGCATAATTTAAGGTTAGGTTTATTGATTAATAGCAAAAAGCACTCTATTTACAGAGTGCTTTTTTTTGTTTAGATTTACTCTTGCTAACCTTAATCAATAAAAAATGGAAGAATTTTTAGAAGACTATGCTTTATTAAATGAATTTTCACCAAACACTGAATTACATACTTTTTATATAGAAGAAATATGTGAATTTTTAGATGTGGACTATAATTTTATATCTGAAATGATAGAAAAAGCATTATCAATTACGCCAACAACAAAAAAAACTAAGCTTATTAAAAAATTTATTATTAAAGAAAATGAAAATTATTCAGAAGTATCTGTTTTATCATTTTTAATGATATTAGAAAGAGTTGTTTACTTGAAAAAGTATAAATTTTTAGAAGAATATATTTATGATTTAAAAAACTTTGTTTTTGATGATTTAGTTCATTTATTATCATTTAAAATTATACCAAGTAAAAAAAGAAAGATTAAATCTGAATTTGTAGATACTTATGATGATATTTTAGAATTTAAAAAAAATAAAATAAATCCTGAATACAGAAATTCTGATTTAAGTGAAGTTGACTCTGAAAATAATTTCTTCTATGATAAAAAAATAGTAATTACAGGTAAATTAGATTCATTTCCTTTAAGAAATGATTTAGCTAAATTGTTATCATCTAAAGGCGCACATATTAAATCTAGTATTTCAAAATCCATAGATTTAGTCATATTAGGAAATGATTATGGTCCTAAAAAAATGATACAAATTAAAGAGTTAAATATTTTAACTATCAATGAAGATGAACTTAAAGAGTATTTGAAATAAAATCTTATTTAGAATTACTGAATTATTAATCACTAAATTTTATAAAATGAAAAAATGTTTGTTTTTTTTAATGCTTTTTCCTGCGTTATGTTTATCGCAAATTAAACAAGTAGAAGATGTAAAACCAGAATTAATTGGTAAGGTAGGACCAAAAAAAGCACCTCATGTTGGATTATATAAATATGAAGATTTATATTATTTTGAGTATAATGATGTCAAGTTTACACATATAGATAGTTTTAAAAAAATATCATTTTTAAACGAGGATAATGCTTTAGATACTCTTTATAAATTAATTAAGGAAAACTTAGAAAATCCACCAAAAGAAGATATAAAATTAGAGTTTCCTAATAATTATGTTTGGTTAGAGTTTACTAAAAATATGGGAATTGTATCTGTTAGGTTTTATGATAAAAACCGCAAAACAGGTATCGAAGGTTTAACTATCTGGATGACTAAAAAACAGATAGACAGGCTTTTTGGTAAAAAATAATTATATTTGTTTTGACAACAATTACAAGATGAAATCTAATACTGAAAACCATATTAATCAAGCCTACGAGAGTGAAGGTGTAAGTCCTTTAACTTTACAGTCATCTGTACTTGTTGTCACCACTCGTAGGTCTTTATAAAAATCTAAACTTATGACAACAAGTACAGGATCCTATTTAGTATGTAGCAATTTGATTATTAACTTAAAAACCAAATTAAGCTATGTATGATTTTAAAACACAAATAGCAGCTTTTATAGAAGCTAACTTTAAAAACAGCACACCAGAAGAGGCTAATTTTAAAGTAACATCTGCAGAGTTATTAAAATTTTTATTTAATACCTTTCCTGCAGGATGTATTGACGATTACGAGCTTAATGAAATTATGACTAAATTACAATACACTAGACATAGTTACATTGCAAAAGACGATGATGATAAAGAGTTTTTAACAAGCTCTTGGTGTATGCATAGCGATTTAATAACTGAAGAAAGTAATTGATATGATTGGCAATTTATATACAGAAGAAGAAGTAAAGCAACTTTTAAAGGATGTTTTACATACAGATCAAACAGATATAGAACGATTTTATTATCCAGATGGTACAACTTCTGGATTTGATCAAGATGAATTTAATACTTGGTTTGATAAACATAAAAAACCAGAGAATTCTCAATTAGAAGCTATCACACTAGTTTTTAAAAATTACAATTCCAATTTTAATAATGATTTAATTAAAGCAAAGGATAAAGTAGTAAAAATAAATGGTGTAGATTATTTAATGGATTCTATAAGTCAATCAGATGCAATATCAATGGGTACTATTACTGTAATCTATAAAAAGAGATATTAATTGATATGAAAAAAAATTATAATTGCAGTGATGTTGCAGCTAAATTAGATGTTAATCCATGTGATATATATGTTTCTGGATTAATGAATGATTTAAACGCATCACTCATAGAAGAAACCAATGCTATTTTTTATACAGCCTTACGTAAAAAAGGTTATGATTTTTCAGACGATTTTCAACTAGAAAAATTTGTCAAAGAGAATTGTCATGCAGTTTATAATGAAAAACAAAATGTAACTACTTATTATGTAAAAGGTAAGCCTTTTTTAATGAGAAAACTAAACAATATTTTTGATTTTGATATTAAATCAGATTCAGTAAAAGAAACGATAACTTCTACAGTAGGAACATTTTATTATTTATAACAACAGATAAAGGCTTATGTTGTTAAACTAAAGACCACTGCTAATGCGGTGGTTTTTTTGTGTCCTATTTTTTACACTTGACACATTGTTTATTTGTACCATGACAGTACAACAGTGGTTAAATAACAATGGGACGTATGCAGATGGTTTAAAACTTTACGAAGGTTTTAAAAACCATAACAAAAACCTACTGCGTAATTTTAAGCGAAAAAAAAGTCCTGTTAACCTGCAAAAGCTAATCTACGAGCTTAAAAAGTTAGACAACAAACCAAAGCCAAAACCAAAAATTAAAGTAAAACGTGTTGTTGTTAATGCAGCACCAACACAAGAGCAAATAGTACAACAAGAAGTAGAAAGTTATACAAAAAAGCAGTCGGTTTGGTTTCATCAATTACCAGAAGCATTACATCCAACACTTTTAGAAGCTAATCATACATTTAAAGAAAAATGTATGCTAAAGGTCCAGCTTAACAACCAACCAATAGATGCTGTAGATGTTTGTAACCAAATACAAATACAAATTAACAAGCTAACCAAAGCTAACACGCTAGCGTGGTCTAAAATAGATTATTACTTAAAATTTAGACAATTACCACAACCACCAAAAGATCCTTTAGAAGATTTAACCGGTGCGCAATTAATACGTAAAGAGCAAAATACTTACAGCTCTATTTCTAGACTTAATAAACGCATTGCTACCAATACCGAAAAACTAAAAACCGCCAAGGATAAAAAAACCATTAACAAGTTAAACCGTAGCATAGAATTAGCTAAATCTAATTTGTTAACCAAAGAGGAATTATTACAGAATATAAAACAATTAATAGATGGACAATAAAGAGTTAATAGCACCATTAGAGTGGGAAAATGCAAAACGAAAAGTTAAAGACTTAGTACCTTTTGAGTATAATCCAAGAAAGCTTACTCCAGAAAAAAAGCAATTGCTAATTAATAGTATTGAAAAATTTAACCTTGCAGAAGTGCCAGCTATTAATTTGGATAATAAAATTATAGCAGGACACCAGAGAATTAAAGTGTTGATGGATTTAGGTCGTGGTGATGAGCTTATTGATGTACGTATACCTAACCGACCGTTAACAGATAAAGAGTTTAAAGAATATAACATTACTAGTAATGTGCCAATAGGTTTTTGGGATGTAGATGTTTTAGACGCACATTTTGAAGATATTAATCTAGAAGCTTTAGGTTTAAACCTAGATGAGATAAATCTACCTGCAGATTTATTTCAATATGAAGTTAGTAATGAAGAAGAGCAAGACTTTGAGCCTGTATTACCAAAAGATCCAATTACTAAACTTGGTGATGTTTATGAGTTTGTTAGCAAGCAAAAAGGGATTACACATAAATTAGTTTGTGGAGATAGTACCAATGCAAAAACATATAAAACGTTAGGCGATGAAGATTTTGATTTGGTAGCAACAGATCCGCCATACAATGTAAACTATGAAGGTGGAACAAAAGAGAAGCTTAAAATTAAAAACGACAATATGTCTGGTGACGATTTTTACAGCTTCTTGTATTTGTTTTTTCAAGAAGTATTTGTAAAAAGTAAACCAGGAGCGCCAATTTATGTTTTTCATGCAGATAGTGAAGGTGCCAATTTTAGACTAGCCTTAAAAAATGCAGGTTTTAAACTTGCACAGTGTTTGGTATGGATTAAAAACAGTCTAGTTATGGGACGTCAAGATTACCACTGGAAGCATGAGCCTTGTCTTTACGGTTGGAAAGAAGGCGAAGCACATAAATGGTATAGCGACCGTAAACAAACCACTGTTTTAGAGTTTGACAAGCCTTTAAGAAATGAAGAGCATCCAACAATGAAACCGCTTGATTTATGGTGCTATATAATAAAAAACAGTTCTAAGCAAAAAGATATTGTAGCAGATCCTTTTGGTGGATCAGGTACGACATTAATTTCTTGTGAGAAATTATGGCGTCAAGCTAGAATTATAGAATTAGGCGAAAATTATGTAGATGTACATGTTTCTAGATACATAAAATACATGAATGATAATAAGCTTGATTTTGTAATTAAGAAGAATGACAAAACTTTAAAAGCTGAAGATTTAAACGCTTATTTGAATGAGTAAACTTCCGTTTAAAATAAAAAAAGGAGATACTACTCTGGAAAAAATTATGGCACACCATATTGATCCAGCAAGGTTTCCTTTGTCTCCAAAATTAGAAGAAATTAGAAAACGTTGGGCAGAAGTGTTAACGCTTAGTTTTAATTATTACTCGCCACAGCAAATAGTTAATAAACTTCAAGAGGATCATGGCGTTAGTTTAGCACAAGCATACCTTGATGTAAAAAATGCTCAGACTTTGTACGGTAATGTTATGGAGTCTGATAAAAAAGGTAAACAAGCTATTTTATATGAATATGCACATAAATACTACCAACGATCTATACAAGCTAAAGATTTAAAAGCTCAAGCAAAAGCTTTAGAGTTAATGGCTAAGTTTGGCGGATTAGATGATGTTGATATGGCAGACTTTAATCCAGAAAAACTAGAGAATGTAGAGATTAAGTTTAGTATACCAAAAGCTTACTTAGAGTTACTTAAAAAAGATAAAAACACAGGAGTTGCAGATTTTAATGCTTCTGGTCCTGTAGTAGATATTCCTCATGAAGAAGTAGACAATGAAGCAGACTAAAAAAATCGAACTAACATTGCCTCAAGCAGATGCTTTTTTAAATATGAGGCAAAAAAACTATTGGGAATGGGGACGTGGATCTGGTAAGTCTACAGCTTTGGCTTATGGTATGCGTCAGTTTGTTGTGCAAATGCCTAGAGCTTCTTTTTTTTTGGTTGGCGCAACATATAGCCAAATATTATCCAGAACATTACCTTCTACAATTGAAGGTTTAGAAATGTTTAACCTTTATCAAGATGTAGATTATGTGGTTGGTAGATCTGGAAAAAAGAATGGCTTTGCTATGCCTTTTCAACCACCAAACCAATGGAATAATATTATACATTTTAGTAATGGTGCTATATTTCAATTAGTCTCTTTAGATAATCCAAATACTGGTCGTGGATTAAACTCTTATGGTGGTATTGGAGATGAAGCTGCGTTATTGGATCCAGAAAAACTATATAACAACGTAAAAACAACTAACAGAGCTAAAAAAGAAATTTTTAAAAATGCATCTATGTTAGGTGCTGAAATATACGCGTCTTCAACACCTATTAATAAAAAAGGTAAGTGGTTTACAGATATAGAAAAGGAAGCGATAAAGCGACCAGATTTATATTATTTTAGTAAAGCAAATGCTTTTTATAATCCACACATTAGATCTAATTGGTTTGATGAGATGAAAGCAGAAGCACCAAGCGAGTTGCTTTACAATGCAGAGATATTAAATATTAGACCTAAAGAAATTACAGATGGGTTTTACGCTAATATTAATCCAGATGTTCATTATTACAAAGATCACAATAATTTATATTTAGAATCTGTAGGTGTTACATTTAATAAAGAACAGCATTTTAATTGCAATCAAGACAATGATGTTAATACACATGAGCCTTTAATAATGTCGTTAGATTTCGGAGTGTTTAACTGTTGTGTAGTATCACAGATGCAAGACGATGTTTATAAAGTATTAAAGTCTTTTTGGGTAAAGTCACCTAGACTATTAGACGACTTAATACTTGAGCAGGTAGTACCATACTACAGACCACACCAAGAGAAGATTATTTACTTATATGGTGGACATGATGGTAATAATAGATTACCAAACTCTTCTAAAACTCTGTTTGAGCAAGTAACAGATATATTAGAGCGTAACGGATGGACTGTTTACTTAATGACACATGGAGCTGCTGCAACTCATTTTGATAAGTATCTACTATTAAACGCAATGCTTAAAGGTAACTCTAGGCTACCTAGTATAGCTATAAACGAAAGCAATAATGAAGATTTAATTATAGCTTTAGAACGAGCTGAAGCAGTAGAGTCTACATCTGGTGGCGTATCAAAGAATAAAAAAGACGAGAAGAATAAAGAGTTTCCACAGCAACATGCACCACATCTTACGGATGCATTTGATATTCCTATTGTAACAATGTTTAATGATCAGTTTCAAGGAACTAACCAGTTTGCTAACGAAATGCGTATCCGTACATCATAATTTCATATTTCCTATTTATTTATTAAATGTAAAGTGTAAACACAAGTAGGGAACGGCGTGGTTTTTCTGGACATTTTAGAATTGAAATATATTTTTTTAAACTTAAAAAACTGATAATCAACAAATTAAATTTTTAAAAATTAGAAAACGATGACATATTACCATGTTTCAAAAGAAAAAGAGTTTGATTTTAGCCTATTTAAAAAATCTAGATATGGTTTTACAGCTTTATTTTTTACTGATAACTCTGAATTAAAGGATCTTTACCTAAAGGAGAATAAAGGTGCTGAAATTTCTATTGACAACCCTTTTATTGATTATGAGATAGATTTTAATAATAAAATTAGTTATTCATCAGTATTTAGAAATACTATTATCAACTTAAACAAAAAAGGGTATAAAACAGTCTTAATAAAAAACGTTATAGATTATCCTTCATCTGCAAATAAAAAATTTATATCCAGTGATATATTAGTGGTTTTTGATTTAAAATATCTTAAAACTCTTTTATAGTTTTTTTGTGTCCTATTTTAAAACACTTGCATTTTTCATTTTTACAGTATGAAAAATGATAATGTGATTACTTTAAAAGAGGCTTTGGCTATTTTTTCTTTAAAAGATAAAAACGGTTTTTTTCTACCTTTTGATTTGGAGTACAGAACGTTTAACGAGCAAACCAAAAAAGGCGGAAAATATAAAAAGTACACAGCAGTAAAGTATCTGCCTAACGCCAAAAATGAAGACTCAAGCAGTAAAAATCCAAATCATTTTTCTAATAGAACTAGAAATATAGAGTTGCCAAATGGGGACATCAAGTCTATTAAGATAGATTTCATCATTTCGGTAAATAATAAAAAAGTGATTTACTAATGTCTGAATTTTTATCAACACACATTGCAGTTTCTAAATACAAAGGGCATAATGCTTTAGTGACTTTTAAAAACACATCAGACAGACTAGACACTTCTGTAACTGCTGTAAAAGTAAAAGTAGAAGACAAAGTAAGCGAGATTGCCTCTTGGGGTAAAAACAACGATTATCCACAAAAAGTACTAGAAGCAGTACGTTTAAACGGATCTGCATCTTCTGGACTTCGTTTCCTACGTAAAGCACACTACGGTAACGGTCTAATTTTATACAAAGACAACGTTAACGATCAAGGTAAAAAACAAATCCAATTAGTACCAGTTACAGAAAATAAAGACATCAACGATTTCTTTTTAAACTCGCAAGTAAGACGCTTTTCAAAAGAAATTATTGCAGATCTAGAATGGTGGTCAATAGCCTTTCCAGAGTACATACTATCCAATAATTTCAAAACCATTAACAAAGTCACCAGACAAAAAGCCGCATGGTGTCGTTTTGAGTTAATGAATGAAGAAAACGGACTAATAGAACACGTCTACATTTCAGAGCAATTTGGTCGCAAATCTGTAGATCTTGAAGGCGACTATGCCGAAAAAGTGCCACTTATAGACTCTTACTGGTCCGCAGATCAAGTAAAAGAATACTGTAAAGCCAACAACATCAAAAAATTTATACGTCCAATTTTCTATCCATTATTAGACGAAGCATTTTACCCAAAAGCCGAGTGGCAATCTATTTTAAACTCTGGTTGGTTAGATGTCGCTAACTCTGTACCAGAACTAAAAAAAGCGCTATTCAATAATCAAATGACCATCAAATACATTATTGAGATAGACGAGCGTTACTTCGAGCAAATTTATAGCACGCAATGGAAAAACTTTAAACCAGAAGAGCGCATAGACATACGTCAAAAAGTAATAGACGACATCAACGATAGCCTTGTAGGTAACGACAAAGCAGGAAAGACCATACAATCTATGATGCTTAAAGACAATGATGGTAAACAATACTCTGCTGTAAAAATCACAGCATTAGACGATAAACTTAAAGATGGATCCTACCTACCAGAAGCAGAAGCAGCAAACTCAGAAGTATTGTTTGCATTAGGTGTAGATCCTTCTTTAATCGGTGCAGGTATACCAGGCGGAAAACTAGGTGCAGGATCTGGAAGTGACAAACGCGAAGCTTTTACAATACTTTCTGCACTTAAAAAACACGACCGCGAAACAACAATAGAGATTTTTGAGTTCATTCAACAATATAACAATTGGGACCCAAGCATAAAATTTGGTTTTGAAAACACCATCCTTACCACTTTAGATGCTAACCCAACAGGAACACAAACAGCAACAGCATGATACTAGCAACAACAGACGACATAAAAAAACACGTATCCGTTGCACAAAGTCTACAGTTTGAAGACTTCCAGCCATACATCCAAAAAGCAGTAAACACCTTTACTAAAAAGTATGTAGGCGATTTACACACAACCTTAGCAACAACAGCAACCGGTACAAATGCCGAAATTAAAAACCAAGCCAGAGACTATCTTCAAGCAGCAATAGCAAACTTCGGATGGTTTATCTATTTACCTATGGCATCAGTGCAAATGGATAGCTCTGGTATTTCAGTGTCACAATCAGAATACCGTAAATCTGCAGATTTCTGGCAAATTAAAGACATACGTCGCGAAGCATTACGTGCAGGTCACGAAGCAATGGATTTGCTTTTAGAAGTCCTAGAAGCCAATCCTACAGTATTTACAGACTATGCAGAAAATTACAGCACCATAAACAACGAGCTTTTAGTTAACAACTCATCAGTATTTAATAAATGGTACCATATCAACAACTCACGTCAAGTATATCTAGCATTGCAACCAACACTACGCCACGTAGAAAAGCAATACCTAAGCACCTTTATTTGTGCAGAGTTAATCCAAGCATTAAAAGTCACACCAGACAACGTCACGTCAGATCAAAAAGAAGCTCTAGCAACACTTAAAGACACATTGCAATCTGCAATGGTAAACTTTGCAGTATCTAAAGTAGCAGCAACAGGACTATTCCAATTAACACAAGATGGTTTGCGTCTTAATTTCGAGAGCTATTTAGGTGGTCGTAAACAGTCTGTAGACTATGGTTTATCAGCAGATCAAGTAAAAACATTACTTACACAATTAGCAGATAATGCAACAGTGTACTTGCAACAAGCAAAAGACTTTATAAATAATAACATCACGCTGTTTAACCAGTGCGATAATCCTTTACTAACAACAGAAAATACAACGTCATACAGTACTTACAATACTAAAGGCGTATTTGGACTTTAATTATGAGTATACACGCTTCAAATAATCCATTTCCATGTAGCAGTCCAGCAGGACCAGGTACAGATCTTCCTCCAGTAGCAAATACATATGAAACAATTTCAGAATTAATTGATAACCAACCTAATCAAGAAATAGGTTATTTATACCGTGTTAATAATGGTCAAGGGTTTGAAAGCACAAGATTAGGAGAAATTGTTGTAGAACTAATCGCTAAAAGCGGTTCAATTTTAGACTATAAAGCTGTTTATATAAAATTTCCAATAGACTATCAACCTGCTAGTTCAATGTCCACAATACCTTTACACGAAGGTAATTATGCTGTATCTAGTTTGGGAAATATAAGTTTAAACACTAATGCAATCTCTTTTGAGGATGATAGTATTTATTTATATAAAAGCTCAAGTTATTTCGTAAAAAGACAATTATCAAAAGTCACAGGATATATAGATTATATATATGATTCAAAGTTAAGATATGTAGGATATAGATATTACGATTTTAGCCAAACACCTTACATTACTAATGTGATTTTAGATGATGATATATTTCCAAACAACCATTATTCAGAGATTTTATTAGTATCTCAAAATATTGGAACATCAGACCAATTTGGAAATAACATACCACCTGAAAATGCACCAATAACACAAACAGAAAATTTAAGGATTGGTAAAATATCAAAAACATTAAAAATTAGTGATTACTTAGCAGATGGATTAATTAAAATACCTTACTTAGATAAAGTTGCTATTGTTGATTATAAGGTTTATATATCTGATAAGATAGCTGAATGTGATATTGTTCAAGTTGCGGACTCTCAAAATAATGAGATTAAAACTTGTTTAAGATTAAAAGGAGGTTATTCAACTAAAGAAAAATCTTTAAATCAAGAGTTGTATTTTGAATTTAAGTATTATGATGATTTTGAGGACTTTAATAATCAATTAGCTACAATAAAGCCTATAACTTCTAAACCAAGTGCATTAAATAATGTGTTTAATGCAGATGTTAATTTGACTCATAATAATCAAATGATAACTTGGTTTAATGAATTTTACGACACAGTTTCAGGTGGTGATACTCCACCGACTATAACAGGATTTGAAAATTCATCTTTAACTACATCTTTTAAAAACAATTATTACAGACTTGACGCAGCTTATGTTAATGATGTAGAGTTAACAATGTCTGCATCATCTGCTTCTGTAGATTATTTTAAAAATAACGACAATGATAAAGATTTTTTCAAAATTGTTTCTTTAGGTAATAACAACTTAATAAGATTAGACAGAACAACCGCAGAAGATGACTTTTTAGCTGACGTTGTTATGGTGACCAGTCGAGCAGAAACTGACAATGATGGAACAGACCCAAAAGGAAGTTCTTACGGTTTTGGTGTAGAATTTAACGAGCCAACACGAGATGCAGATTTAACAGCGATAGGCTTAACGATTCAATCAGGTTTAGACAAACACCAACAATCACCAGCAACAGCAATAGTAACAGCTAAGTTTAAATGGTTAAGAAATGAAACAAACGCTCCTTGGGGATTGATTCGTGAAGCTTGTAGAGCAACAGCAAGTAACGCAGGTAGTTATAATATTTACAGAGGTTTTGGTAAAATAGACGCAAACGCTGCTAAGACTTACATTGAAAGTAATATCGATACTTGGACAGGTGTTAATACAACAGAATTGGCAGAGTATTACGACGCTATTAGTCCTTATAACACAGCCGTAACACTTGAAGAAAAAACCGATAAAACGCCAGTAGTTAAAAAGGATTTAGGAGTTAATATTCCAAACACAACAGTTACAAATGTGTTTAACGTTTCAAACGTTTCAAGTGGTACTTTAAAATATTCTGTAAGAAATAATATCGCTAATATACATATAGATTGCGTTGCTTCTGGTAGTGGTGTACTTGAAATATGTGTTTTGCCAGAAGAAATAAGACCTTTAATTGACAGACACACAGGAGTTATAAATAGTGCAAACATCAATGTTTACAAAGTTTTAATAGGTACAGATGGAAGTGTAACAGGTCAAATAAATACAGGTAGAACTATTAACATAGATTTTAGCTACGATTTAACCTTAGAATAATGAGATTAGATATATGTGTAACCTATTTAAAATATTTAAGAAGCAAAAATCGGTCAATGATATAAAAGTCAATCAGCCAGAAGTGATAGAGCAACCACAAGAAGAAGTTATGAGTAAACATTTAACAGAAGCAGATTATCAATATGCAGCCTCTATTATTGGCTGTGATGTTGCAGTTATAAAAGCAGTATCATTTGTTGAAAGTGGTGGAAGATCTGGTTTTTTAAAAGATGGTAAAACACCTAAAATATTATTTGAAGGGCATTGGTTTCATAAATTAACTAAAGGTCGTTTTACAACTTCAAAAAATGCTAACATTTCTTATCCACGTTGGATCAGAAAATATTATAACCAGGATCAACACAAAAGACTTCAAAAAGCTGTTGATTTAGATAGAGATGCGGCTTTAAAATCTGCATCATGGGGCAAGTTTCAAATCATGGGTTTTAATTACAAACTTGCTGGATATGACACGCTTCAAGATTTTATTAATGCAATGTATAAAAGTGAAAGAGAACACTTAATAGCATTTGTAAATTTTGTACAACACAGAAGGTTAGACGATGAGTTAAGAAGGTTAGATTGGCAAGGATTTGCTTACGGTTACAATGGAGCAGGGTATGCTCAAAATAAATATGATGAAAAGCTAGAAAAAGCTTATCTAAAATATAAAAGTCTTTAGGTAGACTATAAATACCTAGTGTGTAAATGTAAATGTTTTTAATCTGTGTGTGTAAATGATTAAAACAACAATAACAAAATGAAAAACTATTTAGAATTATTTATTGCTGGAGCAGTGTCTTTTGTAAGTGCTTTTCAGCTTAGCTATAAACATTATTCAGAAGACGCAGGTTTACTGGATATTAGTTTTACCAAAAATGATATAACCATATTGTTATTGGTCACTGCTTGCTGGTTAATAAAGTTAATTTTAGATAAAAACAATCCTACAAGAAAAAACCCAGATTTTATAGATTTCTTTGGTAGTTTTTTAATTACCTACATACTAACAGCAGGTACTTATGCTTACGTAATTGCTAAAAATATAGAGCTTGGTGTAGTGCTGTTTTTAATGGCAATATTTGCAATATTTTCTACAGATTTTTTAAAAATTCTAACAGAAAAAGAAACGCAAGAACAATTTAAAAAGTCAATAATTAGTGTGATAAAATCACTAACAGACAAACTCAATAAATTAATATCATAATCATGGAGAATCAAACCTTTTCTAGCTATTTAGGTTTTATTGGATTAATAATCATGTACGCATTGTTGCTTTATGTGTGGTCTAATGCCAAAAAACACTTAACACCAATTATAAAGTATACCATCTTAATCGGTGTAGTTTATATAGGCACTCTAAAAAGTATGGATTTTGCAAATGGTATTAATTTGTTTGATCGTTACTTACTGGTCCATTTATTTATTGCAGCCTTAATCTACTTTATTTTAATCGGATTTAGATTTCATAATAAGGTTAGTTATGCTTGGCGAATTACAAAAGTAAAAAACATCTTCAAGTGGGAACGCTGTAAATTTTCATTTGGATTAATGCGTCAAATCGTAAAAGAAAAACAACTACAAGATAAAATCTGTGCTAACTGCAATGAGAATTGCAAAGAAAATTGCATGAAAAAATGAAAAGCATCTACAAAATCATAGTTTTAATTATTTGGACAATATCTGTCCAAAGTTGCGATGTCCAAAAAAAAGCGCTTAAAACCAAAACAGCAACAACAACTAATACCGATAAGTCTGAAACTACAGATACAAAGCGTTTTGATTTTACTAAAACAAATGTAGATCTAGAGGAGTTTGAATTTAAGCCAACCAATCCATTATTTGCTATGGAAATTGTTACACCAGATGGTGATACGATTAAAGCTAAAAACACAACAATTTCAAAGAAAAAGCAGAACACACAAACCTTTAATAATAAGCAAGAACAAACCAATACTAATATTAAAGATAATTCTGTAATAGATGAAAGCTCAAAATTTAAAGACACAGAAAAACAAGAAACTTTTAATCCGCAATACTTCATTTATGCTTTAGCTGTTTTAGTATTGTTGGTAATCATTGGGTTTATCTTTTTAGCTAACCAGATTAACAAGATTAAAACCTTAATACCATGAGCAACCAATCCCTACACAGCATCATCCAAAACCTACCAGAACACCTACGCACAGATATTTTAGAAGCAACAGATGTTAGCTACTTAACCAGTTTAAAACAATCGTATTTAAAAGATCCAGATGTTTTAATAGTTATAGACGCGCGCATAGAAAATCTAACCTATTTAGCTTTATGAAAATAAACTTAAACATACCACAAACTTGGGACCAGCTTACACCAAAACAGCTAATTAAAGTTGCCAAGCTATTAACCAAAACGCAACCAGGTAAATTGCAACTGGTATTGCTTATTAAAATTTTGGTAGGATCAAAATGGTATACAGTAAAAACAAATGCCAAATTGGCACTCCTATTTTTAAACGTACCATTATCAGAGCTAAAAAATTATGTCGATTTTATTTACACATCAAACAATCGTAGTAAGTTTATTGGCAATCTAAAAATTAAAGGCACAACCTATTACGCACCAATGGATCGTATTATAAATCTTACTGCAGATCAACTAGCTGCAATGTTAGATTTAAACAACAAATATATAGACACTAAAAATATCGAGTATTTACAATACCTAGCAGCAGTCATTTACCGTAAAGACAAAGCGCCAGAATACGATAAGCTTAATTTAGATAAAGAAGTAGCACCATTTAAAAAACTAAGTCCTTACAAACTTATAGCTATTCACATTGCGGTTTCTGGATGCGTTCAAGTCTTAGCCAAGCGTTTCCCTAAGGTGTTTAACGGTAGCGGTAATAAAAAATCCAAATCAAACTATGGTTTTGGAAAAGTCATCTTGCAAATGACGCGCGGTGATCTATCCAAACACAAATCCATAAAAAACGTAAACTGCTACACCTTTTTAGAGCAGTTTCAAACAGATATTACACAAACCGCAAAAAAATAAATCATGGCAGACAGAACATTAACACATAGTAAACTGGTACAGTTTCATAACGATATAGCAACAGCACACAACGGTATTAATGGCTTTTATCGTTTTAATATTGCCGAGCTTCAAAACCAATTCAGAAGCGGTATTGGTAAGCCAGCATTGTTACTAGAATCGTACAGCGCACAAATAGAAGAAAATCAAAACAATACCACTAACTTTAACAGCAAAGACATGTCTATACTAATCATAGACTTTGCAGGTAAAGCAGACGATTATAACAAACAAGAAGAAGTATTAGACCGTTTAGAAAATGTGGTGCTAGATGTAATTTCTTACTTAAAAAAAGAACACAAAAACCGCGATAGTATATTGTTTGGTATGTTAGAAGCTAACAGCTTTTCTTATGAGAAGGTAGGACCATTGTTTGATAATATGCATGGTTGGAATTTACTGTACAGACTAAAAAACCACGAGCCTATGTGTTTTAATCCAGATAAATGGACATTTACAGAAGGAGCGTAAAGGCAATAACACAAACTATAATTAGTAAAAGTAAACCTTGTGTATCTGTTAAACCGTTATTTTTCATAGGTAGTTTTTTTGTGTCCTATTTTCTAAGATACTAAAAAACTACTTTAGTACTGGTTAAGAATAAGAGAGTAATTTTTATTCATTATTTAATTTTTGGTTAGTTTAAGCATTAAAACCACTAGGTAACAGTAGTGGTTTTTTTGTGTCCTATTTTAAAATAGTGAGTTAGAATAAGTTTACAATCAACAAAACAACAACAAATACTTTTTTTATTATGAAAACACGATTTTTCTTATCATTAATCTGCCTCATCGGATTAACATTTAGTTTAAATGCAACACCAGTTTCTTTTGATAATCCAGAAGACACTCCAACAGAAATTTTGCAACAAGCACAACCTACAGAAGTTGTTGTGGCTAACACAGTAGATGCAAATGCGTTTGTTTTAGATTATAGTTATAATGATTATAGTTTTACTAGCGTAGCATCTAACCAAAATGTAGCGGTTGTAAATTTTGTAAATGCAGACGTCAATCATTTAGATACATATCCTTTAATAGATTTCCGAAAGCATAAAATAGATCTAACGCCTAACTTTTATAATTACAATACAACACCAATACTTAAATACAATCGGTTGCTAAATAATAAGGATAAGCAATATAATTTTAAGTCCTGGTATAATAAAAGCACATCGTTTTTACGACTAAAAACGCCCTTTCCTTTTTAATAGGTTTTTTTAAATTTTGCCAATTAACCACTGTTAACACAGTGGTTTTTTTGTGTCCTAAATTATACCACTTCAGCACTTTATTTTTAACCTGTATTTAAGCTTAATGTATTATGAGTACTGCGTTAGAAAAAAAGATAGCCAATGCATCCGCACAAAAACTACGTCGTGGTTTACGTAGTGCAATTGCAAGCACGACCAATAATACTATTTCTGGTCAAGCAAAAAAAACAACCGTACGTACCAAATACCGTTATGGTCGCTTAGATAGATTAACCATTGTAGCGCCACATTACATTTTTAAACAACATTATGGTTTTGAGGGTAAAAAAAGCAACGGTATTAATATGCGTCTTAAGACAACAAACGTACTTAACAAAGCATTAGAAAGTACCAATGTACTAGAAGATCTAGCAACAAAAATAACAGACTTACGTGGCGAAGAAGTATTATCAAAAATTAACTTCTAATGGCAAAAGAAAAAGTAACCAGACAATTATCCATATTTATTAACGACCGTGAAGTCGTTAATTCGCTTGGCGGTATTTCTAAAGAAATGTCTAAAGTGCGTGGTCAATTACGTAACCTTAATAAAGGCAGTGATGACTATGATAAAAAATCCAAAGAATTAAAAGATACCTTATCTCAGTTAAAGGATAAGCAAGCAGATTTTAGAGAAGAACTTTACGACACAGATCTAACAGCTTCTAAAGCTAAAGAAACATTTAGCACTTTGTTTTTAGGTCTAAGCACTGGTAACCTTGCAATGGTTAAAGAAGGACTTAGCGGTGTAAAAGGATCTATAATTGGCGTTACAAAAAGCGCATTAGCTTTTATAGCCACACCAATTGGTGCAACCATAGCATTATTAGCTGGTGCATTTGCAAGTGCTAAAGCTATTTTTGATTTTAATAGAGGTTTAGAAGAAGCTAACTTAAAACTACGTGCGTTAGGTGTAGAAGCAGAAAATCTTGCAAAAGTACGTAGCGAGATTGAAGCTACAGCAGAAACTTTTGATAAAACCTTTGACGAGATTGCAACCAAAGCTAACAGTTTATCAAAAACTTACGGTATTTCTATTTCAGAAGCTAACCAAGTTATTGCGCAAGGACTAGCAGATGGTGGCGCACAAAACGAAGAGTTTTTAGATAGTATTGGTGAGTATGACGAGTTTTTTGCACGTGCAGGTTACAGCGCTCAAGAGTTTGTAAATATCATTAACACTGGTTACGACCTTGGTATTTATACAGATAAACTACCAGATGCACTTAAAGAAGCAGACTTAGCTTTAAAAGAACAAACAGATTCTACAAGAGAAGCATTAGAAAATGCATTTGGTGCATCCTTTACATATTCAGTATTACAACGTATTTCTAACGGTACTATTACCACTAAACAAGGTTTAGAAGAAATTGCTGAAGCTTCAAATAAAGCTAATTTATCACAACAACAACAAGCGCAATTAACAGCAGATGTCTTTAAAGGTGCAGGTGAAGATGCTGGCGGTGCGCTTAAAATATTTGAAGCTGTTGGTAAAGCAGCAACAAGAGAATTAGACGCTACTGCAAAAGCACAATTAGAACTTGTAGATGCTAACGAGCGTTTAAATAAAGCACAAGCAGACCTTTTTGAAATTGAAGGCTTTAGTGATATATGGACTAGTATTAAAACCGTTGCTGTAGATGCGCTTGCGTCTGTATTAGAATATTTTGCAGACATTAAGCAATCCTTACAACCATTAATCACTTTAGTTGGACCAATTTTTTCTGGAGCTTGGGACTTAGCAAAATCTGCAGTCTCTTCGTTTTTTACTTCGTTAGGTCAAGTCTTTGGTTATATACCTAAGGTCATAAAGTCCGTATCAGATAGTGCGATTAAGTTTATACAAAATTTAATCAATCTTACAAGTGGACTTTTAAGTGTTTTAGGAGTTGATGTAGATGAATTACAAGCAAAATTAGAAAGCTTAAAGTCGGCTAACATCGAGATTAAAAAGCAAGAAACAACCACCAAAACCGAAGAAACCAAACCAACCAATAACGGTGCGTTATCTGCTGAAGAAAAAGCAAGATTATTAAAAGCAGCGCAGGAGCGAAAAAGGATTGCAGATAAAGAGAAAAAAGAAGAAGAAGATCGTGCCAAAGCATTAGCAGATGCAAAAATTAAAGTAGCAGAAGCAGAGCTAAACTATTTTATTGCATCTAATAAAAAGAAGATTGAAAACGGTCAAGCCTTAACACAAGATTTAGTTGATCAAGAAATTGATAGGTTAACTAAAGTTTTAGACCAACAACAAAAATTTAACAAAGAAGAGTTTGAACGTGAAAAAGCTAAAATAGATGCAGAAGCCTTATCTGAAGAAGAAGCTAAATTACGTAAAGAGGCATTAACATTAAAATATTTACAAAACGAGCAAGCTTTAGAGTTAGAGTATTATCAAGCAACAGATAAACTAAAAGATGATTACGACAACCAACAAAAAGCATTAAAAGCAGAGCAAGCGCTTTTTCAAAAAGAATTAGACTTACAAAATGCACAAACTGAGTTTGAAGAGCAACGCATTCGTAATCAACAACAATATGAGGTTGAGCTAGAAGATTTAAAAGCTAAAAAAGAAGCTCAGTTAATTACTGAAAAACAATACCAACAAGCAAAAACCAACTTAGAAGCACAAACAGCAGAAGCTAGTAAGCAAATTACGCAAGCAGAAACTGAAGCAAAAATTGCATCTTTTGGATCGTTGTTTGGTAACATTGCTAAATTATTAGGCGAAAATACCGCTGCAGGTAAAGCAGCAGCTTTAGCAGAAGTTGCAATTTCTCAAGGTTTAGCTGTGGCGCGTGTATGGTCTGCAAAGGATACGTTACCATCTCCTTTTAATATCATTGCCAAAGTAGCACAAACAGCACTTGCAATTGGTAATGTGGTTGCAGCAGCTAAACAAATTAACAGTGTAAAAACACCTAAGTTTTTCTACGGAGGTAATACAGGATCTAATCCTGCTTTGGGTTATGACGAGTATGGACCAGTAACTGGTTATGTTCACAAAAACGAATGGGTTGCTCCAGAAGTTATGACACAAAATCCAGTCTATGCAGATACTATTGGTTGGTTAGAGCAAGAGCGACAACGTATTGTTGGCGTTGGTAAACCATTTTTTAATGGTGGCGAAACGTCTGCTGGTACATTACCACCAAATGCATCTGCGCCAGTAACAGCATCAGAGCAACAATTATTACTGTCTACAATTACGCAGCTTAACACCATTTTATCAAACGGTATTATGGCTAAAGTATTTTTTGGCTACGAAGATGCTAGAAATGTAACCGATTTACAATCAGATATTGATCAGTCTAACGATAACGGAATTTTAAACTAATGATACAAGCAATACAAACTCCTTTTCCTGGTAACGTGTTATTAGATGGTAACAACACCACAATTGTTGTGCAATCTTCTAACTCTGGCACAGCATTTTATTTTCGTGCAGAAATCTATATTGATAACGTGTTGTTTGATACGCAATCGTGGTCTAGAAAAGATAATTTTATTGCCGAAAAAAACTTACGTTACCTTTATAACGCTTATTTCAATACGCAATTTCAAGAAGCATTTACTAACGGTTTGGTAGAAGTTACAGACTTAAAGAAGGAAGTAAAAATTATAGTCAAGGAATATACAATTGCAGATGATGCACTAGCACAAACTTTAGAGCTACCAATTTTTCATATTTTGTTTAATACTAATTCTGTCTTGTTTGATGATAACCAAACATTAACCATTTTAGGATTAGATACTAACTACTTTCAAATACCAAGTCAAGGCACTATTGTAATACCTTTTTTTGCAAACACATCTAATGAAACTATTTCTGTAGTAACAGAGTTAGATACTGGTACGGTTTTAAATACAGAAACTATAACAGCAACCACAGACAAAAAAGTATATGCATACACTTTTACATTACCAGAAATTGCCTATGCTAATTTATATGTAAAGGTTACAATTACAGTTGGTCCAGTTACCAAAACTTTTATTTATAAAGTGTTTAGAAATCCAACGTTTAACATCAAGCAAATTGTGTTTAAAAACAATTTTGGTTTTTATATTCCTGCATATTTTTCTGGCGAGTTTTCTAGCGAAAATAATTACAAAGTAGACACTTATGAAAATTTTGATTATTCAGAAACTATTTTCAATATAGAACAAAATGCAGTTTATAAAATAAACACCAACTATTTAAACACGCAAGAGTTACCAATAGTTAACCAGATAAACAATGCTTTAGAAGCTTATTTTAAAGATGCTTCTGGTTACAATCCAATTAATACAGCAACCAAAAAAACAATCACAGCTCAAGACAGAGAGCATTTGTTTAATAATGAGTTAAATTTTACATTTAAAAAAGGCTTACCATTAGATAATAACGGTTTTTTAGGCGCTCCATTTGTAAGTGATTTTTCGGTAACAGGAGACGAAAATGCCTTATTTGATATTACAAAAGCACAATTTGAAGCTGTCTATTCTAACACATTTCCTATTCATTCTATAAATTTAAATGCATTTATAAATAACGGTACACTTAGAGTAGTGTTTCTTAATGGAGCTATTGAAGTTGTAGATGAAAATGAATATTACTTATGGTCAGAAATTGACAAGTTTACATTTATTTCAGATCCTAACGAATCTGGTAATGCTTATGAGTTGTTTCAATACAAAATAAGCAACCAATATTTAACTAGCAACATCGCTAACTTAACTATTAATATTACAGATTTACCAGACGCTAATTTACCACCAGTATTTTCGCCTTTATATCCATTAATAACACCTATTTATAGAATTGATGGTGTTTCTGGATCCATTACAATTACAGATGTATCTGTTTCCGATCCAGAAGATGATGCTTTAACAATAACATGGTCTTTACCAGATGCGCCTACAGGATTATCAATTACTAATGCTAATACTATTAATCCTACAATTACAGCAGATAACACCGCTACTTTAGGCGAAATGCAGTTGTTAAAAGTTACAGCAAATGATGGAAATGGAAATGAGACAGAAGCAACGCATTACGTTTGGGTTGTAGATGCAGCAAGTAGCATTTCTGCAACAGAACAAACACCTGTTGGTACCACACGTATTTTTGATATTAATATAGATCATGGTATACCAAACGAAACAATAGATTTAGTTTTTGATTTTGATGTATATGCTCCTCAACAGTATGTAGCTGTATTTTCAGACGATTTAAACGCAGAGCGTGTTGTTAATCTTCAAAACCGTAGACAAACTTTTACTAAAACTTTTGATGCTCAAGGAGAAATTAACTTTGAAATAACTATTGAAGATGCAGGTCTTCCGCCTTCAGAGTTAGATATTACACAAACTAATCCTTCTGGAGACTTAATAGTAGATAAAGACAACCAATCAATTAGATTATGAGACAAATTACCATAATTGCGGAAAATATAGAATTGCAATATGTCCCAGAAACCTTAACCTTAAAAAGAGATAATAACTCTTTTCAAACAGATTTTAAGGTAACACATACGTCTAATCCATTTTTGATTGTAGAAAATCAACAAACCAAAGAAGCATTAGGTCCGCGAGATATTACTTCAGTAGGTAAGAAAAAAATTGTTGAAGTTGATGTTATTGAGTTAGGCGAAAAATATAAAGGTGAGTTGCAAATTTTAGATTACATCAACGGATTTAGAAAATGCAACTTAAAATATGCGTCAGAATTGTATCCTTTATTAAAATCTAAGATTAGAGATTTTATGCCAGTCGTGTCTGTAATTCCAAACGAGACAGATCCAGTACCATATTCAGAAACATCTGAAGAAGAATTAACAGGATCAGATAACTGGCCAGCTTATGTGTTAGACCATTTAGATAATGTATTTCCTCAAGCAAAATGGCAATTTCCAAAAATGAAATATGCAGAATTGCATAATGACACAGATCCAGATGATGATTGGTATACTTATGAGAATTACATTAATAATCAAGACTTTAATACAACAACTTTAAATTTTGACTTAGTTGAAAATTATTATACACTAAATGAAGGATCAATAAGTGTTTTTAATAAAAATGTGATTTCACCACAAGTTTTTTTGCTAACACCTTTATTTTATGCGCTCCAAAATATTGGTTTTAAATTAAAAGGCGAATTTGTACAAAATACTTTTATTAGAAAATTATTATTATTCTCTAAAGAAAATAACTTGTGTGATATTTTTAGTGTTAGTGGCGTTGAAAATGTCATTTTTGATAATGAAAACTGGCAGTATGGTTATAATCAAACTTTTGTAACAGATACAATTACTTTAGCTTCTGCAGGTTTGTATAAGGTTAAATTTCAGTTAGAAATGAACACTACAGATTTTCAATGGTCACAAGTATTGAATAATCATATAACTAATGGAGGTTTGATGATTAATTATAATAATACTTACCCTACAGTTATATCAATGACTTCTTTGTATTTCTTATTGTTTGATTATAATGACACAGGTATTTTAGAAGGTGAATTTGAATTTTATCTAGATCCTGCACATGTAAATCAACCTATTACTTTTTATTACGTGCATTCAGAACAACAAATGCCAATAAGTCAATCTGTGAAAGTTTATAGAGCTGATCAAGAGAAGAAATATTTTCAAATGCATCCAACAATAGATTCTGGTAGATACATTCCAGATTGGACAGTTGCAAAGTACATCAATGAGTTAAAGAAAACCTTTAATTTAAAAGTCACACCAAACGATTTTAAAAAGGAGCTTGTGTTAGATTTTAATGAGAATATCAATGTAAATGTAGCGCCAACCATCTTAAATAAATCTTTTAAAGTAAGTAGTTTTAATTCGGTTGCAAATACATCGTTTACATTAAGTTTTGCAAACAATATTGATAATGCGTTGTTTATCACAAAATCTACTGAAGAAATTTTTTCAACACAGCAAGATGCATTTAACAAGACTATAAAAAACGAATTTAAACTTATAGATCATAATGGTGTAACTGCCGAACTTAATGAAGCGGTTATTGATAAAGATGGTGTAGGTTTAATGATTTATGATCCTGCTAACAAACCAAACATTTCAGAAAACTATTTAAACCAGACCTTACAATTTGATGGTCCAACAGGTTTGTATGCTAAATTCTGGAAAAAATGGTTAAGATTTAGGTTAAGCGCAAGTAGTTTAGAGATTGAAGGACCATTAACAGAAATTGAAATTTCTAAGTTTAGCAAAACTGAAGAAATTTATATTGACAACCAACATTACAGAATTGTAAGTTATCAATTTACAGAAGTTGCACCAGGGAAAAATAAGGTTAAGTTTCAACTAGAATCTGTTACCCTATAATATTATCCATGTTTTTAATTTCATTATTAATATTAGCTTCAACTTCATGCACGTAAATCATTGTCGTTTCAATTTTACTATGTGCTAGTAGGTGTTTAAGGTGTTGGATCTGTCCGCCATTAATTAAGTATTGAGTGGCAAAAGTATGTCTAGACGTATGGAAAGTAAGTTTTTTATTTATACTTAATGTAGAAGCTATTTCTTTTAACCTACGGTTAGCATACTCGTTTGTAAAATCACTTTTAAAAAAGACAGGATCATCAAGTAAAGCTTTAGCGGTTTCATTAAGTTTTATCTTTTGTAGCTTATCAGTTTTTAAAGCGGTAAACGCTAAAAAATCTCCAATTACATTTTCTGGTTGTAGTTTTATAACATCGCTATATCGTAAACCAGTAAAGCAGCAGAACAAATATTTAAGTAAAATAGGTTTGAAATATTCCGGAACAAACTCACTTTGATAGTAGCTATGCATTTTTTTAAGTTCTGCAGCTTCTAAAAACACCATTTCGCCTTTCATAGAAGTTACTTTAATTTCATCAAAACTAATTTTAGTTTTAATGCCTTTTTTATTGGCTTCGTGCAATACTTTTTTAAACGTTTTAAAAAATCCGTTTACAGATGCTTTTTTGTATTTACGTGTTTTAATAAGATACACTCTAATCTTATCAATTAATTCATGAGTAATATCTGAAAACAATACTTCACTTTTAAATTGTTTAAGCACGCTAACTTGACCTAACTGTGCATTGTAAGTTGTTTGCCTTAACACTTTATCTTCTAGTTGTTTTTTTAATAAAGCTTCAGCAAAAGCAATAAAACTAACACGAAGACTTGGTTGGGTAAGATCTTTTAAAAACTTTTCTAATGTTAATTCTTCATTGTTAAGTCTGTAATTAATTTCAATAGTATTGATGTCTGCTAAAACTTTCTCAATAATAAGATTGTAGTCGTTAGCAAAATTGCAAGAAGATTTTACACGCTGTCTTTTTTTGTCAAAGTCTTTAGATTTAACAGCTATATCCAATGGAAGCTGTTTTTTTTTCTTTTTATACAGTATTTGTATGTAAATAAGACTTGTGCCATCAGTTCTAACATATCGATCATTGATCTTGATTTTGTAAGTTAGCTTCGCGTTCATTTTGTGTGCGTAGTTTATTGCGTAGTTATTATTTAGCACATGCACTTGGTTTAAAACTAGATTCATAATAGCGTAATTGTAAGGTTTATAAATGATTAAAGGCGATGCATTTACAATTTTTACATTGTAATTTACATCGCCTTTATTGGTTATTGTGACCTCGACAGGATTCAAACCTGTAACCTTCTGAGCCGTAATCAGATGCGCTATTCAGTTGCGCCACGAGGCCTTTTTTTTGTGGGTGCAAATATATTCCTTTTTTATATAAACATCAAAATTTATGTTATAAAAATTTAATCTAAAGCATTTTTAGTTACATAAAGTTTCCATCCAAAAATGGCTAATTGTAATTTACTAGCTTTACTAAGGTCTAAACCTTGTTTTGTATAACTGGGTAAGATTAACTTGTTTAGTTTGGCTAAAAGTTTAAAAAAAATCTTTTTCATGGTAAACCTTTTTACAAAACTACTGGTTTAATTAATGCTTGCCAAATAGCGAATTTTAAAAAAAAATGTAAAACTTATTCTAGACTAAGTTTTACTTTTTTGGTTTTTAGTAAATAATTGATGTAATAATATCAATTATTAATTTGGCAATTGTTAGCATAGTTTTTAAGGTTTAAGGGTTAATAAAAACAACCATTTAAATGATTGTTTTTTTAATATATATTTTTTCAATATTAACCTACAAGCAAAAGCAATAAAATCTATGAATTTGACTATTAAATATGAAGTAAAAAAATCAAAAAAGTTTCAACTTTTAAAAATATGCCTTATGCAAAGTTTTTAATTGAAATAATAAAATATATTTATTGTTTAAAAATGTAATAATTGTAGGGCTTTTTTTAGGGTGAAAATTTTTTACAAGGCAATTTTTATTTAAAAAACACCGATTTTAGAGATTTTCATTATTTTTCTACTCATAAAAAGGTTAATTAACGTTCATATAAAATTGTAACTCGTTTATAGTGGTATATTTGTAAAAATAATTCTCCCAAAAATGAAAAAGATAATTACTATTTTATCACTGTTTATTGTGTCTATTAGTTACAGTCAAGCAGTGGTTATAAACGAATTAGATTGCGACACACCAGGAATTGATTATGGTGAGTTTGTAGAGCTAAAGTCTGCAACACCAAATTTTGCTTTAGATGGATATGTTTTGGTGTTTTTTAATGGCTCGACTTCTGGCGGAGATAGTAGTTATTTTGCATTAGACTTAGATGGAGCTGTTACAGATGTTAATGGATTACTTTTAATAGGAAGCGATACTGTAACGCCTTATCCACAAGTTTTTATTGGTGAAAATTTGATTCAGAATGGAGCCGATGCTATAGCAATTTATCAAGGTAATGATTATGATTTTCCTGAAGGGACTTTAGCAACAACAACCAATCTAGTAGATGCTTTAGTTTATGATACTAGTGACGCTGATGATACTGCTTTAATGGATTTGCTTGGTGTTACAGAACAAATTAATGAAGGACCAGGAAATAATACTAACTCAATACAACGAAATAACGATGGGTCTTACACGTCTACAACACCAACACCAAGACAATTAAATGATGGTTCTGGAGTAATTTTAAATGCTTTAGAAATTGCTGTAAGTCAAACACAAGTTGATGAAGGTGCATCTTTCGATATTACTTTTACAGCGCAAAGCAATGTAGATTCTGATTACTCGTTTAGTTTTATAATGAATAATCAAGGTTTTGATACTTCAGATTATACAGGAAATATATCTTTAACCATATTAAGTGGGCAAAATCAAGTTAGCACAACAATTACCTTAATTGATGATGCTCTAAATGAAGGAGATGAAGAGCCTTTAATTAGGTTTGATAACTTACCAACACCATTAATACCTTTTAACAATAATATTAAGATAAGAATTGTAGATAACGATTTTGTTATCGCTCCGTTTGGTACGCCAGTAAACCCAACTTTCGGAATAGTTTCAAGCACTCAGCCTACTGGTTATTATGATAGTTTAGATGGCTTATCTGGAGCTGCTTTAGAGCAAGCTTTACAAGATATTATTGCGGATCCTACCGTTGTAAGAGCGCAAACTTATACAGATGTTATTGATATTTTAAAAGAAGCTGATCAAAACCCAGAAAATTCAAATCAAATTTGGATGGTTTATACAGAGCAAGGTCGTGCAAAATTAGATTTCCAAACCAATGCAAGTAATATTGGTAAGTGGAACAGAGAGCATACGTTTCCTAGATCTTTAGCGGGTTATAACAGTATTGAAGCTGATGATACAGGTGACGGAATTGATATTTATTGGACTACAGAAGCAGATTCATTACGTCATGGTAATAGTGATGCGCATGCATTAAGAGCAGTAGATGGGCAAGAAAATAGCTCAAGAGGAAATCAGCATTACGGACAATATACAGGACCAAGCGGCAATTTAGGAAGTTTTAAAGGCGATGTTGCTCGTAGTGTTTTATATATGCAAATAAGATATAATGGACTAAGTGTAGTTAATGGTTATCCTTCAACTACTGGACAAATGGGAGATTTAGCAACTATTTTAGATTGGCATAGAAATGATCCACCAGACGATTTTGAAATGAATCGAAATAATGTAGTCTATAATTGGCAATTTAACCGTAACCCATTTATAGATCAACCAGATTTAGTAGAATATATTTGGGGAACAAATGTTGGTGATACGTGGAATCAAAACTTAAGTACAGATACTTTTGAAACTTCTTCTATTAAGTTATTTCCAAATCCAATAACAGACAAGCTTTATGTTTCAGGAAAAGAACAAAATTACAATATCTCTGTGTTTTCTTCAGAAGGACGATTAGTGCTAAAGCAACAAGTCGCTAATAACAATTACCTAGATTTAAAAGTTGCTAGTGGCTTATATTTAGTTAAAATTGAAACTGAAAACAATAAAAGTTTAGTAAAAAAGATATTAGTTAATTAATAGTTGATTATTAAAACCAAAAAGCCCAAAATTTCACACTTGAAATTTTGGGCTTTTTGGTTAAATTTTAAAATTAATTGTGTTTAAAAAGAAAACTTACGACTATAAATTTTTAAAATTCAAAATGTATCTTCGCATAAAATATAATTTATGAGTATTGTTTTTTTAATCTTAGGATTTGTGCTTTTGGTTGTAGGAGGCGAGTATTTAGTAAGGTCTTCGGTAGCATTATCCTTTAAACTTAATATTTCAAAAATAGTAATTGGTATGACGGTTGTATCTTTTGCAACGTCTGCACCAGAATTGTTGGTAAGTTTACAAGCTGCCTTAAAAGGTTCGCCAGCAATTGCAATTAATAATGTAGTAGGATCAAATATAGCTAATATTGGATTAGTTTTAGGTGTTACAGCAATTGTAGGAGCTATTGCAATAGATAAATCATTTTACAGGCTAACTTGGCCTGTCATGATGGTGTTTTCTTTCGCATTGTACTATTTTTTATGGAATGACAGTCAATTAACTCCAATAGAAGGCGCAGTATTGTTTGTAGGTTTACTGTTGTTTATTGTTTACTTAATTAAAGGTCAAAAATCTACTGAAGAAGTTGAAGAAGTAGATGATGCATTATCTGTAGTTTCTAATGTTAAAATCATTATATGGTTGCTTATTGGTGCTTTAGCGCTTTATTTTGGAAGTGAATGGCTAGTAAAAGGAGCAACAGAAATAGCTCAAAAATTAGGTGTAAGTGAAGCTGTTATAGGAGTAACTATGATTGCAATTGGTACAAGTGTGCCAGAATTAGCTGCTTCTGTTATTGCTGCAGCTAAACAAGAAAAAGCGATTTCTTTAGGTAATTTAATAGGTTCAAATATTTTTAATATAGGTTCTGTATTGGGTTTAACATCAATAATAAAAACTATTCCTATAGAAGAGCCTTTAATTTTGAGTCGAGATATTTTTTGGATGCTTTTGTTTGCAGCGGTTATACTTCCGTTAGGGTTAATTCCTAAAAAGAATACTATAGATAAATTTAAAGGGTTTGCTTTAGTAGTAGTTTACGCCACATTTATCTTTTTAGTTTTTAAAGGTTAAAACAGAAATAAAAAAAACGCTTTCAAATTGTTGAAAGCGTTTTTTAATGGATTTTAACAAAAAATGTTATTAACTAATATTAGCAGATTTTACTGTTTTTACAATTCTTCCTGCAATTTTGTAAGGATCACCGTTAGATGCTGGACGACGGTCTTCTAGCCAACCTTTCCAACCTTTTTCTACAGTGATAATAGGTATTCTTATAGATGCGCCTCTGTCAGATATACCATAACTAAAATCGTCTATACTAGCTGTTTCGTGTTCTCCTGTTAAACGTTGGTCGTTAAACTCACCATAAACAGCAATATGTTCTTTTACTACAGGTCTAAATGCTTCACAAATTTTTTCATAAATTTCTTTACTACCACAAGTTCTTAATACCGTGTTAGAGAAGTTGGCGTGCATACCAGAACCATTCCAATCCATATCCTTTCCTAATGGTTTTGGATGGTATTCAATATAGTAACCATATTTTTCTGTTAATCTATCTAATAGGTATCTAGCAACCCAAATTTCATCACCAGCTTTTTTAGCGCCTTTAGCAAATAATTGAAATTCCCATTGTCCAGCAGCAACCTCTTGATTGATACCTTCAAAGTTTAATCCAGCTTCAATACATAAATCTGCATGTTCTTCTACTAAAGCTCTACCATGAGTGTTTCTTCCTCCAACAGAACAGTAATATAATCCTTGAGGAGCAGGATAACCACCAACAGGGAAACCTAAAGGTAGTTGTGTCTTTTTATCCATGATAAAGTATTCTTGCTCAAATCCAAACCAGAAGTCGTTGTCATCATCATCAATTGTAGCTCTTCCATTAGAAACGTGTGGTGTACCATCTGGATTTAAAACTTCAGTCATTACTAAATAGCCATCTTTTCTTGCAGGGTCAGGATAAATAGCAACTGGTTTAAGTAAGCAGTCAGAAGAATCTCCTGTGGCTTGCTTTGTAGAGCTACCATCAAAAGACCAAATAGGGCAGTCTTCTAATTTACCGCTAAAGTTGTCTTCAACCTTAGTTTTGCTCCTCATGTTTTGTGTTGGATAGTAACCATCCAACCAGATGTACTCTAATTTAGATTTACTCATGGTATAAAAATTTTTATTAGTTATGTTGATGCAAATATATATAAATTATGATTTTACCTATAAAAAAATAAGGGTGATAATTTTAAATTTATTAAAAGAGTGTCGATAACCCTATTTTTTTTAGGGTATAATAAATTTATGATGCAAAAAATTGTAATTTCGCAAAAAACAATTACAATTTTATGTCTACATTAAGATTTCATGCAGTTAAACAGTCGCTACAACATAAGCCTGTATTTATAGAAGAAAAACAACGACGTTCAGAATTATTTGCTTCTCATGTTTTTAATGAAGCAACAATGCGTCAATATTTAACAAAAGATGCTTTTAATAGTGTTATAGATGCTATTCAATTAGGAAAAAAAATAGATAGAGTAGTTGCAGATCATATCTCAACAGGAATGAAAGAATGGGCAATCTCAAAAGGTGCTACACATTATACGCATTGGTTTCAACCTTTAACAGGAGCAACAGCAGAAAAACACGATGCTTTTTTTGAAACTGTTGGTGGTGGCATGTCAATAGAAAAATTTGAAGGTAGTCAATTAGTGCAACAAGAACCAGATGCCTCTAGTTTTCCTAATGGAGGTATTAGAAACACCTTTGAAGCAAGAGGTTATACCGCTTGGGATCCTACATCTCCAGCTTTTATTTATGGTACAACTTTATGTATTCCTACTGTATTTGTATCATATACAGGTGAAGCTTTAGATTATAAAACACCATTATTAAGAGCGTTGCAAGCTGTAGATAGTGCGGCTGTAGCAGTTTGTAAGTATTTTGATAAAAATGTAAAAAAGGTAAATGCGTCTTTAGGTTGGGAGCAAGAATACTTTTTAATTGATAGAAGTCTAGCCATGTCTAGACCAGATATTGTTTTAACAGGTAGAACATTGTTAGGTCATGCAGCCGCAAAAGGTCAGCAGTTAGATGATCATTATTTTGGAACAATTCCTAATCGAGCTATGTCTTTTATGAGAGATTTAGAAACCGAATGTATGTTACTAGGTATTCCTGTAAAAACAAGACATAATGAAGTTGCTCCAAATCAATTTGAATTAGCGCCAATTTTTGAAGAAGCTAATCTTGCGGTAGATCATAATTCATTATTAATGGATGTGATGGAAAAAATAGCAGGAAGACATAACTTTAAGGTGTTATTTCATGAAAAACCTTTTGCAGGTGTAAACGGATCTGGAAAGCATAATAATTGGAGTTTAAGTACAGATACAGGAGTTAATCTTTTAAGTCCAGGTAAAACACCAATGAGTAACCTTCAGTTTTTAACCTTTTTTATAAATACAATTAAAGCGGTTGGTGATAATGAAGAGTTGCTTCGTGCTTCAATCGCTTCTGCAAGTAATGATCATAGGTTAGGAGCAAATGAAGCGCCACCAGCAATAATTTCGGTGTTTATAGGAGAGCAACTTACAAAAACTTTAAAAGAGCTTGAAAATGTTACCGATGGAAAACTTTCACCTGAAGAAAAAACAGATCTAAAATTAAATGTAGTTGGTAAAATTCCTGATGTACTTTTAGATAATACAGATAGAAATAGAACATCTCCATTTGCTTTTACAGGAAATAAATTTGAGTTTAGAGCAGTAGGATCTACAGCAAACTGTGCTAATCCAATGACGGTCTTAAATACTATCGTCGCAAAGCAGTTAATAGATTTTAAAGTTGAGGTTGATAAATTAATCGACAATAAGAAAATGAAAAAAGACGATGCTATCTTTAATGTGTTAAGAGAGTATATTAAAAAGTCTAAAAATATCCTTTTTGAAGGAAATGGTTACGGAGAAGCTTGGGAAAAAGAAGCAAAAAAACGAGGTTTAAGTAATAATAAGACAACACCTGAAGCTTTAAAAGCAAAAGTATCTAAAAAAGCGTTGACACTTTTTGAAGAATTAGGAGTAATGAATAAAGTAGAATCGGAAGCGCGTTATGAAATAGAAATGGAAGAATATGCTATGCGCATTCAAATAGAAGGAAGAGTCTTAGGTGACATAGCAAGAAACCATGTAGTGCCAACAGCAGTAAAGTATCAAAACACACTAATAAAAAACGTACAAGGCTTAAAAGCTATTTATGATAAGGATTTTAAAAAACTAGCAAAAGAGCAATTAATGTTAATAGAATCAATATCAAATCATATTGAAGCGATAAACTCTGGAGTAACAAAAATGATTACTGCTAGAAAAACATCAAACAATATAGAAGATGTTTATAAAAAAGCTATAGCCTATTGCAATGATGTAAAACCTCTTTTTAATGAAATTAGATACCATTGTGATAAGTTAGAATTATTAGTTGATGACAAGATTTGGCCACTCACAAAATACCGCGAATTGCTATTTACTAAATAAAGAGTTTTACTTAAAAGTTATCAAATTGTCAATTTTATATAAAAATTTTTAAATTATATCTACGTAGGTCTACGTAGATATGATTTTTCTTCAATTTTTAAAGTTTTTATTTGTAGGAATTATCTGAAGTGTTTTTTGCATTTCAGCGATAAATTTATTTGTGATAACGAATAATTGGTTAAAAACAATAATTAATTATGGTTATTCAAAAATAGCATCTCAATATTTCTATATATTTGTATCAGCTATTAATCAATAAATTTATTCACAATGAAAAAATTAATTTTCAGTGCAGCAGCACTAATGTGTGCGTCTATGATGTTCGCACAAGACAACGACAGTAAAGTGTATCAAAATGGTACAATGAACGACTCTGACGTATTCCAAAAGGGTATGAGCAACGAATCTACAGTTGATCAAAAAGGTTCAGTAAACGCATTAAGTGGTTACATGAATGATGCCGATGTAGAACAAAGAGGTAACGACAACTGGTCTAAAGTTAAACAAGATGGTGATGAAAACATCGCTGATGTAAGACAAGTTGGTAACGATAACACTGCAGAAATAGATACAGGTGTTGGTTATGCTCAAGAAAATACTGCAATGACTGAGCAATTAGGTAACAACAACGATTCTTACCAAAAACAACGTTACGATTTTAATGAAGCTTATGTTTACCAATCAGGTAATAACAACAGCGCAAGTCAAGATCAAAACAGTAACCCAAACCAAACTACACCTGGTAACTTTGCAGACGCATATCAAGTAGGAAATGGTAACGATTCTGATCAAAAACAAGTTGGTCATAATGGTGGTGGTTTCAACGCTGTTGGTGCATTAGCAGGAGCTTATGTAATTCAAGTAGGTAACTTAAACGTTGCAGATCAAGATCAAAACGGTAACTACAATAGTGCAGAAATTTTTCAAGGAGACTCTAGAAACAAAGCTTTTCAAACTCAAATAGGTGATGATAACTATGCATTATCATTCCAAAATGATTTAGGTTCTGGTGGAAGAAACTTCTCTGATCAAATGCAAGATGGTGATAGAAACGTTGCTGTTGTAGACCAAGGTATTAACTATGATGAGAAAAATAAAGCTTGGCAAACACAAATGGGAGATGATAACAATGCTTATGCTTACCAAGATGGTTTAATGAACAAGTCTCGTCAAGAACAAGATGGAGATCGTAATGGTTCTGATGTTTACCAAGACGGTACTAGCAACTTTGCAAGATCAGTACAAAATGGTGATGATAACTACTCTGATATTATTCAAGTTGGAAATGATAACGAAGGTAGAGTTTTCCAAACAGGAAGCTTCCATACTTCTTTAGTTGACCAAATTGGTTTGAATAATTCAAGTATTACTGTACAAAAAGACTAATTAAATTTAAATAAATTTAATTACAAATTATTAAGATAAAGTGAGGCAGGAGGTAACAATCCTGCCTTATTTTTTAAATTTAAATAATTATGAAAAAGCAACTAATATTAATATTATTTTCATTGTTTAGCGTTTTTTCTTTTTCTCAAAATGCTATTTTGTCATCAACAGAAACTGATGAAGATGGTAATGTTATAGATCAAAATCAAGAATTAGCTATAGTTAGTAATGCTGTAAATAATAGTCAACCAAACACATCGCAATTACAATTAAATAGTAAGAGTGTTTATGTTACACAAATAGGAGATTATAATACAGTAGAAGCAGTAGTCTCTGCACCAAAATATAATGTAGACTTAAATCAGGTAGGAGATGATAATTTAATAGATGTAAAATTAAAAGCAACTAAGATTATAGATTATCAGGTGCTACAAGTAGGAGATAATAATACGGTAATAGATTATAATTTTGGTAATCAAAAAGTTATAAATTCATCTTTTAATCAAATAGGTGATAATTTAAAAATAGAAAATTATGGTTCAAACTCTATTTCAGAAAAATTACAAATCAATATGACTGGACAAAGCAGAACAATAACCATAAATAATTATAAATAAACTTAAAAACTAGATGGTTTCTATTTATAAATACAAACTACTAATTATTGTTTTGTTGTTTTCAATATCAAATTTGGTTGCGCAAAGAATAACTAATAGAGATATAGAAGCAAAAATAGATACGTCTAGCTTAAACGGTATATATCAAATCAAAAGTATAGCCTTTAATAAAACAGAGGTTTACAAAACACTTAAATATGATTTTAGTGTTATAAAAAAAAATAAAAAGACTAATAACTCCTCAAAAAATAAACAAGAAGGATTATTTGCTTTAGAGCCTAACCAGACAATGGAGCTGTCTCAAACATCAATTAATTTGTCAGAAAATGACGAAGTTGTTATTTTTTTACTAATTTACGAAGAAGAAAATCTGGTTGGTAAAAAAATAGTTAACCTATCAACTTCTAATAATTTAAAAAAAACAGTTAAACCTAAAGAAGAAAGTTTAACTATAGATGTTGATGATACAAGTGAAGATGGAGTAGAAATTAGAGGATTAGTAACAGATGAAACACGAACCAAATTTGGAAGAGAGTTTTATGAAGCTTTTGCAAATAGATATAGAGAAGATGGTGTTAATGCTGCAAAAGTTATTGTAGTAGAAGAAAAATTTAGTCTAGGAAGAAGAACAATAATAGAAGTAAAGATTGATGATAATTTAGTTTATCAATTTTTGATTAAACCAGATCCAGAATCAATAAGAAAGCATTCGGAGTCTTGTTTAAGATACGTAAAAAGGTATCTTATAAGAGAAAAAGAAAATGCTAAACGAATAAAAGAGTATTAACATGAAAAGTTTAATAACACTTGTAGGTTTACTAATTAGTATGACTAGTTTTAGTCAGGATTTGGTTTACAAACCAAAAAATCCTGCTTTTGGAGGAGATACATTTAATTATAATTGGTTATTAAGTTCTGCAGAGTCACAAAACTTGTTAGAGGATCCTGATGCACAAGATGATAATGATGGCTCAGAATTAGAAAACTTTTCAGAAAACTTAAACAGTCAAATTTTAAATCAACTTTCTAGATCATTATTTGCAGATCAAATAGGTGCAGATGGATTGTCTGAAGGTACATATACCTTCGGTACGTTATCTGTAGAAGTATATCCTTCTGGTAATGGTTTAGTGGTAGATATATTAGATACAGGAACAGGAGAACAAACACAGCTTATTATCCCCAATTAATCAATAATTTTAAATGACTAAAATCAATAATTTAAACATTGTTGTTCTAATTATTTGTGCTATTATATTAACGTCTTGTGGAACTTATTTTAACCAACCATATCAACAAGAACGAGCAAAATTAGGAGAACAAACTAAGGCTAATAAAAACTTAATAAACCTACCGCCACCAAAAGAACCAATAGTTGTTGGTGTTTACAATTTTAGAGACCAAACAGGTCAATATAAACCAACAGAAAACGGTAGTTCTTTTAGTACAGCTGTAACACAAGGCGCTACAACAATTTTAACAAAAGCGTTAGAAGATTCTAAATGGTTTACTGTAATAGAAAGAGAAAACTTTACAAATCTTTCTACAGAGAGGAATATAATTAGATCAACAAGAAAGCAATATAGGCAAACTACCAATCCAAACGAACCTCAATTACCACCATTATTATATGCAGGTGTGTTGTTAGAAGGAGGTATAATTTCTTATGACTCTAATATTATAACTGGTGGTTTTGGAGCAAGATATTTTGGTTTAGGAGGATCAACACAATATCGACAAGATAGAATAACAGTATATCTTAGAGCAGTTTCTACATCTAACGGAGAAGTGTTAAAAACCGTTTATGTTTCAAAAACTATATTGTCTCAAGCTATAGATGCAAGTTTATTTAGATATGTAAAATTTAAAAGATTATTAGAGGCAGAAACTGGAATTACAAAAAATGAACCAGGACAAATGGCAGTTACAGAAGCAATTGAAAAAGCGGTAGAGGCTTTAATTATTGAAGGAATTAAAGATCAATTATGGGCTCCTCAAGCAACACAAGAGGCTTCTAAGAAGTTAGTTGATGATTATCTCTTAGAAAAATCTGATGCTATGTCTACAGAGATTTACGATAGGTTATTAATAAAAAGAAGAGGTAAGACAGCAGTTACAGGTGCTTTAGGTTTATCTAGGATTAGTGGTGATTTACCAAATCCAGAATTTGAGTTTAATAGTAAGATTGGGTTTAAATACTTTTTAAATCCTGCTATAAATGTAAATTTTACCTACAACAAATTTAATTTAAAAAATAAACAGCTGCTTAATGAAGGTTACATGTCTTTTGATTTGAATGCAGAATATGTCATGTTACCATACGATAAGTTTACACCTTATGTTTTCGCAGGAGTAGGATCTAATGCTTCAAATTATTTTGATACTATAGATTTAAAAATGCAATTTGGAGCAGGTTTAGAATATATGGTGAATAATAATATAGGTGTATTTGGCTATGCAGAGCACAATACTGCATTTACAGATCAATTAGACTTTGTAGAGGCAGGTAAAAGAGATGATATGTATTACAGGTTTGGGATTGGTGTTAATTATTATTTCTCAGCTCCAAAGAGTAATAAAGATCTGAAAAAACAACAGAGAAGAGAATTAAAACAAGAAAAGCGTAGGATTAGAAAAGAAAATCTTAAACAAAAAAAGGATTCAACAAAAGAAGAATAAACTTGTTTAAATCGATTAGCTATTAATTAAATTAACCATGAAAAATCACATATTCAAAATATTTTTTACAATAAGCGCTTTAGTTCTTTTTTGTGCTTGTAGTGAAGAAACTATCACAATAACAGGACAAGGTACTTTAACAGGTAAAGTAGTAGAAAAAAGTACGAACATACCATTAGAAAATGTAAAAATCTCTACTAATCCAAATACTAGTACAATTTTTTCTGATTCGGAAGGGAATTTTCAAATTTCTAATATAGATGTAGGAGATTATTCAGTCAAAGCAGAAAAAGAAGGGTATATTGTAAAGTTTGAAGGTGCAACAATTCAAGAGTCCGTTTCTGCTAATGTTATTTTTGAACTTGAAATTGAAACAGCAAATAATGATGCGCCAAACGCACCTATATTGCTAGAGCCTTTAAATGATAGTGTAGAAGTTGGTCTAAGCATAGATTTAGTTTGGTCTGGATCAGATCCAGAAGAGGATGAGTTAACTTACTCTGTAGAAATTTTAAATGATCAAAATGCAGATGTAATAAGTTTTACAGAAATTACGGATACTACATTAACAGTTTCTGGTTTAATGTATAACACAAAATATTTTTGGCAAGTAACCGCTAATGATGGTATTAATAATTCTGTATCTAGCAATGTTTTCAACTTTAGAACTATTGAGTTTCCAGAAAATAGAATTTTCTTTACTCGAAAAATAAACGGAAATAATGTTATCTTTTCTACAGATGATGACGGTAATGAGATTCAGTTAACCTCTCAAAATAACAATTCATGGAGACCTCGTAAAGCACAATCTTTAAATAAAATTGCTTTTTTAAGAAGTAATGGAGGACAAACACATGTTTTTACAATGAATTTAGATGGTTCAGATGTTCAGCAAATAACATCTGCTGTACCAGTAAATGGATTTAATTTTGAAGAAATAGACTTTGAGTGGACAAATAATGATTCTCAAATTTTATATCCAAGTTTTGATAAATTGTATGTAATAGATTCAGACGGATCTGGATTAAATCAAATATATCAAACATCTAATGGTAATTTTATAACCGAAGTAGATTGGAATCAAAACACAGCCACAATAGCCTTAAAAACAAACAATAGTAATGGTTATGAGGTAGAGATTTTTACAATAAATACATCTGGAGTAGTTCAGGATATAATTTTACAAGGTATAACAGGAGCTGCAGGAGGAATTGATTTATCCTTTGACGGTACAAAACTATTATATACAAGAGACGTTACCGGCAACGAAAATCAAGAGTATAGACAATTAAACTCTCAAGTATTTATTTATGATTTAACAACGATGACAACAAATAGTACTGTGTCTTTTGAAAAACCACCAGGGACTAATGATTTAGATGCTAAATTTTCTCCTACAGAAGCAGAAATTATAATAGAAAACACACCAAATGATGGATTGTCGCAAAGTAATATTTATAAACTAACATTAGGTCAGGTTAACGGAAGAGAGTTGATAGAAGAAGATGCAAAAATGCCTGATTGGAAATAAAAAAGTTTACCAACCACATCAAAATAACCCTTAAAAGCACACATAAATATTTGTGTGCTTTTTTTTTATAAATATCTTTGTAGCTTAACACAACACAATGAGTTCCGAAATTTCTAAACGCTACAGTCAAAGAGGTGTTTCTGCATCAAAAGAAGATGTGCACAACGCCATAAAAAACATAGATAAAGGATTATTCCCAAAAGCCTTTTGTAAAATTGTGCCAGATTACCTAACTAATAATTCTGACTATTGTTTAATCATGCATGCAGATGGTGCAGGAACAAAGTCGTCTTTAGCATACATGTACTGGAAAGAAACTGGAGATTTATCAGTTTGGAAAGGTATAGCGCAAGATGCTTTAATAATGAATATTGACGATCTACTTTGTGTAGGAGCAACAGATAATATTATGTTATCTTCAACCATAGGAAGAAATAAAAACTTAATTCCAGGTGAAGTTATTTCGGCAATAATTAATGGTACAGAAGAGTTAATTGAAGAACTTAAAAACTTTGGAGTAACGATACATTCAACTGGTGGTGAAACAGCAGATGTTGGTGATTTGGTAAGAACAATCATTGTAGATTCTACAGTAACAGCAAGAATGAATAGAGCAGATGTTATTGATAATGCAAATATCAAAGCAGGAGATGTTATTGTTGGATTAGAAAGTTTTGGTCAAGCTACTTATGAAAAAGAGTATAATGGCGGAATGGGAAGTAACGGTTTGACTTCTGCAAGGCACGATGTTTTTAATAAATATTTAGCTAAGAAATATCCAGAAAGTTTTGATGCTTCAGTGCCAGAAGATTTAGTGTATTCTGGTCAAATTAAATTAACAGATAAGGTAGAAAATTCGCCAATAGATGCTGGTAAATTAGTGTTGTCTCCAACGCGTACTTATGCACCAATTATAAAGCAAATTCTTTCAAAATATACAAGCGAAGATATCCATGGGATGATTCATTGTAGTGGCGGAGCGCAAACAAAAATTCTTCACTTTATAGATAATTTACATGTGATAAAGGATAACATGTTTTCAATTCCACCATTATTCAAACTCATACAAGAGCAGTCAAAAACAGATTGGAAAGAAATGTATCAAGTATTTAATTGTGGTCACAGAATGGAATTGTATGTTAATCCTGAAGTAGCCGAAGAGATTATAAAAATTTCAAAATCATTTAATGTTGATGCTCAAATCGTTGGACGTGTAGAAGCTTCTTCAACAAAAAAACTTACAATAGAAAGCGAATACGGAACGTTTACCTACTAACAATAAACTATAATTATGAGATTTTTTCTTTTAATCTTAACTGTTTGTGTATCCCAAATAACACAAGCGCAAGAAACAGATTCGATTGTAAAAACCTTAGACACTTTAACTTGGAAACAAGTTAATCGTGTAGGTTTAGATATAAACGAGGTTACGTTTGTAAACTGGAGTGCTGGTGGTGCTAATTCAATTTCGGCACTTTTAGCTTTAAATTCAAGCTTACGTTACAAGAAGAATAATTTAATATGGTTTAATGCTATAAGAACACGTTATGGTATTAACAAGCAAGAAGATCAATTACTAAGAAAAACTGAAGACGAACTTGAGTTAATCTCTACAATTGGTTACAGAAAAGACACTATCTCTAATTGGTATTTTTCAGGTAGATTTAACTTTAAAACACAATACTCTAATGGGTATAACTATCCTAATAGAGATAATCCTATTTCTCGTTTTATGGCACCAGGATACGTGTTTGTAGGTGGTGGAGCAGAGTATGGAAAAAATATAGAAAAGCTTTCATTTTATTTATCGCCTCTAACCTTTAAAGGTACATTTGTATTAGACCAAAAATTAGCAGACAATGGTGCGTTTGGTGTAGCACCAGCAGTTTATGATATAGACGGAAATAAAATACAAGATGGAGAAATGATGCGGACCGAAATGGGAATTTTAATAACCAATGCCTACGAAGCTCAAGTTATGGAGAATATTTACCTACGTAACCAGTTAAGCTTGTATACAGATTATTTAAACAGTTTTGGTAATATTGATGTAGATTGGGAAGTAGTGTTTGACTTTAAAGTAAATAATTTTGTAAAAGCTACGTTAGGCTCTCATATCAAATATGATAATGATATTAAAATTATAGAAGAAGCCGAGACCGAAGAAGCAGAAGCTATAGAACGTGGTGCATCTATACAATGGAAACAACTTTTAGGTATAGGAGTTGTTGTGGATTTTTAGTATATTTAATGGTTGCTTCTTTTAATAGGTTTTTTTGTTTATAAATCTGCTACAGTCTATTAAAAAGATGTTTCAGTTTATAAAGCACCTTTTCCAATTAAGTAGGATTTTTAATGAATTCTAAACAAGCCATAAAAGTTGTTATCACATTACTCTTAATAGTCAACTTATTATCAGTATATTTTTTTGATGTGCTAACTTTTAGAACTGTTAGAGCTATATCTGTATTATTTATTCTAATATATTTTTTACTTTTCACTATTAAAGACTATCTAATACTTTCTTTTGTGTGTCTGCTTTTATTTGCAGATATTTTAGATCTTTACTTTGATAGTCCTCTTATCCCAGAGTACTATTTTGTTGTAAAAATATCTGCCTACCTGCTTTTATTGCAAAGAGTTTTAAAAAAGACAAATTTTTTAAACGTAAAAATAAGAGATGTATTAATAGTTTCAGCAATAGCAATACTAAATATACTTATAGGTATTAGGTCGTTATATCAAGTTTCTCTAAAAATAGCATCTAATTTAGAGTTGACCTTACTTTTTATATATGGATTTGTTTTGGTATTAGTAGGTACTTTTGTAGCTAATTATTACTTCAGATACGCTTCCAAAAGAGCATTCTATTTTACTACTTTTGTTTACTTAATCATGTTTGCAGATGTTTCAGGCTATGTCGCTAATTACTTTGATATTTATTTCTTTAATTATTTAGAGAGGTTTTACTACTTTTTAGGATTTTTTTATATGGCATTTTACCTCATTTATACTAATGAGCTAGACGATCAAGAAAATAAACTTTTCGAATAATTATTGTTTTCGAATAATTATTGATGTGATTTTTGTTTAGCAAAACAAAAAGTAAATTTATAAGTCACGACCAGATATAAAACGATTTATACAAATAGAAAATACTTTTTAATTGTTTGGTCATGTGTGCTATAAAAATAGTTTTTGTTTGTAATAAAGATATGTATTAATTATTTAGTGTTTGATCAGTATAATTAAATATTGCAAATTCATAAATTATCGTATTTTTGTTTTTCAACAAAAAAGATAGATGTTAGAGAAGTTACAAATTGTAAAACAACGTTTTGATGAGGTTAGCGATTTAATAATCCAACCAGATATTATATCAGATCAAAAGCGTTATGTAGAGTTAAATAAAGAATATAAAGACCTTCGTGTATTAATGGATAAGCGCGAAGAGTATATAGAACTTACCAATAACTTAAAAGAAGCAGAAGAAATTATTTCTGATGGAAGCGATGCCGAAATGGTCGAAATGGCTAAAATGCAATACGACGATGCTAAAACAGGTATCCCTAAATTAGAAGAAGAAATACGTATGCTTCTAATACCAAAAGACCCACAAGATTCTAAAAATGCGGTAGTCGAATTACGTGCAGGAACTGGTGGAGACGAAGCTAGTATCTTTGCTGGTGACTTATTTAGAATGTACACTAAGTATTGCGAAGGTAAAGGTTGGAAAGTAGACGTTGTAGATTATAGCGAAGGTACAAATGGTGGTTTTAAAGAAATTCAATTTGAAGTATCTGGAGAAGACGTTTACGGCACATTAAAATTTGAAGCAGGTGTACATCGTGTACAACGTGTACCACAAACCGAAACTCAAGGACGTGTGCATACCAGTGCTGCAACTTGTATGGTGTTTCCAGAAGCAGAAGAGTTTGATGTAGAAATAGACCCTAAAGATGTACGTATAGACTATTTCTGTTCTTCAGGACCAGGAGGACAGTCTGTAAACACAACCTATTCTGCAGTACGTTTAACACATACACCAACAGGTTTAGTAGCACAATGTCAAGACCAAAAGTCGCAACATAAAAACAAAGAAAAAGCCTTTAAAGTATTACGTTCTAGATTATACGATTTAGAGTTAGCAAAAAAGATGGAAGAAGAAGCTGCTTTAAGAGGAACAATGGTGACAAGTGGTGACAGAAGTGCAAAAATTAGAACATATAACTATCCTCAAGGACGTGTTACAGACCATCGTATTGGCTTAACTTTATACGATTTATCAAACATTGTTAATGGAGATATCCAAAAAATTATAGACGAGTTACAACTAGCAGAAAACACTGAAAAGTTAAAAGCTAGTGACGAGACTATTTAACCTTAACTAAACCAATTAAAATGAAACTCTTAAAAATCGCTATTATACTATTGGTTTGTAATATAGCCAATGCACAATCATTTATAGGTTATACTTCAGATAACTATTCCGGTTTATATGGTGTTGCGTTAAACCCAGCAAATATTGTAAACTCAAAATTTAGGACAGAAATTAACCTAGCTTCTGCATCTTCAACATTTAATAATGATTATTTTGTTGCAGATCTTAACGAGTTGTTTTCTGGTGAAGACTTTGACGATTCAAGAACAGAACCTAAAGACAATAACAACTTCACTATAAGTGCAGATGTAATGGGACCGTCTTTTATGCTTAACCTTTCACCTAAATCAAGTATTGGTATCATTACAAGAGGTAGAGTTTTTTCTAACGTTAATGAGCTAAGTGGTGTTTTATTTGAAAATGTAGAAGACAACTTTGATGATAACTCAGACTTCACAATAGAAGAAGATAATTTTACAATAACTACACACGGTTGGGCAGAGTTTGGTGTTGCTTACGGACATGTATTGTTAGATAATAATCAACACTATTTAAAAGGAGGCGCAACGATAAAGTATTTAAGAGGTTTTGGTAATGCGTATACTATAGGGTCTAACTTACTTGTAGATTATAATGCTAATACTTTTATAAATGGAGATGGTCAAATAACATCAACAGGAACCATACAATACGGAAGCTCTAATGCATTTAGTGCAGATGGAGATGGCGATTTTAAACTAGAAGATAACGCACAAGGTTTAGGTGCAGATTTAGGTTTTATTTACGAGTGGAGAAAAGATCCTTTAGATATAGATAATATGTCTAACGCAGCATATAAACTAAAATTAGGAATAAGTATAACAGATATAGGAAGCATTAATTACAAAGATGCAGATGTAAAAGTTTATGATGTTACTAACTCTATTAATGAAGCACAGTTTAATTCTGAAGAAGATTTTGAAGATAAACTAGATGCATTCTACACCTTAGTAGAAGAAAAAGATGCAACAAAAGTTTTGCTTCCTACTGCATTGCATGTAACAGCAGATTATAATTTAGACTCTCAATTTTTCTTAAACTTTAGAAGTGATTTATCATTAAGAAAAAAAGGAGAAGTCAACACAAACTCTATAGACAATACATTTACACTTACGCCAAGATTTGAGCGTAAATGGGTTAGTGTTTATTTACCTTTAGGAGTATCAGAATATAGTGGATTTCAAGCAGGTTTTGGTTTTAGAGCAGGACCATTATTTATTGGATCTCAAACAATTTTAACTAATCTGTTATCAGATTCAAGTCAAGCAGCAAATATATACGCTGGTTTAAAAATACCAATCTATAAAAAAGGTAAATCATATTCTAAAGCAAGTAATAATTAAAAATATAAGCCTCTTTTTGAGGCTTTTTTTATAAAATCTTTTCGGATTATAAATAAACATGACAACACAACAACTAATAGACCAAATCAAAAAAAAGAAATCCTTCCTTTGTGTGGGATTAGATGTAGATTTAAATAAAATACCACAGCATCTTTTACAAACCGAAGATCCTATTTTCGAGTTTAATAAAGCTATAATAGATGCAACACATCATCTTTGTGTGGCATACAAACCAAATATTGCATTTTTTGAAGCGTATGGTTTAAAAGGTTGGCAAGCTTTAGAAAAAACGATTAATTATTTAAACAAAAATCATCCAGAAATTTTTACAATAGCAGACGCAAAACGTGGTGATATTGGTAATACTAGCACTATGTACGCTAAAGCCTTTTTTGAAGATTTAGCGTTTGATAGTGTAACCATAGCACCATATATGGGTAAAGATTCAGTCGAGCCTTTTTTAGCATTTAAAGAGAAACATACCATACTTTTAGCGTTAACCTCTAATCTAGGCGCGTTTGATTTTCAAACTAAACTTGTTGATGGTAAAGAGCTTTACAAGCAAGTGTTAGAAACCTCTAAAACTTACGCTAATTCAGAAAACTTAATGTACGTAGTTGGTGCTACAAAAGCAGAGTATTTATCTGAAATTAGACAAATAATACCAAATAGTTTTTTATTAGTTCCTGGTGTTGGTGCGCAAGGCGGAAATCTTCAAGATGTATGTAAATATGGTATGACCAAAGATGTAGGTTTGTTAATTAACTCGTCTAGAGGTATTATCTATGCTTCAAACCAAGAAGACTTTGCGCAAGCAGCAGCACAAAAAGCAGAAGTATTACAAAAAGAAATGCAAGCCATTTTAGAATCATAATGACAGACCATTTAGGTAATCATATTGATATAAGTGTTACGCCAAAACGTATTATTAGTTTGGTACCTTCTCAAACCGAACTACTTTATGATTTAGGTTTAGAAGAAAGCATTGTAGGTATTACAAAATTTTGTGTACATCCATTTCATTTTAAAAGTACAAAACAAGTTGTTGGTGGTACAAAAAACATTAAAATAGAAAAGATAAAGCAGCTTAATCCTGATATTATTTTATGTAATAAGGAAGAAAATACACCAGAAATTGTAGCAGCTTGTCAAGAGATTTGTCAAGTTCATGTGTCAGATATTGTAACTATACAAGACTGTTTGGATTTGATAAACGATTATGGTGTAATTTTTAAAAAAAGCACTAACGCACAACGTATTTCAGATAAAATACGATTTCATTTAAATAATTTTGAAACATTTATTAAAGCCGAAAAAGTTTTAAAAGTCGCCTATTTTATTTGGAGAGAACCATGGATGGTAGCAGCAAACAATACGTTTATTAATCATTTATTAGAGCTAAATAAATATCAAAATATTTACGCAAATTTAGAGCGTTATCCAGAGATAGAACTAAAAAAAATAAGATTACAAGGCGATCCAGAAATTGTCTTTTTGTCTAGCGAACCTTACCCATTTAAAGATGAACATGCTTTTGAAATTGGACGTAAAACACACCATGCAAAAACTGTTTTTGTAGACGGAGAGTATTTTTCGTGGTATGGCTCTAGACTTATAAAAGCGTTTGATTATTTTATAGAGTTAAGAAAGCGATTGAGGACTATCTCTAACTAAAAACTTAAGTTTATTAAGTTTATCTAAAAGCTTTAAAGCTCTATATTCAGATAAGTCGCTTTCTTCGTGGTTAGTTTGACGCAAATTATAAGCTTCTTCAACAAGTTGTTTGTAACGTTTGTTAAGTTTTAGCTGCTGTTGTTTTAATTTATCTCTACGACTCATAACTTTTAGAGGTTGATTTTCAGTTATTTAAATTAGTTTATTTATTTGAAGAAAAAAAATAAATCTCTAATTTTTTGATAAAAAAAAAGAGTCTATTCGCTTTTTCTTCAAAACAGACTCTTTTAATAACTAACTAAACTAACTCAAGTAAAAGAAAAATGAGATAACTCCTTCACTTTTGCAGTGCAAAGATGTGACAAATTGCTAGTTTAAATGTTACCTTAACATTATGCAATTATTATATAAAGTTAGTCTTGTAGTGCAAAAACCTTTTTTAATAATTCTGTACCTCTAGAGCTAACCTTGTTTCTTATTTCTCCTTCTTCTACAGCAATCATAGTGTAAACACCTTTTAATGCTTCGTTAGTAACATAATCTGTTAAGTCTGGATTTACATTGTTAGTAAAAGGTATAGCATTATATTTTGTAATTAAATTAGCCCAAATTTGATCAGCGCCAACCTTATCAAAACTATTTTTAATCACTGGATTAAATTTGTTGTAAAGCTCAGTTTTAGTTCTGCTTTCTAAATAATCTGTTGCAGCGGTATCATTACCTAACAAAATGTTTTTAGCATCATTAAAAGTAATCCCTTTAACAGCATTAACAAAGATAGGTGTAGCTTCGCTAACAGCATCTTCAGCAGCTCTGTTAAGTGCTTTAATACCTTCGTCTGCAAGGTTGTCTAAACCAATGTCTCTTAAAGCTTTGTCTACTTTCTGTAACTCTTCAGGTAGTAAAATTTTAACCAATTCGTTTTTATAAAACCCATCTTTTTGTGTTAATTTAGAGACTTGTTTGTCTATCCCTAAATCTAAAGCTTGGCGTAAACCATTAGCAATATCTAATTCAGATACTGTTCCTCCTTGTGGTAATTGGTTAACAACTTGTTGTAGTTCTGCACAAGAGGTAACAGAAATTAATAATAGTAGAGCAAAAATTCGTTTCATAGTAAAATATTTAGTCGGTAAAGGTACTAATTATTAGGGCAAATATTTTGTTAAACTTACGTTGTCTGCAACGTAAATTCAACAAAATACCACGCTTTCGGCAGTCGCTTTTTTGTGTTGCATAGGTGCAACAACACAAAAAGAGCTTCAACAAAGCCTCAATCGTTTTTGCAAAGCCAAGGATTAAGAAAAAATAACAGTCTTATTGTTAAAGACCATAACTTTTCTTTTTAAATGAAGTTTAATAGCGTTAGCTAAAACTATTTTTTCAAGATCTCTTCCTTTGGCAATTAAATCTTCAATAGAATGTGTGTGAGACACTCGTTCTACATCTTGTTCAATAATTGGACCAGCATCTAAATCTTCAGTCACATAATGGCTTGTCGCACCAATAATTTTAACACCACGTTTATAAGCACTGTGATAAGGTTTTGCGCCGACAAAAGCAGGTAAAAAAGAGTGATGTATATTTATAATTTTATTAGGATACACATCAATTAATCTATTAGAAACAATTTGCATATAACGCGCTAAAACAATAAAGTTTACGTTGTGTTTTTTTAACAATTCTAATTGCTTTGTTTCAGCTTCTTCTTTGGTGTCTTTAGCTACCGGAATATGATAAAACGGTATATTAAAGCTGTCTGCAATTGGTTTTAATGTGTTATGATTGCTAATTATAAACGGGATATTTACATTTAACTCACCACTATTATAGCGACCTAAAATATCGTATAAGCAATGATCATATTTAGAAACAAAAATGGCCATATTAGGTAAATCCTCGGTATCGTAAATGCGCCATTTCATTTTAAATTTATCGGCTAAAATAGATTTAAAATCAGCTTTAAATGCCATCATGTTAAATTGTTCAAACTCACTTTCTAGACGCATAAAAAATATATCTTGCTCTCTATCTACATGTTGATCTATATAAACAATGTTTCCGTTATTATTAGCTATAAAATTGGTGACAGCTGCAATAATACCAGATTGGTCATTGCAATTAATTAAAAGCGTTATTTTAGTCATTGATAACTCGTATAGTTGGTTAACTAAATTACTATAAATGAGGCTAAAAAAAATCTTTATTTATTCTTTTAGAATATTTTAATTTTAATCGCAATTTTTTTGAATTATCCGTAAATTGCAGCTCATAAAAAGATAGATTTTTACGAATGGAACAAATCGCACCATACAAACCAAAACATAAAGTACGTATCGTAACCGCAGCATCACTTTTTGATGGACACGATGCATCTATAAATATCATGCGCCGTATTATTCAATCTACCGGCGTAGAAGTCATTCACTTAGGTCATGACCGTAGTGTAGAAGAAGTTGTAAACACAGCTATTCAAGAAGATGTAAATGCTATTGCATTAACATCTTATCAAGGTGGTCATAACGAGTATTTTAAATACATGTACGACCTTTTAAATGAAAAAGGCGCTGGACACATCAAAATATTTGGTGGTGGAGGCGGAGTAATTCTTCCTTCTGAAATTAAAGAATTGATGGATTACGGGATTACACGTATCTACTCGCCAGACGATGGTCGTGAGCTTGGATTACAAGGTATGATTAACGATCTTGTGCAACAATCGGACTTTGCAATAGGTGATAAGCTGGATGTAAAAGTTGAAGATTTAGCAAAGAAAAACCCAAAAGATTTAGCGCGAGTAATTTCTTCTGCCGAGAATTTCCCAGAAGTAGCTAAAGACACTTTAGATCAAATTCATAATAAAAATAAAACATCTAAAACACCAGTTTTAGGAATTACTGGTACTGGTGGCGCAGGAAAATCGAGTTTGGTAGACGAGCTTGTTAGACGTTTTTTAATCGATTTTCCAGAGAAAACCATTGGTTTAATTTCAGTAGATCCATCAAAACGTAAAACAGGTGGCGCATTGTTAGGTGATCGTATTCGTATGAATGCCATCAACTCACCACGTGTGTATATGCGTAGTTTGGCAACGCGTCAATCTAACTTAGCTTTATCAAAATATGTTAATGAAGCGGTTGAGGTTTTAAAAGCTGCCGAATACGATTTAATTATTTTAGAAACGTCTGGTATCGGACAATCTGATACCGAAATTATAGAGCATTCTAATGTTTCGCTTTACGTGATGACGCCAGAATTTGGTGCTGCAACACAGCTAGAAAAGATTGATATGCTTGACTTTGCAGACTTAGTAGCTATCAATAAGTTTGATAAAAGAGGCGCGTTAGATGCTTTAAGAGATGTGCGTAAACAATACATGCGTAACAATAACCTTTGGGACATTCCACAAGATAAATTACCTGTTTTCGGGACTATCGCATCGCAGTTTAATGACCCGGGAATGAATACGTTGTACAAAACGGTAATGGATAAGTTAGTTGAAAATACTGAAGCCGATTTAAATTCGACATTTGAAATTACAGATCAAATGAGTGAGAAGGTTTTTGTTATTCCACCAAACCGTACGCGTTATTTATCAGAAATAGCAGAAAGTAATCGTGCTTATGATAATACTGCAGAAGTTCAAGTTGAAGTTGCTCAAAAATTATATGGAATTTATAAGACTTTAGAGTCTGTTTTAGATAAAACACCAGAATTGGATAAATCTGGAATTTCTTCAGAATCAATATCTGTAGATTCTTCAGAAAATAAGGATTTCATTAAAATGCTTATTGCAGAATTTGACCGTGTCAAACTAAACTTAGATCCATACAATTGGGAAGTCATCACAGGTTGGGAAGACAAAGTAAACAAATACAAAGCGCCAATTTATAGCTTTAAAGTTCGTGATAAAGAAATAAAGATTGAAACGCATACCGAGTCGCTTTCGCATTTACAAATTCCAAAAGTAGCGTTACCAAAGTATCAAGCTTGGGGCGATATTTTAAAATGGACGTTGCAAGAAAATGTACCAGGAGAATTCCCATATACATCAGGATTATATCCGTTTAAACGTAAAGGCGAAGATCCAGCACGTATGTTTGCTGGCGAAGGTGGACCAGAACGTACCAACAAGCGTTTTCATTATGTAAGTCAAGGTATGCCAGCAAAGCGTTTATCTACAGCTTTTGATAGTGTAACACTTTATGGTAACGATCCAGATTTACGTCCAGATATTTACGGTAAAATTGGAAATGCTGGTGTAAGTATTTGTTGCTTAGACGATGCTAAAAAGTTATATTCAGGATTTAATTTAGCAGATGTAAAAACATCGGTAAGTATGACTATTAATGGTCCTGCACCAATGTTGTTAGGTTTTTTTATGAATGCTGCAATAGACCAACAATGTGAGATTTACATTAAAGAAAATGGTCTTGAAAAAGACGTTGAAGCTAAAATAGAAAAGATCTATAAAGACAAAGGTGTAGAGCGACCAAAATATCATGGCGAATTACCAAAAGGAAATGACGGTTTAGGGTTATTGTTATTAGGTGTTACTGGTGATCAAGTATTACCAGAAGCGGTTTATAACGATATTAAAATCAAAACCATTGCTCAAGTAAGAGGAACCGTACAAGCCGATATTTTAAAAGAAGATCAAGCTCAAAATACGTGTATATTCTCAACTGAGTTTGCATTACGTTTAATGGGTGATGTGCAAGAGTATTTTATAGACAATAATGTACGTAACTTCTATTCGGTATCTATTTCTGGTTACCATATTGCGGAAGCTGGTGCAAATCCAATTACGCAGTTAGCACTAACTTTATCTAATGGTTTCACTTACGTGGAATATTATTTAAGTCGTGGTATGGATATTAATAAGTTTGGACCAAACTTATCCTTCTTTTTCTCAAACGGAATTGATCCAGAATACGCCGTAATTGGTCGTGTAGCAAGACGTATTTGGGCAAAAGCTTTAAAAAATAAATACGGCGCTAATGCTAGAGCACAGATGTTAAAATATCACATCCAAACATCTGGTCGTAGTTTACACGCGCAAGAGATTGATTTTAATGATATACGTACAACGTTGCAAGCACTTTACGCGATTTACGATAACTGTAACTCGTTACATACTAATGCCTATGACGAAGCGATTACAACACCAACAGAAGAATCTGTACGTCGTGCTATGGCAATTCAGTTAATTATCAACAAAGAATTAGGATTAGCGAAGAATGAAAATCCGTTACAAGGCTCTTTCATTATTGAAGAGTTAACCGATTTAGTTGAAGAAGCTGTGTTAGCAGAATTTGATCGTATTACAGAACGTGGCGGCGTTTTAGGCGCTATGGAAACGATGTACCAACGTAGTAAAATTCAAGAAGAAAGTCTGTACTATGAAACGTTGAAGCATAACGGAGATTTCCCAATAATTGGTGTAAATACCTTCTTAAGTAGTAAAGGATCGCCAACGGTAATTCCTGCGGAAGTGATTAGAGCAACAGAAGAAGAGAAGCAAAATCAAATTAAAACTTTAGAAAATCTACACAAAGGAAATGATACTGAAAGCTTGTTAAAAGACCTTCAGCAAAAAGCCATTAACAACGAAAATATTTTTGAAGCCTTAATGGATGTTTGTAAAGTCTGTAGTTTAGGTCAAATTACATCGGCGTTGTTTGAGGTTGGTGGACAGTATAGACGAAATATGTAAACAGATAGAATTTTTAGAATAGTACTAATAAAACTAAACACCATAATTACATTTTTAATTATGGTGTTTTTCTTTATACGTTATATAATCCCTATTTTCGTAGCAAATAATAATTATGTCCTTCAAAAAATACCATCCTTTATTAAAAGAATCTATGGAAACATTAGGTATTGAACAGCCTAATGCTTTTCAGAAAAAAATATTACCCATTATAAAAAGTGGTGCAAGTGTGTATGGTATTGGACCAAAAGGATGTGGTAAAACGACCGCTTTAATTATTTCTGTTGTTCAAAAATTAAAAGCAGAAGCTTTTGAAGATTCGCCAAGAGCATTAATTTTAGTTAAAGACAAACAAGAAGCATTACAATTAAAAGAAAAATTTGAAGCCTTTACAGCAAATACAGATTTACGATTGTATTGCGCATATGCCGCTAAAAACTTAGAAACTCAACGCGAAGATATTTATTATGGTGTAGATGTTTTGATAGCAACACCAAAACAGTTAAGCAAATTATATCACTTAAATAGTGTGCATACGGGTGAGTTAAAATTGTTTGTGGTACATGACGCAGATTTTATAAATAGAGACAACAATCATAATTATATTTTAAGATTAACCGAAAGTACACCCAAAGCGCAGTTTGTAATCTTCTCTGAAAATTTCAATTCTAAAATAGCAGCGTATCAAGATAGCTTTATGTTTAATGCTAGACTGGTAAAAGTAAAATAAGTTAATATGCTTATAGAGTAAGCATCCAAGTACTTTGTAATTGTCTAAATTTTTTTAGTTCTCTTCTTAAAAGCGGTAAATAGTCTTTACCGTTGCTATTACAAGTTTCAAGTCGTTTACAGTTTCTGTAAAGTCTATTAGTTAATCGCCTAACAGATGCAGCATGTTTGTGTTTTTTATCAGAATGGCGTTGCAATTCGGCATTAATAATTTCTGGAGCTAGAGATTCAGATTGTTGCACAATGTCTCCAGAAAAATAGATGTTGTTATCCTCTTTTCCATCTTCATATAAATAGGCTAAATCTTGATTTAAATAAGACGAAATACTTCTAGACAGTGTAAAAATTTGTATAGCCTGTTTGTAAACGGGTAAATCTGATAGGTGAGAAGGAACTTGAGCCGACATTTTAATTTTTCTTTTTACCAAAATTACTAACATGATAACGTTTTCGTCTTTAGATGTTAAAGTAAAACTATATATTTGCTTTAATAATTAAATTATTTTTTAAAAATTATTTAAAAATGAATATAGATAATCTTAACTGGAAGATTTTGAGGTGTTTACAGCAAAACGCAAGACAATCTAATGCAGAAATAGGAAGGCAGGTTGGTATAACTTCTCCTGCAGTTTCTGAACGTATAAAGAAGATGGAAGATTTAGGGATTATCCAAAATCATATTACATTAATATCGCCTTTTGAAGTTGGTTATCAGTTAAAAGCCTTAATTACATTACAAGCTTTTATGGGAAAACTAAAACCGTTTTTAGAAAAGGTGAAAACGTTTGATGAAGTGGTAAATTGCTATCGAATTACCGGTAACGAAAACATCGTTATGGAAGTAATCCTAAAAAACCAAAAGCACTTAGAGAGTTTTATTGATCAATTAATTGTTTATGGCGAATGTAAAACGCAAATTATCTTATCTCATGTGGTAAAAAACAATGCGATAAAAAAGCTTTAGCTTTTAGAGGCAATATCTTCTGCAATTAGTTTTGCATGAATGCGAGAATTCTCTATAAACCATTTATGTGTTTCCATACCGCCACAAATAACACCAGCAAGATACAGTCCTTCAACGTTAGATTCCATAGTATCTGGATTGTAATTTGGGATGTGTTTTTTGTCTTCAGAAAATTTAATTCCAGCTTGATCTAAAAACTTAAAGTTAGGTTGGTAACCAGTTAAAGCAATAACATAATCGTTTGGTAGTTTTTTGTTGCCTTCTGGTGTTTTAATTATAATTTGATGTTCTTCAATTTTAGTGATTTCAGAGTTAAAATAAGCTTTAATGCTACCTTCTTCAATTCGGTTTAAAATATCTGGTCTTACCCAATATTTAACGCGTTCGCCAATAGATTCGCCTCTAACAATCATAGTTACGTTTCCGCCTTTACGGTAAATTTCTAAAGCAGCATCTACAGACGAGTTACTTGCACCAACAATCGCTATATTTTGTAAGGTAAACGGATGTGCTTCTTTGTAATAATGAAATACTTTAGGTAAATCTTCACCAGGTACATTCAACAAATTAGGAATATCGTAAAAACCAGTAGCTATAATCACCTTTTTTGCTTTGTATTGGTTTTTGCTTGTCTCAATCTTAAAGTCATCATTCGCCTTTTTAATAGTAGATACCTCTTCGTATAACTTAATATTTAATTGATTAGATGTTACTACTCTTCGGTAATATTCTAATGCCTCATTACGTGTAGGTTTTGGGTTATTGCTAATAAACGGAATGTTATCTATTTCTAACTTTTCTGAAGTAGAAAAGAATGTCATATTTAAAGGATAATTAAATAAAGAATTGGTTAACGCGCCTTTTTCTATTACTAAATAATTCCAATTACGTTTTTTACATTCTAAAGCGCAAGCAATACCAATTGGACCTGCGCCAATGATGATGATGTCTAAATTTGTCGTTTTCATAAGCAATACAAAGTTAATGTATTAGATAAAAAAACTTAGATTAGAGGACATACATTAACAAAGTTTTAAATGCTTAACTTATTATGTTTTTAGCTTTTAAAAATTGTTTTAAGATTAAAAGTAAAAACATACACAACACACCAACTGCTGTAAAAATGTACCAAGTGTTATCAAAACCGTACACGCTTACACTTTCTAAGCCTGCTTTATGACCAAAAATATGAGCAAAAGAAAACGCAATAGAGTATAATGCCATGTATTCGCCTTGATTTCCTTTTTTAGCTTGTTGTAAGGCAAAAGCATTAGCAAACGGAAAAGCAATCATCTCTCCAACCGTCATTAAAAACATACCGATAATTAGTATGCCAGACCACGTTGTAAAGTTTAAAATTAAAAGGCTTAAACTTGTTAATAACGCACCAAACCATATAAGTATTACTTTATTAAATCTTGTGTTTTCTAACCATTTTATAAGAGGCATTTCCAATAAAAAGATAAAAAAACCATTAGCACCTAAAAGCAAACCAATTTCAGGTTCTGTTAAAAAGTGACTATCTCTGTAATATATTGGCATGGTAGAGAAATATTGCAAGAACATAACTCCGAATAAAAATAAAGCAAAGAGGAAGATAATAAACGCTTTGTCTTTGTATGCAGAGTAAGGCTCTTCAACTTTAACCTCGTCTAAAACTTTAGATTTTTTCGGATTTAATAATTGAATTAAAAGTAAGGTAGCCAAAATACAAGTTATACCATCTACCCAAAATAAACCGTTGTAACCCAATCCAGCAATTATTAAACCGCCAATAGCAGGACCAGCCGAAAATCCTAAATTAATAGCTAATCTAATTAAAGTAACGCTTCTTGTTTTATTTTCGGGTTTACTGTATGCGCTTAATGCCACAAACATTGCTGGTCTAAACATATCTGCAACTAACATTAATACAAAAATACCAATGGATAAACTTAGTACGGTTTTTAAATATTGAAGTAAGACAAATAATAACCCAGAAACAAAAAGGCTAAATACCATAATTTTATAGTAGCCAATTTTATCGGTTAATTTTCCGCCTAGCCAAGATCCTACAACAGATCCTAATCCAAAAGCAGCCATAATCGATCCAACTGTAGACGGAGAGAATTCTAAATCTTCAGTAAGATATAATGATAAAAAAGGGATAACCATCGTACCAGCACGATTGATTAATGTAATTAATGCTAGCCACCAAACTTCTCTTGATAGCCCATCAAAGGTGTTTAAATAAAGTTTAAGTAATCTTTTCATTTTTTTGGTTGGTTTTAAAAAAGATTGACTTCATTGCTGCTTAAAAATAGAAAAGTCCAACAATGAAGCTGGACTTTTTATATTCTTAAAATTGATATCTAAATTGTCAAAACATATAAAGCGTCCTTCTTCTATTGCAATCTTTGGTAGAAGTGGTTTGTTGCTTACAATATGTGTTGACTCTTTTCATTCTTTTCTTAAAAGTTTGAATCAAAGCTAAGTAAAATTTTTAATAAGTCGTATTTTTGAAACTAAATAATTTAATTTTTTAAAAATGAAAAATTTCTTTTCTACTTTCTGTGTTGTACTAATAATTTTTAGCTGTAAAGAAGGTAAACAACCAATTTTAGGAGCAACTAATTGGCAAAAAGAGCAAAACGCCATGTTTAAAGATGCTTCTAAATCGCCTTTAAAAGATAGAGATAGACAAAATTTTAAAGGTTTAGATTTTTTTCAATTTGATAGTGCTTTTGTGGTTAAAGCAACTTTAAAACGCACACCAAACTCTAAATGGTTTAAAATGAAAAGGACCTTAAATGAAACTACAGACGAGCGTGTTTATGGTGTTTTAAACTTTCAATTAAAAGGAAAAGCATATACGCTTAATGTCTATCAAGGTAAAGAGTTAATGACAAAAGAAGGCTTTGAGGATTATTTATTCTTACCCTTTTTGGATGATACAAATGGAGATACAACATATGGTGGCGGTCGTTATATAGATTTAAGAATACCAGAAGGTAATACAATAGAAATAGATTTTAATAAAGCATATAACCCATATTGCGCTTATAACGAAAGATTTTCTTGCCCAATTGTTCCAAGAGAAAATTATCTTGATGTTGCTGTAAAAGCTGGTGTTAAAGTGTATGAAAAATAATTTATTTAGCTAGCCAGATACCTAAAAACACCGCTAAAAATCCTAAAATAAAACTAGCAATTGTATAGATAGCAAAGCTAGTAAAGTCGCCACTTTTTAAAAACAAATGATTTTCATAAGCAAAGGTAGAAAAGGTAGTGAAACCGCCACAAAAACCAGTTGCTAATAATAAGGTTTGGTTTTGGTTTAAGCTATTATTTTTTAAGGCATATCCTAAAATAAATCCAATTAAAAGCGAACCTAAAATATTAGCTAAAAATGTACCATAAGGTATTCCTGATTGATTGCTGTTTAGCCATTTACCAATAATAAAACGGAATACGCTACCAAAGCCACCACCAATAAAAACTAATACTAGTTGCTTCATGTTATTCTACAGGCATATAGATTTCTGTAATCCATTTTGCAGGGTTAGGCTCATTTGATGGATCGGTAACGTAGCTTTCAATAGCAACACCATCTTCATCAAAAACAAGATTGTACTGTTCTATATATTTCATGCCTTTATCCCAAGCTTCTTTTAGGTTGCTGTAATCGCCTTTTAGAGTCGTTTTTACAGCTTTAAAAGGTTCTAATTGACCAGTTAAAATGTCGCTTGTTGTAGTAACTACTTTATTTGGCGTTGGCATAGCACAAGAGAACATAACAGTATTATTTTCTTCATCCCATTTGTGATAAATTACAAATGCAGATCCAGAAACTGTTATATTATTTTCTGCGACAAACTGTCCAACTTTAGGTAGCATTTCTGCCATTTTTTTTTGAAAATCACTAATCTTACAAGACGTTGTGTTGTATAAATAATAACCGCCACTATGTTCTGTAACTCCATTAACTTCAATATTATATTGTCTAATTTGAGTTGTTGTAACGCTATCTAATTTTTCTAATCCGCGTTCAAAATCTGGACCAATCATTTTATCAAATCCGCCAGACATTAAACCATATGCTTTAAACATAAATGGTATGTTTTCGCTATTCATTTGCCATTTTACATCGGTTTTTCCGTCGTTAGTTGGTGTAAAAGTCCAATGGATTTTAGAAGGATCATAATCTTCAAATTGTAATTGGTGTTCTATAGATTTTGGTGGATTTGTATTAACAATTTTCATGTTGCCATTTCCATCTTTTCCTGTCCAGCTATAGCTTGCGCCAACACCTTTGGTTTGGTCGTTATACATAATCTTCATTGTTGGATCTTGTTCTTTCCAAGGAGACCAGTTTTCCCAAAGCTTTAAATCGGCTACATTATTATACACAACTCCAGAAGGTGCATTGATTATTCTAGTTCTTGAAACTTCAAAATTACTAGGTTGGACAGCAACATAAATAGATACTGCAATGATGGCTATTAGTAAGATGAAAAATATATATTTTAAGAATTTCATTACCTATAAAAATTGTGGTTAGTAATTCAAATATAATCAAATTTAATAGGTTAAATATTTATATCTTTAAGCACTTTTAAAAATTTTATTCAATGAAACTAAAAACAATATTTAGTGCTGCATTAATGACTTCACTTTTATTTTCTTGTGGAGAAGACAAAAAAGCACAAACAACCGAAGACACTTCAGTTAAAAAAGAATCTACTTTTGATTATAACGTAGATACTTTTGCTGATATAAAAATCTTACGTTATCAAATTCCTAGTTGGGATAATTTAAGTCTTAAACAACAACAATTAGCTTATTATTTAACACAAGCTGGATTAGCTGGTCGTGATATAATGTGGGATCAAAACTACAGGCATAACTTAGCTATTAGAGCAGCTTTAGAAAATGTTTATAAAACGTATGAAGGCGATAAAACTTCATCAGATTGGCAAGCATTTACAACCTATTTAAAACGTGTATGGTTTAGTAATGGTATTCATCATCACTATTCTAACGATAAGCTTAAACCTGAGTTTTCTTCAGATTATTTAAAGCAATTATTAGCTGATACAGAAACAACTTTAGAAGGCGAAGCGTTTGATGTAATCTTTAATGATCAAGACCTTAAAAAAGTAAATCAAGCAAAAGGCGTAGATAATGTAGCGCTTTCTGCAGTTAATTTTTATGGTCCAAATGTGACTAATGAAGATGTTATTTCTTTTTACAAACAAAAAAAGTCTCCTGATCCAGAAAAGCCATTATCTTTTGGTTTAAACTCGCAATTAGTAAAAGAAAACGGTCAATTAAAAGAACGCGTGTATAAATCTGGTGGATTATACGGAAGCGCAATTGACGAAATTATTAAATGGCTAGAAAAAGCAAAAAGTGTTGCTGAAAATGAAGCTCAAGGTAACGCATTAGGATTGTTAATCGACTATTACAAAACAGGAGATTTACAAACTTGGGACGATTACAACGTTGCTTGGACTGCTGCTACCGATGGTGATATAGACTACATTAATAGTTTTATTGAAGTGTATAACGATCCATTAGGATACAGAGGAAGTTACGAAACTATCGTACAAATCAAAGATTTTGATATGTCTAAAAAAATGGCAGTGTTATCTGAAAATGCACAATGGTTTGAAGATAATTCACCTTTAATGGACGAACATAAAAAGAAAAACGTCGTTGGTGTAACTTACAAAGTAGTTAATGTTGCTGGAGAAGCTGGTGATGCTTCACCAAGTACACCAATTGGTGTAAACTTACCAAATGCAAACTGGATTAGAGCAGCAGTAGGAAGTAAGTCTGTATCTTTAGGAAACATAATTGAAGCTTACAATAATGCAGGTAGCACAGGACGATTAAAAGAATTTGTTCATGATGAAGAAGAGCTTCAACTAGAAGAAAAATATGGGCAATTAGCAGATAAGTTGCATACAGCGTTACACGAAGTAATTGGTCATGCATCAGGACAATTAAATCCAGGAGTTGGTGAGACTAAAGAAACGCTTAAAAATTATGCTTCTACCTTAGAAGAAGGTCGTGCAGATTTAGTAGGACTTTACTATTTATACAACCCAAAATTACAAGAATTAGGCTTAGTAGACGATTGGAAATCTGTAGGAAAAGCAGCTTACGATGGTTACATACGTAATGGATTAATGACGCAATTAATTCGTTTAAATTTAGGAGATGATGTAGAAGAAGCGCATATGCGTAACAGACAATGGGTAAGTGCTTGGGTTTATGAAAAAGGAAAAGCAGATAACGTGATAGAAAAAGTAACTCGTGATGGTAAAACGTATTTCAATATTAATGATTATGAAAAACTACATGAATTATTCGGTCAGTTATTACGCGAGACACAACGTATAAAATCAGAAGGAGATTATGCAGCAGTAGAAGCTTTAGTTGAAGATTACGGTGTAAAAGTAGATCAAGCTATCCATGCCGAAGTTTTAGAACGTAACAAACAATTCAAATCTGCTCCTTACAGCGGATTTGTAAATCCTGTTTTAGTACCAGAAACTAATGACGCAGGAGAAATTACAGTAATAAAAGTAACACAACCAGATACTTTTGAAGCTCAAATGTTAGATTACAGTACTAACTACAATTTTTTACCAGCACGTAATTAAGTTTTAATTACAACAAAAAAAGACCTCACAGATTTCTAAAATTTGTGAGGTCTTTTTTTATGAATATGTATTAATTAATAAGTCTACATAAAAATAAATTTGATTGAAGCAATAAGTCCGATAAAAGCAATAAAAGCTAATAAAATCCAAAGTACACCACGATAATGTATTTTATGAAGTTTTAAATCTTTACGATACATAAAAACCATCACAATTATAAAAGCGATAGCGAATAAAACTCCAAAAATGATTTGCCCTTTACTAAACATAATTTATTTTTAAGCAAAATTACTAAAACCAATATCTCCAAACAAAAAGAATACAAAGTATTATGCAAGATAAAATAGATGCAGTAAAAGCCTTTCATACTGCTTTTAAAATAGGACATAGAGAAACACCAAAAGCCGACTTAGGAACAGATAAAAACCTGTTGCGTTATAAGCTAATGCGTGAAGAGAATGAAGAATATCTTGAAGCAGCAAACAATAATGATTTAGTAGAAGTTGCAGATGCTTTAGGCGATATGCTTTACATTTTATGTGGCACTATTATAGAACATGGTTTGCAGCATAAAATAGAAGAAGTTTTTGAAGAGATACAACGTAGTAATATGTCTAAGTTAGGTGAAGATGGCGAACCAATTTACCGCGAAGACGGGAAAGTCTTAAAAGGACCAAACTATTTTAAGCCAAACATTAAAGAAATTTTAGAGAAAAGTTAAAAAGCTTGAAATTTGAAGCATGAAGAATGGAACTATAAAAAAAAGCAACCAAAATAGGTTGCTTTTTTTATAGTTTATATGTAAAGTGTGTACTGCGTACTATCTACTGCATACTAAACCTGTACTCTCCATCCAAAAGGATCTTCAGCTTTATTGGTTTGTATATCTACGATACGTTTTTTAATACGCATAGCATAAGAGTTTTCTAATTCTGGTAGTTCAAAATCTTCATCCCTAAATCCAAATCCAGAAATAGGAGAAATTACAGCAGCTGTACCAGCACCAAACATTTCTTTTAGATCTCCATTTTTAGCAGCTTCTACAATTTCGCTAACTTTTACTTTTCTAACTTCTGTTTTAATACCTTCGTCTTCAGCAATTTTTAAAACACTTTTTCTAGTCACACCATCCAAAATACGGTCACTAGTTGGAGACGTTAATAAGGTGTCTTTTATTCTTACAAAAACATTCATTGCGCCAGCTTCTTCTATGTATTCATGAGATGTGTCGTCTGTCCAAATTACTTGTTGGTAGCCTTTATCTTTTGCTAATTGAGTTGGGTAAAACTGTCCTGCGTAATTACCACCAGCTTTAGCATAACCAACGCCACCATTTGCAGAACGCGAGTATTTTTCTTCAATTAAAACCTTTACTTTTCCTGCAAAATAAGCTCCAGAAGGCGCTAAGGCAATAATAAATTTATATTGGTTGGCAGGCGATGCATGAAAACCTTCACCAGTTGCAAAAACAAACGGTCTAATGTATAAAGAACTACCTTCTTTTTCTGGTATCCAATCTTTTTCAACCTCTAAAAGCGCCTTTAAACCTTCCATAAAAAAGTCTTCTGGCAATTCAGGAATAGCAAGACGTTTTGCAGATTTATTTAAACGTTTTACGTTTTCCATAGGTCTAAATAAAAACACCTTACCGTCTTTATCTTTGTAGGCTTTCATTCCTTCAAAAATAGACTGTCCGTAATGAAAAATCTTTGCAGAAGGCATTAAAGATATAGGCCCATAAGGCTCAATAATTGGTTTTTGCCAAATACCGTCTTTAAAGTCGCAAGTTAACATATGGTCAGAAAAAACCTGTCCAAAAGCTAAGTTTTCAAAATCGGTTTGATCTAATTTAGAATTTTCTGTTCTAAATACTTTAATATCGTTTTTATTTATAGAATTCATAAATAGGCTTGGTTTTAGGCTGCAAAAATACAGAAATAAGCTTTAAAAACAGTAATTTCGACCTAAAATACTATCTTTGAGGTATAAATAACTAAAACTAAAAACATGAAAAAATATTTTTTAATGATGGCTGTTGCTGTTTCTTTTCTAGCTTGTAAAAACGAAGCAAAGCAAGAAACACAAACGATAGAAACCGAAACAGAAACTGTAGATGTAAATTATAAATCTTTTGGGAAGGAAATTATGGCAGACGATGCTATTGCTGCTAATTCGATGTTAAATCATTACAAAGATTTAAAAGTTGGAGACAGTATAAATACAAAAGTTAAATTAAAAGTAAACGAAGTTTGCCAAGCTAAAGGATGTTGGATGACAGCAGATTTAGGAGATGGTAACGAAGTAAGAGTTACTTTTAAAGATTATGGATTTTTTATGCCAAAAAATATTTCTGGTGAAGAGGTAATTGTAAACGGTCAAGCGTTTGTTAAAGAAATGCCAGTAGAAGAATTACGTCATTATGCAGAAGACGCAGGTAAGACAAAAGAAGAAATAGAAGCTATCACAGAACCAAAGCGCACTTATGCGTTAGTTGCAGATGGTGTTTTATTAGTAGAAAAATAAACATGAAATCTATATTTTACCCTTTAATAGTCTTTATTTTATTTGCTTGTCACGATAAAAAAGACCAAGCACAAACTACTGAAAAAGCTGAGAAAGTTTACGATATGTACACACCTTCTGAGATGGCAAATCTTATGAACGAAATGTATACCTATAACGAACAGCTAAAAAAAGATATCATAGACGGTAAAATACCTACAGAATTTCCAGAGAAGTTTTTAAACATTCATACCGCGCAGTTATCAGATTTTAAAAGCCGAAATGAAACGTTTAAAAGCTTCTCTAATTTATACATTCAGGCAGAAAAAGAAGTTTTTAATCCAAACTCTAAAGTACCATTAGAAACACGTTTTAATACTGCAATTGGTATTTGTATATCGTGTCATACTACCGAATGTACAGGACCAATACCACGTATAAAAAAGTTGATAATTAAATAATTATCATGGCTATAAGTCCTAAAATCGAAGTTACTAAAGATGGATCTAATACTTTATTGCATCCCAAATTTAACACACATTATCACTCGATTTTTGGAGCAATAGAAGAGTCTAATCATGTCTTTATTGATGCAGGTTTAAAATTTATAAAAACTAACCTACAAAACGATACATGTCGCATTTTAGAAGTAGGGTTTGGTAGTGGTTTAAATGCATTTAATACATTAATTTCTTCAGAAGAATTAGCATTAAACATAGATTATGTTGGAGTAGAACAATACCCAATATCTATAGAAATAGTATCTCAATTAAATTTCCCTAAAGCATTTAAAAGAGAAGATTTGCAATCTACTTTTTATAAAATGCATGATACAGAATGGGAGAAGTCTGTGAAAATTTCGAAAAATTTCACTTTAGAAAAACGTCAACAAGATATTTTCAACTTCAAAGATGAAAACTATTATGATCTAATTTTTTATGACGCTTTTGGTCCTGGATCACAACCAGAATTATGGACAGCTCCAATTTTTGAAATTCTTTTTAAATCATTAAAAGATAAAGGTGTTTTAGTTACTTATTGCGCGCAAGGAGCAGCAAGACGTGCTATGCAAAGTGTTGGTTTTACTGTGCAACGATGTCCTGGTCCACCAAACAAAAGACATATGTTACGAGCAATAAAATAAGTTTTTATTTACTGTTAAATCCTACTTAAAGCCCGTTTTTACCTGCTAATTATTGGTTATTTTTGTATAAAATTGAAATGAAAATGCGTGTATTAATAACAGGAGCAACAGGATTAATAGGAACGGAAATTGTTAAATTATGTCACGATAAAAATATAGCAGTTAACTTCTTAACCACCAGCCAATCTAAACTTAGTAAAGACAATAATTATAAAGGATTTTTATGGAATCCTTCTAAAAATGAAATTGATACAGATTGTATTAAAGATGTTGATGTTATAATAAATCTAGTTGGAGCGACTATCTCTAAGCGTTGGACAGAGACTTATAAAAAGGAAATTATTTTAAGTCGTACCCAATCTACACAATTACTATTTAATACATTACAGAATAATTCACATCATATCAAACAAATTATATCTGCAAGTGCAATAGGTATATATCCAGATTCTTTAACCAATTATTATACTGAAGATGAAACTAGTATTAGTCATTCGTTTTTAGGACAAGTTGTAGAAAAATGGGAACATGCAGTAGATGCTTTTAAAGAGATAGGTGTCGAGGTTTCTAAGGTAAGAATAGGTTTAGTGTTATCACAAAAAGGAGGTGCACTACCAGAAATGATAAAACCATTTAAGTTTGGTTTAGGTGCCGCTTTAGGTTCTGGTAAACAGTGGCAATCTTGGATACATATAAAGGATTTAGCTAGACTATTTATTCATGTTTTAGAAGAAGAGTTAACCGGTACTTACAATGCAGTAGCCCCAAACCCAGAAACTAATCAAACATTAAGTAAGCTAATTGCAAAAACACTAAACAGACCATTTTTTCTACCTAATGTACCTAAAGGTATTTTAAAAATGATATTAGGAGAAATGCATATTTTACTATTTGAAAGTCAAAGAGTAAGTTCTAAAAAAATAGAAGCTACAGGATTTAATTTTAAATACTACAAACTTAAAAGTGCTCTAACTGCAGAGTTAAAATAAAAAAAGCCACAACATTTGTTGTGGCAATTTCACTTATAAAATAGTTTCAACTAAAAACTAAGCTTTATCTGCTTTTACTTTAACTTGTAATACTACGTCGTCTTTAATTAAGTAGTCACCTAATTTAGCAGCATCCATTACTTTTCCAGAATTGTACTCAATTCCCCATTCTGTTCTGTCAATCGTAAATTTATCACTAGTAATGTTTAATTCATCACCGTTAACAGAGATATTAGCAGGGAAAGTTACGTTTTTTGTAATACCTTTCATTGTTAAGTTACCGCTAATATTGTTTCCTTCTACATTAGTAATTTCAAAGGTTGCAGTATCATGTTTTTCAACATCAAAAAAGTCAGCATTTTTTAAGTGACCAGTTAATTTTGCATGATTTTCATCATCTGCAGGTATGTCTGTTGGGTTAATTGTGTTAATATCAAAAACAAAATTACCGCCAACTAATTGATCACCTTCTAATTTTGCAACACCTTCAGATACGTTAATAGTACCTTCGTGTCCACCAACAACTTTGTTTGCTCTCCACATAATCATAGAGCTTTCTGGTACCGCTTTATAATTTGCAGAAGCAACAACTTCTTTTACTTCTTTAGCATCAGAAGTTTCAGCTTTATTTTCATTTTTACAACTTACAACTGCTAAACCTATAGCAGCAAAAGTAAATAGGTTTAATACTAATTTTTTCATGGTTTATCTTGTTTATTTTTATTTGATATGCAAATATATAAAAAATATTCCATGGAAGATAATTAAATAATTGTTAAAAAAAATTTGTGACATTTTGACATTTTATTATTAATGGCAGTACTTTTGCCAACTATTGTAAAGTATTTTAAAGTAAGTACAACATGAGCAAAAACAACAAAGAAGAAAAGCATATAGAAGACGAAGCAAAAAATGCTTCAGAACAAGCAGAAACTGATACAGCAACAGAACAAACAATAGAAGAAGTTACTGTAGAAGATCAGTTAAAAGAGCAAGTACAGCAGGAAAAAGACAAATATTTACGTCTTTTTGCAGAGTTTGAAAACTATAAAAAACGTACTTCTAGAGAGCGTATAGAGTTATTTCAAACAGCTAGTAAAGATGTAATGGTTGCAATGCTACCTGTGTTAGATGATTTTGAACGCGCTTTGTTACATATAGAAGAAGACAAAGAGGCAGAAGAATTAAGAAAAGGTGTCTTATTAATTTATAACAAATTAATACAAACACTTCAGCAAAAAGGTTTAGCCAAAATAGAAGTAGAGAAAGGCGATAAATTTGATCCAGATCACCATGAAGCTGTTACACAAATACCAGCACCAACAGATGATCTAAAAGGAAAAATTGTAGACGTTATAGAAAAAGGTTACAAATTAGGAGAAACTGTAATACGTTTTCCTAAGGTAGTTATAGGTCAGTAAAAATATAAAACGCTAAAAGCGAACAGCTAAAAGCAAAATAAATATGGCAAAAAGAGATTATTACGAAATATTAGGTATAGATAAATCTGCATCACAAGCTGAAATTAAAAAGGCTTATCGTAAGCAGGCAATAAAATACCATCCAGATAAAAACCCTGATAATGCAGAAGCAGAAGCAAAATTTAAAGAAGCAGCCGAAGCTTATGAAGTGCTAAGTGACGAGAATAAAAAAGCGCGTTATGATCAATTTGGTCATCAAGCTTTTGAAGGCGCTGGTGGTTTTGGCGGTGGCGGCATGAATATGGACGACATCTTTAGTCAATTTGGAGATATTTTTGGTGGTGCTTTTGGTGGCGGCGGATTCTCTGGTTTTGGTGGTGGCTTTGGTGGCGGACAACGTCGTGTTAAAGGAAGTAACCTTCGTGTAAGATTAAAGCTTACCTTAGAAGAAATAGCTAATGGTGTAGAGAAAAAAATAAAAGTAAAACGTAAAGTTCAAGCACCAGGAACCACCTATAAAACTTGTACAACATGTAACGGTACAGGACAAGTAACAAGAGTTACTAATACCATTTTAGGACGTATGCAAACATCCGCACCATGTAATACTTGCGGCGGTGCAGGACAGATTATAGATAAAAAACCTAACGATGCAGATGCACAAGGGTTAATAATAAAAGAAGAAACTATACCAGTTAATATTCCTGCAGGAGTTGTAGATGGTATGCAACTTAAAGTATCTGGTAAAGGTAACGAGGCACCAGGTAACGGTGTTTCTGGAGATTTATTAGTAGCAATAGAAGAGTTAGAACACGAAAATCTACAACGTGAAGGAGATAACTTACATTACGATTTATATGTAAGTCTACCAGACGCTATATTAGGTACATCTAAAGAAATTGATACCGTAACAGGTAAAGTAAGAATTAAAATAGAAGCAGGTGTACAATCTGGTAAAATTTTACGCTTACGCGGAAAAGGTATACCAAGTATAAACGGTTACGGTAAAGGAGATTTATTAGTACACGTAAATGTTTGGACACCAAAAACTTTAAGTAAATCTCAAAAAGAATTTTTTGAAAGCATGAGAGAAGATGACCATTTTACTCCAAAACCAGAAAGAGGAGATAAGTCATTTTTCGAGAAAGTAAAAGATATGTTTTCCTAAATAACACATAAACAAAACATAAAAGTCTGCTAAAAGCAGACTTTTTGTTTAACTATTTATGTCAATTTATATCTGTTTTAATAAAAAATAGTATATTTGATTTATCGTTGGATTAAACCAACGGTAATTTTTCTTTTTCATAGCAATTTTTTCCCATCCTTTATCTTTTTAAAGGGTGGGTTTTGTTTTTTGTGTCATATCTAATGTGCTGTTTTAGTTTTTAAGTTAAAAATACACTAATCAGCAGTGTTACTTTTTTAACATTTTCTATATTTACATTTGTGTGTAAAGCACTAACTAATCAATTTTAAACAACAATATGAGTAACTTATTAGAAGTCCAATCGGTTTCTAAAAAATTTGGAGATTTTACGGCATTAAACAATGTGTCTATAGCTGTACCTAAAGGAAGTATTTTTGGATTGCTTGGTCCAAACGGAGCTGGAAAAACTACATTAATTAGAATAGTTAACCAAATTACAATGCCAGATATTGGACAAGTTTTTTTAGATGGCGAAACCTTAAAAAATCACCATATAAAAGATATTGGTTACTTACCTGAAGAGCGTGGTTTATATAAGTCTATGAAAGTTGGTGAGCAAGCATTATACCTTGCGCAGTTAAAAGGAATGGATAAATCCGAAGCCAAGAAACGTCTTAAAATGTGGTTTGAAAGGTTAGAAATAGGTGATTGGTGGAACAAAAAAATTCAAGAGTTATCCAAAGGTATGGCGCAAAAAATTCAGTTTGTTGTTACTGTATTGCATGAGCCTAAACTATTGATTTTTGATGAGCCATTTTCAGGATTTGACCCAATAAATGCCAACTTAATAAAAGATGAAATTCTAAGGTTACGAGACGAAGGCGCTACGGTAATATTCTCTACACATCGTATGGAATCTGTAGAAGAATTATGTGATCATATAGCTTTGTTAAACAAATCAAACAAAATTTTGGATGGTAATTTAATGGATGTAAAACGTCAATACAAAACCAATACTTTTGAAATTGGTATAAATCCAAAACAAGACAATTTAGAACAAGAGTTAGCACAAAAATTTAGCATCACACCTGCAAGTTTTAAAACATTAGGAAACGATTTAAAACTAAATATTAAACTTTCAGAAAACGAAACAGCTAACGATTTACTAAACTATTTAACCACCAAGGGACAAGTTTCTCATTTTGTAGAAATAATCCCAAGTGCAAACGACATATTTATTCAAACGGTTAAGAATAACTAATTATGAACCATCTTCCACTTATTATAAAAAGAGAATATTTAAATAAAGTTAAAAACAAAGCGTTTTTAATTATGACTATTTTAAGTCCGCTAATTTTTATAGCACTTATAGCAGTTGTTGCGTATTTATCGCAGTTAAATAATGACTCACAAAGACAAATTTCAGTATTGGATGAGTCTGGTTATTTAACTGGAGTTTTTAAAGACTCTGAAAGTATAAAATATAATATCTTAACAGATAAAAATCTTGAAAATGCAAAGCAAATTGTAAAAGAAGCAGATAATTACGGTTTGCTTCATATTAAAAAGATGAATAGTCTATCTGAAGCTAAAAATAGTGTAGAGTTTTATTCTGAAGAAACGCCATCTTTATCATTAATTTCAGATTTAGAAAAACTTATTGAAATCGAATTAACTCATAAAAATCTTGCCGAAAAAAATATAGACACAAAGCTAATTGATGATTCAAAAATTAATATTGATATAACTCAGGAAAATTTTTCAGGAGAGAAAACTTCAAAATTTGATAGTGTTGTTAAATTAGCATTTGGTGGTGCAGCAGGATATTTGCTTTTTATGTTTATTATTATTTATGGTAATATGATTATGCGTAGTGTTATTGAAGAAAAAACTAGCCGAATTATAGAAGTTATTATTTCGTCAGTAAAACCAATACAATTAATGCTTGGTAAGATTATAGGTACCTCTTTAGCCGGAATTACACAGTTTGTAATTTGGTTAATTTTAGGAGGTGTTTTAATGGTTGTTGTTACAGCTATATTTGGTATTGATATGACACAAATCCAATCACCACAACAACAAATGATGCAGCAAGCAATGACCGATCCAGATGCAGCAGAAAAAGCACAAATTATATTTTCGGCATTTTTTAATTTACCTTTAGCCAACTTGATTATAGCTTTTTTACTGTTCTTTATTAGTGGTTATTTGCTATATAGTTCTTTATATGCAGCAATTGGAGCAGCAGTAGATAACGAGACAGATACACAACAATTTATGTTGCCAATACTAATGCCATTAATTTTGGCTGTTTATGTTGGTATGTTTACAGTGATAGAAGATCCGCATGGTACAGTAAGTACTGTTTTTTCATTTATACCATTTACATCTCCTGTAGTTATGTTAATGCGTATTCCTTTTGGTGTACCGTTATGGCAACAAATAGTATCTTTATTATTATTAGTAGGTACCTTTTTATTTACAGTTTGGTTTGCTGCAAAAATATATAGAGTAGGTATTTTAATGTATGGCAAAAAACCTAGCTATAAAGAACTAATTAAATGGATTAAATATTAATGCAAAATAAAGTAGAACAGAAAATAGAAGACCTAGAAGACGTTATAGTAGAAAGCTCTATGTGGGAAAAACTTAACGAGTTTTTAAACCTACATGTAGATTTTACTGAAGAAATCTCTGTATCTATAAAAGATTTATTAGTCATCAGTTTTGTTATTTTTATCACTACAGTAGTACTAAGAATAGTATTTAAGATATTAACAAAACGCTTACCCGAACATGATAAAGGGAAATTTTCGGTAGTTTACGGGTATTTTAGATGGCTTATTTATGTCATTATATTATTAATAACGTTAAATGCAATTGGTGTAAACGTTACCGCTGTTTTTGCTGCATCTGCTGCACTTTTAATAGGTATTGGTTTAGCGTTACAAACTTTTTTTCAAGATATAATTTCTGGTGTTTTTATTTTGATAGACCAATCTGCACATGTAGGTGATATTATTGAAATTGACGGAAAAGTTGGTCGTGTTGAAGAAATTAAATTACGTACCACAAGAGCTGTAACTATTGATAATAAAGTGCTAATTATACCTAATCATTTATACTTAACAAATAGTTTATATAATTGGACGCAAAACGGAACTACAACAAGAGAAAGCGTATCTGTTGGTGTTGCTTATGGAAGTGATGTAGAATTAGTAAAAAAACTCTTACTTCAGGCAGCAAAAGAGCATCCTAAAGTATTAAAATTTCCTCCTCCATTAGTTTTATTTACAGATTTTGCAGACAGCTCACTTAATTTTAAACTAGTCTTTACACTTAACGATAGCTTTACAGCTGCAATACCGCAAAGCGAAATAAGATTTAAAATCAATAAATTATTTAAAGATAACAATATAAGTATTCCTTTCCCTCAAAGAGATGTTCATATTATAAAAGATTCACATGAAGAAAACCCAAACTAAAATATTATTAACCTTATTGCTATTTAGCTTTTGTTTTTCGGCATCAGCACAATTAACAGATTTAGCACGGTTAGAGTATTCTTTTATTCCTAAAGGAAAATCTGAAGATCAATACACGCGTCTTAGAGCGTTGCTAAACTTTCCTATTAAAACTAAAGAAGATTCATATTTAATTTTTGGAGGAGAATACAACAGAATTATCTTAAATCTAGAAGATAACTATCCTTTTGATACAGAACCTTTAAAGACCTTAAATGTAATAGATCTAAACATAGGCTACACGTTTAAATGGAACGAAAATTGGCGTGTAGGCGCTAAAATAACACCAAGAATAGCTTCTACACTAACCCAAAAAATAACATCAGACGATTTGTTTTTAAATGGAGGAGTATACGCCATAAAGGATAGAAGAGATGCCGATATTAAAAGACCATATAGATTAATTTTAGGATTAACCTATAATACTACAGCAGGTATGCCTTTTCCATTACCATTTGTAAATTATTTTAGACAAGTAAACGAAAATTGGTCTTTAAGTTTAGGTGTTCCAAAATCTAATGCTACTTATTATTTTAACGATAAACATTCTTTAGAAGCTTTTGTAGGTTTAGATGGTTATTTTGCACACTTACAAAGACCAACTAGTGTTTTAGGTAAACAAGTAGATAACATCTCATTATCAGTAGCTGTATTTGGTCTAGGATACGATTATAACTTTACAGATCATTTAGTTTTATATACCTATGCAGGATGCACATTTATGATGAATAATGTATTAAGAGACAAAGATCGTAACGATGTTTATACACTAGACAAAACCAATACGTTTTATTTAAGAACCGGATTAAAATTTAAGATATAATGTCAAAAATATTAGTAATAGAAGATGAAGCTGCAATTAGAAGAGTTTTAGTAAAAATACTTTCTGAAGAAAACAGCAAATATCAAGTTGAAGAAGCCGAAGACGGATTAGCCGGTATAGAAAAAATAAAAAAAGAAGATTACGATTTAATACTTTGCGACATCAAAATGCCAAAAATGGATGGTGTTGAGGTTTTAGAAGCAGTAAAAAAAATAAAGCCAGAAATACCAATGGTAATGATTTCTGGTCACGGAGATTTAGATACCGCAGTAAATACAATGCGTTTAGGTGCGTTTGACTATATCTCAAAACCGCCAGACTTAAACCGATTACTAAATACTGTTCGTAATGCGTTAGACCGAAAAGAATTAGTTATAGAAAACAAAATTCTTAAAAAGAAAGTCAGCAAAAAATACGAAATGATAGGAGAAAGCGACGCCATTTCTCAAATCAAAGACATTATAGATAAAGTAGCACCAACAGATGCAAGAGTTTTAATTACAGGACCAAACGGAACAGGTAAAGAACTTGTAGCACATTGGTTACATCAAAAAAGCCAACGTAGTAAAGGACCAATGATAGAGGTTAACTGTGCTGCAATACCTTCAGAATTAATAGAAAGTGAATTATTTGGACACGTAAAAGGCGCTTTTACAAGTGCGAATAAAGACCGTGCAGGAAAATTTGAAGCAGCAAACGGCGGAACTATTTTTTTAGATGAAATAGGCGATATGTCTCTTTCTGCTCAAGCAAAAGTATTACGCGCATTGCAAGAAAGTCGTATACAACGTGTAGGTAGCGATAAGGATATAAAAGTAGATGTACGTGTTGTAGCAGCAACTAATAAAGATTTAAAAAAAGAAATTGAAGACGGTAAGTTTCGTGAGGATTTATACCACAGGTTAGCAGTAATTTTAGTTAAAGTTCCTGCTTTAAATGAAAGAAGAGAAGACATACCTTTGCTTATTAGTCATTTTTCTAAAAAAATAGCAGAAGAACAAGGTACAGCACAAAAATCATTTTCAGAAAAGGCGATTAAGTTACTTCAAGAATATGATTGGACTGGGAATATACGCGAGCTAAGAAATGTCGTAGAACGTTTACTTATTTTAGGAGAAAAAGAAGTTAGCGAAAAAGATGTGAAGTTATTTGCTAGTAAATAAAACTAAAAAACTCAATAAATATTATTGAGTTTTTTTATAAGTAAAATTTATATCCAATACCAGTTTGTAAGTCTGGGTTATTGTTTAAAGTTAAATCTTGTTGCAAGTAAAAGTATGTTGTTGTTTTTCTAGAGAATGAATAAATAAAACTCCAGTAATTATTGTTTTTATAGAGGTTTAATGCACCTTGTCCCCAAGATTTAAAAGCGTCTGGATGGCGTATGGGTATAATGTATTCAAATTCATCTTTTTTATTAAGACTAGTTTGAAGATAAAAGTTTGCACCAAAAGAATGCACAAAGTTTTTACTAGTTTTAAAACTGTACTCAACTGCGTTTTCTAGGTTAGCTATAAAATTATTGGTGCCAAATTCAAGGTTAGAGCTATTAAAGTCAATCAGTCCTTTTCTTAAGAAACCTAAGTTTAATCCTATATTTATTAGGCTTTTGTCGTTAATCTTAAAGGTTTTAACTCCGTTTGTAGATAGTCCAAAATCAATAGATTGATTGTGTTTAGAAAGGTTTGTGCCCAAATGTGCGCCAACATTAAAAGCAAGCGTATTGTTTTTAGATTTAAAGCTGTCAGGATAGTAATAGTAACTAGTTTCTATGCCAGTTGCAAAAAAATCTCCAGCATTAATATTCATATTATTACCGTTTCTGTCAGTATAATTGATATTGGCTTGGTTTAACCCAAATACTTTTCTGTCAAATGGATCATCACCACCAGCAATATCTCTATGAAAGTTCTCAATAAACTCATCACCGGTAAGTATTGTAAAAGGTGTTTTTCCTTTTGTTAGAAGATAAGTTCTAAATCCAATTTGTAACTCATGTTTTCTTGCTAATCTAAAGTTTAAGTTAGCTTTAAAACCTTTAATTACGCCGTCATTAGAGATGCTAAAAGAGTCTTTTTCTATGGTGTTTTCATCAAATGCTCTATGAGCAAAATCCCAATCGTATTCTCTAATTACTTCTCGATCTGCTTCGTTTTTTGGAATGTACACTTTTAAAGGTGGACTCCAAACATTTCCGCTTTCAATACTAATATTAAAAGATGTTTCTTTTGGTGCATTCATTTCAAAATGACCTTGCAAACGCATAAAAAATGCACCAAAACTATGTGTAGAGAGTAGGTTAGGCTTATTAATATTTTCTTTACTAAAAAATATGCTGTCCTTAGTTTGACTAACACCTAGTTGTACGATTAAAGCTAAAACTACAAAACAAAAAAAGCGTTGTATCATTGATGGTTTTTAATTGCAAACTACAAAATCTTCTGTATATTTATTATTCAAAGATAATTATAAGATGAAACCCATAGATATAGCCAATCATAAAATCACGCAAAAAGTTCAAATAACCGATTTACCAAGCAGAGTTGATTTAGGCGCAGATAAAAAAGAAACCGAAAAAGCTCTAAAAAAAGTAAGACGCAACTTAGGCGAACTTCAAGATACCATGTACGCACACGGAAAGTACTCGGTTTTAGTATGCTTACAAGGTATGGATACAGCAGGTAAAGACAGTTTGATACGTGAAGTTTTTAAAGATTTTAATGCACGAGGTGTTGAAGTTATGAGTTTTAAAGTACCAACCGATTTAGAGTTAAAACACGACTACCTTTGGCGTCATTATTTACATTTACCTGCTCGTGGTAAATTTGGTGTTCACAATCGTACACATTATGAAAATGTCTTGGTAACACGCGTACATCCAGAATATATCTTAAATGAAAAGTTACCCTTTATAAATAGTGTAGAAGATGTAGATGATGCTTTCTGGAACAAACGATTCGAGCAAATCAAAAACTTCGAAAATCATTTAGCAGAAAACGGAACCATCATTTTTAAATTCTTTTTAAACCTATCAAAAGAAGAGCAAAAAAATCGATTATTACGACGTTTAAATTTAAAACGTAAAAACTGGAAATTTTCTGCTGGCGACTTAAAAGAGCGTAAACTTTGGGACAATTATATGGCTTGCTACGAAGATGCCATAAACCGTACTAGCACAAATAATGCACCTTGGTACAATATTCCTGCAGACGATAAACCAACTGCGCGATTAATCGTAGCCTCTATTTTATACGACACATTAAAAGAATACACAGATATTAAAGAGCCAGAATTAGACGAAGAAACCAAAGCTAATTTGCATCTTTACAGAGAACAATTAAATAACGAGTAGTCTTTTTTGGGCGTTACCACAAGGGTTGCGCTTTCACTACTCGCGCTCTATGAGGCGCTCAAACAAACCGTTTAATCGCTAACGCAACAATCATGAAACAGCTTACAATAATCGTAACACTATTACTATTTGCAAACATCAATGCGCAAACAGATCAAGATGTATTAAAAACAATTTATACACAATCTTTAACCAATGGTAAAAGTTATCAATGGTTAGACCATTTATCAAACAAAATAGGCGGTAGATTATCAGGCTCAGAAAATGCAGAAAAAGCAGTACAATACACAAAATCTGAATTAGAAAAATTAGGTTTAGATAAAGTTTGGCTACAACCGGTAATGGTACCAAAATGGGTTAGGGGAGAAAAAGAAGTGGCGCATTTTATTACTAATTCAACAACTATTAATGTAAATATTTGTGCACTTGGCGGATCTATAGCTACGCCAAAAAATGGACTAACAGCAAAAGTTATTGAAGTGCAGAATTTTGATGAGTTAGCAATATTAGGTGAAGAAAAAATAAAAGGAAAGATTGTCTTTTACAACAGACCGATGCAAGCAGATTTAATACAAACCTTTATGGCATATGGAGGTTGTGTAAACCAACGTTATGCAGGTGCAATGGAAGCTATAAAATACGGAGCAGTTGGCATAATTGTACGATCTATGAATTTACGTCAAGACGATTTACCTCATACCGGAAGTATGTCTTACGGAGATTTACCAAACAATCAACACATCCCATCTGCAGCAATTAGTACAAATGATGCCGATAAACTTTCAGAAGCCTTAAAAAAAGACAGTAATCTAAAGTTTTATTTTAAGCAAAACTGCCAGCAGTTTGATGATGTTTTATCTTACAATGTTATAGGAGAAATTACAGGAACAGAATTTCCTAATCAATATATGATTGTAGGTGGACATCTAGATTCTTGGGATTTAGGAGATGGATCACATGATGACGGTGCAGGCGTAGTACAATCTATGGATGTTTTAAGATTATTAAAAGAAAGTGGTATTAAACCAAAACACAGTATTAGAGTTGTGTTGTTTATGAATGAAGAAAACGGATTACGTGGTGGAAAAAAATACGCTGAAGAAGCAAAAGCTAATAAAGAAACTCATGTTTTTGCTTTAGAAAGTGATGCTGGCGGATTTACACCTCGTGGATTTAGCTTTGATTGTAGCGATGCTAATTTTGAAAAAGTATTAAGTTGGAAATCATTATTTAAACCTTATCTCATTCATTATTTTGAAAAAGGAGGAAGCGGTGCAGATGTAGGACCATTAAAAACAACAAGCAATGTTTTAGCAGGGTTAAGACCAGATTCTCAAAGGTATTTTGATCATCATCACGCAGCTAACGATACGTTTGACGCAGTAAATAAAAGAGAGTTAGAGTTAGGTGCAGCAACTATGACTAGTCTTATTTACTTATTTGATAAATATGGTGTAGATAATATCCCAGAAGTTAAAGAATTTAAAAATTAAAATAAAGAGTAATGAAAATATTAGGAATGGTAGGACCTTGGCAAGTATTAATTTTATTAGTTGGTTTATTATTACCAATAATAGCCTTAGTAGATGTAATAAGAAGCAATTTTAAAGGGTCAAATAATAAATTAATATGGGTGTTAGTTATTTTGTTTTTAAATATTTTTGGGGCTTTACTGTATTTTTTAATAGGTACACGTCAAAAAATAAAAAAATAGGGTAATGCAAGCAAAACTACATCAGATACATCCTGTTTTACCTGTAAAAAATGTATTAGAGTCGTTAAAGTTTTATGTCAATAAACTTGGGTTTACTATCGCTTTTGCAAATGATAGTAAGCAACCAACCTATGCAGGAATTAGACGTGATGATATAGAAATACACTTACAGTGGCACGATGCAAAAGAATGGGACGTTGAGGTAGACCGACCAATGCTAAGAATTGTCACAGAAAATGTTGACATCCTATTTCAAGAATATAACTTTAAAAACGTTTTTAATAAAGATACCAAAGTTAGAAATACAGATTGGGGAACAAAAGAGTTTGCTTTTTATGATATTGATAAAAATGGTTTAGTATTTTATCAAAACAATTTATAATTAAGTAAATACTTCTTCTGTTATTGAATATAGTTTTTCCCTAGATATAGGTTTAACTATATAGTTACTAACCATGTTATATGTTTTTGCTCGTTCTATATCTGTTGGATTTACAGAAGAGCTAACAATATAAACCTTTATTGTTTTTTTTGTTTTGATTCTTATAAATTCATCTAAAAATTGCCAACCATCCATAATTGGCATGTTTAAGTCAAGTAAGATTACATCTGGTAATTCTTCTTCGTTGTAAAGTTTAGATTTTATTGCACGTAAAGCTTCTTTACCGTTATAAAAAAACTTAACCTCTTCTGAGAAGTCTGTTTTATTAATAAGTTTTTTTGCTGTGAAGATGTATATTTCGTCATCATCAATTAAGTAGGTAAGTTTTATTTTTCTCATAACTTAAAGTGTAGATAAAAAGTGGTTCCTAGGTCTAGTTTGCTTTTTACGGTAATTTTACCTTGCATAGCTTCTATTTCGTTCTTTATTAAAAATAGACCTAATCCTCTAGAGTCTTTGTTTTCATGAAAAGTATTATACATACCAAAAATCTTATGTTTATTAAGTTTTAGGTCTATTCCTTTTCCTTTATCTTTAAATTTGACTATAAAGAATTCGTCTTTTAATAAGGAGCTTATTAATATTTCGGGGTCTTTACTGTCCTTTTTGTATTTAATAGAATTAGAAATTAAATTTAAGAAAATACTTTCAAAATAAGCAGGTATTGTTTTTATGTTTATGTTACGATCAACTTTATTGACAATTTTAGCATTTGAAGATTTGATTTTACCTGATAAGCTTTCTACTATTTTATTAATTTCTTCATATACATTAATTTCTACAAAGTTTTCTTTTAAATGAATATCAGTTTGTGCAACTTCATTTAAATTATGTATTGTTTCGTTAAGTTTTGCAGACGCTTTAGTAAGCATAGGATAAAACTCGTTTTTCTCTATTTCAGGATATTCATCCTTCATAAGATTTAGCAACATGTTAAAGTTAGTTGAGTGTGATCTTAAATTATGAGATACGATATGCGCAAAGTTTAATAAACGCTTATTTTGGTTAGTTGTTATCTTTAATAAAGACTTAATGTTAATCTCTAGACTTTTAGAAGGTGTTATGTCTTGAAATAGACCATAAAGTTTAACGCATTTATTACCTGAATGTACAGGGTAACCTATGGCTCTTACCCATTTTTTATTACCTTTTTTAGTAGTTATTTCTAACTCAAGGTCATAATTTTCGTTCTCAATAATAGCGTCATTAACAGCATTAGTAATTCTCTTCTTGCTATCTTCTTCTGTATAAAACTCTATTGCATTTTCTAAATTAGGGACAAAATCAGCTTCTACTTCATGTATGTCTTTAGTAACTTCACTCCATGTAAGATTATTATTTTCAATATCATATTCCCAACTACCAATAGTTGCAGCTTGTTGTATGAATAAAAATAAATCTTTGTGTGAAATGTCTGTTTTTGGGAGAATAAAATCGTTTTTCAATTTAAAATGCTATTAATCAGTTTTTTTTAAGGGACTTCAAAAATAGCTTTTTTTTTTTAATTAAAAAGGATAATGATTATCTATTCAATTTTAATTTCTATTTGATTTTTTATTATATCTTCAAACGTTTCTCTTTTTCGTATAAGATGCGCATCTCCATTATACACTAGTACTTCTGCAGGTCTGTATCTTGAGTTGTAATTGCTTGACATACTATAACAATATGCACCAGCGTTACTAAAAGCTAAAATGTCGTCTTCGTTAATCTCCTTAATTCTTCGATTATTTGCAAAAGTATCAGTTTCGCATATGTAGCCAACAACACTGTAAAAACGTTCGCGTCCATCAGGATTAGAAATGTTTCTTATTTCGTGTTGTGCGCCATAAAGCATTGGTCTAATTAAGTGATTAAAACCACTATCTACTTGCGCGAAAACAGTTGATGTAGTTTGCTTTACAGCATTTACTTTTACTAAAAATTGTCCAGCTTGACTGACTAAAAATTTTCCAGGTTCAAAAGCTAGGGTTAATTTTTTTCCATAGTTTTTGCAAAACTCATTAAACCTTTTACTTAGTTTTTCTCCTAACTCTTCAATATTTGTTTCTATATCACCGTCTTTATATGGGACTTTAAAACCAGAACCAAAGTCTATGAAATCTAAATTTTTAAAATGCTTAGCGGTATCAAATAAAATCTCACTAGCATATAAAAACACATCTATATCTAAAATATCACTGCCAGTATGCATGTGTATACCATTAATGTTCATTTTAGTATTCTCTACAATACGAAGTATGTGTGGGATTTGGTGTATAGAAATTCCAAATTTACTATCAATATGACCTACAGAAATATTAGTATTACCACCAGCCATAACATGTGGATTTATCCTAATACAAACTGGTGTTTTTGGGTGTTTAGTACCAAATTGTTCTAAAATAGAAAGGTTGTCAATGTTAATTTGTACACCAAGTTTTGCTGCGGTTTCTATTTCTTCTAAAGAAACTCCATTTGGTGTGTAGATTATTTGTTCTGGTTTAAAACCAGCCTTTAAACCAAGCTGTACTTCTTGTATGGAAACAGTATCAATTCCTGATCCTAATTTTTTCATTAATTTTAGTACAGAAACATTAGATAATGCTTTTACAGCATAGTTAATTTTTAAACTTTTAACATTACTAAATGCAGCTGTTAATCTATTATATTGACTAACAATTTTATCGGCATCATAAACGTAAACAGGACTACCAAAGTCCTTAGCAATTTGTAGAAGTTGACTGTTTTCCATACATCAATTTTTTGTCAAAGGTATTTTTTTAGAAGAATAAAAAAAGGAATACTTTATAATATTACAAATTTGATACAAAATGTTAATTATTTAACAAGTAGAAAAATTCTATTTAAAAGAATTATCTTTTTTAGCTCCTAAATATTAGGGTAAGTAAATGTGATTATTTATTTTTGTTGAACTTAAAATTTTACTCTAAACAAGATGAATTTACACGAATATCAAGGAAAAGAATTATTAAGCAGTTTTGGTGTACGTATCCAACGCGGATTAGTTGCCCAAACAGCAGACGAAGCAGTTGCAAAAGCTAAACAATTAACAGAAGAGACTGGTACAGGTTGGCACGTTATTAAAGCTCAAGTTCACGCTGGTGGACGTGGTAAAGGTGGCGGAGTTAAACTTGCTAAAAATCTAGACGAAGTTAAAGATATAGCTGGTCAAATTATAGGAATGGACCTTGTAACGCCTCAAACTTCTGCCGAAGGTAAACGTGTTCACCAAGTATTAGTAGCAGAAGATGTATACTATCCTGGAGATTCTGAACCAAACGAATTTTACATGTCTGTACTTTTAAATAGAGGTAATGGTCGTAACATGATTATGTACTCTACAGAAGGAGGAATGGATATAGAAGAAGTAGCAGAAAAAACACCTCATTTAATATTTACTGAAGAAATAGATCCAGCAACAGGAATTTTACCTTTCCAAGCACGTCGTGTAGCTTTTAACTTAGGTTTAAGCGGTACTGCGTTTAAAGAAATGACAAAATTTGTTACAGCATTATATACAGCTTACGACAAATCTGATGCTTCATTATTTGAAATTAATCCTGTATTAAAAACAAGTGATGATAAAATTATGGCAGTAGATGCCAAAGTAACTTTAGATGCTAACGCATTATACAGACATAAAGATTTAGCAGAATTACGTGACCTACGTGAAGAAAGCCCAATTGAAGTTGAAGCTGGAGAATTAGGATTAAACTATGTAGACCTTGACGGAAACGTTGGTTGTATGGTTAACGGTGCTGGTTTAGCAATGGCTACAATGGATTTAATTAAGCAAGCAGGTGGTGAGCCAGCTAACTTCTTAGATGTTGGTGGTACTGCAGATGCTGCTCGTGTAGAAGCTGCTTTTAGAATTATTTTAAAAGATCCAAACGTAAAAGCTATCTTAATTAATATATTTGGTGGTATTGTACGTTGTGACCGTGTAGCACAAGGTGTTGTAGATGCTTATAAAAATATGGGTGATGCAATACAAGTACCAATTATTGTAAGATTACAAGGTACTAACGCAGATATCGCTAAAGAATTAATTGACAACTCAGGATTAGATGTATTAAGTGCAACTGAATTCCAAGAAGCTGCAGATAAAGTACAAGAAGTATTATCTTAATACTTTAAATAGATATAAATTAAAAAGAGCAACTTAATAGTTGCTCTTTTTTTTTATTTGTTTTTATTGTCTTATAAATGTAAACCACATTCTGTTTTTGGGTTGTTATTCCATCGACCAGATCGGTCTTCTCCAGGAACAGTACAATGCTTGCAACCTATAGAGTGATACCCTTTAGATACTAAAGGATGAAAAGGAAGTTGATGCTCTTCAATATAAGCATCACGCTCTTCTTTTGTTACATCTAAAAGCGGATAAAATTTTAAAATATCACCTCTTAGTTCAAAAATATCCAAAGTAGCTCTGTGGTCACTTTGCCATTTCATTAAACCAGAAACCCAAACTTTATATTGGTTTTTAATAAGGTCTAAAGGCTTTACTTTGTTTATAGAGCAACAAAAGTCAGGGTTTTTTCGCCAAGTTTCGTCTTTGGTAGTAAACTCATGTTCTTCTTTTAAAGCACCTATAGAAGCAACATTTAAACCATATTTTTTAGTTAATGCTTCTTTATATTTTAAAGTATCTTCAAAATGATAACCTGTATCAATAAAATATACTTTTTGAGTTTTGTTTACATCAGAAACTAATTTTAATAAAAAAGCAGATGTTGCAGCAAAAGAGCTGGTTAACATCACGTCTTCTTGTTTAAAATCTTTATACAGTTCTGCTATTCTTTGAGTAACCGATAAGGTTTTGTACTTTATATTTAGCGCTTTTATTTCTTCTTCAGAAATGTTAGGCTTAACTATTGTTTTGGGAGTTGTCTCGAACATAATCAATCTTTACGAACTTGCAAGATAGCAATGATTTTTTGGATATGAAATTTGTCGAAAAATTTTTAAGTAATTACAATAAAAACTAAAGTTTAATTATTGAATTGTCTGTTTAATGGTGTTTTTAATACAATATAAAAACTTATTTATTAGTCTTTTTTTGACTTTGGCTTATTAAAGTTTTTCTTGTTATTAAATTTTTTTGGATTTGTTTTTGTTGTAGGATTACCTTTTGGTTGCTCTCCTTTTTTAGGCATTGGTCCACGTAAATGAATAATAAGACCGTTTAAAAAATTACGTAAGATTTGGTCGCCACATTCTACATAATTAGGATGATCTTCACGTCTAAAAAAAGCACTTAATTCAGACTTTGTAACTCTAAAATCAACAAGAGCTAAAATTTCAATTATATCAGTATCACGAAGCTTATGAGCGACTCTTAGTTTTTTGAAAATATCGTTGTTTGTCATGTTTAAGTATTTGAAAATCAATAATTAAAACTGTATTTTTATTGGGTTATAAAGATAAAATACGTTTAAATACGTTGTAAAACTACTCATTTTTCGATAAGTGGCACACTTTTAACGACTATAAAAAAAACATAATACGTAATTTTATAAAAGAAAAAAATAGTTATGTCTAACCGAGTTGAGAAATTAAGTCTTTTATCAGAAATGATTGCTTTTGCAAAAGAAGATGATACTTTAAAGCCTATTGAGTTTAATTTTTTATTAGGTGTATCTAAACAACTAAACATTTCTAGAGAAGATTTTGATTATTTAATTTCAAACCCGATAGGAGGTATTACTTTAAAATCTTATAGTGAACGTATTGTACAGTTTCATAGGTTAGTTTTATTAGCTCATTTAGATAGTAGTAAAAATCCAGCAGAAGAAGCTAAACTATTTAATTACGGACTTAAAATGGGCTTAAATCACGATTCTATATTGCGTGTTCTTTATCTTATGGACGGTTTTCCTGACCGTATGGTACCAGCAGCAGTTTTAATAGACATTTTTAGAACCCAGTATAACTAGCTTTTAATTGCCTCTAATTTTTCTTGATAGGCTTTAATCTCATCACGTAATTGTGCAGCAACAATAAAATCTAAAGCTTTTGCAGCTTGCTCCATAGTTTTTCGTTTTTCTCTAATTTTCTTTTCTAGTTCAGGTTTGCTTAAATATTCGCTTTCTGGTTCTGCAGCTTTAGCAGCTTCCAACTCATAACTATAAGTACTAACAGAGTTTTTAGCTAAAACACTATCTAAGTTTTTCTTTAAAGCTTTTGGTGTGATATTATTATCTGTATTGTAAGCAATTTGTTTTTGGCGTCTGTACTCAGTTTCGTCAATGGTTTGTTGCATGCTTTTGGTTATTTTGTCTGCATACATTATGGCTTTACCATTTAGGTTACGTGCAGCACGACCAACAGTTTGGGTTAAGGATCTGTTAGATCTTAAAAATCCTTCTTTATCGGCATCTAAAATAGCGACTAAAGATACTTCTGGTAAGTCTAAACCTTCACGAAGCAAGTTTACACCAACTAATACATCAAACAAACCTTTACGTAAGTCTTGCATAATTTCAACACGTTCTAAAGTATCTACATCACTATGTATGTAACGTACACGTATTTGAATTCGGCTTAGGTATTTTGTTAACTCTTCAGCCATTCGTTTTGTTAGGGTTGTAACTAATGTACGCTCGTCTTTTTCAACACGTTGCTGGATTTCTTCAATTAAATCATCTATTTGATTTAAGCTTGGTCTTACCTCGATAATTGGATCTAATAAACCTGTTGGTCTAATTACTTGCTCTACGTAAACACCATCTGTTTTTTCAAGTTCGTAATCTGCTGGCGTTGCAGATACATAAATCACTTGATTTTGTAATGCTTCAAACTCTTCAAATTTTAACGGTCTGTTATCCATTGCAGCAGGTAATCTAAACCCATATTCTACTAAATTTTCTTTACGACTTCTATCGCCACCATACATAGCGTGAACTTGAGAAATGGTCACATGACTCTCGTCTACGACCATTAAATAATCATCAGGAAAATAATCTAATAAACAGAATGGACGCGTACCAGGCTCGCGACCATCTAAGTATCTAGAGTAATTTTCTATACCAGAACAATAGCCTAATTCTCTAATCATTTCAAGATCAAATTCGGTACGTTCTTTTAGTCTTTTTGCTTCAAGATGTTTACCAATATCTTTAAAATAATCGTGTTGCTTAACTAAATCATCCTGAATTTGTCTTATTGCGCCTTGCAGTACATCTGGAGATGTCACAAACATATTGGCAGGATAAATGTTTAAGCGATCATAATGCTCTATGACTTCGTTAGTTTGGATGTTAAATTGCTCTATGTCTTCAATTTCGTCACCAAAAAAGTGAATTCTAAATGCATCATCAGCATAACTAGGAAATACATCTATGGTGTCTCCTTTAATTCTAAAATTACCATGTCTGAAATCTGCTTCGGTACGAGAGTACAAGCTTTGAACTAACATGTGAAGTAGTTTAGTGCGTGATATTTCTTGATCAACTTCTAAACTTATTACGTTTTTTTGAAATTCAATAGGGTTACCAATACCATATAAACATGAAACAGATGCAACTACTAAAACATCACGTCTACCAGAAAGTAAAGACGATGTTGTGCTAAGTCGCATTTTTTCGATTTCTTCATTAATTGATAAATCTTTTTCTATATAAACACCTGATGTTGGTATATAAGCTTCTGGTTGGTAATAATCATAGTACGATACAAAATACTCTACAGCATTATCAGGGAAAAACTGTTTGAATTCAGAATATAACTGAGCTGCTAAAGTCTTGTTATGTGCTAAAACTAACGTTGGTTTTTGTACTTCTTCTATAACATTAGCAACTGTAAATGTTTTACCAGATCCAGTAACACCAAGTAAGGTTTGGTATTTTTCATTATTATCTAAACCACTTGCTAATTGCTTAATAGCTTGTGGTTGATCACCTGTTGGCTTAAATTCTGATTTTATTTTGAATTTCATATTGTAAAATTACTGAATAAAAATCAGATATTTTCTTTTATAAAAGTTAACGTTTTAAGGTGAAGTGACCTTTAAGCTGTTCTCCAGATTTTAAGTTAATAAGATACCAATAATCGTTAGTAGGTAAAACGTTTCCGTTATACATACCATTCCAACTTAAATGAACAGTAGAAACTTGTTTTAATAATTTTCCATACCTATCAAAAATGTAAATTTCTTTTATGATTTGATTAGGATCTATAATTTGCCAAACTTGATTGTAAGCATCTCCGTTTGGAGTGAAATACTTAGGGATGAAAAGCTCATTTACAACAGAAACATTTATATCAAAATTTAACTGTCTAACTACACAGCCATTAATATCTCTTACAAATAATGTGTAAGTTCCGTTTGATAAGTTTGAAAAAATATTACTGTTTTGATAAGTTGTATTGTCTAAAGAATACTCATAAAATATAGTATTGTCTGACATAGAAACTGTTATAGTATCTTCAATAATTGTTATGTTGTTTTGATCTAAAGTGAAATCAATATTTAAAACTGTTACCGTAAAGCTAGACTCGTTGCTACAAGTATTTGGCGCAGTACCAATTTCATTATAAATATAGATAGTTTGTGATGTAGAAATAACATCTCCAGCGTTTAGCATGGTTCCGCTACCGTTAGCACCAGAAAAATAATTACCGTTAGTTAATGTTGGTAAAGTATAATCTTGACAAACGGTTTGGTCAGCAATCGTATCTACTGATGGATTACCAGATATTGTTACAGTAAAGCTAGACTCGTTGCTACAGGTATTTGGCGCAGTACCAATTTCATTATAAATATAGATAGTTTGTGATGTAGAAATAACATCGCCAGCGTTTAGCATCGTTCCGCTACCATTGGCACCAGAAAAATAATTACCGTTAGTTAAAGTAGGTAAAGTATAATCTTGACAAACGGTTTGATCTGAGATTGTATCAACAGGCGGATTACCGGATATTGTTACCGTAAAGCTAGACTCGTTGCTACAAGTATTTGGCGCAGTACCAATTTCATTATAAATATAGATAGTTTGCGATGTAGAAATGATATCGCCAGCGTTTAGCATCGTTCCGCTACCATTGGCACCAGAAAAATAATTACCGTTAGTTAGAGTAGGTAAGGTATAATCTTGGCAAACGGTTTGGTCTGAAAGAGTATCAACTTGTGGATTACCAGAAATTGTTACCGTAAAGCTAGACTCATTGCTACAAGTATTTGGCGCAGTACCAATTTCATTATAAATATAGATAGTTTGTGATGTAGAAATGACATCACCAGCGTTTAGCATGGTTCCGCTACCATTGGCACCAGAAAAATAATTACCGTTAGTTAAAGTAGGTAAGGTATAATCTTGGCAAACGGTTTGATCTGAAAGAGTATCAACTGGTGGATTACCAGAAACTGTTACAGTAAAGCTAGACTCGTTACTACAAGTATTTGGCGCAGTACCAATTTCATTATAAATATAGATAGTTTGCGATGTAGAAATGATATCGCCAGAGTTTAACATGGTTCCGCTACCATTGGCACCAGAAAAATAATTACCGTTAGTTAAAGTAGGTAAAGTATAATCTTGACAAACGGTTTGGTCTGAGATTGTATCAACAGGTGGATTACCAGAAATTGTTACCGTAAAGCTAGACTCGTTACTACAAGTATTTGGAGCAGTACCAATTTCATTATAAATATAGATAGTTTGTGATGTAGAAATAATATCTCCAGCGTTTAACATCGTTCCGCTACCATTGGCACCAGAAAAATAATTACCGTTAGTTAGAGTAGGTAAGGTATAATCTTGACAAACGGTTTGGTCTGAGATAGTATCAACTGGTGGATTCCCAGAAACTGTTACCGTAAAGCTAGACTCATTGCTACAAGTATTTGGCGCAGTACCAATTTCATTATAAATATAGATAGTTTGCGATGTAGCAATAACATCGCCAGCGTTTAGCATCGTTCCGCTACCATTGGCACCAGAAAAATAATTACCGTTAGTTAATGTTGGTAATGTATAATCTTGACAAACGGTTTGGTCTGAGATTGTATCAACATTTGGATTGCCTGAAACTGTTACCGTAAAGCTAGACTCGTTACTACAAGTATTTGGCGAAGTACCAATTTCATTATAAATATAGATAGTTTGTGATGTAGCAATAACATCGCCAGCGTTTAGCATGGTTCCGCTACCGTTGGAACCAGTAAAATAATTACCGTTAGTTAGAGTAGGTAAGGTATAATCTTGGCAAACGGTTTGGTCTGAAAGAGTATCAACTTGTGGATTTAAAATATAAAGTTGAGCGGTATTACTGTATAAATTGCAATCTGTAGAAACCATTTGACAGTAATATTGACTGTTATCTAAAGCAGTTGGTGCATTTGTAATCGATAAAGTATTAGTGTTAACTCCAGAAAAAATAGAGTCGTTATTTAATGGAACCCAAACACCAACAGAATTTAAAGTAAACCATTGGTAAGTATACGAACCTGTGTCTACATTTGTTGTAAAACTTATATTTGAATTATCACAAATTGTTTGAGAGTTTGGATGAGTTATCGTTGGGTTGCTATTATTAAAATTAGTTGTGTGGCTATCTAAATCACTACAATCTTCTGTTCCTGAGATAGACCAGTCTGATGCGTTAAAAATACTAATAGGAGCAATAGCGTTAGGGTTTCTTATAAAACTATAGCCTCTTTCGTTTAAAGCTTCAACAGCATCTATAACAACACCGTTTTTAAGTAATTTAAATTCATCATTATCGTTAAAACCAGAACCAACACTTTCGTCTGCAGAAACCGAACAGGTATTTCCATTGCTACCCATTTGCAAGATATAAGTTTGTTGTGGCCCAATGGTGTTAACTAAAGGAACAGTTATAGAAGGTGTAGCATTACCAATATCTCCGTAGCGTTCTATATCATAAATGCCATCTAAAGTTACAGTAGTGTTGGAAGGGTTGTAAAGTTCTATAACTCCATAACTTCCAGGTTCTGAGTCATATATTTCTGAAATATAAATTTCGCTAGTATTACAAGAAGAATCTAATACATTTATTTGCGTTGCTGCTGTTGTAGAACAACCACCAGAAGTATTTATTATTAAATCTGATAAACCATTAGTTCCTGTAGGAATAAAAACTTCTATATGAGTATTGTCAATAATGTTATAAGTCGCAGAAATGCCATCAATAGTAATTTGAGATGTTGTAGAAAAATTGCTGCCATTTATAGTAATTAACGTGTTTGCGGGACCAGAACTAGGGTTAATTGTATTAATTATTGGGTCTGGACAACTTGTAGCTAAAAGCGTATTACTAGAAAGAACTATTAATGCTAATAAAAAATAAATATGTTTCATTTGTATAAATTGGACGGCAAATAAAACAATATTTTATCTTATTTGTGTTAAGTAAAAGTTAGTTGTTTATCTTTTTAAAGCAAAATGACTTCTATATGTTCTACCATTGGTATCTGTAAGTAAAAACCAATAGTCATTTGCTGGCATTAACCTTCCTCTGTAAGTTCCGTCCCAGCCTTTTGTGTTTGGGTTAATAATATGTATAAGTTTACCGTAGCGATCAAAAATTTTAACATCAAGATTAGTGTTGTAACCATCTGTCATTCCGTATGGTTTCCAAAAATCATGTATTGTATCATTATTTGGTGTAAAGTATTTAGGAAAACCAATTATTGCTATTGTTTGCTCTACAGTTTGACAACCGTTAATTTCTGTAACATAAACAGTATGTAAACCAGCTGAAACATTAGTAAAAGTATTACTATCTTGATAAGGTTGACCGTCTATTGCGTAACTAAATTGACCAGTATTTTCTAAATTAATAGTTACTGTATTGTTATTAGAAAAGTCGGTGTAATCTATACTTTCTATTATTGGTGCTTCAATTGGATTTACAATTATATTTCTTGAGTTTGAGCAACCGTTAGGATCTGTAATAATTACGGTATAGGTACCAATTTCATTAATATCAATAAAACTTGTGTTAACTCCAGTGTCAACACCATTTAATAACCATTGGTAATAATAATTGCTTGGCGAGTCATTTAAAACACCACCATAAAGCGTGATAGTTTCAGGGTAACTATTTAAGCAGTAATCTAAAGATTGATCTGCTTCTATTTGTGGTGTGTATAACACAGATAAATCTACATTAGTAACTGCAAAACATTCATTACCATTACTAGTAACTTTAGCATATATAGTTTGAAAATTAACTTCGGTATTTTCAAAGCTTAAAGGTAAAGGGTTTGTTTCCGCGAAAGCGTTATCTAAATTTTGATAGAATGTTATTGTTGAATTTGCAGGAACAGCATTAGCAATTTGAGATTGTACTTGGGTTAAATCAAAGGTTGTAAAACCGTCTAATTCACCTTCATCGCAAGCGTCTAAAGAAAAACTTGGTAATGTATTATTTGAAATACTTAAGTTAACTTCTGCTATGCTAGAACAATTAGATTGAGTAGAGCTAACCAGTGCAAATACAGTTTGATTTATTTGTGTGTTATTAAAACTATCAGGTGTTTGTATTGGATTAATTTGTTGTTGCGCATCATTAAAATCAGTAAAATAATCTACTACAAATAAATTGCTATCATTGTTTATAATAGTCTGCTCTGCATAGTTTAGGTTAAATGTGGTATATCCATCTTGATCAATATCGCAATTTGTTAATGATGTGTTTTGAACAATAGGTTGTTGAAACTCTTCAATAACAACTTCACCATAAGAAATACATCCATTATTTAAAGTAACTTCTACACTGTAAGTTCCTGGAGAATCTACTAAAAAATCAGAAGTAATTTCGGGCTGTAAAACATTATCTTTAAACCATGTGTAAGTTGTTGCGTTTGGTTGTGAGGCGTCTAATGTTGTGGTGTCATTTTCGCATAATGCATTATTAGTGTCTTGCAATAGATTAGGACCTAAGTCTGTGTATAATTCAAAACTACTTGCTTCCAAAAATACTGCTGAATCATAACGGAAATTTTGCTCGTCTGCGATAACTAATTTAACCTCATAAGTAACATTAGGAGTTGTATTTGCAATAGCAGTAAGTACAGCTGTTTGACCATTAAAATTTATTGGTGCATTACTGTTATTCCAACTACCAAAGTAAGCTTGGTTTTCTTCTTGACAAGCACCAGGTATTCCTGGATGAACAGTCGTTACCTTTACCGGAGTATTGGTTTCCGGTACTAAAGCGATGTTTTCGTACTGTTGTGTTCCACTTTGCCTAATTAAAAATCCAAATAAATCTGAATATTGACAGGTGTTGGGATTACCTTCTTGATATTCTTCTGATGCAAATAAATATCTAAAGCTTATTTGGTTTGCAGGTGCAGTAAATTCAAACTCTATAATGGTAGCATTAATTGTATTGTTTTCATTTAAAATTTGTTCTAAATCTGTGTCTCCTTGCCAATTACTAGCATTATCATCGCTTAGTGAAGTGTTTGGTCCGTTTACGTTAGAGAGTTTACCTGTACTTAAAACAACACCTTCTTGAAATGGAAATGAAGATCCGTTTGCATTAAAATAACCGTAACTTAAATCGTTTGTGTTAAAATTACCACCAACAACATTAGTGACTTGAACATTAGATATACACGCATTACCTATTAAAACATCCTCAATTAATTGTTGTGGTGTGTAAGATGTCCAATCTGTAGTTACATTTTGTGATACAGCTAAATTTATACTTAGTAAAATAAATAAAATAAATGCTTGTCTCATACATTTTAAACTGGCATGCAAATGTACGTAACAAATCTAATTATTAGGACTATAAAAATGTTAAAGCTTTAAAGTGAAATGTCCTTTAATTTCAAATTCTATAGCGCCTTTTTTAACATTAGCAACATACCAATAATCTGTTGCAGGTAGTAGATTTCCGTTATAAGTTCCGTCCCAACCTTGAGAGGTATGACTTAGTGTTTTTAAAAGTTTACCGTAACGATCAAAGATATGTACTATTGTTCCTTCTAACTGCTCTACACCTGTAATATGCCAAGTATCAAAATAGCCATCATTATTTGGTGTTACAAATTTAGGTACATCAATAATTACTATGTCTTTTGAAGTCGAATTACATCCGTTTAAATCTATTACAGTTATTGTATGAGGACCAATTGGTACGTTGTTAAAGAAATTAGATTCTTGTGGATCTTCATCATCAAATTGATATAAATAATCACCAATCCCTGAAACTTCTACAGTAACATTGTTTGGGTCTGAAAAATCTATAGTTTCTGTAAAGTCAATAGTAGCAGCTTCAGATTGAGAAACAGAAAAACTTGTAGAAGTAGAACAACCAAATTGTGTTGTAACAGTTACAGAATATGTTCCAGTTTGATTAATTTCTATATAAGAATTTGTACTTCCGTTAGACCATAAATAGCTGTCTGTTGGTGCGTTGGTTTCAGCAGAAACTAACAAAGGTAAATTATCTAAGCAAAGTACTTGGTCTTCAATATCTAATTCTGGTTTTCTATGTACAATTGTATTAAAACTTGTTGTGTTATAGCAGCCTGTAGTGTTGTTTTCTATACGGATAAAATATGTTGTTCCATCTTCACTAAATACATTTAAATCTGTTAAGGCGTTTTCATTATTATTAGCATCTAATTGAGATGTATAATAGTTTACCGTAAAGTTTGAAGAGTTTTGATTACCCAATACAACCGGAGTTTGCTCGCCTAGATCAAAATTAGCAAACAAGTCGTAATCATCATCACAAGTTTCTAAATCTTGAATATTATTTGCTGTAGGTAAAGGGTTTACGCGTAGTGTAAAAGACTCTATGTTAAAACAGTTACTTCCAGTAAAATTAGCTCTTACAAAAATTGTCTGATTACCAACGTTGTAATTGTAATTTGAGTCTAAATTATTTTGTTGAAGTTGAGCATCGTTTAAAGATAAATAAAACTCAGTCTCTATAGCTTGTGTTGTGTCTACTAAATCTGGTAATGTATTGTTTAAATTATAAGAGAAAGTACTTTCTTCACAAATTTGAGTAGTTACATTTGGATTAATAACAGGTGGTACTTCAACAATTAAATCTAAAGGAATTTCTGCATAACAATTAGAAATAGTATTTACAACTTTAATAAACACTGTTTGCGGATTTACTGTGTTTGTAAAGTTTTCTGGGTTAGAAATCTGGTTTGTACCTTGCTCTAAATCTGTAAGGTTTGTGTAATATTCAATCTCTGTATTATTCTGTCTAATTGGCAATACTTCAATTTCTGAAACGGTTAAGTCAAAAGTTGTAAAACCGTCTGTATCATTATCGCAAGTCTCTAAACTATTTGGTGTGTTTGTTAACGGAACTTGTATAACATTAAACTCAAAGCTAGAAATACCTTTACAATAAGTACCATTATCTACAACAGCAAAAATCTGTTGAGGATTTACTGTATTTGTAAAAGAATTTGGTAAAGGATTAGTTTGCGCTTCAGCTTCAGCTAGAGATAAATGATAAGTAACCGTTAAATTTTCTAATGAACCTTGAGTGATTTCTGAAGTAATATCATCTAGATTAAAAGTTTCTGACCCATCATTAGAGTTGTCGTCACAAACAAATATATCTGTTGGAGTATTGTAAATTGGGTAAGCGCCTACTTCTATATCAAAAGAAGTTGTATCGTAACAGCTTTGATCTGTAATATTATGTACTCTAACAAAAATAGTTTGAGGCGAAGATGTATTTTGATACGCAACAGTTTTATCAATAGGAGCTACGTTGTTTATAGCATTTTGAGCAGTTTCAAAATATAAAACTTCTTTTCCTGATTGACCGTTTAAAATTTCTGCATCTTTTTCTTGAAAGATAAAGTCTGCGGTTTGATTACCATCATTTTCACAATTGGTATAAGTTTCTATTGGTGTAAATATAGGTAATGTGTTTACTATTATAGTAATAGATTGCACAGCGTAACAACCGGTATTAGTATTTTCTATACGGCAATATACAGTTTGTGTATTAGCATTATAATTTTGCGTATCTGTAATCGGACTGCTATTAGTTTCTGCATCAGTTAATGAGGTATGAAAACTAAAAGCTCTATCTGTAGTGGTATTAACAATTTCTGGAATTTTTGCGTCTAAATCTACTATAAAAAAGCCATCTTGATCATCATCACAAATTATAATATCTGAAGGTTGGTTAATGGTTGGAGCAGGTAATACTTCAATATCTAAAGAAGACGTTGCGTAACAACCAGTCATAGTATTTTGTACACGTACATATAATGTTAAAGGATTTGTCGTGTTAGTATAAAATGCAGGCAAGCTATTAGTATTATTATCTGCATCTGCTTGTGTTAAGAAGTAATCTACAGATGGATTAGGTATACCATTACCAGAATATGCATCAAAAGAGGTTAAGTCTATACTTGTAAATCCGTCGTCATCTGTATCGCAGTAAGTTTGTGTATCTGTTAAAATTACTTCAAAACCTTCGTTTATTAATAGTTGAATATTTGAAAAATGACTACAGCTACTACTATTTAAGGTTATGTATAATAGAGTAGGACTAGCATTAATTGTATATGGTACAGATTGATTAATAGCATTGGTATTATTGATTTGATCAGTTTCTGTTTCATAAAAATCAATAGTGACGTTTTCTAAATCATTAATAATTTCTAATCCAATATGATATAAATCAAAATCTACAATTTGATCATTTGATGTATCATCACACTCATAAAAATCGGTAATATTTGTGCCTGTTTCTAAAAGAAATGCGTGAAGCTCCATAGGTACAACAGAAGCACAACCAGTTGTATTGTCTTCCACACGCACAAAAACAGTTTGTACATCTTGGTCTATATTATCATAGCTTGTTGGATTAGCTATTGGGTTTGTTCCATTATTAGCATCTTCTTGAGACTCGTGATAAGTCACAGTTACGTTTGTTAACCCTTGTAGTATTTGATCAATTTCTTGAGTAAGATCAAATGTGTCAAAACCATCGCCATCTTGCTCGCAAGCATCTAATTGAATAGTTTCTGGGTTAATTTGCGGATTTGTATTAACCTCTATATCTAATGTTGTAGTTGTAAAACAGCCTGTAGTTATATCTACAACACGTACAAAAACAGTTTCGGTTGGGTTAGAAGGTGTATAAGGTTGAGGTATTGGATTGTCTCCTGTTAAAGCATCTGCATTAGAAAAATGATAAGACACTACATAATTGGTATTTGAAGACGTTATTTCATCATCTTTAACAGTCATATCTACATTGCCTCCACCATCAGAACAAACAAATAAGGCTGAAGGATTAATTATTATAGGAAAAGGATTAATTATTAAATTGAAAGTACCTATGTAAATACAACCAGACGTGGTATCTTGAGCATTGTAGAAGATAGGTTGAACAGTTGTAGTACTAGTTACAGATGTTGTTGGGTTTTGGTCATTAGTTGCATCATTTTGAGAGGTATGAAACGTAATGTCGTAAGTTGAAGGCGGAAGCGTAGCATCGATTTCAGAAGTTTTTGGTGTTAAATCAAATATTTCTGTACCATCATTTGAAGCATCATCACACACTTCAATATCAGAAATTGTTGGTCCATTTTGAACGGTGTTTAATACAACATTAATACTATCTTGAAAAGAACAAAAATCTGAGCTTAAAGGTACTGTAACTTCAACAGTGTAATTACCGTCTGTAGTAACATTTAAAGTACTACTAGTTTCGTTATTAATTATATTTCCGTCTAAAAACCATTGGTATGTAGCTTGTGGATTGTTAGTATTTGCATCTAAAGTTATAGATGCATCACAAGTTGTAATATCTTCACCTAAATCTACAGAGTCTGTAAAGCTGTTTCCTTCTATAAATACTGCAGTGTCAAAGTTTCTGTCTGTTTGATCGGCTACTATTAGTTTTATGCTATATTGTACGTTAGGTGTAATATTTGCAGAAGCTGTCATTACAGTAGTGCGACCATTAAAGTTAGTGTCTCCAATATTATAACCTTCAAAATAATTACTATTTTCTTCTGGGCAAAAACCAACTATTTCATCATGGATAGTGTTAGTGTTTACAGGTGTTGATGTACCTGGTACCAATGCAATATTTTGATACGGATTATTACTTCCTGTTTCTCTAATTAAAAAAGCAAACCCATCGGAGTATTGACAAGGGTAATCTGCAAAATATTCTTCTGATGCTAATATGTAATTAAAAGAAATTGTACTAGAGGTTGAAATAAAATCAAACTCAATAGATGTTGCATTTAGCGTGTTATTTATTCCAAGTGCAGCTTCTAAATCAGGATCTGTAGTCCAATTATCACTACCTTCGTTTAAGGCACTAGTGTTAGTTGTATTTCCAGCAGAAGTTACTTGTCCTGTAGATAAAACAATACCATTTTCAAATGGAAAGTTTGAGTTAGCTCTTTCAAAATATCCAAAACTTTGAAAACCATCAACTTGACCATTAAAGTTAGAATTTATGTTGCTAACCTCTACACAACCTTGTACTAAATTATTTTCAATAAGTTGTTGTGAGGTAAAACTTTCATTTACAGTTATTTGTTGTCCAAAAGATAAGTAACCAATAAGAAAATGAGTTATTGTTAGCCAAAATATTAGACTATTTTTGTAGGTTTTATGCGCTTTCATGCTATGTATCAGTCAATTAAATAAACTTGGGGTATGTTTATGTTGCGAACAAACGTATTTAAATAATCGATAAAATGCAAATTTTAGCGTTAAAATGTTATTAACTATTTATTAAGATATACCCAGCCAACCAAATCATCGTATTTAGGATCATGAAGTTTTAATACGTAAAAATATGTTCCTGTTGGTACAACATCACTAAAAGCTAATATGCCTTGATTGGTTTGACCATGCCACTTTAGATTATTATTGCCTTTAAAAATTAGCTTTCCATAGCGATTGTATATTAAAAGCTCGTGATTTTCAAATATATCATATAATCCTTGTATGTTGAAGAAATCGTTTTTTGAGTCTCCATTAGGAGAAAACCCTTGTGGAACAAAAGGTGGACAGTTTTCAGTTTGTAATTCAAATTGAAAAATATCAAAACACTCTTCTGTTTCTGCAGTTATATATATTGTTTGAGGCGTAGAGTTTGAAGCGTAATTTGCTGGTGAAAGAATTGGGTAATCTTCATTTATATCTTCTAAACTTTCAAAAAAACTAAAGCTGTTATATTCTGTTTCATTTATTTGGCTAAACACTTGTGTTAAATCAAAATTGGCTTTCTTTTTTCCTTGGTTACAAGCAGATATAGGGTTTAGTAATATCGTCTCTGGTAATGGGATTAATTGAATATTTTGAAACGTATTATTATTGTTTTCATTGGTTTCAGTAACAATTCCGTTGCCAGATCCATTATCATCTACTACGATTTCTAAAATAAAATTATCGGGATAATTAGGCGGTATTGTTAAGGTTGTTTGGTTATTTTCTGAAGCATTGATTGGTATGTCATTTTGTGTTGTACTTTGCCCAATTAGTGTATTGTTTATGTAGAATGAAATTGGTGTATTAACAGGTAAAATATCTGTGCTGTTAGTGTTATAAACGGTGTAATTTATATCTATTTCCCGATTTGCACAAAACACATCATAATTGTTTATTGCAATTGTGGCGTCTGGTAATTGACTGTTTAAAACCGTAATTATGTTGTTAAGAATAATTAAATCTGCTCTAAAAATTCCAAATTGGTCCACACCGCCAGTAGTCATTTTAATGGTAACCTGTGTGTCGCCTATAGATATGTTGTTTTCAATATTATAAACATCTAAATCTGCATTATGAAAGTTTGTCGAATTTGCAAAAGTGTTTGTGCCATTAAAAGCATTGTCTGGTAGGTTTAAAGGAGGATTGGATAGAATGTTTCCGTTAATAGAAAGACTTTCTCCGTAGTTTAAAGCATTGTCACCTTCCCAAGCTAAAAAACCAATTTTAGCATTGTCATTATCTAAAACATCAATGTTGTCTAGAATAATTGTTTTTTCTTGAACTTCAGAATTTATAATTTCTAAACCTTGAAAAAGATTAATTTGATTAAGAGGTAAGTTATTATCCTCGTAGATAACGTATAAACTCCAACCTGCATAATTAGTACGATTATTACAAAAGCCAGGTGTATTTATTAGGACCGAATTGACATCTAAATTAGAAAGGTTATATATTGTGTTACCTTCGTTAATTATTTGATTTGTCACATCTGCATAGCAGGCAAAGTAAGTGAGTTGTCCATTACTACCAGCATCATAATTTACGTTATAAGTGTCTTGAGCATTAATAGTTATATTGTTTAAGGAAACTTGAGTGTCTCCATTACCAGAGCCAGACCAGAACAGGTAAGCCGCAATTATATTAACATTATTTGGTAAGTTTAAATTAGCTGAAGCAGAAGTAGGCAACGTACAAAAACTATTGTCAAGGTTATTCTCTGCAGGATTTAAAGTATTACCAATAGCGGTATAATCATAACTACCATTAAATTGCTGAAATAATGTAATATCCTGAGCTTTTAAAGTATTAAAAAAGCAAAGTAAAATTACTAAGTATAAGAAAGTAAAGTTTTTCATATTTAGGACATTACTTTCTAAAATTACAAAAAACTACCTTTTTAAAGTAAAATGACTTTTAAAAACACGACCATCTTGTAGTGTTACAGAAAACCAGTAATCATTACTTGGCATTGGTTGTCCGTTATAAGTACCGTCCCAACCTTTACTTTTAGGATCTATTTGGGTTAATAATTTACCGTACCTATCAAAAATATATATTTTAGAATTTTGTTGAAATTGACTTGATACACCATAAACTTGCCAATAATCATTAATTGCATCGTTATTAGGTGTAAAAAATTGAGGGAAACCTATAACAGATAATGTGTCAGAAATTAATCCGCAATCATTTTTTACGTCAATTATATTAACAGTATATATTCCTGGTGTTACTTGAGTGAAAACAGAGTCACTTTGGAAGCCTGTACTTTCTCCTTCACTATTGATTAATTCGTATTCATAAGTACCTTCTCCAGAGGTTAAAATACTAACTTGATTATTTGTTGTATTTCCGTCTAAAATATCGATATTTTCAATTGTAGCTATGTTAGATGCTTCTACAGTAAAAGTTTTTACTTTTTCGCAACCATCAACCGTTGTTACAGTTACGGTATAAATACCTGGTTGGTTTACTTCTATGCTATTTGTGTTTTGTCCTGTTGACCAATTAAAATAATAGTTGTTATTAATAGGTGAAGTAGCACTTAGTGTAACAGTTTCTGGGAAGAAATTAAGACAGTAAAAAACTGTTTCGTCTTCATCTAAATCTGGTCTCTCATTAATAATTAAATCGACTTCGCTAATACCATAACAATTGTTATTATTTTCTGCACGAGCGTAGATAGTTTGAAAATAAGCAGAAGTATTGGTGAAAGTTGAAGGTAAGGCATTACTTTCTGTTAACGCATCATTGTAGTTCTCGTAAAAATTAATTGTAATATTTCCTGGTAATGCCGATGTCATGTTTGTGCTTATTTCATTTAAATCGAAAGTGTTAAGACCATCTTCAGAGCCTAACTCGTCACATACTTCAAATTCATAATTATTAATTTGAGTGGTACTAACTTCTAGTGTTAGTTCTGTAATGTTTACACAATCAGTATTACTGTCTTTTGAAACCGCATAAACTATTTGTGGGTTACTTAAGTTGTTATAAGATGTTGGGTTAGTAATTGGTGTAACTTCATTATTAGCATCGTTTAAAGTATCATAAAAAACAACAGTTAAATTAGCATTGTTGTTAGTTATGTTAGTTATTGCTTCTTCTAAATTAAAAATAGTGTACCCATCAGGTATACCATCTTCGTCACATTGTAATAACGTATGGTCAAAAGATGCTGGTACTGGATTGATAATTAAATTGAAGCTATTAACTGCATAGCAGTCTGTGTTATTACTGTTTTCTAGTCTTACATATACTTCTTCTTGAAAAGGTGTGTTGTTATAGTAGTTTAGGTTTAATGGACTTAAATTATTTTCTGCATCATTTAAATTAGCGTGATAACTAATATTGAATAAAGTAGTGTTTTGTCCGTTGTAAACTTGACTATTATAACTTGATAAGTCTACAGTTGTTTGACCGTTTGTATCATCACCATCAGATAAATCATCACAAACTTCAAAGTCATTTAAGCTATCTATTACCGGTGTTTGAAATACTGAAATATCAAAATTAGTTGTAGCATAACAGTTAGGGTTATTAATGTTTTCTACGCGAGCAATAATTGTTTCTTGAGGTAATGTGTTTTGGTAATTACCGGTAATTTCGTTTTGGTTATTATCTGCATCTGCTTGGTTTTTGAAGTATTTAACTTCGTAAACTGCAGCATCTTGACCATTTAATATTTCTGTGTTTAGAGAAGATAAGTTAAAGTCCCAAATATTGTCGTTATTATCATCACAAATTACAATGTTATTTGGTGTTGTTGCAGTAGGAATATCATAATAGGTTACAATTGCTTGTCCTTCTTTTGTATCACAATCACCATTATTTAAGTCTATTATAACTTCGTAATTTCCGTTTTGTGTCACTAATAATTCATTAGGAATTGCTGGTGTTGCTATCGCATTACCATCTTGAGTCCAAGTATATGTTGCACCAGGAATATCTTCTGCAATAAGTGTGTAGTCGTCTCCAGTGCATAATGGTAAATCTACAGTATTAGTATTGTCGGTTGGGATAATATCAATTTTTTCAACAAAAAAGGATGCGATAAATGGTGGTAAGCCTTGTCTAGAAACTAGTCCATTTAGATCTACAGATTGGTGTTGATAATCTGCTGCTTGCCCTAAGCTGTTAGGAGAATTTATTGTACTTAAAAAAGGCGTGCCTTGATTATAAGTAGCACTTAATGATCTATAAATTTTACCATCAGGTCCAAGTTGTAATGCACTTCTATACATAATTCTTTGGTCCAATACTTCTTGAGAATCACTTATGTTATTAGCGCTTAAATCGTATTGAAGTAAGGCTCCATATTGTGCATTAGCATTATTAAAGTCATCTTGAGGAGTTTCAAAATAGGTTGAAACATATAAGATTTGACTATTTGGAGAAAATTCTACACCGTAAGGTCTTTGCGTTTTTCCATTTGGATTTAAATTAATATTTATTTGTTGAGCATTAGAAGCTTGACCACTATTGGTGTCAAAATCAAAAAGATATAAGCCGGAAGCAATATTAGCACATGCTATTTTTGTCCCGTCTGGAGAAATTTTAAGATAACCTCTTCTTTCTGGAACAAGTATATTTAGGTCTGAAATTACAGGTGTAGTATTTACTCCTGTAGCAGTTACTTCGTAAGCAAATATAGAGTTGTTTAACTCGTCACCATTAATATCTGCAAATGTTATTACCCAAATATTTTCTGTTTGACAGTCTTTTAAGACAGCGCTTAGTTTTTCTGAAGTATTGTTTAAAAGATTAATATTTTTATTTGCAGTAACAGTGCCTAATCCACCATTAACTGTCATGTCTACTTCGGAATAATGAAAACCTTCGTCAGGATTTCCTTGAAACTCTGTATCTACAGTAAAAATATAATAGATATCAGCATCTTGAGGTTTTGGTATTATAATAGCAGATTGCGTACTAGAAGGGTTTCCTTTTAAACCATTTCCATTAGTCATTACCTGATGGTTTTTATTGTATACAGTTATTCCGTCTGTGTAAAATAATAAATCACCATTTCCATCAGAAATACTTGTACAGCCTTCATCTGTTGCTAGTTGTCCATCGGTAAGTGCTGTTACGGTATTTGTTGAAAGATCAAAATTTATTCCTGCATTGTTACCAAAGTACCAGTTGGAAGCTTCATTTTGAGAATGAACAAATGACACTAACAGCAAAAATGTTAGTAGTAATATCTTTTTCATAATCTAGTATAGCCAGATTTGTAAAGATATTACAAAAATGAAAAACGAAAAGATATAAAATGTTAAATACCTATAAATCTCTTTTTTGCAGTAGCTTGTATGAACCGTAAATAAATAAAGATGTCCATGCTAAAACAATAACAATTTGATACCAATGTACAGAGTAATCAAAATTAAAATCTTCGCCAACTTGTTTGGCTAGTTCTTTAGCTGCGCCAAGTCTTGAACCTGGTTCTACTATTAAATTAGACATGCTTTCTAAAGGAAAAAACTGTGTAATTGTTCTCCAAGAGTTTTCGGTTAACTCTATTTCCCAACGTAATAATCCGTATGCTATTTTTTCTATAATAAACCACACAAATAAAAAGCCTAACGCAAATGCAGATCGTCTTATTAAAATACCTAAAAACAAGCAGAAAGAAAAGAAACCTACTAATTTAACAAAGAATGCTAAAAGGTATTCTGTGTCCGAAAACACATGGTAAAGCTCTGTAATATCAGAAAATGCAAATCCTAATATTAGTGTAATTATAAATACGAAAACGGTTGATACTAGAGCAAAAACACTTACGGTTACAAACTTAGAGGCAATAAACTCTTTTTTGCTTAAACCATCTATTAAGTTTTGCTTAATGGTCTTGTTACTATACTCGTTAGCCATCATAGACACAATAACAATTGCTAAGAAAAATTTTAACGATGCAGCAACATAAGTATTAAAATGCCAAATGTAAGGAAAGTCAAAAATTCCTTGTTCTGCTAAATGAAACTTAACAGGTCCAATATCAAATTTGATTGAAGCTATTAATGCTATTGATGTTAATAATATAAAGTATGCTAAAATAAGCACCTTACTTGATCGGTTATTCCAAAGTTTGATTAATTCTATATTTAAAAGTCGTAACATTATTGTCTGTTTTTTGGTTGGGTTTGTTTAAGATAATTGGTCTGTAAGTTGTAAAAATTGTTCTTCTAAACTTTCTTTACGTAAAACTAAATGAGATAGGTTGATGCCATTATCAAAACACAGTTTGTTTAAAGTACTAGATAACATAGGTTGATCTAAAAACGCAGTTATTAGATCGCCATTAACTTTTACATCTTTAATGTTTGGATTGGTGTTTAAAAAGTTAATTAAATTGTTAGTGTTTTCAGCTTTTAATTCAAAAAAACCATTGCTAGTAATCATTTGGTCTACAGGACCTTCATATAGTTTTTCGCCTTTTCTTAAAACGACAACGTGAGTACAAACTTTTTCAACTTCGTCTAATAAATGAGATGCTAAAAGTATAGTTGTACCTTTACTTGCAATCTCTTTTATTAATGATCTAATTTGATGTATTCCTTGTGGATCAAGCCCATTTGTAGGCTCGTCTAAGATTAAAATTTCAGGATCATTAAGCAGCGCACTAGCTATAGCAAGACGTTGTTTCATCCCTAAAGAAAATGTTTTAAACTTACTATGTTTTCTTTCAATAAGTCCAACAAGTTCTAGTTTTTCGTCTATTTTTTCTTCAGCAATGTCTTTAATTTTACAAACTAGTTTAAGGTTTTTATAAGCAGACATATAAGGATAAAAATTTGGTCGCTCTATAATAGCTCCAACTTTTTTTAATGCTTCGTGTGTAGATAAATCTCCGTTAAACCATTGAAAAGTTCCTGAAGTTTTATTTACAACATTAAGTGTAATGCCTAAAGTAGTAGATTTACCACTTCCGTTAGGTCCTAAAATTCCGTAAACATTTCCTTTTTCAATAGTGAAAGAAAGATTGTTAACTGCGGTTAAATATCCGTACTTTTTTGTAAGGTTTGAGATGGTTAAAATTGTGCTCAAAATATTTTTGGTTTTTGATTGATATAAGTAAGACGATTGTAGCTTGGTTTTGTTACAATTTATAAAATTTGTCACTAAATTTGAGTAAATTAGGGGCTATGCAAGATTTAAAAATTTCTAAAAAGAAGCCATCATATCCTGTAAACGAAAAATTACATGAGTATTTAAATGAATATAATAGAAATTTAAAAATTTCGATTTTATATGAAGATTTGTTGCGTTTTCAAGGTTCTGTGACAGTTTATGATAAAGACGATAATGATACGCTTTGGATACGTGTGTATTATAACGAATTTGATCGCGCAGAAATTGATCTTAACCTAAAAAAAGTCTACACACAATTACACTCTGACGGAAACGAAAAAACCATTCCGTTTTTAAATGTAGATGCTGTAGATTATTGCACCTTTGGTAATAGTAAACCGTTTAGAGTAAAAGTTAGAAATATTTTAAATGATAATTACACTTATTTTTATGTAAAAAAAGCAGATGCTTCTAGAATCTATGGATTAGAATTAGAACATATGCTTTCGCCATACAATTTAAATTTTTTAGTCTATAAAAATACCTTAATAGAAGAGCATATTGCAGGTATACCAGGCGATGAGTTTATTCAAAATAAATTATCAGAGTGTTTACCTTCAGAAAAATCTCAAATTGCAAAAGAGTTTGTAAAGTTTAACGAGCGTTGCATGATTAGATTACTTGGTGATATGCGCGCATACAATTATGTAATTGTAACAACGCACGATTTTGATCACGTGGTGTTTAAAATTAGAGCTATAGATTTTGATCAGCAATGTTATGAAGGTAAGTTTAATGTTTACCGACCGCAATTTTTTAAAGAGAATAATAAAATGGTAGCATTAGTTGCAGAAAAACTTACTAAAGACTCTATTGATCAATATAAAATAGAAGAACGGTCTACCATAGCAAAACGTATGATTAGTTATCAAGATAGAATAGGAGAGTTGTTAGATTGTATGACTAACGATACTATTTCTATTGAAAAACATATCGAATTGCTTAAATCTAAAATCTATGAATATACTATGGATATAGAGTTTAAGCGCAGCAAAAATATGGGCGAAATCTTAAAAAATGCATTAGATTTTGTAAAACGAAATTATCAAGATGTTAATACCAAAGGGTATTAATTCCAGTTTTCGTCAAAATCTAAACTTTCATAATCATCAACATCATAGTCGTCGTCAAATTCATTAAAGTCGTCATCACTATCGGCTTCAAAAACTTTTTCTGGCGCTTCTGTAGGAACTTGACCTTGCACATACATTAGATTAGGATAATCTGTGCCTTGCGCTTCTTCAACAATTTCAGCTAATTCAACAAAAAATGTCCACATACTTAAAAAGTCGTAAACATAGATAAGTTTTGTTTGTGCTTCGTGTACGATGTCTGCAATGGTAGTTTCATTCATTAATTTAACTTGATTTAAACCATCGCTCATGTCAAAAAGGCTAATTTCTTCACCTTGATTCCATTCGTCATCACTAATATAAAAAGACGCCATTTCTGTACCATCAAACCCAAAAGATTGAGTGATAACATTGTGTAGATCTTCCATAGTATCGTTTTCACGAATTTCAAAATCTCTAAAGATATCTTCTTCTGTATCGTTGTCTAAAATAGCTCTAAAACGGTAAATCATAATTAAAAAAATAAGTTTACAAAGATAAGGTTTTAATCCTTATTTGCTAAATCTATGTAAAGTAAATGTCATTGCTGTTAATAAGAAAAATGCACCAACTTGATGTGCAACACCTAACCAAACCGGAACTTGTAATAATAGGGTCAATACACCTAAAACAAATTGTAAAAAGACTAAGCCTACAAGACTATTTAAAGCTAGTTTTTGGTATTTGGTTTCTATAAATTTTTGTCCTTTAAAAAATACGATTAGTATTAATGCAACTACAAAATAAGCAAGTGTACGATGTACAAACTGTACACCACTTTTACCTTCGGTTAGGTTTAATAAAAGCGAGTTTTGTTCGGTATACACAGTTTCATGAATAAATTTACCTTCACTCATCATTGGCCAATGGTTATGTATCCAACCTGCATCTAAACCAGCAACAAAAGCACCATAAATTATCTGTACTAATAGCACAAATGTAGTTACTCGTAACAAGTTTTTAAAAGCAGAATCTGTAACCTTGTTAAAAGGAAATATTAAATCTAATGCAACCCAAAAGGTTAAAGCAAAAGTGATAAATGCAGTGGTTAAATGCGCAGCCAATCTAAAATGACTAACATCTGGTCGATCTACCAAACCGCTTTTTACCATGTACCAACCCAAAAATCCTTGAAAAGCACCAAGACACATCAAGCCTATTGCTTTTTTTATAGTTTGTTTGGTGAGTTGTTTTGTAATTAAAAAGTATACAAAAGGAAAGAAAAATACTAATCCAATAACACGACCAATAACACGATGAATCCATTCCCAAAAGTAGATGTCTTTAAAATCTTCTAAAGTGAAATGGTTATTAAGTTTTTGATATTCTGGATATTGCTTGTAAAGGTCAAAAGCAGCATTCCATTCGGCGTCATTCATTGGAGGAATTGTACCAGAAATTAATTTGTAATTAGAAATTGATAAACCAGAATGGGTTAAACGTGTGATACCTCCAACAATAACCATTATAAAAATTAATAAACAGCCTGTTAGTAGCCAATAAATTACTTTTTTGTTGTCTTTCTTTTTCATAACTATTCAGTTTTTAAACCTAAAGCTTTACCTTTTTCAAGCATTAAATTAAAAGCAGCTTGATGTTCATTAGGAATGTCGCCTTCTAAAATTGCTTCTTTTATAGCTTCTTTTATTAATCCAACTTCTCTTGAAGGTTTTAAGTTGAAAGTCTCCATGATTTCTTCTCCAGAAACTGGTGGCTGAAAGTTTCTTACAGAGTCTTTTTCTTCAACTTCAACTAATTTTTCTCTTACAATTTTAAAGTTGTTATGATATTTTTTAAATTTTTTAGGATTTTTTGTCGTGATGTCTGCTTCACAAAGCGTCATTAAATCATCCACATAATCTCCAGCATCAAATAATAAACGTCTAACAGCCGAATCTGTTACGATGTCCTGAGCTAAAACAATTGGTCTAGAGCTCATAAAGACTAGTTTTTGGACGTATTTCATCTTATCATTTAAAGGCATTTTTAAGCGTTTAAATAAGTGATATACCATTTTAGAACCTTCAAATTCATGACCATGAAACGTCCAACCTACTTTTTTGTTAAACTTTTTTGTTGGTGCTTTACCAATATCGTGCAATAATGCAGCCCAACGCAACCAAACATTATCTGTATGTTTTGCGATATTATCAACAACTTCTAAAGTGTGATAAAAATTATCTTTGTGACGTTGTCCATCTTTTTCGTCAATACCTTTTAAAGCGGTTAACTCTGGTAAAATTATTTGTAAAAGTCCAGTTTTTTCAAGAAGTAAAAACCCTATTGAAGGTGTTGGACTTTCTAAAATTTTATTTAGTTCTACTACAATACGCTCTTTAGTGATAATTTTAATGCGTTCACTATTTTTAGAAATGGCTCTTAACGATTGATTTTCGATTTTAAAATCTAATTGTGTAGCAAATCGTATTGCGCGCATCATGCGCAATGGATCGTCACTATACGTGATGTCTGGATCTAATGGCGTACGTATTATTTTTTGTTCTAAATCTTCAATACCGTTAAATGGATCTAATAGGTCTCCAAAATTAGCTTCAGAAAGATTTAAAGCTAATGCGTTTATAGTAAAATCACGACGGTTTTGATCGTCTTCTAACGTACCATTTTCTACAACAGGATTACGACTATCTTCGTTGTAGGATTCTTTACGTGCACCAACAAATTCTATTTCGATATCTTCATACCGTAGCATTGCTGTTCCGTAGGTTTTAAATACTTGAACTTTTGGTTTGTTTGGTAATAATTTAGACACTTCTTTTGCAAGTGCTATACCACTACCAATTGCAACCACATCTATATCTTTTGCATTACCACGTTTTAAAATAAAATCTCTTACAAAACCACCTATTACATAACTATCTAAGTTAAGGTTTTTAGAGGCTTGAGAGATTATTTTAAATATTGGGTTTTGTAGTGCTTGTTTGTAATTCATCAGGTAAATTTACTCACGAATAATCTTTACTTCACCATTACTAGATAACTTGATAATTGTAGATGGTTTGGTATTGTTTTTTTCGTTTTGCAAATTTACAACATAATCCACACCTTTTAAAATAGGCGTGCTTATTTCTTTAAAGGAATTTGGTGTTGGTTCTCCAGCTATATTTGCTGAGGTAGAGACAATTGGTTTTCTAAATTGCTGGATTAGTTTTTGACAGAATTCGTCTTTAGGAATTCTAATAGCCAACGTGTTGTCTTCTGCAATTAGATTAGTAGCTAAACCAATTGGGTTGTCATAAATAATAGTTGTTGGTTTGTTACTAAATTCTATTATTTGGTAAGCAACTTCTGGTACCTCTTGAATATATTTTTCTAACATTTTTAAATCACTAACCAAGCATATTAATGCTTTAGAGGCTTCACGCAGCTTTAATTGATAGATTTTTTTTACTGCTTCAAAATTTGTGGCATCACAACCAATTCCCCAAACCGTATCTGTTGGGTAAAGTATGGTATTACCTTGTTTAAGGTGCTGTATTGTAGTAGCTATTAGCTGCTCCATTTTAAGAATTAATAAATTGACTAACGTCTTTTATAAGTTGTTCTCTGTATTTTAAATGTTCTGTTTTTACTATTTTACTTGAATTTGTAAATTGTTGTTGTAATTCTGTTTTTTCGGTATTTAAGATTTGGTCTATAGTAAAGGTGTTAAAAAAGTCTGTAATACCTTCAAATCTACTGGTATCTCTATCTGGTCTTACAAAAATTACAGGTGTACCAAAAGCTAAACATGGTAATGCAACATGAATTCTAGAAGTAACTACAAGTTTTGCTGATGCATAAAGGCTTAATAGCTGCTCTGCTTTTTTAAATTTTTCTTCATGCGTTGTTGCATTAAAATCTTGATTAGAAACGGTTATACTTTGCTCTAATATTGATTTAGGAATTAATTTTTCTATAATTTTTTTAGCCTCTTTTTTTTCTTTGTATTCTTTTAAAAAAGATTTAGTAGCATTTATAATAGGCTTGTGTGGATTTCTAATGGTTTTCCAAAGACTTTTTTTGTTAGTATCGGACACGTCGTTTTTATGTGATAAAATATCGCATAAAACAATAGCATTTGGTGTTGTTGTATTTTGATATTTTTCTTTCTCTAAAGTAAGTGTTAAACAACCAGAAAAGTAGGCTTCTACACCATTTTCTTCTAATTTTTGAAGTGTAAATTTATCACGACAACCAATAGGTTGATGCTTTTTGTAATAGGCTATAGCTTCTGGACTTGTTAATGGTTTTTTAGCAAAATCGTTGATATGAAACGAAACAAATTTAGGAAGTAAAGTCTCACTTGGTGGCCAATGTTCTGGGTGATGCATAAACCAACCGTTTAAAATAATTTTAGCATTTTCAGTGGTTTCATCCAATGCTTCACGACTAATCAACGCATCTACTTGTGGTAAAAAACGCTTTGCAGCTAGACTTTGTATGTAATCGCCAATGTTTGTTTCTTGATCTCTATATTTTAATAGTGCGTATTTCATTAACCTATTTATTTTGGTGTAAAATTATGGTAATAAAGCTTAAACGCCAATAATCTTAAAAAACAATTCTTTAAATTTTAATCTTAAAGTTTAAAAATTGTAATTTTGAACTTTAAAATTTTATATGGCTTTACCTATTATTCAATCTTTATGGATTGGCGGTTCTTTATCAAAAATAGAACAGCTTTGCATTAATTCTTTTTTAAAAAATAATCATGAGTTTCATTTATATACTTATGGAGAAGTGCAAAATATTCCTGAAGGAACAACAGTAAAAGATGCAAATGAAATTATTAATTCATCTGAAATTTTCACCTACAACGGTGGAAGTTATGCTGGTTTTGCCGATTGGTTTAGATGGGAATTGTTATATAAAAAAGGAGGTTTTTGGGTAGATACAGATGTGATATGTATTAAACCTTTTAATTTTGATGAAGATGAAGTGTTTGGCTCAGAATCTATAGATCTTGTTTGTCCTGCTGTTTTAGGATTTAAACCAGGACATGAGATGTGCAAATTTTTAAGTCATAATTGCGAATTCCCAAATACTATTTTACCTTACGATAGTAAACACCAAAAAAAGGTAAAGCGTAAACGTAAATTTTGGGGTAAAGGTAGAGAGCATATAGAATGGGGCGAATCAGGAGGACCAGAAGGTTTTACTAAAGCTTTAGATTATTTCAAAATAAAGGACAAAGCCAAACCATTTACCTATTTTTTTCCAATACATTTTTCTAACTGGCATACAGTTTACGATAACACTTTTAAAAATAGTGCGGATTTATTTAAAGATACTTACGCAATTCATCTTTGGAATGAAATGACTAGACGCGAGCCTAATTTTGATAAAAATGCAGATTTTGATTCGCAATCTTTAATAGAACAACTTAAAAGAAAATATCTTTAAGCCATCTTAGCTTGTATTAAGATTAATTGTCGTTTTATTATTTTTTTTAGACTTTTAGATTTATACCAACGCAAATAGTTAAGCGTTTTATCTAAGCCTAAAGGCAATACTGTTTTAAAATTTTGGTGCAATTGTTTTAAGCTGTTACTTAGATTATTGTAACTAGCTTCTGGTAGTTTTACAGCTTTAAAAGCATTTGTAATTAACGTGTTAACGTCTTCTTTATCTTGATTTGGCGTGTTAAAATAACAATGTGTTATTATGGTCATTTTAAAATAATTAAGATATAGATTTGTAACGTTTTTTGCTTCAGTTGATTCTGCGTTTAGATAATATTTTTGATAGATAGTATCTAAAATATCTAAATATGCTTTGGTGTTTTTAATGCTAAAATTATTGGTAATAGAGTTTTGATTTCCAGTATTGTAATAATATGTTGTTTGATCACTTAATATAATAGATTGGCAGTTAATTAAGGTTTCAAAAAACCATAATTCGTCTTCATGTAATAATCGGTCTTTAAAAGCAAGGTTATGCTTAGTAATAAAGGTTTTTTTGTATAATCTATTATGTGCAACACAACTTATTTTATCATTTAATACCATTGGTATTAACTTGTAATTGGTATTTGATAACTTATGGTTTACTGGTAGAAAATGTTCTAAATAACCAATAATGTTTTTGTTATGTCCATCTGTTAATGCAGTCTTGCCAAAGATAATATCTGTGTTGTGAGGTATTAAATTAACAAAATTTTGAAGCGTGTTTTTATCAATCAAATCGTCTGCATCCAAATAATAGATGTATTTTCCTTTGCTAATTTTTGTTCCAGAATTTCTAGAACCAGAAAGTCCTTGGTTATCTTGATAATAATAAATAATTCTATTGTCTAGATTTTCAAAAGCAGTAATAATTTCTTTAGAATTATCCGAGCTACCATCATCAACAACAATACATTCCCAATTTGTAAACGTTTGATTTATTATATGTTGAAGAGTTTTTTCAATATATTGTTCTCCATTATAACACGGAATTATTACTGAAATTAAAGGCGTTTCTTGCATGAAAATTAAAATAGATTGTAAAATTAAGTTGCAAATCTTCAAAAATAAAATATAATGGCTAATAAATTATAAAATGCTATTTTTGGAGCTGTTTCTGTAAGTAATTTAATGAAAGTATTATATTTTTTTCCAGGTAATCCGTTGGTGCGTTCACAAGGTAACCACGTAAGAGCTTTTACGCTTTTACAGTATTTTAAGGCTAAAAATATAACCTTAGATTTAGTAGCAGAAGCCGATAAACACTTTACAGAACAAGATGTAGAAGCACTTAAATCTGAAAAATTAGTTAATCAAGTACATTTTTTGCCAAAGCAAAAAAAAGGAGGTTTAAGTTATTTTTTTAAAGTCTCTATACCCAAATTGTTTAGTAAAATACCTAAACCTTTTGATCGTAGACAATTAAATCAACAACAAGCCTTTAATAAGGTGTTGCAAAATAACACATACGATAAAATAATTGTTAGTTATTCTTGTTGGGTACCTTTGGTTTTAGATAATCCATACTTAAAAGGAGCAACGACAATTGTAGATACACACGATTTTTTAACATCTCAATTTAAAAGCCGAAAAGATTTTAAGCTAGGTGAATTTTTTGAAGGCGAAATGAAACTTTTAAATAGTGTAGATCAAGTTTGGGCAATTTCTGTAGAAGAAAAATATCTGTTTGAGCAATTTATAAAAACACCAGTGCATTTAGTGCCACATTTAACAACTAGTAAAATACAAAACACAACAAAAACTATAGATGTTTTATACGTAGCTAGTGAAAACGAACATAATATAGCAGCAGCACAATGGTTTTTTAATAAAGTTTATCCTTTATTAGAGACTAAAATATCTATAACCGTAGTTGGAAAAATAAATAAGCATATTAAGGATTATCCAAACGTAATTAAAATTAATTATGTTGAAGATTTATCAGCAACTTACAATGCTTCAAAAGTTGTAATTTGTCCAATGCTAAGCGGTACAGGATTAAAAATTAAAGTCGTAGAAGCGTTATCCTTTAATTTGCCAGTTGTATGTAATACAAGAGGCGTAGATGGATTAATTAATAAAGTAGATAATGGTTGTTTAGTAACAGATAATGCAACTAAATTTGCGTCTTACACAACGCAATTACTTAATGATTCTAGTTTTTATGAAACCAACAAGCAAAAGGCAAATCTATTTTACGAAGAGTTTTTAAGTGAAAAAGCTGTGTATAGTACGTTAGACCAAATTTTAAATTAATCGACTGTTTTATGAACTCTGAAATATTAAAATTCTGGTATAAAATTACCAACAATAAAAGCAAATATTTAGAAGTTAAACATGCAAAACGCGAGCAGAAAAAACGTACTACTTTAAATCCTGAAGTTTTAAAAACTTTAAAACAGTTTAAAGATAATATCGATTCTAAAACCGAAATTAATTTATCACATTCTGGTCATTTAGGAGATTTGATTTATGCTTTACCCATTATAAAAGAGTTGTCAAAAACCAAAACTTGCAATTTAATAGTTAAAGTTAATCAGCCATATAACGGACAATATTTTAAACATCCATCAGGAAATATTATGATTTCCGAAAGATCTTTTAATATGCTTTTACCATTATTAAAAGAACAATCGTACTTAAATAGCGTGACAGTTTACACCAACCAAACTATAGATGTTGATTTAGATTTTTTTAGAGCTTTACCAATTTCAAATCAATTTCATTCATTTAGATGGTATTATCATCTTGTAGGAAAACAAGCAGATATGACATTACCTTATTTAGATGTAAAACCACATAACACTATTAAAGATAAAATTGTAATTGTACGTACCTTTAGAGCACGTAATGTGTTTATAGATTATTCATTTTTAAAACACTACGACAACTTATTGTTTTTGGGCACAAAAGATGAATATGAGGATTTAAAGCAAAGCGTACCAAATCTAGAATTTTATGATGTTAAAGACTTTCTAGAACTAGCACAAATAATAAAATCATGTAAGTTTTATTTAAGTAATCAAACTTTTGCTTATGCAATTGCAGAAGGATTAAAAGTGCCAAGACTATTGGAAGCATATCCAGATTATCCTGTAATGTTTCCAACAACACCTAATGGAGCAGACTTTTATTTTCAAGAGCATTTTGAAGCTTATTTTAAAACCATGTATAACGCTTAATATTTTTTAATGACTACGGTAGATGTATCTATAATTACAGTAAATTATAATAATGCAAAATTGACTTTAGATTTTGTAAACTCATTAGTAGCTAAGTTTCCTAAAAATTATACTTATGAAGTTATTGTAATTGATAATGCCTCTACAGAACCTTTAAGTTTACAATTAGAAACTACTTTTAAAGCTATAAATTATCCTGTAATATTTCATAAAAGCGCTATAAATTTAGGTTTTGGTGCAGGGAATATGTTAGGTGTTCAGTTTGCAAAGGGTAAATATTTAGCTTTTATAAATAACGATGTAATAATTACAGAAGATTGTTTTTCTCCTTTAATAGACTATTTAAAAGTAAACGATGATGTTGCAGTCTGTTCACCACAACAATTAAATATTGATAATAAACCTGTAATTGGGTTTGATTATTTTCAAGGGTTTAGAAAAGAATTATTTGGTAGAAGTTTTATAGAAAAATTTATAAAAAATCATCCAAAACGAAAAGATTTACCATATAAAACACCTTTTCAAGTACCAGCTTTACAAGGTTGTTTTATGTTTTTTAAAGCTGAAGTTTTTGCAAATATTGGAGGTTTTGACACTAATTTGTTTTTATATTTTGAAGAAATGGATTTGTGTTTTAGGTTAAAACAATTGGGTTATAAAAGTGTTTTAGTACCAACATCTACTTTTAAACATTTAGAAAGTGCAACCGTAAAAGCTAATCCTTTAATTAAGCAAGAGTTAATGATTTCTAGGCTTTATATATACCGCAAAAATTACTCTTATTTAAAATATAAATGTTTACAATTTATTATTTTACTAAAGTTAGCTTTAAAAGCGTTGACCAGTAAGAATAGAGCAAAATTATTTTGGATAGTTTTTCAAGGTGCGCCTTTAAAATATTCTTTAAAGCAGAAACAACAAATTGTTTTAAAATAAGCTTCTGTAGACGTCTGCATAGTGTAATGCAGCAGTATTCCAATTAAAACTTTTAGCACGGTTTTGATATGCATTTATATAAAAGTCTTTGTTGGTTTCATACTTATGTAATCCTTCTATCAAGACGTTAGCCATGTATTTTGAATCAAAATTATCCCAGTAAAAAGCATGTTTACCACCAATTTCTGGTAACGATGTAAGGTTGGATAAAAATACAGGTTTACCATAAGACATCGCTTCTATTGGTGGTAACCCAAAACCTTCTAATAATGAAGGAAACACCAACGCTTCACAATGTTTATAGTAATAATGTTTCTCGGTAGAACTAATTTTACCTAGAATATGGATTTGGCTTTTTGTATTAGTTTTTGCAATTGCAGTTTCTAAAACATTGGTTGTATAATCGTCTTTTTTTGATCCTGCAAGTACCAAATCAAAATCTGGTAAATGCTCTAACATTTGCACTAAAGTATGTGGATTTTTACGTGCTGTTAATCCGCCAATAAAAAATAAAAATGGTCGTTGGGTTACTGGTGTAACCACTTTAAAATCGGTTTGGAGTTTGCTTATAGGATTACCGTTGTAAATTACATATTCAGGAATGTTTGGAACATCAAAATATTTGTGAGTAGATTGTTTAGCAAATTCAGATATGTAAGTAATGGCATTACTTCTTTTTAATTTTTCTTTAAACCTAAGATTAACTTTATGATCCATATCGTTAGAAACTTCATCTACAAAATTTACGTCATGAATTGTTAATACATACGGAATATTAAAAAATGGTTCTACTTTTATATTTTGATTTAAACTATGCCAAACATCGTACTTCTTTTTTATTCTGAATAAAGGTTTTCGGCTTAAAGATTTATAAGTTTTATAGTTAAAATAATTACCGTATTTATCTTTTAAAGGCGTTGTGTTTTTAGCATTAAGTGTTATTTTAAAATCTTCAATTTGCGCATTATAAAGCCCATTAATTAGATGATAATTAAATTGCCCAAAACCGTTAAATTGATTTTTTATGTTATGAGATTCTAAAAAAACGTGTTTCATCTATTCAATATTTCTGTACATAGTCCAAAGCTGAATATAACGCTTAAACACCATAAAACCACTAAGATAAGATACTATAAAACCTTCTTTTCCATCTAAAAAACCAAGTCTTAAAAAGTATTGGTGCATAAATCTGTACCAAGGTCTAAATAAAAAATGATATAGATTTGGACGTACATTTTTATTATATAATTCTTCTGCTTTTAATTTACTGTATTTGGTAAGTTTTAAATTATAATCGTCAAAAGATTTATACGTGTAATGATCTACTTTATTTTTTAATTTTTTAATAGTTGAAGCTGTTTCTATAGCTTCATGTACTAATTTACCGTTGTATTTGCTGTTGTTTTTATTAAATAGTCTAACAACATAATCCGTTTGAAATCCGCTATATTTCAATCGTTTACCCATAAAATAAAAGTTTCGTTTTACTTTAAAAGCTTCATTTTTAGGGTTTGTTTTTATGGTGTTTGTAATTTCTTCAGCCAATTCAGGAGTCACAATTTCATCTAAATCAAAAAAAGTAACCCAATCGTTATTAGCCAAACTTAGTGTATAGTTTTTTTGTGTTGAAAAATCATCAAATTTACGTTGTATTACTTTTGCACCAAGTTGTTTAGCAAGATTTACAGTATTATCTGTACTAAAAGAATCTACTATGATAATTTCGTCTGCAAAAGATAAGCTTTTAATGTAGCGTTCTACATTTTTTTCTTCGTTATAAGTTATAGCTAAAGCGCTTATCATGTTATAGAAAATAAGATTTTAGGCAAATATAACCAATAGGCTTTATATATTTGTGAGTAGTTAAAAATCATTTTTGTTATGGCAAAATTACCGGTATTAATGTATCATTCTGTGACTTCTAAAATAGATGAAGCTAAAGGTTTGACTATACATGTGGATAAGCTGGAAAAACAGTTGCTGTATCTAAAAAATAACGGTTATAAAATGCTTCATTTTAAAGATTTAGAGCGTTTTAAAACTGCAAAAGATTTACCGAAAAATTCTGTAATTATTACGTTTGACGATGTGTATGTTAATCAATTAGAATTAGCATATCCATTGTTTGAAAAACATAATCTTAAAGCTTGTTTTTATGTGCCTTTTAAATTTGTTGGTAATAAAAATAATTGGGATGAAGGTAAAAAACCAATAATGTCTGTAGCACAATTAAAGCAACTAGATCCATCTATTATCGAGCTTGGTTGGCATAGTTACGGTCATATTAATTACCAATTATCTTCTATAGATACGATAGGGTTAGACTTAAAATCATGTCAAGAATTTATTAAAAACAATGAGTTAGAGTTGTCCAATACAATTGCTTATCCTTACGGAAAATTCCCTAGAAAAAATCCAATTAATAAGCAATTTGAAACTTTGTTAAAAGCAAACCATTTAGATTACGGTTTACGCATAGGTAATAGAATTAATAAATTTCCTTTTAAAAATAAATATCAAGTACAACGCTTAGATATAAAAGGAGAAGATACTTTGCTTAAATTTATTTGGAAACTTAAAGTAGGTAAGTTGTTTTAAACTATTTAATCCCTTTTTTTAGTAACATTAATTTGGCATATCTGGAAAATACACCGTAAGCGTTAATGCTAGCAACAGCAAGTCCAGGAATACCATCCATAAAACCGCGTCTTAAAATATAGCTACTAAAAAAACGATAAAACGGTTTAAATGCTAAATGAAAATAAGTTGCTTTTTTTCCTTTTTTAAGCATTTGTTCTGCCTGAAACCAAGCATAACTGTCTTTTTTGCTAATGTAGTGTTCTAGACCTTTGTAAGTAAAATGAAGTACAGGATTTTTAAGTTGACCAATACTACCATCAATAATCAATTTTTCGTGTACTAAACCTTCAAATTTACAATTAGCACGTTTAACTAATCGTAGTACAGAATCGTAATGATGATACAGAAAACGATTCATATAAAAATGCGGAAAGTTTAGCTTGTATCCAGCATGTTTCGGGTTTTTAATAACCTCTAAAATTTCTTGTTTTAAAGCAAAAGGAATACGCTCGTCAGCATCAATAAATAGTACCCATTCACCAGTTGCATATTGTAAGGCAAAGTTTTTTTGATTAGAAAAATTATCAAATTGTCGTTGCACAACGGTGCAATTATTTTTCTTAGCAATATCTACTGTTTTATCAGAGCTAAAAGAATCTACAACAATAATCTCATCAGCAAAACGTACAGAACGCAAAGCTTTTTCTATATAATTTTCCTCGTTAAAGGTAGGAATGATGACGGATAATTTCTTCATTTAAAACAATAAATAAAAGACAAATTTACGTTTTTATATTCTTCTTAAACAAAACTAAAGCATGCAATATTTTAAATATGTCTATCTTTGCAATTCAATTTGAAACAATACATTAATGAGTGGTTTACCTATATCTGTAATAATTAGTACTTATAACGCTGAAGCTTGGTTAGAAAAAGTTTTAGAAAGCTATAAATATCAAGACTATGATAATTTTGAAGTTATTATAGCAGATGATGGCTCGCGTGAAACAACTAAGCAGTTAATAGATCGTTTTAAAGCAGATTACCCTGTAAATTTACGTCATATTTGGCATGAAGACAAAGGTTATAGACGCCAAGAATTATTAAATAAGTGTATCATGCAAACAGAGTATGATTATATTTTAATGACGGATGGAGATTGTATTGCTCGTAAAGATTTTGTGTCAACTCATGCAAAATATGCAGAGAAAGGCTACTTTCTTTCTGGTGGTTATTTAAAATTAGATATGCCAACAAGTGAAACCATTGAGTTGAAAGATATTGAAAACGAAAATTGTTTTGATACTAAATGGTTAAAAGAAAACGGAAGTGTAAGTTTTAAACAAGCTTTAAAACTAAACGCTAACGGACTTTGGGCAGATTTTTTAGATGCTACAACACCAACAGGAGCAACATTTAACAACTGTAACTCAAGTGCCTGGAAAGAAGATTTGATTGCTATAAATGGTTATGATGAACGTATGCAATATGGTGGACCAGATAGAGAACTAGGAGAGCGTTTATTTAATTATGGAATTAAATCTAAACAAATAAGACATAAAGCAATTGTTTTGCACTTAGATCATCCAAGAGGCTACAAAACAAAAGAGTCTTTAGAGCGAAATTTAAAAATTAGAAAAGCAGTTAAAGACGAAAATCGTACTTGGACAGATTACGGTATTGTTAAAAAATAGTATGCCAAAAATCTCTGTAATTATAAGTACTTATAATCAGCCTAAATGGCTGTATAATGTCTTAGTTGGATATAACCAGCAAACCTTTACAGATTTTGAAATTATTATAGCAGATGATGGATCTACGGATAATACAAAAACTGTAGTAGACAATTTTATTAGTAAATCAAACTTAAAAATTAAGCACGTTTGGCAAGAGGATAAAGGCTTTAGAAAAACAACAATTTTAAATAAAGCCATTTTAAAGTCAAATGCAGATTATTTGCTATTTACGGATGGTGATTGTATTCCTAGAAAAGACTTTGTGCAAACACATTATGATTTAAAAAAAGATAATTGCTTTTTATCTGGAGGTTACTTTAAATTACCAAAACACATCTCTGAAATTATTACTGAAAAAGATATCATCAAGCAATCATGTTTTGATAAACACTGGTTATTAGATCATGGTTTAAAATCTTCATTTAAGCTAAATAAATTAACTGCAAAAGGAACAAAACAGTTTCTATTAAATAAGTTAACGCCAACCAAAGCTACTTGGGATGGTATGAATGCATCAGGTTGGAAACAAGATATATTAGCTGTTAATGGGTTTGATCAGAGAATGGAATATGGAGGCGAAGATAGAGAGTTAGGAGAACGTTTAGTTAATAAAGGTGTAAAGCCCATACAGATAAGATATAGTGCTATATGCGTACATCTTTATCATGAAAGAGGTTATAAAAATGATAAAGCTATAGCCAAAAACTTAGCCATTAGAAAAGAGACAAAAGCTAAAAAGACAACATGGACAGAGTTTGGTATAAAACAAACTAGTTAACACGGTAAGCACCAACTTTCCAATAGGTTTGTTCTCTATCTGTTTCAACTTTGTTAAAGTCAAGTTTTTCTATACTTGTATTTGCATCAATAATTTCCCAACAATCTAAACCTTCTTTGTAGATAGAAACTACTAGTAATCCATTAGGTTTAAGTTTACCTATAAATCTATTTAGGACTTCTTTTTTTAAGTTATGATGTACGTAATAATAAGCTTCATTAAAAACAATTACATCATAAGTCTTATTTGGATTGTAATTATGGATATCTGCAACTAAACTAGTAGAATTTGGAAGTTGCTTTTGTTTTGCTTTGTCTATAGAGTTCTTAGAGAAGTCTACATTGTAAAAGTGAGAATAACTATTTTTATCAAACTTTCCGTTTAAAACAGCTTCTCCAGCACCAAGGTCTAGAATAGTAGGGTTTTTAGAAGCGTACTTAGAAATAAATTCAACAATTTTTTGATATCTTAAGTCCTCACGATCGTTATTTAGATAATCCCATTTTCCCTTTTTATATTGTCTATTCCATCTGTTTTTTCTTCTCCAGTGATGAAATCGATCAATTAAACTTAGTTTACTCATTATTAGGTTTTTTATTTATTGAAAGTGTTGCCTTAAAAAAGCATCTAATTTTGGGATAATAATATCTGGTGTTAATTGTTTGTAAAGAAAAGTAGGGTCTTCTTCAATTTTTTTACGCTGTTCTCTATCTGTAGAAAATAAATCTGGTTTTTCATCTAAAAGGTGAATAGATGTGTGTTTTTTACCGTCTTCAAAACTTGCCCAATGTTCTTTTAATACATAAGGAGAAAAAATAGTAAATGTTGGTTTGTTTAAAGCTTTTGCAATGTGTACTGTGCCGCCTTCATTTGCAATTAATAGATTGCATTTATTCATAAGTAACACAAATCCACGAATACTTTCTTCATAAATATCAAAAATAATTTGTTCTTTGTGTTTACACTGATTATAGATAGTTTGCGCATCTTCTTTTTGATGTGGTGCATAGTTAAATAAAGCATATACATCATAATTTTCGGTTACAAAATCTATCAGCTTTACGATATAATCATAAGGCATAGATTTTTGTGGCGTGCTACCCAAAATACCAAACATGATAACAGGCTTGTTGTATTGGTTAAGCTTATCGTATTGTTCTTCTTTATCTGTTAAAAATATTTTGGGTTCGTAAACAGGGTTTTTAATATCATAAACCGAAGTCACCAAATGTACTCTGTCTTCAATAGATTTTCCGCAAGGTTTAGACTTTTCTTTTAAAAACGAAATATTGTGTGTGTAAAACGGTAAAGGTGGATTTTTTTCTCGTTTTTTAAATCCTATTCTAGTATTTGCTCCCGATAATAAAGTAATTACACGACTTTGAAATTTTGCGTAAGGATCTACAACAATATCATACTTTTTGCGTCGTACATTAAAAGCTGTTTTAAGAAGAACGGGTATTTTTTTTAGTTCTTTTTCCTTAATTTCAATAATATTATCAATTGCTGGGTTTTGTTCGATAACACCAGTTGTGTAATCGTAAACCATGTAATCTATTACAGAATCAGGAAATACTTTTTTTAAATTTGTAGCAATTAAAGAGGCTAATAGCACATCTCCAATTCTTTTATTTTGAATGATTAAAATCTTCTTCATCTAAATTGGCTTTTGCCTAAGTGCAAAATATAATTTTATCGGCTTTTATTAAAATTTAGTTTAACATATCTTTGAAGCAACTTAAAATTAATTAAAATCATACACTGTCATCCAAAATATCAACATTTAAAATCTGAAATTGAAAATTTAATTAAGGATTTTGATAACAAAGGAGAAGCTGTAACTATTGGCCAACGTAACGTTATAAAATCTTTTCAGATTGATGGTTTAAAGCTAAATATAAAGTCCTTTAAAAAACCAAATGCTTTTAATAGTTTTATTTACAAATGGATAAGACCAAGTAAAGCTAAACGGTCTTTTGAATATGCAAGCAGGTTAATAGATTGTGAAATATCAACACCTTTTCCTATTGCCTATATAGAAGAAACATCTGTTTTTGGATTAAAAAACAGCTATTATGTGAGTGAACATATTGATTATGATTTTGAATTTAGAGCATTAATACACAATCCAAAATACCCTAAAAGAGAAGAAATATTAAAGCAATTTGCTCGATTTACCTTCAAATTACATGAAAATAATATTAATTTTTTAGATCATTCACCAGGAAACACTTTGGTTGTTAAAACAGAGCAAGGTTATAAATTCTACCTTATAGATTTAAACCGAATGCGTTTTGAAAACATGACCTTTGATAAGCGTATGCATAATTTTAGACGCTTGTGGCTATCTAAAACGATGATTAAAGTAATTGCAGAAAAGTATTCAGAATTATATAAAAAACCATACCAAGAAACCCATGATTTAATGTTAAAGCATAGTATGGCGTTTCAACATAAAATAAACCGAAAAAAATTGCGTAGATCTGGACGTAAAATGCAATTTAAGTCATAATATAAAAAATCCTAAACTTTAAAGTTTAGGATTTTTTATATTCATTTTGTTATGTGATTTTCATTTAAACAGCCACATCATATTCGCGTAACGCATCGTTAAGCGATGTTTTTTTGTTAGTACTTTCTTTACGCTTACCAATAATTAAAGCGCAAGGTACGTTGTAACTTCCAGCAGCAAACTCTTTAGTGTAACTTCCAGGGATTACTACAGAACGTTCTGGTACATAACCTTTCATTTCAACAGGTTCGTCACCAGTAACATCAATAATTTTAGTACTCATAGTTAAAACAACATTTGCACCTAATACAGCTTCTTTACCAACTCTAACACCTTCTACAACAATACATCTACTACCAATAAAGGCACCATCTTCAATAATTACAGGAGCAGCTTGTAAAGGCTCTAAAACACCACCAATACCAACACCACCAGAAAGATGTACGTTTTTACCAATTTGCGCACAACTACCAACAGTAGCCCAAGTATCTACCATAGTACCTTCGTCTACATAAGCGCCAATATTTACATAACTAGGCATTAAAATAGTACCTGCAGATATGTATGCACCATGACGTGCCACAGCATGAGGTACAACTCTAATACCTTTTTCTTTATATCCAGTTTTTAAAGGGATTTTATCATGATATTCAAAAATACCAACTTCTAAAGTTTCCATTTTTTGTATCGGGAAGTATAAAACAACAGCTTTTTTAACCCATTCGTTAACTTGCCAACCATCTGTAGTAGGTTCAGCAACACGAAGTGTACCTTCATCTAAAAGCGCTATCACTTTTCTAATTGCTTCAATAGTAGATGTTTCGGTTAAAAGCTCTCGGTTATCCCAAGCAGTTTCAATAATTTGTTGTAAATCTTTCATTTTTTGTAATTTCAATTTTTTGGCGTGCCCTAAAGGTCAGGCTTTACGCTATATCTTTTTTTGCCATATATGGCAGCAAAAAAAGGATGTCGCTTCAATCCTTCACGCAAATATAATTCCTATAAATTAAAATATGGCATAATATTTAAGGTGTTAATCTATAAAACCATAAATTTGCATAAAATTTTAAGATGGCTCAAATATTAGCAATAGATTACGGTAAAGTAAGAACAGGATTAGCAGTTACAGACGATATGCAAATTATAGCATCAGGACTAGCTACTGTAGCTACAAAAGAGCTTTTAGATTACTTAAAAACATATACAGAAAAAGAGAATGTAGAGCTTTTTTTAGTTGGAGAGCCAAAACAAATGGATAATACAGCTAGCGAAAGCGAAGCTTTAATTAAACCATTTATTTCTAAACTAAGATCTACATTTCCGCACATTCCTATTGAAAGAGTAGACGAGCGTTTTACCTCAAAAATGGCAGCGCAAACCTTAATTGATAGTGGATTAAAGAAAAAACAAAGACAAAACAAAGCTTTGTTAGATGAGGTTAGTGCAACTATCATCTTACAAAGTTACCTTTATAATAAATAATAATTTATGATATTACCTATAGTTGCTTACGGCGATCCCGTTTTAAAAAAGCAAGCCAAAGAAATAACAAAAGATTACCCAAATCTTGACACATTAATAGATAACATGTTTGAAACTATGTATGGTGCATACGGTGTTGGTCTTGCAGCACCACAAATTGGGTTATCAATTAGACTTTTTATAGTTGATGCATCACCTTTTGCAGAAGATGATGATTTGTCTAAGGAAGAGCAAGAACAATTAAAAGATTTTAAACGTGTTTTTATTAACCCAATTATACTAGAAGAAACTGGAGACGAATGGGCATTTAACGAAGGCTGTCTTAGTATACCAGATGTTAGAGAAGACGTGTTTAGACAACCAAATATAAAAATACAATATCAAGATCAAGATTTTAATACACATACAGAAGAGTTGTCAGGTCTTGCAGCACGAGTATTTCAACATGAGTATGACCATATAGAAGGCGTGTTATTTACAGATAAATTATCTGCACTTAAAAAACGCTTAATTAAAGGAAAGCTAACCAATATTTCTAAAGGAAAAATAAACGTAGATTACCGAATGAAGTTTCCGTTAATGAAAAAGAAACGTTAAACGTTTGGAAAACCCAAAGTAACATTAGATATTTGCGACCCTTAAAAATAAATTTATGGCTTTAGAAAAAGTTTTAGCAATTTCAGGTAAACCTGGATTATACAAATTAGTAACTCAAACAAGAACGGGCTTTATAGCAGAATCTTTAATAGATCAAAAAAGATTATCTATTGGTATACAACAAAATGTAAGTGTATTAAGCGAGATAGCAATATATACTTTAACCGAAGAAGTGCCTTTAGCAGATGTTTTTAGAAAAATAAGCGAAAAAGAAAACGGACAAGAAACAGCTATTAGCCATAAAGACTCTAAAGATAAGTTAGAAGAATACTTCTTTGAAGTATTACCAGATTATGATGAAGATAGAGTATATGTTAGTGATATTAAAAAAGTAATTCAGTGGTATAATTTACTTGTTAAAAATGATCTTTTAAATTTAGAAGAAGAAGAAGTAACAACAAGTGATGAAGAAGAAGAATAAACTTGTTTATTAAAATATAAAAAAATCCAGCCTTAAAGCTGGATTTTTTTGTGCCAATGTTTTACGCAATAATAAATCATTGTACTTTTACCAAAACCCTTTTTTATGAATAGTAGACCTGATCAATTAAAAGCATTTGACCGTTTGTTAACCATTATGGATGAGTTACGCGAGCAATGTCCTTGGGATAAAAAACAAACCATGCAAAGCTTACGCCATCTTACTATAGAAGAAACTTACGAACTAGGTGACGCTATTTTGGATAACGATTTAGAAGAAGTAAAAAAGGAACTAGGAGACCTAATGCTTCACTTAGTTTTTTATGCAAAAGTAGGAAGTGAAACTAATGATTTTGATATAGCCGATGTACTAAATACTGTTTGCGATAAACTAATACATAGGCATCCGCATATTTATGGAGATGTAAAAGTTGAAAATGAAGAAGACGTAAAACGTAATTGGGAAAACCTTAAACTAAAAGAAGGAAAAAAAAGTGTTTTAGAAGGCGTGCCAAAAAGTTTACCAGCACTTGTTAAAGCAAGTAGAATACAAGATAAAGTTGCAGGTGTTGGTTTTGATTGGGAACAACCAGAGCAAGTTTGGGAAAAAGTAGAAGAGGAGTTATCTGAATTTAAAGAAGAAGTACAAAACGGTAATCAAGATGCTATGGAAGCTGAGTTTGGAGATGTACTTTTTTCTATGGTGAATTATGCGCGGTTTTTAAAAATTAACCCAGAAAATGCATTAGAAAGGACAAATAAAAAGTTCTCAAAGCGTTTTGTTTATTTAGAAGAAAAAGCAAAATCTTTAAATAAAGACTTAAAAGACATGACTCTTACTGAAATGGATGTTTTTTGGGAAGAAGCCAAAAAACTGTAATTGGAAAAATCTACTGATTTTTTCAAATATTACAATTTGGGAAGAAGCCAAAAAACTGTAATTGGAAAAATCTACTGATTTTTTTAAATATTACAATTTGGGAAGAAGCCAAAAAACTGTAATTAGAAAAATCTACTGATTTTTTCAAACATTACAATTTTGGGAAGAAGCCAAAAAACTGTAATTGGAAAAATCTACTGATTTTTTTAAATGTTACAATTAGGGAAGAAGCCAAAAAACTGCTATAATTTTTTAAAAAAAATAATTTATAAAAAGTTAATTGTAATTTGGTTAAGGTTTTAACTACTTGATTTACTTAAAAATATGTTAAAATCAACTTTTGTGTAATCTATAAAAATCCAAAACAATAAATGTATCGTATATAAGGCATATGACATTTAATCTTACCTTATTATAGAATAAAGTTGATTAATAGCATACATCATATTAGGTGTCATAGAAAATAAAATTATTTCTTGTAAGCGAAGAGAAATAATTGGTTAGTTTAGTTAGGAGCCAAAACCCTATTTCCTCTCAGAAATAGGGTTTGGTTTTTTTTATTAGAAAATGTTTCCTATAATTTTAATGATTATGAGTAATAGATTAATTAAATACTATATCATAATCGTTATTTTTAATTAATATAGAGACTTAATTTTTTTAAGTTTAGTTAGCCAAATGTCTAATTCCTCTTTATGCTTTTTTATGTTTTTATGTACTTCTTTAACAAGAGGATTATCAGATTTAACATTAGTAAAAAACTGTAAATTGTTTTCTAGTTGGTTAATTTCTCCTTTTATTTCATCTACTTTTTTCTGAATGTAAAAACGTTCGTTATCAATTACTTTTTGGTTGTCTGTAGATGATAAATCTTGAAGTTTATTTTCAAACTTAATCATTTCAGCTTCAGATTTGTTTAAATCTAAGTTTTTAAACAAACCATCTAATACATTATTAAAGTCACCTTCAATATGTTTTTTATTTTTAGGTACGCGACCTATATTTTTCCAATTATTAATTTGTTCTTTTATAGTAGCTAAGTCTTCCTTTTGGTCTCCGGTTAATTTTAACTCTTTAACTTTGGCTAGTAATGCTTCTTTTTCTTTAAAAGCTTGCTCTTCTTCTGCAGACGCTGCATTACGTTGGTCTTTTATTCTATTAAAATAGTGGTTACATGCAGTCTTAAATTGTTTCCAGATTTTGTCGCTGTCCTTTCTTGGTACATGTCCAATTTTTTTCCAATCTGCTTGGATTTTTTTCATTAAAGGTGTAGTTACTTCAAAATCTTCGTTGTCTTTGTTTTCTTCTGCAATTTTAACAAGTTCTTGTTTTTTCTCTAGGTTAACGTATTGTTCCTTTTTTAAGTCTTTGTAGAACTGATTTTTCTTTCTGTTAAAGGTGCGAACGGCTTCTTTAAATTTAGCCCAAGTTGCTTCGTTAACTTTAATAGGTACTTTTCCTGCTTTAAAAAACTCTTCTCTTAAAGCTTCTACCTCTTTAATTTTATTTTGCCAACCTTTATGTGTGTTTATATTTTCTGAAGAAATTTGAGCAATCTTATCTATAATAGCTTGTTTGTTTACAAGATTTTGCTCGTATAGTTTATCTAAGCTTTTAAAGTAATCTTGTCTGTTTTCATTAATTTTTTTTGTAGCTTCTTTAAATCGATCCCAGATTGGTTCTCTGTGTTCTCTTGCTACAGGACCAAGCTCTTCTTTCCAGATTTTATGAAGGTTTTGAAGTTCTCTAAAGGCTCTGTTTATATTATCGTCTTTAGCTAGTGCTTCTGCTTGTTCTATGATTTTTGTTTTTTGCTCTAAATTATGTTCAAAATCTTTATCGCGTAAATCTCGATCTAAGTGTAATAAATCATAGAAACGTTCTACATTAAAATGGTAGCTGTTCCAAGCGTTATTATATTTATCTCTTGGTATTGGACCAGCATTTCTCCATTGGTCTTGTAAATCTTTAAATGTTTTATATTTAGAACTCATTGAGTCTTCTGCATCTTCGGTAAGTGCTTTTATTTGCTCAATAATTTCTAGCCTATTATTTAAATTTTGCTTTAAGTTTTTTTCTAAATTTTTGTAGTGTGCAGTTAGACGTTGTTTGTAGTCTTTATAAGTGTCTCTAAAGCTACGTTGTAACGGAGAGTTGTATCTAAAGTCCATCTCTACACCGCCATTACTTAAAAACTCTTCTTTCTTTTCTTCAAGTAAGTCATTAAATTGTTTATCAAACTCTTGTTTTAAGGCATTAACATGTTTGTTTATAGCTTGTACTTTTTCGTTTTTTACCAAACGTTCAAGTTCTATAACCAATTGTTCCATGTTTAAAGACTCATAATCTTTTTCTTCAATATTATGTCTGTCTTTATTGCCTTCATCTTCGGCATCTTCTGCGTTAGAGTCTTCAATTTCATTTAAGACTTTATCATCGTCGTTGTTTGAATTGTCTTCTGTTGTTGGTTGTACAGTTTCTTTTTGTTCTTCCGTTCCGTCTGCGTTTTGCAGGTTATCTAGCTCTGACATCTTTAAAATGTTTTAAAATTTAGATTTTAAAGATAGTAACAAGTTGAAAAACTACAAACAAAATTCTAAGCTATGCGCTATTTATTCCATATTTTCCAAGCTTTTTCTGCTTGAAATACCAACATATCGTAACCATTAATGATTTTTGCGCCTTTTAGTTTTCCGTTTTTTAAGAACGTAGTTTCTGAAGGATTATAAATTAAATCGAATAAAATATGTTTTTTAGAAATGAAATTATAAGGTATGTCAGGAGCGTTATCTATATTGGGATAGGTGCCTACAGGTGTGCAATTAATGATTATTTTGTGGTCGTTTATGATGTCTTCTGTTAAATCTAAATACGTATAATCTGCTTTTGTTGAAGATGTTCTTGAAACAAATTTGTATTTAATCCCTAATTTTTTAAGAACAAATGCTATAGCTTTACTTGCGCCACCAGTACCTAAAATAAGTGCTTTTTTATGTCTTTTTTTAAGATGAGGTTTAAGTGATTTTTTAAAACCATAACAATCGGTATTATAACCCTTTGTTTTTCCTTTTTTTGAGATTTTTATAGTGTTTACAGCTCCAATTTTTTTTGCTTTTTTATCTAAGCTATCCAATTGTGGAATAATTTCTTCTTTATAAGGAATTGTAACATTTAAACCTTTTATATCTTGATTTAATACTTCAGTTTTAAATTGATTTATGTTTTCTATATCAAAATTTTCGTAAGATGCATCTTTAATATCTTCATCTTTAAATTTTATTGAAAAATAATTTTGAGAAAATGAATAGGAGATATCTCTACCGATTAATCCAAATCTACGCATTGGCTTGCCTTGTTTTTTGTCCGTAAAACTCTAAAGCTAAAACTATAGCTATACCAATTATTGTAAAAGCAATAGCATAGTAGGTTTCTGGTGTTAGTTCTGGTAAATAACGTTTGTAATTTTCGATGATTTTTTCTCCTCTTGAGTCTAGTACAAAATTATTATTACTGGTTTTATATATGGTTTCTTTAAATGGCCAAACGACACCTAAAGAGCCAACGATAAAGCCAATTATTGATGCGATAGTTACACTTTTATAATGTTTTAAAATATAATTTAATGCGTGAGAAAACGTGATTAATCCAACTATAGAACCAAGCGTAAAAACAGCCAAAACCTTAAGCATTCTTATACGCTCTAAGTTAGATGTAAAGCTAAAGTCTCCAGTAATAATTTCGGTTACAGTGTCATACAAAGCATTTACAGAATCCACTAGAAGTAACACGTAATTACCTAAAAGTATTAAAATGAAGGAACCTGAAAAACCAGGTAAAGTCATACCTGATACACTAATTATTCCGCAAAAAAATACAAATAATAAATTGTCATTTTGTGTTGCAGGATCTAAAAAGCTAATACTTAAACCAATAGCAACACCAATAGTTAATGCTATGTATGTTGTAGGTTTCCAGTCTTTGAAATCTTTACTTATATAATAAATAGATCCAATAATCATCCCAAAAAACACACTCCATACATATAGCTGATAGTGAGTTATTAGATAGTCTAATATTTTAGAAACGCTAAAGTAACTAATTACCATTCCTAAAAATAAGAGACTTAAAAATCTACCATTTATATAATTGTAAAATGATTTAAAACGACCATTAAATAGTAGTTTAAACGCTTTTATATTTACTTTTTGAAGAGAATAAATAAACTCTTCATAAAACCCTGAAACAAAAGCAACCACACCACCAGAAACACCAGGCACTTTGTTTGCTGCGCCCATTCCTAAACCTTTAAGAACTAAAAAAATACGATCTTTTAATGTTCTGGTGCTTTGCATTATTCTGGTTTGTTACCTACTTTTTCAAGTATAAAAATAGTTAAAAATCCTACAACCATTAAGCCAATTGCTAGCGGTAGTTGCGCATTGACTTGATTTATTTCGGCGTAATATGAAGGAGAAATACTTTGCTCTATTACCATTTTGTAACTGTCAAAATTCTGAATAGATTTTTGATAGATACCTAATGTGCCAAAGTTTGATACCGTCTCAAAATCAATAATATTTCCTGTGGTATCTTCCATAACCTTCAAGGTTTTTTTGTAAGGCCAAACTTTGTTTAAAGAGCCTAAAATAAAACCAGTTAATAACGCCAATGTTAGATTATGATAATTTTTAAATAGCCATTTAAGAACACGACTAAAAGATAAAAGACCAACTACAGCACCAGATGCAAAAAGAGCTATTTTTTTGATGTCAAAATCATGAAATGCATCACTTAATGTCTTGTAAGCACCTAGAATAACTAAAATAAAGCTGCCAGAAATCCCTGGTAAAATCATTGCACAAATAGCTATAGCGCCAGCAATAAAAAGAAAATAAGAATTAGTATTACTAGCTAAGGACGGTAAACCTGTAATGTAAAAAGCTATTACAGCACCAGCAATAAGAGCAATAATAGTAGATGATGACCACTTTTTTATTTGTTTGCCAACAAAGTAAATGCTTGCAATAATTAATCCAAAAAAGAAAGACCAAATAAGTACAGGATGTTCTTCTAAAAGAAATTTAGCCAACCTCATAAAGGAAATAAAGCTAATTATAATACCTGTTAAAAGCGCTAATAAAAAATTACCGTTTAACTGTTTCCAGAAAGGAAGAATGCCCTCTTTTTTTAAGGTTTTAAATAAAGAAAAGTCTACATTACTTATAGTTGTTACTAATTCTTCGTAAATACCAGAAATAAATGCTATAGTTCCTCCAGAAACACCAGGAACAGCATCTGCTGCGCCCATTGCAACACCTTTTAAGCTAATAAAAAGATAGTCTTTTAAACGTCTTTGCATCTTTTTTGTTTTAAAGCTTCAAAGGTATGTAAAATTAGAAACAAGATTACGTTATTGTACCTTTTTTAACGCCTTTTGAAAAGTAATAGAGTGATATACTTCAGGAAATAGCTCTTCTATAATAAACAAGAATTCTTTATTAAAAGTCATAGCGTTTTTAAGATGATAACTGCCTTTTTCGGTTTCTAAAACTTTATAGTATATACCGGTTAGTCTAAATTCTATTTCGGCATTTTCAGGATAAAATTCTGTTGCTTGTATTAAATTTAAACTAGCTGCATCTAATTCTCCTATCTGAATAAGTATATCTGTTCTTGACAACCAAGTGTTTAGTTCGTAATTACCTAATTCTATTGCTTTTTTATAACCTTTTTCTGCTTCTTCTAAAAAGTTAAGTCTTTGATTTATTTGGGCATAAAGTTTCCAATAGATTACATTTTCTGCATCAATATTTATTGCTTTATTGATGTAATACAATGCTTTTTGGTAATTATGTTGCTTTAAATAAAACTTAGTAATTGCAATCCAACCTTTATCTAGTAACGGATCTTCTTTTACTGTTTTGTAATAGTATTGTTTAGCTAAATCTAATTGACCTAACTTTTCATAACAACAACCCATTCTTAATAAAGCAAAGCTAGTTGGGTCATCAAGCTCTAGTGTAAGTAAATAGTTTTCTATCGCTTCTTTGTAGCGTTTTAATTTTTCTAAAACCTTACCTTTTTCTAAGTAAGCACCTATAAAACGGTCATCAGAAATTATTGCAAAGTCAAATGCGCTAAGCGCCTTTTTATAATCTTTAACAGAGAAGTATTGTTTGCCTAATTGATGCCATGCAACTTCACAATAAGGATTAGAATTTAAGTATTTATTTAAAAATGTAATTGCTTCTTCATTTTCATTTAAAAAATCAAAGCAGTATATAATGTTATATAGTGAAGAATAGTCTTCTGGTTGTTCTTCTAAACAGCTCATAAAGCTTTGCTTGGCTTTTTCAAAGTCGTCTAAGAGCAAGTATTCCATGCCTATTAAAGCGTGTATTTCTGAAACTTCTTCAGAAAAGTTTAATGCTATTTTTAATACTTTAATAGCATCTTCATGTTTATCTTCTTTAGAAAGAATATTAGCTTTTTGAATGTACACTTCTTCATTAGATGGTTCTAATACATAAAGCGCATCTAATAGTTGATTAGCCTCTTTTAATTTGTTTTCAAAAACATAAACTTCAACTTTAAATAATTTTAAATTAGTTGAAGATGGATGTTGTTCTAAACCTAATTTTATTGCTTTTTTTGCAAGAGCAACTTTACCTTGATTAAGGTAATGATGTATAATGTTTTCAAATTCTTCTGAATCAAAAAACAATACATTGTTTGTTTTTAGCATTGATTCGAATCTATTTAAAGAAACATTATTGTTAGGTCTATCTTGACTGAATTCCATAGGCGTTTTTAATTTCCTCGTAATAAATGTAATGTTCTATTGTACTTTTTTTAAACTTTTAGATGATTTGTTTTTAACAAAGTAATGAACAATTACTATTTCAATTGTTTTTTAGTTGAGCTTTAGTCGGTTAGAAGATAACTTTATTACAGTAATTTATTAAGGATGTCAATAATAATGCCACAGCCTTTTTTAAGCTCGTCTTTACTGATTGTTAGTGGCGGTGTTATACGTATGGCTTTTGGTTCAAATAGTAACCAAAATAGAATTAGACCTTGTTTTTGAGCTTCTAAAACTACATGGTTAGTAACCTCTGCAGACTTTGTAATTGCAGCTAACATTAAACCACGACCACGCACTTCTTTAATTAAAGGATGTTGTAAAAGAAGGTCTTTTACCAATTTTTCTTTTTCTAAAGTTTCTTGCATTAAATTGCTATTAACTACTTCTTTTAATGTTGCTAAAGCAGAAGCAGCAATTAAAGGATTACCACCAAAAGTAGTGATGTGTCCCATTTTTGGGTTGTCTTGTAATAGTGACATATGCTTTTTTGAAGCTGTAAAAGCACCAATTGGTAAACCGCCACCAAGACCTTTACCGGTAACGACAATATCTGGGATAACATTATAGTTTTCGAAACCAAAAAGTTTACCTGTTCTACCAATACCTGGTTGAATTTCGTCTAAAATTAATAAAGCGCCAACGCTTTGGCATTTTGCTTTTAATTTAGCTAAGTAATTATTAGTTGGCTCTATAAAACCTGCACCACCTTGAATAGTTTCTGCTATAACAGCTGCAGTTTTTTTAGTAATAAAATCTAAGTCAGTTTCATTATTAAAGTTAATATGATGCACATCAGGTATTAATGGTCTAAAAGGTGCTTTTCTTTCTTCATAATTCATTAAACTTAAAGAACCCATTGTATTACCATGATATGCATTTTTCATAGCAATAATTTGACTTCTTCCAGTAACGCGACGTGCTAGTTTTAGTGCACCTTCAATAGCTTCTGTACCAGAATTTACTAAATAAGTTTGTTCTAACGGATCAGGTAAATGGTCTGCTATAAACTGGCATAAATCTACTGCAGGACCTTGAGCATACTCGCCATAAACCATGACATGTAAATATTGATCGGCTTGCTGTTTTATTGCTTCTATAACTTTTGGGTGACAATGCCCTAAAGTACATGCAGATACACCAGCTACAAAGTCTAAATGAGCATTGTTGTTGGTGTCATATATATAACTTCCTTTGGCATGAGAAACTTCCATACCTAAAGGAAATGGCGACGTTTGCGCTTGATATTTAAAGAATAAATCTTTCAATAGTTTAATCCTTTTTTAAATCAGGTATTTTATTTAGTTTTTTGCCCGTTTTTTCTTTTGAAGTGTCTTTTTTGTTTAAAAACTTATTAGGTACGTTTCTTGACGCTTTTGGTTTTTCGTCTTTTTTAATCAAGTTTTTATCTTCGGCTTCTTGATCTGCTTTTTTTACACGACCAATTAAATCGTCGTTAAAAAATTCTTCTTCGTCATTGTAGGGCTCTAAGCCTTTTATTACTGGTAAATTTAATGGTGGATCATCTACAAAAAGATCTTCTACAGATGCAGGTCGCTCGTCTTCACGCCAATCAAATCCTCTTAACTTTCTTGCGTTTGCAGGAAAATCTTCTTCGGTGTAAAGTTTTCCGTCAAATTGACGAAGTTTTCTTAGTTCTGTTAATTCTTTATTCTCAAAATACATTTCAATATCTGCAGATTTTGACTTTTCAATACCTATTAATTCGCCATTTTCATTTCTACTATAATTGATAGATTCTGCATTTTTAAGAATATCAACTTGCTTCAGATTATTTTCATCATCAAAAAGACCGATTAATCGCTTTCCAGAAATTTGGTTGTAACCATCGTCACTTAATGTGTCTTTACTGATGACAAATGCATTATAAAATACAATTAAAGAGTCTAGTTTTTCGGTTTTTGGGTTGGATTTAAGATGAATAGTATCTCCAGTCATTTGGTTTTTTACATTCCAAAGAATAGGCTTTCTTGCAGCTGAAAATGCATCGCCTTTATTCATTCTTGCTAAATTGATTAGCTGTGTTAATCCTGTTTTTTGATCTACGTGTACCGAATCTGCTTTACCGCTAATATCTGATTTGTAAATCTTGGCATTATAATAAGCTCTAGTAATACGGTGTTCTGGTTTGCCTGTTACCATTAATGTATCTGCATGCATAAATATGCTATCCTTTTCTTGAAGTGTGATCGCTAATGCACGTTTTGTAATAAAAACAGAGTCTTTTGCACGGTAGACTTCGGCATAGTGACCTTTAACAATACTATTGTTTAATGTATCTGTGACTTTAATATTGTTTGTTGCAGAAGCGAAGTTTTTATTACGGTCAAAATACATGCTATCACCTTCAAAAACACGGTTGTCGTAATCTATTCTTGATTTCTTTACAAAGTAACCGGTGTCAGATTCGGTGTCGTAAAAACCGCGTTCGCAATAAATTTTACTTGCTGCATCTTCAATAGTTGATGGTCCGTACATATATGCATGACCTGTATCTGTATAGTAATCTAATATTTTTGTTTTTAAAGTATATTCTGGATTAACAAGCTTAACGCTATCTTGAAATCTATACTTTTTTCTTGGCATAAAATAGCGTCCAATTTTACTGGTAATTGTTCCAGAAGAATCTCTTACAACTTTACCGCCTGTTTTATAATAAGCTTCTTGTTTAGCACGGTTAAAGTATAAAGTGTCTGTAGTTAGAATAGATTGTGGCTCGGTTAAAATAACATCTCCAGAAGCAAATGCTAATTGGGTTTTTCCTGAATATTCTGCGTATTTTGAATTTAAATTTATGGTGTCGCCTTGTACCATTTTTACATTTCCGTAGGCTTCAACAAAATCTTCTTTTCCGTAAAAAATGGCTTTGTCGCAATACATGTCTATACCATCATGAAAAATATGAATTTGTTGTGCATCATTTCTGGTTAATATTTGTGCACCAGGAAATTTTTCTTCGTCTTTTTCTCCAAAACCAGCGTATTTAATCTCAATAGTTTTGCGTTGTGCAGATGCAAAATAAGATATAAAAACTATTAGAAAGAGTAGGAGATATTTTGTTTTTATTGACTTCAATTTTAATGTGTTTGATGCAAAAATAACGATTTAACTTACTTCGTATTATCAATTAGTATTTATTTAAGACTGAAAAACCTGCTAATTAAATTGTTAGCAGGTTTTTAAATCTTTTTTAAAAGAAATTTTTATCTAAAAATAGTTTGTTTTCTGTCTGGTCCAACAGAAACTATTGTAATAGGAATTTCTAATTCTTTTTCTAAAAATGCGATGTATTCATTTAGTTCTTTAGGTAATGTAGAGGCTTCAGACATCTCAGTTAAATCTTCTGACCAACCTTTAAACTCTGTGTAAACTGGTTCTACATTTTCAGGTTCGATATTGTATGGTAAATGCTTAATCTCTTCACCTTTATATTTATATGCTGTAGCTACTTTTAAAGTTTTAAAACCAGATAAAACATCTGCTTTCATCATCATTAATTGTGTAACGCCATTAACTTGACAAGCGTATTTTAATGCTACTAGGTCTAACCAACCACAACGTCTTGGTCTACCTGTTGTTGCTCCAAACTCATGTCCAACGCGAGCCATAGTTGCGCCGTCTTCGTCAAATAATTCTGTTGGGAAAGGTCCAGAACCAACACGTGTTGTATAAGCTTTAAATATACCAAACACTTCTTTTATTTTGTTTGGTGCTACGCCTAAACCAGTACAAGCACCTGCAGCAGTGGTATTACTAGATGTTACAAAAGGATATGTTCCAAAATCGATATCTAATAATGATCCTTGAGCACCTTCTGCTAAAATACTTTTCCCAGATTTTTGAGCTTGAAAAACGTACTCTTCAGAATCTATAAATGTTAAGCTTTTTAAAACGTTTACAGCTTCAAAAAACTCGCTTTCTAATTCTTTTAAATCGTATTCTATTTTAGCGTCGTAAAAATCTATCATAGATTCGTGTTTGTCTGCTAAACTACGGTACTTTTCTTGCCAATTATCTAATTCTAAATCTCCTACACGTAAACCATTACGACCTGTTTTATCCATGTATGTTGGCCCAATTCCTTTTAAAGTAGAACCTATTTTTGCTTTTCCTTTAGAGGCTTCACTAGCGGCATCTAGTAAGCGATGCGTAGGTAAAATGATATGCGCTTTACGCGAAATTAATAATGACTTTTTATAATCTACGTCTTGCTCTGCTAACTTGTCCAATTCCTTTTTAAAAATAACAGGATCTATTACAACACCGTTACCAACTAGGTTAGTTGCGTTTTTATGAAATATACCTGAAGGGATTGTGTGTAATACGTGCTTTTTACCATTAAATACTAATGTGTGACCAGCGTTTGGTCCTCCTTGAAAACGCGCAATAATATTATATTTAGAGGTTAAAACGTCAACAATTTTTCCTTTGCCTTCGTCGCCCCATTGTAAACCAAGTAGTAAATCTACTGCCATTATATTTAGTTGTTTTGTGATTTTTTTCGGTTACCGTAAAAGTATAAAGAGTGTTTATTAATTTCTATATCAAACACTTCTTCTATGGTTTTTTTGATTGCTTGAATGCGTGGATCGCAAAATTCTATAACTTCTCCTGTGTCTTGTAAAATAACGTGGTCGTGTTGTTTATCAAAATATGATTTTTCGTAGTGTGCTTGATTTTTTCCAAACTGATGTTTTCTAACCAAACCACAATCTAATAAAAGATCTATCGTATTGTAAAGTGTTGCACGACTAACACGATATTTTTTGTTCTTCATATTTAGATATAAAGATTCGATATCAAAATGCTCATTACTAGAATATATTTCTTGAAGTATAGCATAACGTTCTGGTGTTTTACGGTGTCCTTTTTCTTCTAAAAAAGCTGTAAACACATTTTTAACGATTTCTTGATTTTTTATGTCCGTATTTGCACTCATAATTATCCGACAAATTTACATTTTTTTTTGTGGTTAAATGCTATTTTTTGTTGGATTAAAAGATGTGTTATTAATAGTTATTAACAACTTGAAGATTAAATTCTTGAAACCTTATCTATACCGTTAATTTTTTTTAGGTTTTCCATTAACTTTTTTAGCAGTGTATTGTTACGAACCACTACATTTATTTTTCCTGAAAACACGCCATCATCACTACTAAAGTTAATGCTTTTCATATTAACGTGCATGTTTGATGAAATGACTTTAGTAATCTCGTTAACTAATCCTAAATTATCGATTCCTGAAAGCTTTATTTGAGCTGCAAATTCGCGTTGAGAAGAGTCTATCCACTTGGCTTGCATAATTCTATACGCATAATTAGCCTGAAGACTAACAGCGTTAGGACATGATTTTTTGTGTACTTTAATACCATCGTTTATGGTTACAAAACCAAAAACAGGATCGCCAGGAATAGGATTGCAGCAGTTTGCAAATTTGTAATCAAGTTTTTCTTCTTCTTTACCAAAGACTAATAAATCGTATTTGTGTGTGATTTCGTCTTTATTAATGTCTTCTTGATTAACGGTTTGTTTTCTGTTAATTTTATTTTTTATAAAACTAACTAAAGCATTACTACGTGATGCAGCATATTCTTTTAATGCTTTACTATCTATGTTTCCTGTACCAACGCGATAAAAAAGGTCTAAACTTGTTTTTAGTTTAAAATGATTAACCATTTCGTTAACCGATTTTTCGTTTAGCTCAATTTTAAGTTGTTTTAATTTTCTTCTTAAAATTTCTTTACCTTCTTCACCAATTATCTTAGTGTCTTCTTTTAGAAGTGATTTAATTTTACTTCTTGCCTTACCTGTAGTAGCATAATCTAGCCAGTTTGGATTTGGTTTAGCATTTTCTGAAGTAATAATTTCTACACGATCACCACTGCTTAAAACATGGCTTAATGGGACTAATTTTCCGTTAACTTTTGCGCCTCTTGTTTTGCTGCCTACTTCGGTGTGAATGCTAAAAGCAAAGTCTAAAGGTGTTGCGCCTTTTGGTAAGGATTTTAATTCGCCTTTAGGTGTAAAAACAAATATTTCTTTAGAGTATAGGTTTAGTTTGAATTGCTCTACAAAGTCTACAGCGTTTGTAGAGGCGTTTTCTAAAGCATCTTGTAGACGGTTAATCCACATATCAAGATTATCGTCGTTATCATCTACATTTTTGTATTTGTAATGAGCGGCGTAACCTTTTTCGGCTATTTCGTTCATACGTTCACTACGAATTTGTACTTCTACCCATCTGCTTTTTGGTCCAACTACAGTGATGTGTAATGCTTCGTAACCTGTAGATTTTGGTGAAGATATCCAATCGCGTAAGCGCGTTGGGTTTGGTCTAAAGTGATCTGTTACAATCGAATATATTTTCCAAGCTAGGAATTTTTCGTTATCACGGTCTGATTTATAGATTATTCTTATGGCAAATTTGTCATAAACCTCGTCAAAAGAAACACCTTGTTTATCCATTTTTTTCTTTATTGAAAAAATAGATTTAGGTCGACCTTTTATAATATAATTTAGACCTTCTTTATCTAAAGATTTTTTTAATAGATCACTAAATTCGTTTATGTATGCATCTTGCTCTTCTTTGCTTTCTTTCATCTTTAATAAGATGCTGTTGTATACTTCTGGTTCTGTATACTTTAAGCCAAGGTCTTCAAGTTCTGTTTTGATGTTATAAAGTCCAATTCTATGCGCTAGAGGTGCGTAAATGTAAAGTGTTTCGCTAGCAATTTTTTCTTGCTTGTCTGGACGCATAGAGTCCATAGTTTGCATATTATGCAAACGGTCTGCAATTTTTATGATAATTACCCTAACATCATCATTAAGAGTAAGTAACATTTTTCTGAAGTTTTCTGCTTGCAGAGAAACATTCATGTCTTTTTTTAAAGACGAAATTTTGGTTAATCCATCAACAATTCTAGCAACTGTTTCTCCAAACAGATCTTCTATATCTTTTATGCTATAGTTTTCGTTATCTTCTACGACATCATGAAGTAAAGCTGCGGCGATAGAAGTAGCGTCTAGACCAATTTCTTGCGCTACAATTTTTGCAACAGCAATAGGATGGAAGATGTAAGCTTCTCCACTTTTACGGCGTTGATCGCTATGTGCTTCTACAGCAACATTAAAAGCTTTTCTAATTAGTTGTTTGTCTTCTTTAGAAAGTGTGCGGTAGCTAACTTTTAAAAGCTCTTTGTAGGCTTTGGCAATTGCTGCATTTTCTTTTTCAATATCAACCTCTGTCATATAACTATAGCCTTATATTATTAAATGAATGAATATTAAAAATACTACAAAATTGTTAATGTACAAGCTGTAATCGTGTAATTTTAATTGAAACTAAATAGCTTTATCCAAGTTAAAAAATTGAAGTTTTATTTTTCTTTATAAACTTCTACTTCTAATCCCATTCCGTAGTTGTTTAAACCAGCTTTTAAAAGGTTAGAGTTGTTAATATTTTTTAAGTCGAATAACACCCATTTTCCGTTATTATGAAAGATTCGTTTTACAAAGGTTTGTTTGCTAGCAATCTTGTCTGTAAATGGTAATAAAGGTCTAAATGTTGTAGAAACTCTAACAATACCTCGTTTTGTTTCGACTTCTTTATATTTTTTGTTAGGTAATAATTTTCCGTCTTTATCGGTATATCCTAATACTTGGATAGATACGAAAATACCATCTTTGGGAATTATTATGTTGCTTTCGGTAACGTCTAATTCGAATATAGGATCTGTATCTTGATTGGCTATGAATAAAATCTTTTCGTAAGTTAAAACATCGCCTGGCATACCTTTATTATTTTCATAAAAATGAACTCTAAAAAGTGTTGAAAACGGTCTTTTTTCGTGTTTGTCTTTATGGCGTTTGTCCCAATTTTTTGCTTCGGTTTTTATAGGAAGTAAAAGTTTTGAAATTCGTTTTGTGTTTGGCGAATTATTTGGGAAATATACAGCAATTTCACTTTCTATTGTTGGTAACCAGCATTTAAAATAATCTTCGTGACCATTGGGTTTTATAGTTATTATTTTAAATTTTCCTTTGGGTTTCGCTGTAACTATAACTTCTTCTAACATTGACGCCTCGTGAGGCAATTTAATGGTGTCTGTTAGTTTGTTAGTAGCAATTTTTTTCTTCTTATATCCTAATGCCGAAATTATTAAAGTGTCAATACCTTTATAAAGTTTTTCGCTGTAATAAAATTTGCCTTCTTCGTCTGCAAAAGTCCCGTAACCATTACCAAAATCTATGGTTGCAAAAGATACAGGTTGATTGTTTAAACTGTCTTTTACAAAGGTTTGGCTAAAGCCTAATTGTATTGAAATTATGCCAATTAAAAATGATAAGTATTTCATCTAAAAAGAATTCTATTTTAATACCAGCGTTTTTTCTTTTGTTTACTACCTTTTCCTTTTCGTCCTTTTTTGTGCTTACTTTTTTTATTAGACGTATGCACAATAGGTTTTGCTTTTGGGTCTAAAGGATATGGATGATCGTCTATAACATCAAGTTGTAAACTAATTAATTGTTGGATGGTTTTAATATAAGATTTTTCGTCTGCACTACAAAATGAATATGCTACACCAGTTTGACCAGCACGTGCTGTACGACCTATTCTATGGACATAAGTTTCTGGTATATTTGGTAAATCAAAATTGATTACTGCATCTAAACTATCAATATCTATACCACGTGCAGCAACATCTGTAGCTATTAAAATGTTAACTTCTTTTTTTGTGAATTTATTTAGCGCTTCTTGTCTTGCGCTTTGACTTTTATCACCATGTATACTATCTACTTTATAACCGTTTTTTAGTAGCGTTTGTTCTAATTTACTGACGCCAAATTTGGTACGTCTAAATATGATAATATGTCCTTTTATAGTGTTGCGTAGTAAGTGTAAACACAGTTCTATTTTGTTGCGTTTTGGTACGTAGTATAATAATTGTTCTAACTTTTTTGAAGTTGAAGCATTTGGAGCAACCAAAATACGCTCTGGATTATTTAAAATGGTTTTTGCTAAATCTTCAACTTTATGAGGTATTGTTGCTGAAAATAAAAGTGTTTGTTTTTCGGTAGGACATAGGCGTTCAATTTTTCTTACATCATCAATAAATCCCATGTCTAGCATTAAATCGGCTTCATCTAAAACCAATACTTCAACTTGATCTAAATGTAAAGCTGTTTGCTTATGTAAATCTAACAATCTACCTGGTGTAGCAATTAAAATATCTACACCTTTTTTTAGTATATCTTTTTGAGGCTCTACAGATGTACCACCAAAAACCACCGTTGTTCTTAGGTTGGTATAAGTAGAGTAGGTTTCGAAGTTTTTTGCGATTTGTACAGCTAATTCGCGTGTAGGACTTACAATAAGCGCTTTAATTTTTTTACCGCGTTTTGGTGCGTCTTGTTGATCAAAAAGTAATTGTAAAATTGGTAATGCAAATGCAGCTGTTTTACCAGTACCTGTTTGCGCAGAAACAACAACGTCTTTTTTATCTAAAATAGCAGGTATTGCTTTTTCTTGCACCAAAGTTGGGTTGTCGTAACCAGCTTCTGCAACAGCACGACGTAAAGGTTTGTTTAATTGTAAGTCTTTAAATGACATTTAGCTAATTTATTTGTACAAAGGTAGCTAAATTATTTACGATTATTTAGTGACCTTTACAGTATAGGTTGCAACAACATCATCACCAATAGCTAAATGTACATCGTAAAACCCTTTGTGTTTAAATGTCGTTGAAACAATTCATCTTAAAAATAAATTATGCTATGTGTTTTGTTTAGCTGTTTATTTTTCTACGTTAGGAAGTAAGTAACTTCTGTATGCACCAATTAACCCAAAAATAGAGAGAATTAGAATCACAATTTCTATAGAAAGTAAAGATACAAGCGCACTTAATCCGCCAGTTACTAATAAGATTAAGCCAATTATTGTATTACTAACCGAAACATAATCTGTTCTTTGGTTGCCTTTAGCCATATCTACAATATATGTTTTTCTGCCTAATCTAACGCCGCCATGTGCAATACCTAAAATAAAAAAGGATAGAGGATAAATCCAGTTTATTGTTCTAATCGTTTCAAAATAACTAATAATTATAAATATCATTATTCCTAAAACTGAAGCAATTAAAACAGCAATAGCCATTACATTTTTACTTGATTTATCGGCTAATTTTCCCCAAAAAGGCGAGCTGATTATTGATGCAACACCTTTTGCGATAATAAATAAGCCTAATAAATAACTTTCTTTACCAACGTACTTTTGTGCTAAAATTACGTAATACGGAGCAGTTAAAGCAGAGCAGAGAAGTAGTGATCTAGCAATCACAAAGTTTCTAAAATTAGTGTCTGTTTTTAAAAGTTTTAGTTTTGATATAAAATTAGATTTGTCTTTAGAGTCTTCGTCTACATCATTAGGAAATTCTTTAATTCTAGAATAAATAATAGCAGAAATCAACCAAGTTAGAGCCGCAAAAAAGATTAAATAACTGTAAAAATCTATGGTTGCATTGCTTTTGGATTTGTACATAATAAGCAAACCAGCAGCTAGAACTAAAACACCGGAAACAGAAACAGTGTAACCTTTTAGTCGTCCTCTTCTTGTTTTGGGAATGGTTTTTCCTATAATATCTTTAGAAGTTAAAGAGCTTAAGCTTCTAGCCAAACTAAAAATAATTACTGCAAGTATAATTAAATATCCAGCAGTTTCATTTTTAAAATTTAATACGATAATTCCAATAGAAGCAATTGCTAAAAACTGGATTATAGCACCAATAACCCAAAACCATTTTCTTGTAGAATGTTTGTTAATATAAGAAGCAATAAATATTTGCGGTACCATAGATCCAGATTCTCTAATAGGTACAATTAAGCTTATTAAAAAAACAGGAGCGTTAACATAACTCATTAACCAAGTAAGTACAGTTTTAGGATTACTAAGTGTATCACCAAGCTTGGTAAATACATTACTTAGTAAAATAATGAAGTAATTTTTTGGGACGTGTTTGCAAGCGTCCTCAGTAATATCTTTACAGGTTCGTTTTTCTTTTTCGTTATTTAAAAACTTGTAGAGTTTTTCTAACATGAAATAGGTTGGTTTGTCCTCTAAATTACATTATTTTAAATGATATTATGTTAGAAATTTCCTAAATGAAAAAGCCACTTGTTTTAAAGTGGCTTTTATTTTAATTGCTTTTGTATAATCTATAAAAAAGTGTTGGTAAGAACATAAAGTTGAAAAGGACAAATCCAATTACGGTAATAATACCAGCAAAAGGCCAATGCATACTTTTAAACATAAGTCCTGTACTTAAGATAAACAAGGCGATAAAGCCTAAAACATAAACTGATTTTTTCATTTTTTGATTGATTTATAATTAATATTAAGATTGATATTTTAAAATGGTGTCTTTATATTTCGTGTAGAAAAATAAAGGTAATGTGATGAAAATTAGAACAGCAAAGCCCGAAACCATAATGATACCCGCAAACGGAAAATGCATTATTTTGAAAATACTTCCTACCGAAATTAATACCGCTGTAATAAACCCAATGATAAACAAAAACTTAGTTCGGTTTTTAGCCGATTTAAAATATAATTGAGCATTGGTTTCTTTTTGTAATTGATTGATATTTAGATAACCACCAAATTGATTAATTGCATTTTGATAGGCAATATCAAAGTTGGTTTCTTCTGTGTTTTCAATATACGTACAGATATGGTCTAAAATATCTTCTTTAAGTGTTTGGTTTTTTAATCCATACAACTGTAAATTTTTATCTATATAGTTAATTTGTTGTTCTGTAAGTATCATTTTAATGTTGGTTTAGGATTAAAAATTAATGATAATGTGTTTATAAAATCATTGATTTGATTGGTTTGCTCGGCAATGACTTGTTTGCCACTATTGGTTACCGAATAATATTTTCTTACACGTTTGCCAATAAATACCTTTTCTGTAGTTAGTACATTATCCTTTTCTAATTTGTGTAAAATAGGGTATAATGCACCTTCAGAAATGTCTATTTTTCCTTTGGTAATGTCTTTTACTTTTTGTGTAATCTCATAACCATACATTTTATCGCTTTGGCTTAAAAGCTTTAAAATGATTGGTTTAAGTGTTCCTTTTGTGAGTTCTTTGCTATACATGTTGCTAATATACATATTTTTTAAATACATTTTAATAAAATGTATTTAATTTTTAAAAATAAAAAACCACTTCGGTTAAGAAGTGGTTTAAAATCTTCTGCAAAAGCAGAAATGATTATTTTATCATATCGTAGCTACGTTTTATAAAGTCGCTAAGTTCTTTTCCTTTTAAAAGTCCTTGCGATAAACGTGCTAAATCTAAGCTTTGATTTATTAAGCGTTCTTTATCCTCTTTTGTTTCGGTATTTAAAATGTCGCTAATTAAATTGTGATTAGTGTTTACAATTAAATTATACATTTCAGGCATATTGCCCATACCAAACATACCGCCGCCACCAGTTTGTTGCATCTCTTTCATACGACGCATAAATTCTGGTTGCGTGATCATAAATGGTGTTGCGTTACTATCCATAGCTTCTAATTGCACCATAAATTTTTCTGAAGGAATCACTTCTTTCAATAACTCGTCCAACTGTTTTTGTTGGTCTTCGTCTAATTTAGAAATTGTGTTTTCTTCTTTCTGAATTAACTTATCAATATGATCTGCATCTACACGAGCAAATGAGATATTTTCTTTAGAACCTTCTAATTTTTGCATTAAATGCGAAACAATAGGACTGTCTAATAAAAGGACTTCGTAACCTTTGTCCTTAGCAGCTTCAATATAACTGTGTTGCTCATCTTGATTACTTGCGTAAAGGATAATTAACTTATCGTCTTTATCGGTTTGTTTTGCTTTTATTGCATTGTAAAGCTCGTCGTAAGTGTAGTATTTACCGTCTACAGTTGGGTATAAGGCAAAAGCTTCTGCTTTTTCAAAGAATTTTTCTTCAGACAGCATTCCGTATTCAATAACAATTTTAATGTCATTCCATTTTGCTTCAAAATCTTCACGGTTACTATTAAATAACGACTTTAATTTATCGGCAACTTTACGGGTAATGTAAGAGCTAATTTTTTTAACTGCGCCATCTGCTTGTAAGTAAGAACGAGATACATTTAAAGGAATGTCTGGACTATCTATAACACCACGTAGCATTGTTAAAAATTCGGGAACAATACCTTCTACATTATCTGTTACAAATACTTGATTTTGATATAGTTGAATTTTATCCTTTTGTATTTGCATATCATTAGATAACTTAGGGAAATACAAGATTCCTGTTAAGTTAAATGGATAATCTACATTAAGATGAATGTTGAAAAGAGGCTCTTCAAACTGCATTGGATACAACTCACGATAGAAGTTTTTATAGTCGTCTTCTTCTAACTCGGTTGGTTGTTTGGTCCAAGCAGGATTTGGATTGTTTATAATATTGTCTACTTCTTTTGTAGGCGCAGGATCGTCTTCTTTAGCGTCTTCAGGTTTTGGTAAAGTTTCTGTTTTAGTGCCAAATTTAATTGGTATTGGCATAAACTTGTTATACTTCACTAAAAGCTCTCTAATTTTACTGTCTTCTAAAAATTCTTCTTCACCTTCAGAAATATGAAGAATAATTTCTGTACCTCTTTCGGTTTTATCGGCTTCTTCTAAAGTAAATTCTGGGCTACCATCGCAAACCCAATGTGCAGCAGGTTCGTCTTTAAAAGATTTTGTAATAATTTCTACTTTATCTGCTACCATAAAAGCCGAGTAAAAACCTAGTCCGAAGTGACCGATAATTCCGCTATCCTTAGCGCTGTCTTTGTATTTGTCTAAAAACTCTTCAGCACCAGAAAAAGCAACTTGGTTAATGTATTTTTCTACCTCTTCGGCAGTCATACCTAAACCTTGATCAATGATGTGTAATTTTTTTCCTTCTTTATCAATTTTTACTTCGATAATAGGATTACCATATTCGGTTTTTGCTTCACCAATGCTTGTTAAATGTTTTAATTTAAGCGTAGCATCTGTTGCGTTACTAATAAGCTCACGTAAAAAGATTTCGTGATCGCTGTACAAGAATTTTTTAATTAAAGGGAAAATGTTTTCTACCGAAACGTTAATATTTCCTTTTGCCATAATATTTTGTTTTATGTTTAGTTTCCGCGAAAGCGAAAAAATATTATTAATTATACGTGTTGCATTAGACAACAAAAATGCCAATTAAGGTTGTGTGACAATATGACATAAAAAAACCGTTTAATTTAATTAAACGGTTTTTTGTAATGATGTTGTAATGTTATTTTTTGTTTTTTACATGTTTTTCTAACCATTGATCTTGTTCCCAAAGCATGTGCATAATAGATTCTTTAGCTCTATAACCATGACTTTCTTTAGGTAACATTACTAATCTTACAGGCGCGCCTAATCCTTTTAAGGCATTAAAGTAACGTTCGCTTTGTAAAGGATAGGTACCAGAATTGTTATCTGCAACACCATGAATTAGTAATAATGGTGTTTTTATTTTATCGGCATTCATAAAAGGCGACATTGTGTTGTATATTTCTGGCGCTTCCCAATAACTACGCTCTTCACTTTGAAAACCAAAAGGCGTTAATGTTCTGTTATACGCACCACTTCTTGCAATTCCTGCAGCAAAAAGGTTAGAATGAGATAGTAAATTTGCTGTCATAAACGCACCATAACTGTGTCCGCCAACAGCAACTTTGTTAGGGTCTATATAACCAAGGTTATCTACTGCATCTATTGCTGCTTTTGCGTTAGCTACAAGTTGTGTTATAAATGTGTCGTTTGGTTCTTTGTTGCCTTCTCCAACAATTGGGAAAGCAGCATCGTCTAATACGACATAACCTTTAGTAACCCAATAAATAGGTGATCCCCAATATGGGTAAACAAACTCGTTAGGGTTTGCTGTGCTTTGGGATGCGCTTGCTTTATCTTTATACTCTCTTGGATAAGCCCATAAAATCATTGGATATTTTTCTCCTTCTTTGTAATCTAATGGCAGGTATAATGTGCCTTCTAAATCTAAGCCATCATTACGCTTATAATTAATAACGCGCTTATCTACGCTTTCTAAACTTTTAAAAGGATTATCAAAATCTGTAATTGCGGTAAGTTTATTCTTTTTAATATTTCTAATGTAATAATTAGGGTAATCTGTTTTAGATTCTATACGAACAAGGATGTCTCCTTTTTTCATATCAATAGCAAAGTTTAAACTTTCTAGTTTATCTGTGTATTTAGATTTGTATAAGCGTTTTGTTTTACCAGTTTTAATATTATACTCGTCTATAAAAGGAAATTGTCCTTCTTTAGAATAACCATCGCCCATTAGATAAAGATTGTCTCCATTAATGGTTAATGTGTAGCTGCCATATTTGTTTTTTGAAGAGACAAAATCGCCTGGATCACTGTATACATCTTGATAATTTCTATCAGAAATTATTTTAGCTTCAGCTGTAGTAGGATTAAATAAGTAAGTTTTTAAGTTTCTGGTATTCCACCAATAATCAAAAGCAATAGCAATATTATCATTACCCCATCTAATACCAGAAAAGCGTTGTTTTGTTTTAAGTATTTCTTTTGGTTGACCATTAAAAGGCGCATCTAATTGATACACTACATCTCTATAATCTACTTTTACTTCAGGATCACCTTTGTCTAATGCTTCTGCCCAAACTATAGTTGCAGGCTTGTCGCTTCTCCATTGCATACTGCGTTTACCTGTTCTTGTAGCCATAAAACCTTTTGGTCTTACTTCGTCTAACGGAACATTGTTTACTGTTTTTACAAATTTACCGTTAAGGTCATATATGTTACTTTCACTAGGGAATCTAGAATAAGTTACTAAATAAGAGAATGGACGTTTAATTTTTGTGACCATTATATAATTTCCGTCAGGAGAAAAACTTATACCACGATACATGTCTGCATCTAAAAAATCTGTAATTTCTCCATTTATAGATAGTTTTTTAATTTCAGAACGTGCTAATTGTTCAAAGTTAAACTCGTCATTAGGTGTTTTTAGTAGATCTTGATAAGTTCTGTTTTGTGCTTTTGCACCATTACTAACAGAAACGGTTGGACCAGAAGGAACAGCTGTAGCAGTATTTATAAGTTCTTTTCGGTCGTTTGGAAGCATTTTTACAAGAAGGTGTTTATTATCTTTAAACCAATTAATTGTACTTCTCATATTAGCGTTAACATTGGCGTTAGAAATTTTATATGCATTAGCGTTTTCTATGTTTACAATCCAAACTTCAACTCCTTTAGGTGTTGTATTTAAGCAAGCTATAAGACTTTCGTCAGGAGACCAACTAAAATTAGATAAACGCGCATTGTCTGGTAAGCCTTTAACTTGTTTAGCCTCTTTGTCTTTAACTTGTTTAACTTTTAAATTTGTATAGTAATTGGTACGACTTCCAATGTTAGTAACAGGATTAATTCTTAAACCAGCTAATCTTAGTTCGGTTTCAGAGAGTTCTTCAATAGATTTATATTGGTTACGATATAATAGTACCATATGCTCTCCTTTGCTATCTATTTGTACACCAGGAGCAAGATCTGCATCTGCTAGTTCTAAAATTTCTTTAGAAGGTTTTTGATACGTTAAGTTTTGTTGTGCATATCCGTATAGACACACAAAAATAAGTAGTAGTTTAATTAATGATTTTGCCATTTTATTTAAAATTAATTAGGACTTCAAGATACCTAAAAATGAAGTTTATGACTTAAAACGATTTGTTAAACTTGTGTGAAAGGCTTATTGGTAAAAATGGTTAATTATAGATTATTTTAATTATAATTTATTGAAATACTTTAAATTTGTACCATAAATATTAAGTATATGTACAATTCAAAAATTATAGGAATTGGTAAGTATGTGCCAGATAATGTGGTGACTAACCAGGATTTGTCCAAAATAATGGATACTAGCGACGAGTGGATAACAGAGCGCACAGGTATTAAAGAGCGACGTTGGGTCGTAGAAGGTAGCGATGATACTACAGCTACAATGGGTGTAAAAGCAGCAAAACAAGCTATAGAACGCTCTGGTTTAGATAAAGACGATATAGATTTTATCATTTTTGCAACATTAAGTCCTGATATGTATTTTCCTGGTCCAGGCGTACAGGTGCAACATGCTTTAGATATAAAAACTGTTGGTGCATTAGATGTGCGTAATCAATGTTCTGGATTTATTTATGCATTATCTGTTGCAGATAATTTTATAAAAACGGGTATGTATAAAAACATACTTGTTATTGGTAGCGAGTTACATTCTCACGGATTAGATAAAACCACACGAGGAAGAGGTGTTTCTGTTATTTTTGGTGACGGTGCAGGCGCAGTTGTAGTGAGTAGAGAAGAAGATAATAGTAAAGGAATATTATCTACACATTTACATAGTCAAGGTGAACATGCAGAAGAATTAGTGGTAAAAGCACCAGGTATGGGTACACGCTGGGTTACAGATATTATTGCAGATAATGATGAGAATGACGACAGTTATTTTCCGCATATGAATGGTCAATTTGTATTTAAAAATGCAGTTGTACGTTTTAGCGAAGTTATTATGGAAGGCTTGATAAAAAATAATCTTCAAAAGGAAAATATAGATATGTTAATTCCGCATCAAGCTAATTTGAGAATAGCTCAATTTATACAAAAGAAATTTGGCTTGACAGATGATAAAGTGTTTAATAACATTATGCGTTATGGTAATACAACCGCAGCTTCTATACCTTTAGCTTTATGTGAAGCTTGGGAAGAAGGAAAAATTAATGAAGGTGATACGGTAGTCTTAGCTGCTTTTGGAAGCGGATTTACTTGGGGAAGCGCTATTATTAAATGGTAGTTAAAATAATTTTATAACTGAAAAATCCGAAACTTACGTTTCGGATTTTTTTATAACTAAACTTAACTAACTAAACTTATGTTTTATAGGTTGAGGACTAATTCAAATAAATATAAAACTTTTGGTTTGCTTTGTTTATTACATGACGCTTAATTCTTGTTTTTATTACATTGATTATCAATGTTTAACGATTATTTAACAATGAAGATGTGTTAAACCAAAAAATATCTTAAAAAAATAGTTTTTAAAAATAGAAAACCCAAAGTCGATCAGGCTTTGGGTTTTCCTTTATTTAGCAAATTTACCTTAACACTAACCATCAACTATTAAGTAAACTGCTAAACTTCTAGAAGATTTTACATAAATCCGCCACCACCAGACGATTCGTTGTCATCACGTTGTTTACGTTGTAATGCTCGGTATTTTCCTCCTCCAAATCTATAAGATAGTGCAACATTCCAAGTGTTACTTTCCCAATTAAATTGTCCAGTAGAAGGATAAGGTGTGTCGGTATCAAACTCAAACCTCATTGTATTAAATATGTCGTTGTAATTAATGCTTAGAGTGGCTCTATTGTTTTCCATAAAAGAGTAGCGTATACCAGTGTTAACAAAATACATAGGTTTTCTTAAAAACTGAACGCCTTGTTCTTCACCACGATACATAGCAAATAAAGACAAGCTTAGGTTTTTAGTGGCTTTAAAGTTGTTAAACATTCTAAAGTTCCAAACTAAATTTTCGACTTCAGTTTTACGTGTTTCAATATCATCAACTGTTGCTGTACTTAAATCGTTAGCATCAATAAATTCTGTAATACCAGTTTGAGACTGAGAATATAAATCAAAACTTGCGTTAAAGTTCCACCATTTTGTTGGTCTATAGTTGCTAGAAAGTTCTATACCGTACGCAGATGTATTATCAAAATTATCATAAGATAAAATAGAGTTACCAGCAGAAATATTTGTTCTGTCAATTGCTACAAATCTGTTTATGTTATCTTCAATTATTCTGTAAAACACGCCTGTAGTAATGCTTCCTTTTTTTAATTGTCTTGTATAGTTTGCTTCTGCAGAGTTGGTGAATTGAGGTTGTAATTCAGTATTTCCAAAAGATGAAACTCTTGGTGTGCTCCATTCTCTAATTGGGTTAACTTGTTGTAATCCTGGTCTGTCAACACGTCTGCTTAGGCTAAATTGATATGAGTTTTTATCTGAAGCAGCATAAGTTAAAAATGCAGATGGATATATTTGAAAATATTCATTTGTAAAAGGTAACACTTGTGTTGTCCCATCTGTAAACATGTTTAAAGCTTCGGCTTCTACTTTTACTTGTTCTGCACGAGCGCCAACTTGATAGCTCCATTTTTCGTTAATAGTTTTTCCAAAAGTTATGTAAGCAGAAAAAATATCTCTTTTATAATCAAACGCTGTACTTGGTGTAGGTATAATTGTTCCAGTACTAGAAAATGTTTGACCAGTAGATTTGTATCCTAAATCGGTATTAAAAAGTCTTGCTTCTGCACCAATTTCTAATTTAGAGTCTTCGTTTATTGGTTTTACATAATCTACGTTTATTGTGGTTTGATCTCTTTCTGTATCAACAAAATCATTGTAATCTGGCGGAAAACTAAAATTGATGTAGTTAAAATCTGCTACTTCTGTATTAGTAAAATCGTTGTAATCTACTTCAATATCTAAAGTTTCGTTTTCGTCTTTAAAAAGGTGTTTGTAGACAAAGTTGTATTGACCTGAATTATTCTCTGAGTCACTACCAAAAATTTGTCTTTGATATAGATTTTGGTCAGGAAAACTTAAATTGGTAGTACCAACACCATTGCCTTCAAAAATATTTTGATTGGTAAAGAAAGATAATGTGTTGTTATCGTTTAAATAATAATCTACACCAACTTTAAATAAATGAGATTTATTATTGTTGAAAAATTGAAAATCTTGTCTAGAGTTGTCGTTAGATTGGTCGATATATCCAAAATTATCATATTTACCAATGTTATTACCGTAACTACCGTAAAAGTTGAATTTTCCGTTACGATAATTTAAGTCTATAGAGCTATTAAATTTTGCATAAACCTCATTAGTAAGACCAATGTTTAAATTACCATTAAAACCTAATTTGGTGTTTTTATGAAGTTTAATGTTAATAATTCCGCTCATTCCTTCTGGGTTATATTTTGCCGAAGGATTAGTAATTAACTCGATGCTTTTAATTGCTGTAGATGGTATTTGTTTTAATAATTGAGCAATTGGTACGTTAGATAATTTACCATCTACCATAACACGTACGTTTTCGTTTCCGCGTAAGCTAATATTACCTGTTTGTTGGTCTACGTTAACAGATGGTATATTATTCATAATATCACTTGCGTTAGCACCAGCGGTTTGTAAATCTTTACCAATAGTAATAACTTTTCTATCTATTTTTTGTTGAATGGTTGAGGTTTCTGCAACAACGGTTACTTCTTCTAAGCTTTCAGCAGATTCACTTAAATTAATAGTACCTAGGTTGATGTTTTTATTACTGTTAGTAATTTCGATAGTTTTACTTTCGGTTTTATAACCTAAAAATTCAATACTTACTATGCTTTTGCCTAATGGTATTTGATTAACATTAAAGCTTCCGTCTTCACTTGTAATTCCGCCAGTTATAATATTTTGATTTACATCTTTTATAACGACATTTACATACGGTAAGGGTTGTTGTAAATTTACGTCTAATACTTTACCGGTAACAGTTCCGATTTTGGGTAAAGTTTTGTCTTGGGCATTTATACTAAAGGCTACCAATAGCATAACAATGGAGAATAGTTTTTTCATTTTTGGTTGTAATGATTATTTGATTGATGAAATTGTTTATGCTATTAAGACTAAATTTTACTTGTATTGTTACGGATAAAATTTAATTTTAAGAATATTTAACATTTATGAATAAAAAAACTTTAGTGCTAGGAGCGTCATTAAATCCAGTGCGTTATTCTAATACAGCTATTAACAAATTGGTAGCTAATAATATACCAACTGTAGCATTTGGATTAAGAGAAGGAGAAGTGGCTGGTGTTAAAATTGATACAGATTTAAAAATGTATACTGATTTAGATACTGTAACATTATATTTAAATCCAACCAGGCAAAAAGAGTATTATGATTACATAGTAAGTTTAAATCCTAATCGTGTGATTTTTAACCCAGGAACTGAAAATCCTGAATTTTATAAAATTTTAGATAAAAACAATATTGCTTACGAGGTTGCTTGTACGTTAGTTTTATTGTCTATTAATCAGTATTAAATTTACTTAACCGCGTAACAGTCTACCTTATCATTGTTTGAAATTGTTAAAAGGTATTTGTTGTTTTTTGTGTTAATTTTCTCAAAAGATTTCACTTGTTTTTTAAAAGGTTTAATACCTAAATTAGATACAGGTGTTATGATATCTAAGGAATAAAAAGTATAACCTTGAAGCGAGTTGTATTGTCCATGATAGGTAGTTACATTTAGGTTGTTACCTCCAATTAGTATTTGTTCTTTGGTGTCTATAGAAATATTTTCGAAAGAAGTTATTGGAGATAACTGTAATTGAACTGGGAAAGGGACAAATTGATCAAAAGAGCCATTATTATTTTGTAAAATACCAGATTTTAAATTATCCACATAGAACAGTTGAGCGCTTTTTACAGATTTTGGCGTTAATACTTCCTCTACTGTTTTTAAAGAAAAATCACTATGTTGAACAAATCGTTTGCTTATTACATTCATTTGCGAAGCTAATTCATCTTTAGTATTTAAAGGGTAATATTGACCGTCAATATTATAAGCTATTATAGTTTCTTTAATATTGTTATTGTCAAAATCACCAAAATACATGTGTAATGGTTTTTCTTTTGTTGCCTTAAACCTTGTGTTTAATCCCCAATTACCTAAAAGTATATCTTTATCTCCGTCATGGTCATAATCGTAAGTTATAGCAGTTTGCCATAAGCCGTTTAGGTTTTCTGGAATTTTTATTAAATCTAGAGAACCGTTATTATTTAAATAAATTTTAGGAGTATCCCATTGACAAGTAACGATTAAATCTTTAACACCATCGTTATTGAAATCTTCCCAAATGGCATCTGTAACTTTTGAAGATAATTTAAAGTTTAGATCTTTTTTAAAATTACCTTTTCCGTCATTAATAAGTATGTAAGATTCAGTAGATTCTCCAAATACATCTGGGTTAGATAGATTGCCTATAAAAATATCTATATCACCATCATTATCATAGTCGTAGGTAACAACAGTAGATGTGTTTAAATAATTGTCTGGAAAGTTAGTAGATTTCTTAAATGTATTGTTTTCGTTTATGTAAAGTCTGTCGTTTTCGTATTTTTTTATTCTATTAGTATTAATTCCAGAACCTACATATAAATCTAAATCACCATCTCCGTCAGCGTCAAATAAAGATGCAGAGTTGTCTTCGCAATAAATATCTTCTTCAAAGACGTTATGGTTTTTAGGGTTTAGTTTATATCCATTATTTAAATATAATTTTGAAGATTTTCCTGAAGCGCCTCCTATAAAAATATCTTCATATTTGTTATTGTCTACGTCTGCAACAGCTACTGCAGGTCCTACTGTTGATACTTTATAAGGGATTAATTTTTGGTTGAAAAAGTCATTAAAATTATCTTCTTCATGTTTATAGTTAATTATGTCTTTGTTATTAAAGACTGTGTTTTCGGTTTTTCCTTTTAAGTAATAATTTTGTGATGTATTGCGGTTAGGAGAATAATTTATGTTTAAAACCGTGTTTATTTCAGGGTTTTCAATAGTTTGAACTTTTAAGTCTGGCCAAATTATTACTAAAGAGTCGACTTTATTTTCTTCGTTTAAACCAAAATGAAGTTTTTTTTCTGTTGAAGAAAGAAATCCTCTAGATTTAAATAGTTGTTTTAATTGTCTTGTTTTATTAGTGTATACAATTGCTTTGCTACCAATAGCTTCTTTATTTCCTTTTAAAAATTTTAAATCTAAGCTTACAGAGTTTTTTGATTGGTCTGTGTTATTTTTGTATATGTATGGATAGTCGTTTAAGTTGTTTGTAATAATGTCTAGATCACCGTCGTTATCTAAATCTGCATATATTGCACCGTTAGAAAGTGATGGTGTTTTGTCTATCCATTGACCTGTTTTGATGGTTAATTTTTCAGAATCTCCTTGGTAAATTTCATTTGCAACTTCACCTCTTGGCATTTCATTTATAGATTTAAAAAGCCATTCTAAGCCATCGCTTCTTGATCTGCTTTTAAAAGCATTAGCTACATATTTTCTAAAATCTAATCCGTTAGGTCTTCTTAAGATTCCGTTTGCAATAAATATATCTTGATGACTATCATTGTTAAAGTCTGCAATTAATGGTCCCCAACTCCAATCTGTATTTTCTATATTATTAACAATTGCTGCATCGTAAAAATAAGCACCATTTTGGTTGTTTATTTGAAGCATATTTCTGGAATACTGATTTGAATACCCTAGTCTTTTAAGCTGACTTTGTTTATTAAGCATAGCTTCGTCACCTTCAGTTTCTTTAATTACCTTTTCGTCTTTAGGTAACATATCTAATGTTATTATATCTTGAAGTCCATCTGCATTTATATCTGCAGCATCACTACCCATAGAAAATCTGCTTGTAGCAGTAAAAGCCGATTTTAAAGATTCTTTAAAAGTACCGTCCTTTTGGTTGATGTAATAATAATCATCTTCATGAAAATCGTTACAAATATATAAGTCATCCCAACCGTCATTGTTAAAATCTGCAAGAGAGGCGCTTAATCCGTAACTGTTAGCGCCACCATATATGTTAGCCTCTTCACTTACATCTATAAATTTACCGTTGTCATTTCTCAATAAAACATCTCCAACTAACGGTGTACGATTAGATCTTATGCTTGCTGGACCATGGGAGATTGATGTGTGTATTGCGTGATTAACTATATAGACGTCTAAGTCTAAGTCTTTGTCATAATCAAAAAAATACGCTTGAGTAGAATAACCTGTAAAGTCTAATCCGAATTCTTCAGCTTTTTCTGTAAAAGTTCCATCACCATTATTAATAAAAAGTTCATTTCGACCTGTAAAATCTAATAATCCAGAAACTGAACATAAATAGATATCTAAAAACCCATCATTATTAATATCTACCATAGTAACACCAGTATTCCAGCTAGAATTACTGTTAATATTAGCGCTTTCAGAGATGTCTTCAAATTTAAAGTTGCCTTTATTTAAATACAGTTTATTTCTGTTTTGGTTAGAAGCAAAATATAGATCAACTAATCCGTCATTATTTATGTCTCCAGCAGCTACACCGCTACCGTTATAAAAATAAATGTAATTAATAATGCTGTGATCGGTGTTTTCAGAAATAATATTTTTAAAGGTAATACCTGTGTTTTCTGGTTGTAATCTCTCTAATAAATATGTTTCTGCTGTGATGTTTTGTTTGTTCTGATCTGTTTTTTTATTACAAGAGAATAATGTAATAATCACTATAAATACTGAGATATATCTTTTCAAAGCTAAAAATCTGTTAATTTATGTTAAATTATTAACACAAACTTAACAAATTATTCTAAAAACAACTAAAACAACTGTGTTTTGTTTAATAAAATGTTAATTATTCTTCTTTTTAAGAATAAGCATTAAACCTAAAAACGTCAAAAAGCCATTAAGTATTAAAATGAAAAAGCCAAACTCAAAACCAAGCCATTTTAAGCTATTTACACTAATAATGTAAGATAGAATAGGAGATAGAATGGCGATTATTGGTATAAATTTATCCTTAACATTCCATTTTGTAAATAAACCAAAAGCATAAAGACCAAGTAAAGGACCATAAGTGTATCCAGCAAAGACAAACAGTTTAGAGATTACACTTTCGTCTTTAATAATGTATTTAAAAGCTATAATAACTAATATTAATAATAATGAAATTAAAACATGTATACGTTTTCTTATTTTTACTTGCTTGTTTTGGTTATGTTTTTTTTCGATGTCTAAAATGTCAATACTAAAAGATGTTGTTAAAGAAGTTAAAGCACTATCTGCACTGCTGTAAGCAGCAGCAATTAATCCTAGTAAGAAAAACATAAAAACACCAAAACCTAAATGATTTTTAGCAAGAATAGGGAACAAATCATCTTTATGTGCGTCAATTCCGTTTTGCTGTGCGTAAACAGTAAGTAGTAGTCCTAAACTTAAAAATACAAAGTTAACTACAGTTAGAACTAATGTAAACCAAAACATGTTTTTTTGTGCATCTTTTAAAGATCTACAAGTTAGGTTTTTTTGCATCATATCTTGATCTAATCCAGTCATTACAATAGCTATAAATGCACCAGAAATAAACTGTTTCCAAAAATAATCTCCGGATTTAATATCCTCAAAGAAAAATATTTTACTAAGCTCGTTATCGTTAACAAAAGCAAAAATACTTTTCCCGCTTAAATCCATTTCAGAACTTACAAAATAGATAGCGACACCAACAGCAATAAGCATAAAAAGCGTTTGTAAGGTATCTGTCCAGACAATTGTTTTTATACCAGATTTAAAAGTATATAACCAAATTAAAGCAACTGTTATACTTACTGTTTGCCAAAACTGAATACCTAAATCATCAAACAAAATAAGTTGTAAAACATTAGCTACTAAATACAGTCTAAAACTTGCGCCTACTATACGAGATATCAAAAAAAAGGAAGAGCCAGTTTTGTACGCATAATTACCAAAACGTCCTTCTAAATAGGTGTAAATAGAAGTTAAATTCATTTTATAATATAGTGGAAGCAACACCGTGCCAATAACCAAATAGCCCAGCATATACCCAAAAACTACTTGCATGTAGCTAAATTTAGAGGCTTCAATCCAACCAGGAACCGATATAAAAGTAACACCAGATAAGGAAGCACCAATCATCCCAAAAGCCACTACATACCAAGGTGATTGCTTATTGCCTTTAAAAAAAGCATCGTTGCCAGATTTTTTTCCGGTGAAATAAGAAATTAAAATTAGTACACCAAAATAGGCAGCGATTAATAAAATGATTTGAGTAGATGTCATAAATTAAATTTTCTGATTGCCAAAATACGAAATAAGTTTTGACTTCAGTTAGTGGTGATTAGTTAGTAGTAAGTAACAAGTGGTTTTGCGCTTTACTTAAAAAATAGTGTCAATTCGTGAAACTCATGTCTAACTATTAATTTATCCAAAAATGTAAAATAATATCTTGCAATGTCGTAAATTCGCAACTATGGAATTTTCTTCAAAATTATTAGAAAACGCAGTTAACGAAATCTCGCAATTACCAGGTATAGGCAAGCGTACCGCATTGCGTTTGGCACTACATTTATTGCGTCAACCTAAAGAAAATACCCATGGTTTAAGTAAAGCGTTAAACCAAATGGTGGACGATTTAAAGTTGTGTAAATCATGTCACAATATTAGTGATACCGAGCTATGTGATATTTGTGCAAACCCAATGCGTAAAACAGATGTAATTTGCGTAGTCGAAGATATTAGAGATGTTATGGCGATAGAAAATACAGCATCTCACAAAGGGTTGTATCATGTTTTAGGCGGAAAAATATCGCCAATGGATGGTGTTGGTCCACATGATTTAAACATTTCTAGTTTAGTAGAAAAAGTAAAAAGCGGAAGCGTAAAAGAGCTTATTTTTGCACTAAGCCCAACTATGGAAGGCGATACCACAAACTTCTATATTTACAAACAAATTAAAGAGTTTGAAGTAGAGACTTCTACCATTGCACGAGGTATTTCGGTTGGTGACGAGCTTGAATATGCAGACGAAATAACCCTTGGGAGAAGTATTTTAAACCGAATTCCTTTTGAAAACTCTTTAAAATTATAAACTCTACTTTTGAAGTTATCCATCATCATACTTAACTACAACGTGCGTTATTTTTTAGAGCTTTGTCTGCAAAGTGTAGAAGCAGCAATCCAAAATTTAGATGCCGAAATTATTGTGGTAGACAACAACTCTTCAGATGAAAGTTGTACGATGGTAAAGCAAAATTTTCCGAAGGTTAAATTAATCGAGAATAAAGAAAATCTAGGTTTTTCAAAAGGAAATAATATAGGTGTACAACATGCAAAAGGCGAGTATCTGTGTATTTTAAATCCAGATACCGTTGTGCCAGAAGATTGTTTTACAGAGTTATTTGAATTTTCCGAAATCAAAAATGATTTGGGTTTATTTGCTTGCCGATTAATTGACGGAACAGGCACATTTTTACCCGAAAGCAAACGCTATATTCCAACACCAAAAGTGGCAATTAAAAAAATGTTAGGCTTTACTAAAAGCTATTATGTAACAGACGTTGAAGAAGATTCTACGGGTATTGTACCAATTCTTGTTGGTGCATTTATGATGGTAAAAACATGTGTATATAAGCAAGTACAAGGTTTTGATGAAGACTATTTTATGTACGGAGAAGATATCGATTTGTCATATAAAGTCACTAAAGCAGGTTACGATAACATGTATTACGGACCAATACAAGTCATACATTTTAAAGGAGAAAGTACATTAAAAGACCGTATTTACGCTAAACGTTTTTACGGTGCTATGCAGATATTTTATCAAAAGCACTTTAAAAGCAGTGTGCTAACCAAGACTATAGTTAATTTGGGTATAAAATTGGCAAAACTCCTTAAAGATAACACTTCCGTAGAAAAAATGCCTGTAGATAGATATGTGTTAATTAGCGATAAAAATTATCCAAAATTGACAGAAATTTTTAAAAAACCATTCAGAGTTCAAACAAAAACAGAAGTGTTTGAAGTCAATACACAAGTTGTTCTAGATGCAAATTATTTAAGTTTCAAGCAGATAATAATATGTATGTCAACTTCAGAAAAAAACAGAAACATATCATTTAAAATTATCCCAAAAAACTCTAATTTTATACTCGGAAGTAATTCTTCAAAAAATAGAGGAGAAGTTATTCATTTTTAAAAATTCAAATTGATAAATAATAAACAGTAAATTAGGTTATTTTTTATTAATTTTGCAAAACAAAACAATAAAACTACATTTCAATTATTAATATGGCAAGATTTGAACTAAAATTACCAAAAATGGGAGAAAGTGTTGCAGAAGCAACAATTACCTCTTGGCTTAAAGAAGTTGGCGATACTATTGAAGCAGATGAAGCAGTCTTAGAGATTGCAACAGACAAAGTAGATAGCGAAGTACCAAGTGAAGTAGACGGTGTTTTAGTAGAAAAACTGTTTAACGTAGACGATGTTGTAAACGTTGGACAAACCATTGCAATTATAGAAGCCGATGGTGACGCATCAGAAACTGCTGCTGCACCAAAAGAAGAAAGCACACCAGAACCAGAAGCAGCTCAAGAAGTTGCAAAAATAGTTGAGGTTGCTAAAGAAACTGCTGAGCCAATCACATCTAACGGAGATCGTTTTTACTCGCCATTAGTTAAAAATATGGCTAAAACCGAAGGAATAAGTCAATCTGAGTTAGACGCTATTCCAGGAACAGGTAAAGATGGTCGTGTTACTAAAAACGACATGATGGCTTATCTTGATAATAGAGGTAATCAACCTGCAACAGCACAAGCTGCGCCAGCAACACCACAAAAAACAGAAGCGCCAAAAGCAGCACCAAAAACTGCTGCACCAGTTAGTGTAAATGGTGGTGATGAGATTATTGAGATGACCAGAATGGGCAAGTTAATTGCACATCACATGGTAGAATCGGTACAAACTAGTGCGCACGTACAAAGTTTTATAGAAGCCGATGTAACTAACATCTGGAACTGGCGTAAAAAAGTTAAAAACGACTTTGCGAAGCGAGAAGGAGAAAACTTAACATTTACACCAATTTTTATGGAAGCGGTAGCAAAAGCGTTACGTGATTTCCCGATGATGAACATCTCTGTTCAAGGTGATACAATTATTAAAAAGAAAAATATTAACCTTGGTATGGCAGCAGCTTTACCAGATGGTAATTTAATTGTACCAGTTATAAAAAATGCAGACCAATTAAACTTAGTTGGTATGGCAAAACAAGTTAATGATTTAGCAGGTAGAGCTAGAGAAAACAAGTTAAAACCAGACGATATACAAGGTGGAACATACACTGTAACTAATGTTGGTACTTTTGGTAGTGTTATGGGTACACCAATAATTAACCAACCACAAGTAGGTATTTTAGCTTTAGGCGCTATACGTAAAGTACCAGCAGTTATAGAAACACCAGATGGCGACTTTATAGGTATACGTTACAAAATGTTCTTATCACATAGTTACGACCATCGTGTAGTAAATGGTGCGCTTGGTGGACAATTTGTACAAGCAGTTAAAAATTATTTAGAAGCTTGGGATATTAATAGAGAGATTTAAAAAATACCTGCGCAGGCAGGTATCTCAATGATATAAAAAAAGCACAACTTTTGGGTTGTGCTTTTTTATTTGTTATATAAAGTAATTGTAATTAATATAAGAAAATTATTTATGGTGTTTGTTTAATTTTATGTCTATAAACTTCACAATTGTAAAAAAGAAATAGGTTTAATTCGTTTTTATAATTTTCTTTAAAATCAACACTATATTCCTTCATGATTTTTTCCTTATTTTCGATATTTATTTTTTCAATTATAGAGTTTATTTTTTCCTTTGAATATTCTTGTTTTAGTTCTGAACAAACTTGTATTCCTATTTCTTTTACAGTTGAATTTAATGAATTCGCACCTAATATTTCAGCCATTAAATTTCGGTATTCAGTACATTCATTAGTCATAGTGTAATCAAAAACATTTTGTAAATAATTAAAGACATCATTACCATCTATAGAATTTTTACCCGTAAATTTTTTTACTACTTTTTCTGTGTAACTTCTATTTTTTTTAAAAGCGTTCAGGCTACAGCTCATGATAGATTTTTTCTTTTGATCTATAGAAATGTTTTTTTCTATAGTTTTTACGCAGTTACAGTTGTCTTCTATTAGCTGTTCCTCATTTTGTGAATATGCAACAGTAGAGAAAAGTAATATAAAGCAAATCAATTTTTTCATAGTTTTTAAATCTTTTTTTGAAAGGTAAAACGAAGTTAGAATAAAAATTCATTCTAAACAAATCCTAATTAAACCCATCACGCAAAGCTTCAATAAAATCTTCCAAACTTTCAATTTGGTTATATACTTTATCGTCCACTTTTAAAATCGGGATATGGTTAACAGCGCTATTGGGTTTTAAGGCTTTAAATTCTTTAATTAATTTGTTGTAATGCGTTGTGTCTTGGTCTATGTTATACTCTTGGTAACCAATTTTATTTTTGGTTAAAATACGCTTGGCATCAGGACAGATACTGCAATCGTTTTGGGTATAAATTTCAACAGTTTTAAATGTTAATGCTTCGTCTAATTTGGTGTTTAACAGCTCAAAATCTTTATCAAATTTTAAGGCGTAAGCTACTTCGTTAATCACTAACGTGTATGTGTATTCACCTTCTTTTCCGTTTAAAATAACCATAGTTAGCACGCGTTGTTTGGACTTTGGTGGTATGGTTTTTAAAATAGGTCTTTCGCTACTGCGTCTAAAATCTTCTGTATCTACTTTTAAAAAAACATCATAAGAGATTGAGTCTGTATTTTCTATATACAACTCATAGCGTTTACCTTTAATTTCTTCAATAAGTCTAACGTGTTTATGGTCGTTTTGTGCTTTTGTTCCGATTACAAAAAAGATTAGAAGAGGAAGAAGTAAATAGTTTTTCATTATTTAAAAAGCTTTACAAAGTAAAAGTAACAGATTACATTTATATTTGCATAAATCAAAGCAAAATTCATGTCTTTAAATTTAACAAAACCACTTTGTTTTTTCGATTTAGAAACTACCGGAATCAATATTACAACCGATAGAATTGTCGAAATTTCAATTTTAAAAGTCTATCCAAACGGGAATAAAGAAAGCAAAACTTGGCTAGTTAATCCTGAAATGCCAATACCAGCAGAAGTCTCAGCAATACATGGTATAACTGACGATAAAGTAGCAAACGAGCCAACGTTTAAGCAACTAGCAACAGAGATTAACAACATGATTAAAGATGCAGATTTGGCAGGTTTTAACTCTAACCGTTTTGATATTCCGTTGTTAGCAGAAGAAATGTTACGTGCCGATATGGATTTTGATATGAAATCGCGCCTTGCGATAGACGTACAAACTATTTTTCATAAAATGGAACAACGTACACTTAGCGCAGCGTACAAATTTTACTGCGATAAAACTTTAGAAAATGCTCATACAGCAGCAGCAGATACGTTAGCAACTTATGAAGTATTAGAAGCACAAGTAGAACGTTACGAAGATTTAGAGAACAATGCTAAGTTTTTAGCCGAGTTTAGTTCGCGTAAGCGTTTTGCAGATTTTGCTGGTTTTATTGCGTTTAATAAAGAAGGACAAGAAGTGTTTAGTTTTGGTAAACATAAAGGCAAATTAGTAACCGATGTTTTAGAAACCGAACCAGGTTATTTTGGATGGTTGTTAAATGCAGATTTTCCGTTATATACTAAAAAAGTACTAACTGCAATTAAGTTAAGAGCGTTTAATAATAAGTTGGGTTAGATCAATAAACAATTAACAATAAACAGTTGTCAGGTCGAGTGCAGTCGAGACCTAATTTTAGCTAATAAAATATAAGTCTAAACAATCGTAAACAAAATCTAAAAATCCAATAATCTAGTAATCTAAATATGAAATTAATCTGCATAGGTCGTAATTACACCAAACATATAGAAGAATTACAAAACGAGCGTCCAACAGAACCAGTAGTCTTTATCAAACCAGATACAGCTATATTATTGAAAAAACAACCGTTTTTTATACCAGATTTTTCAGAAGATGTACACTACGAAGTTGAAGTATTGGTAAAAATAAATCGTGTAGGTAAACACATTGATAAAAAATTTGCCCACAAGTATTATGATAAAGTTGGATTAGGTATAGATTTTACTGCAAGAGATCTTCAGCAAAAACTAAAAGAAAAGGGATTACCTTGGGAAAAAGCTAAATCTTTTGATGGTGCAGCTGTAATTGGTAACTGGATAGATAAGTCAGAAATTTCAGATATTAACAACTTGAATTTCAGTCTGCAAAAAAATGAAATTACCGTACAAAAAGGTAACACTAGTCACATGCTCTATAAAATTGACGAGATTATCGAATATGTGTCTAAATATTTTACATTAAAAATAGGAGACATTATCTTTACGGGTACGCCTGCAGGAGTTGGCAAAGTTGTTGCTGATGACGCACTAAAAGGATATATAGAAGACAAAGAAATGTTTTCGATTAAAGTTAAATAAATGGAACAGCATTATAAATTAGAAAGAATAAAAGAGCTAGCAGATAATGACCAAGATTTTATCATGGCATTAGCACAAACATTTTTAGAAGAAGTCCCAGAAGATGCAGCTGTTTTAAAAACAGCGGTAGAAAATAAAAACTACAAGTTATCTTACCAAACAGCTCATAAAATGAAACCAACTGTAGATATGTTTGAGCTTGGCGTACTTAACGATTTAATCGAAGTGCAAGATTGGGGTAAATTTGAACAAACAGATAAAGATATTTCAAGTAAATTAACTGTTGTGCTTACAGCAATAGATAACGCAGTTAAAGAAATTAAAGAAGATTTTAATTTATAATGCAAGCCGAAATAATTACCATTGGAGACGAGATTCTCATTGGTCAAATTATAGATACAAATTCAGCTTTTATAGGTAAAGCATTAAACTCCATAGGTGTATCTGTATATCAAATAACGTCTATTCAAGATGAAAAAGATCACCTAATAAAAGCCTTTAAAGAAGCAGAAGAAAATGCCGATATCATTATTGTTACAGGCGGATTAGGACCAACTAAGGACGATATTACGAAGCATACTTTAGCTGAGTATTTTAATGATACTTTGGTGCAAAACGATTTAGTATTAGCACACGTAGAGCAACTTTTTGAAAAATATATTACAACTCCAATTTCAGATTTAAATCGAAAACAAGCATTAGTACCCTCAAAAAGTAAAGTGCTAATGAATAAGTATGGTACAGCGCCTGGAATTTGGATGGAAAAAGGAGATAAAGTTTTTATATCTCTACCAGGTGTTCCCTACGAAATGAAAGCGCTAGTAGAAGATGAAGTACTGCCAAAATTAGTGCGCAAATACAAAAGACCTTATATTTTACACAAAACCATTTTAACCTATGGTTTAGGTGAAAGCGCAATTGCACAACGTATAGAGCATATAGAAGACCAATTACCAAAACATATTAAACTGGCATATTTGCCTAGTTTAGGTCGTGTGCGTTTAAGATTGTCAGGTAAAGGCAACGATGAAGATGTTTTAAATAAAGACATCCAAACGCAAGTTGAGAATATCTTACCATTAATAAAAGATATTTTTGTTGGTTTTGAAGACAATAATAATAGTATAGAACAAATTATTGCCAATCAATTAGTAAAAACTAACCAGACATTGGCAATTGCCGAAAGTTGTACAGGCGGAAAATTAACCCAAACTTTTACACAACATTCTGGCGCATCGGCATATTTTAAAGGCGGATTAGTCACTTATGCTACACAAAGTAAAGTAGATATTTTAGGTGTAGATCAAGCTATTATAGAAAAACATTCTGTTGTTAGTGAAGCTGTTGCAAAAGCTATGGCTATTAATGTAAGAGAAAAGCTGAATGCAGATATTGGGATATCAACAACAGGTAATGCAGGACCAACAAAAGGCGATTCAGATGCAGAAGTAGGAACAGTTTTTATTGGATTTGCCACTAAAGAAGGCGCAAAAGCCTTTCAATTTAATATGGGTAATCATCGTGAGCGTGTAATAAATAAAACCGTAAATAAGGTTTTAGAGCTACTTCAAAAAGAAATTTTTGAAAATTAATTATTTAGCTATTGTCAAATAGTAAATAATTAGTATATTTGCACCTCGATTTTTAATAACACTTTTAAAGTTATATAGTAATGTCAAGAGTTTGTGAACTTACAGGAAAGAAGGCAATGGTTGGAAACAACGTGTCTCACGCAATGAATAAGACAAAGCGTACATTTGGAGCTAATTTAATTAAAAAACGTTTTTATATTCCTGAAGAAGATAAGTGGATAACTTTAAAAATATCTACATCAGCGTTAAAAACAATTAATAAAATCGGTATCTCTGCTGCATTAAAAAAAGCAAGAGCTAACGGATTTGTAAAATAATATTAGCCTAATAGGTAAATAATAGTAATTATGGCAAAGAAAGGTAACAGAGTACAAGTAATATTAGAGTGCACAGAGCACAAAGAGTCTGGTAAACCAGGAACATCTCGTTATATTACAACAAAAAATAAAAAGAACACGCCAGACAGAATGGAGTTAAAGAAATTTAACCCAATCTTAAAGCGTATGACAGTTCATAAAGAAATTAAGTAACATTCTTTATTGCAAAGAATTTAAAAAAGATAAAAGATGGCAAAGAAATCAGTAGCATCGTTACAGACAGGATCAAAAAGATTATCAAAAGCTATAAAGATGGTAAAATCTCCTAAAACAGGAGCTTACATGTTCGTAGAGTCTATTATGGCGCCAGACTTAGTAAACGACTGGTTAAAAAAATAAGAATTGCGCTTTCGCAATACTATTAAGCTACTTTCTGCCCGAAGGTGGCTTTTTTTATTTTAAAATATTGCGTTTCTTTACACTGTAATTATGACAATTTAGCAGTAAAACTATTTGGCTCTATTATTGTAATTGCATCGCTAACAAACAAATATTAAAACTATATGAGTTTTTTTAAAAGAATATTTTCTTCAGAAAAAAAAGAAACACTAGACAAAGGACTAGAAAAGTCTAGTACAAGCTTCTTAGGTAAGCTAAGTAAAGCAGTTGCAGGAAAATCTAAAGTAGATGATGATGTTTTAGATAACCTAGAAGAAGTTTTAGTGACTAGTGATGTTGGTGTTAATACGACATTAAAAGTTATAGAGCGTATTGAAGAGCGTGTAGCTAAAGACAAGTATTTAGGTACAGACGAATTAAACCGAATCCTACGTGAAGAAATTGCAGGATTACTATCCGAAACCAATTCTGGAGAAGAAACAGAATATACAATACCAAATTTACCAGCACAATCAAACGGACAAAAGACTCCATATGTGTTGATGGTAGTAGGTGTAAATGGTGTTGGTAAAACAACAACTATTGGTAAATTAGCTTATCAGTTTAAAAAGAAAGGACTTAAAGTTGTTCTTGGTGCAGCAGATACCTTTAGAGCAGCAGCGATAGATCAATTACAAGTTTGGGCAGATAGAGTAGATGTACCGATGGTAAGACAAGAAATGGGATCTGATCCTGCAAGTGTAGCTTTTGATGCTTTGCAATCTGGTGTATCTCAAGATGCAGATGTTATAATTATTGATACTGCTGGTCGTTTACACAACAAAATTAACTTAATGAACGAGTTAACTAAAGTAAAACGTGTCATGCAGAAAGTAGTTGGTGATGCGCCACACGATGTATTACTAGTTTTAGATGGTAGTACTGGTCAAAACGCTTTTGAGCAAGCAAAACAATTTACAGCAGCTACAGAAGTTACAAGTCTAGCAGTAACTAAATTAGATGGTACAGCAAAAGGTGGTGTTGTAATTGGTATAAGTGACCAATTTCAAATACCAGTAAAATATATTGGTGTTGGAGAAGGTATAGAAGATTTACAAGTGTTTAATAAATATGAATTTGTAGATTCTTTCTTTAAATAGAAATTTTTCAACATAAATTATTACAAAAAAAGCCTCTTATTTAAAGAGGCTTTTTTCGTATTTTTATTGAAAACAAAATCATGAAACTAGCTAAACTCCTAATTATATTTCTTTTTTTATTTAATAGTTGTAAAGAAAATAATAAAACTGTAAAAGAAGACGAAGTTGAAAATGATATGAGCTCCATTTCAACAAAAGATTTTAGAGAGTTTAAGGTTTTAGATTCTAAATACATATCTAATACTTCAATTTGGGAGCAATTAAATTCGCAATTAGAAGATTTTTCAGAAGAAAATTATGAACAATTAAAGCCATTAATTTTAGACCAAGATATACCGACGCTTCAGCAGCATATTATTGATGGCAAACTAACTTATGAAAGTCTTACAAAATTCTATTTATATCGAATTAGAAAATTTGACAGAGAAAATGATTTGGCATTAAATTCAGTAATAGCTGTCAATCCTAATGTGATAATGGAAGCTAAAAATAGAGATGAATCTTTTAAAAATATGGATGTTAACGTACGTGATTTATTGATGTCTGTTTATGGTATGCCAATTCTTTTAAAAGATAATATTAATACCTCAGATATGGTAACTACTGCTGGTGCTGTTGCTTTAAAAAATAATAAAACCGAAGACGCATCAATTGTTAAACGATTAAAAGAAAAAGGCGCGTTAATTATAGGTAAAGCTAATTTAAGCGAATGGGCATACTTTTTCTGCGGAGATTGTCCTAGCGGTTATAGTGCAATTGGTGGACAAACATTAAATCCATACGGAAGAAGAGTTATTGATACAGGTGGATCTAGTTCTGGTAGTGGCGTAGCGGTAGCGGCTAATTTTTGTGTTGCAGCTGTTGGCAGCGAAACTGCAGGGTCAATTTTATCGCCAGCAAGTCAAAACTCGGTTGTAGGTTTAAAACCTACTATTGGATTGGTAAGTAGAAGTGGTATTGTACCTATTTCATCTACACTAGATACAGCAGGACCAATGTCTAAAAATGTAATTGACAATGCTATACTTTTGGATGCTTTAGTTGGTTTTGATAATGCTGATAGTAAATCTATTGAAGCAGGTTCAAGCATTATAAATTATGATGAATTGAAAAATTTTTCTGTAGAAGGAAAACGTCTAGGAGCAATTAAATCTCTTATGAAAGATTCTTTATATCTAAGAGCAGTAAAGGATTTAAAAGCTATTGGTTTTGAAGTAGTAGAAATAGAAATGGAAAACGTTGAATTACCAGACTTTATAAGACTGCTAAATTTAGATATGCAAAAAGACTTACCAGAATATTTTAAAACATACGCTGATGCATCTTTAGGTTTTAAAACTATATATGATATTATCGAATTCAATAAAAAAGATTCATTAAATAGTATGCCTTACGGACAGAAGTTATTTGAAGGTGTAGTTGCAGATGAAGCTTCGGTTAATGAATTGGAGGCAATTAAAGAAAAATTAAAAGCCAATGGTAAACTATTTTTTGACAAACCAATGGAAGCAAGTAATGTAGATGTGGTTTTGTCAATTAATAATTATCATGCTGCACATGCTGCTGTAGCAGAGTATCCAGCTTTAACAGTTCCTATGGGATATGAAGAAAATGGAGCGCCTAAAGGACTAACTTTTATAGGAAAACCTCTAACAGAAAATAAGTTATTACAAATAGGTTTTTCTTTTGAAAACAAGACAAAGTATCGTCAGTCTCCAAAAGAACTTAATTAATTACCGCATTAATTTTTTGCCAAAGGTCGTTGTCAAAATTAGATAAACCAAAAGAAGAATTGTCAGTATTAGCAACTTCTCCCATTCTTATGACTACTAGGTTTTTACTAGGTACAACGTAAACTTTTTGATCGTTTTTACCTAAACCGGCAAACATATCTGCTGGTGCATTTGGTATTAATTCACCTGTAAATTCTGTTTGCGTTGTTGGTAATTGAAAGCTTGATTTACCATTTAACCACCATAAATATCCGTAAGCTAAATTAATGTTTTGAGATGTGTTAGTGGCTTGGTTGGTATAACTTTCACTAATAATTTGCTGGTCTTCCCATTTACCGTTAGCTAACGTCATTAAACCAAATCTAGCCATGCTTCGTGTGTTACTCCAATACACACTTAACGCATTTAAATTTACCCAGCTACCAGTCATTCCAATTTTGTTACGTAATTTTTCATTAAAATAGGTGTCCCAATCTTGTCCTGTAGCTTGCGCAACAACATCTTGCATTTTTACATATACATTATGATAGGCCCAACGTGATCCAGCATCTGCTAAATATTGAAGATTTTCAGGAGAAACATCATCTCCAGTTTCATCGTCTAAACCAGAAGTCATTGATAATAAATGTTTGCAAGTAATTAGGTTTTCTTTGTTTAATGTAGCGCTTGTCCAACCTGTACCAATATAATCAGAAACTTTATTTTCAATATTTAAAAAACCTTCGTCTTGAGCAATACCAGAAACAGTTGCGGTTAATGTTTTACCTGCGCTTGCCCAATACCAAATACTATTGGCGTTATGACCATTCATATAAGATTCTATAACTATTTTACCGTTGTGCAGCATAATAAAACCTTTTGTGTTTTTTTCATCTAAAAAATCTAATAAAGGTTGAAGTTGGCTTTCATTCCAACCTGCTTCTGCTAAAGTTTTAGTTTCCCAAGTGTCTGAATTTATAGGTGGAAAATATAAACTCTCTTCATTGGTAGTTGGTGTTTCATCAATTTGATTATTGTCATTACTGCTGCAATTCAGTATTAAAAAAGAAAATGAAAATAGAAAAAGCAGTTTTTTCATAACAGTTTGGTTTTCAACTTTAGACTAAAGTATATAAAAAAGGTTTAATGTCTGATTTTTAATATTATTTCGACACTTAAAAATCGTAAATCATTACGTATCTTTGCCATCCAAAATTAAGGTATGAGAACTAAATCACTTAAAAAAAATAAAATAAACGTTGTTACTTTAGGTTGCAGTAAAAATGTGTACGATAGTGAAGTATTAATGGGGCAACTTAAAGCAAATGGAAAAGAAGTTGTGCATGAGCAAGAAGGTAACGTTGTGGTTATTAATACCTGCGGATTTATTAACAACGCCAAAGAAGAAAGTGTAAATACTATTTTACATTATATGCAGAAAAAGGAAGATGGCGAAGTTGATAAAGTATTTGTAACTGGTTGTTTAAGTGAGCGTTATAAACCTGATTTAGAGAAAGAAATTCCTAATGTTGATCAATATTTTGGGACTACAGAATTACCTGGTTTACTAAAAGCTTTAGGTGCAGATTATAAACACGAATTAATTGGTGAACGCTTGACAACAACACCAAAAAACTACGCCTATTTAAAAATTGCTGAAGGTTGTGATAGACCTTGTAGTTTTTGTGCAATACCTTTAATGCGTGGTAAACACAAGTCTACACCAATTGAAGATTTAGTAGTTGAAGCTGAAAAGTTAGCAGCAAATGGCGTTAAAGAATTAATTTTAATAGCTCAAGATTTAACCTATTATGGATTAGATTTATATAAGAAAAGAAATCTTGCCGAATTACTTGAAAACCTTGTAAAAGTTGAAGGTATAGAATGGATAAGATTACACTATGCATTCCCAACTGGTTTCCCGATGGATGTTTTAGATGTTATGAATCGCGAGCCAAAAATTTGTAACTATTTAGATATTCCTTTACAGCATATTTCTGATAAGATTTTAAAAAGCATGCGTCGTGGTACAACACAAGAAAAAACAACTAAGTTGTTAAAAGAATTTAGAGCTGCTGTGCCTGAAATGACTATTCGTACCACTTTAATAGTTGGTTATCCTGGTGAAACAGAAGAAGACTTTGAAACCTTAAAACAATGGGTAACAGATATGCGTTTTGAACGTTTAGGTTGTTTTACATATTCTCACGAAGAAAATACACACGCGTATAATCTAGAAGATGATGTGCCTGAAGAAGTAAAGCAAGATCGTGCGAATCAAATTATGGAAATACAGTCGCAAATTTCTTGGGAACTAAACCAAGAAAAAATAGGACAGACCTTTAAAGTGGTTATAGACCGCAAAGAAGGTAATTACTTTGTTGGTCGTACCGAGTTTGATAGTCCAGATGTGGATAACGAAGTGCTAATCGACGCAACTACAACTTACCTTAAAACAGGAGATTTTTATAATGTAAAAGTTGTAGAAGCAGAAGATTTTGACTTGTATGCACAAGTTGTAGAATAGTTTAAGACTTGTCTAAGTGCCTACTAATTTTTCTAATGGCGCTTTCAATAGATTTTTCGGGTTCAATAATATTATATTCGCCCCAAAATTCTGGGTCAGTAAAACCAGAAACTTCATCTTGAAGGATACTAGATGGTCTTAATCTTTTATTTTCATTAGAGCTTATAGTATTGTTGTCTAAATTCCAATCTGTAATAGCCATTTCACTATTTAATGTGTATTTGCTATTAAAAAGTTTACCCTTCCAATCTACTATAAAAGTTAACAACATATTGGTGTAACTGTAATACCACTTTCCGTTTTTAACTCTGTAAGTTACTTTATAATTAGCTTCTGTAGGAGTTATCTCGACTCTATTAGGTTTTTTCTTTACAAAAAATGAAGATGCTTTAGCTTTGTTTTCAACATTTAAGTTGTAATCAGCACTTGTAAGTGCGTAAGTTTGAGAATCTATATATAGTTTGCCATAGTAAAGCGGCATGGTATAATTAGAGTTTTGTTTAAAGTTAACAACGTAAACCATTCTGCCATTTTTTTCAGTTGATTGTTCAAAACTAAAATCATAATATTTGATAGTTTCGTTATTAAAAACATAATCTGGGTATTTGATCATATCTGCGTATAAAGATCCAAATGGTCCACCTTGTAGCTTTAAAGCAAGAGTGTCTAATCTGTTATAGTTGGTCTGCTTTCTGGACTTTATTAAGGTTATTTTATCAGATTTATAATTAGTGTAAGGTTGTTTTTCTATGCTTACAATAGCTTCTGCTAGAGAAGCATTTCGGTTTCTCTTTTTTATCGATTCGCGATAAAAACCTGTCATATACGCGTTCTCGGTTAAATAATTTTCACCTTTTAAGGATAGTGTTTTTTTTACTAAATCATAAGCGTCTTTAGGTCTAACAATATCAACAGAAGCTAATATGGTTGCTGCTGGTGCTAGGTATATTTTAGCATTATCATTATCTATTTCAGATAGTTTTACTTTTTGCTGTTTATAACCTAAAAATGAAATTATTAAACTTTCATTTAGTTGATTTTTTGGAACTTTGATAGAAAATTCTCCCTCTTTATTAGTAATAGTACTAATATTACTGTTTGTAAGCGATACATCTGCTAGAGCTAATTCTTTTTTGTTGTTTTGGTCTAAAACAACACCTTTATACTCCATTAAATTTTGAGAATAACTTACCGAAAAAAAGAACGTAGCAAGTAATAAAAATAGAGCTTTTGAGGTGTTAAATTCAATCTTTTTCATAATATTTTTATTTAAAGTGCTATCTATAAATATACGTAAAAAAGAAACATGAATTATAAGGATTTATGTTAATTTTAAGACAAGTAATAGTCCTTTGTGTGTTATATTTGTAGTAGAATTTTTTACTTATGCCAACAGACTGTATTCCATTTAAAGACACAGGATATTTTTCTACTTTAATAACCGATTATCTCTCAGAAAAAGAAGAGTTAAAACCATTTTATAACCGCTTTCCAAATCTTAAAAATTTTAAGTTTCAAATAGAAGAAAAGAAAGCGTCATTTCCTTTACAAAACAGAAAGGTACTTGCAGAGACTTTAATAGATCAATATCAGTCTTTTGATGCGTCCTTACAAACTTTAAACAACATTGAAGCACTGCGTAAAGACAACACGTTTACGGTAACTACAGGACATCAACTTAACTTGTTTACAGGACCTTTATATTTTTTATATAAAATTATTTCAACCATAAATCTTACTAAAAATTTAAAAGCAACCTATCCAGAGTATAATTTTGTTCCTGTCTATTGGATGGCAACCGAAGATCATGATTTTGAAGAAATTAACTATTTTAATTTCAATGGAAAAAAAATAAGATGGAATAAAAAGGCATCAGGTGCAGTTGGCGAATTATCTACAGAAGGTTTGCAAGATGTTTTAGAGGTATTCTCTCAAGAGTTAGGACTTGGTAATAATGCAAATAAACTAAAGCAATGGTTTGAAAAAGCATATTTAAAACACAGTAATTTAGCCGAAGCAACCTTGTTTTTAGCAAACCAACTTTTTAAAGATTATGGATTAGTAATTGTTGATGCCAATCACAAAAAATTAAAGCAATTATTTGTTCCTTATATAGAAAAAGAACTTGTAGAGCAAACGTCTTTTAATAAAGTGATGCAGACCAATGCAGAAATTGAAAAAACGTCAGAAAACTATAAAATACAAGTAAATCCAAGAGAAATTAACCTGTTTTATATAGGCGAAAATCTAAGAGAACGTATTGTTTTTGAAGATGAAACTTATAGCGTATTAAACACAAATATTACGTGGACAACTCCTGAAATTAAAGAAGAAATTAAAAATCACCCAGAACGTTTTAGTCCAAATGTAATTTTACGTCCGTTATATCAAGAAGTTATTTTGCCAAATCTATGTTACATTGGTGGCGGCGGAGAATTAGCCTATTGGTTCCAATTAAAAGAAAATTTTAAGGCAAACAATGTAGTTTTTCCTATGCTGCTATTGCGTAATTCGGTACTGTTAAAAACCGAAAGGCAAGCCAAAAAACTAGACAAACTGAATATTAATAATGCTTCATTATTTTTAAAGCGTGATACATTCATAAACATACGTGTACGCGAAATTTCAAATATAGATATCGATTTTGCACCTCAAATAAAGCATTTAAAACAACAGTTTGAAGATTTATATGCATTGGCAGAACAAACCGATAAATCATTTATTGGCGCAGTAGATGCGCAAAGACGTAAGCAAGTAAAAGGTTTAGAACATCTTGAAAAACGCCTTCTTACAGCACAAAAAAGAAAGCTAAAAGACCATGTGCAGCGCATTACAGATTTGCAAAATCAACTATTTCCAAATCAAAGTTTGCAAGAGCGTAGCGTAAACTTTTCTCAATTTTATTTAGAGTATGGAGATAGCTTAATACCACAATTAATTAATAATTTAGAGCCTTTAAAAAGCGAATTTTTAGTTCTTCAATTACAAGATAATGCATAAGATAGATATAGATTTAGTAGAAATGACGCTAGACGTCATGAAATACACAATAGACCGAATCTCTAAAACAGAAGATGTTATCGGTAAACCTCAAAAAGCAGAAACTTTAAAAGCTTTAGTAGGAGAAACTATTACAGAAAAAGGAATTGGAGGCGAAACCGCATTTAATATGTGGAAAAAACATTTAATGCATGCTAATGTAAAAATTGATCATCCGCGTCATTTAGCTTTTGTACCAGCATCACCAACAAGAGCTGCAGTAATGTTTGATTTAGTAACATCAGCGTCAAGTATTCATGGTGCGTATTGGATGGAAGGTGCAGGAGGTATTTTTTGTGAAAACGAAGCTATGAAGTGGATCGTATCCTTAACGGGTTTACCAGAAGGAGCATTTGGTGTATTTACAAGTGGCGGTACTGCTGCTAATTTATCTGCAATAGTAACTGCGCGCGAATATTGGAGAAGCCTAAATGAGCAAAACAAAAACGAAAAAGGATTAATTATAACCTCTATTGGTGCTCACTCTTCAATAAAAGCTATGGCAAAAGTGGTGGATGTAGATGTTTTACTGGTAGAAACAGAAGATAGATTAGAAGGAGACGCTTTGCAAAGTACCATTAACAGTTTAACCCAGCACCAACGTCAACGTTTATTTGCAGTTGTTGCAACTGGTGGTACAACAAATGCGGGTATTATTGATAATTTAAGCGCAATTGCAGATATCTGTCAAAAAGAAAAGTTATGGTTTCATGTAGATGCTGCATATGGTGGAGGCGCTTTGGTGGCAGATTCTGTAAGACACTTATTTAACGGAATTGAACATGCAGATAGTATCACAATAGATCCCCATAAATGGATGTTTTCTCCGTATGATTGCGGAGCAGTAATCTACAAACAACCAGAATTAGCAAAAAAAGCACACTCTCAAGAAGGATCATATTTAGAAATATTTAAAGATGAAGGTGCGCATGGATTTAACCCAACAGATTATCAAATACAATTAACACGTCGTGTTAGAGGTTTACCACTTTGGTTTAGCTTGGCAACACACGGTACCGATAGATATAAAGAAGCTGTAGAGCGTGGTATAGAATTAGCCAATATAGCAGGAAAAATGATAGAAGATTATGATCATGTAGAGTTGGTTAGAGAACCAAGTTTATCGTGCGTATTGTATAGAAGAAAAGGTTGGAATCCAGAAGACTATCGTAATTGGACATTTACAAATCACGATAAAGGTTTTGCATTAGTCACTCCTACAAAATGGAAAACAGGCAATACTTTTGAAACCGTCTCACGTTTCTGCTTTATAAACCCAGATACTACAGAACAAGATATAAAAGCAATATTAGAATCGATGCTTTAGTTGATAGTTTTGTTAAAAAATAAGTTGAAATTTAATATCACATAAATAGTAATTTTCAACGCAATTATTATTTTTGTGCATGCAACACGACAAAGTACTTATTTTAGATTTCGGATCGCAATACACACAACTAATTGCGCGCAGAGTTAGAGAACTTAACATCTATTCCGAAATACACCCATTTAACAAGATTCCAAACAACTTAGAAGACTACAAAGCGGTAATACTTTCTGGTAGCCCAATGTCTGTAAGATCAGAAGACGCATATCATCCTGATTTGTCAGATATAAGAGGTAAAAAACCAATGCTAGCGGTATGCTACGGTGCACAATATTTAGCACATTTTTCTGGTGGCGAAGTAGCAGAATCCAATACGAGAGAATACGGTAGAGCAAACTTAAGTTACGTTGAAGAAAACGAAACTTTTTTAGAAGGCATACATATTGGTAGTCAAGTTTGGATGAGTCATAGTGATACAATCAAGATTTTGCCAGAAAATGGTGTGCTTTTAGCAAGTACAAACGATGTGCAAAATGCAGCTTATAAAATAGAAAATGAAACAACTTACGCTATTCAATTTCATCCAGAAGTATATCATTCAACAGATGGAAAATTACTGCTAGAAAATTTCTTAGTAAAAATAGCAAAAGTTAATCCAGATTGGACACCAAATGCTTTTATAGAAGAAACTGTAGAAGATTTAAAAACAAAGTTAGGTAACGATAAAGTAGTTTTAGGATTATCAGGTGGTGTAGATTCATCTGTAGCAGCAATGCTTTTACACAAAGCAATAGGTAAAAACCTATATTGCATCTTTGTAAATAATGGATTGTTACGTAAAAACGAATTTTCAGACGTATTAGAACAATACAAAGGAATGGGCTTAAACGTAAAAGGTGTAGATGCTTCGGCACGCTTTTTGGATGCCTTAAAAGATGAAAGTGATCCAGAAAAAAAACGTAAGGCTATTGGACGTGTATTTATCGAAGTTTTTGATGACGAAGCTCATTTAATAGAAGACGTAAAATGGTTAGCACAAGGTACAATTTATCCAGATGTGATAGAAAGTGTTAGTGCAACAGGCGGACCAAGTGCAACAATAAAAAGTCATCATAACGTTGGAGGATTACCAGACTTTATGAAACTTAAAGTTGTAGAACCATTAAAAGAATTGTTTAAAGACGAAGTAAGACGTGTTGGTGCATCAATGGGTATGGATAAAAACCTTTTAGGTCGTCATCCATTTCCAGGTCCAGGTTTAGCTATCAGAATTTTAGGAGACGTAACAGCAGAAAAAGTTCGTATCTTACAAGAAGTAGATGCTATTTTTATCAACGGATTAAAACAAGCAGGATTGTATGACAAAGTATGGCAAGCAGGCGCCATGTTGCTTCCAGTAAACAGTGTAGGAGTAATGGGAGATGAGCGTACTTACGAAAAATGCGTAGCATTACGTGCTGTAGAAAGTACAGACGGTATGACTGCAGATTGGGTAAATTTACCATACGAGTTTTTACAAAAAACAAGTAACGATATAATAAATAAAGTAAAAGGCGTTAATAGAGTAGTTTACGACATTAGTAGTAAACCACCAGCAACAATAGAGTGGGAATAAAATTTCTTTGTAAAAAGAAATCTAATAAAATTAGTGGCGTTACCACAAGGGTCGGGCTTTCACTACTCGCTTCCCAACAAAAGTTGGGAGAGCTCAAACAAACCGTTCAATCCCTAACGCACTTTTACAACGTATAATTAGATATGAGAAAATTACTATATATTTTAGGCTTATTAATGGTCTTTAGCTGTGCTTCCGCGAAAGCGCAAAATTACAAAACCCATAAAGTCCAAGCAGGAGAAACTTTAGAGCAGATAGCAAAGCAATACAACGTCTCAAAATCTTCTGTTTTAGCCTTAAATCCTGATGCAAGAAAAGGGTTAAAAGTAAGTTCTGTTTTAATAATACCAAAAAAAGGTGTAGTTGTAAAAGAACCAGAAACCAAAACAAAAGAAACAAAAACGCTGTTAGGGTTTAAAACTCATAAAGTAAAACGTAAAGAAACGCTTTATAGTTTATCTAAAGAGTATGACGTTACTCAAGAAGATATCAAAAAACACAATCCAGAATTGTATGCTAACAATTTGCGTAAAGGCGACCGTATAAAAATTCCAGAATATAAAATTGTAAAAGAAGTTGTTGAGACTAAATCGCCTTTAACAACATATACCGTTCAACCAAAAGAAGGTAAATGGCGTATTGCTTATAAATACGGAATTACGGTACAAGAACTTGAAGATTTAAATCCTGAAATGAATGATGTTTTACAACCAGGTGATGTTGTAAATGTACCAAACAAAGAAGCTGAAACCATAAAAGAAGTAGATGAAAAGTATAGCTACTATACAGTTTTGCCAAAAGAAGGTTTTTATCGTATTAAATTAAAAACTGGGTTAACCCAAGAAGACCTTGAGAAATTAAACCCTGAACTAGAAGAAACTGGATTAAAAGAAGGTATGGTTTTAAAAATACCTTTTAAAGGAAGTAACTCGACAATAGAAGGTGTTGTAAGTAGTATGACTACAAATGCAGGAAAAGTAGATCTAACAAAAAGTAATATAAATCCTGAAACTAAAAAGATAGCAATCATGCTTCCTTTTGGTTTAAATAAGGTAAATACAGATTCTATTTACGACACCAAAAAACAAATCGAAACAGATAGATATTTAAGTGTGTCTTTAGATTTTTATACAGGTGTAAAAGTAGCATTAGATTCTTTACAAGAATTAGGAGTAAACCTAAAAGTTGATGTGTTTGATACGCAAAATAGAGAAAGCGAAGTGGCTTCAATTTTAAGAAGTAATGATTTTTCAGAAACTAGCGCAGTCATTGGACCAATGATGAAAGATAATTTTAACACAGTAGCTTCACAATTAAGCAATCAAAAAATACCCGTAGTTTCACCATTAACAAAAACGGTAAATTTAGGAGACAATGTTTTTCAGTCAAGACCATCTGAAGATATGTTAGAAGACGCTATAATTAATTACTTTAAAAAAGACTCAACAGCACATGTTATTATTATTTCAGATAAAAAACATAAATCTATAAGTGATAAATTAAAAAGAGAGTTTACAAGAGCATCAATTTTATCTTCAAGAACAGAAAGAAAAACAGGAAAAGATGCGTATTATGTATTAGATCAAGATATAATTAACGTGTTAAAACCAGGAAAAAATGTGGTGTTTTTAGAAACAGATAATCCAGGTTTTGTATCTAATGTTTCAAGTCTTTTAAATTCAAAAATTGTAACAGGAACAAATATAATTTTAACTACTACAAAAATGGATAAGGCGTTTGAAGATGAAGAAGTAAGAAACACACACTTATCTAATCTTAGCTTTACGTATTCAGATATTAAAAAATCTTTTAACGAAGACGAAAACAATAGTTTCGCAAAACGCTACAAAAGTACTTATAATGAATTGCCAAATAGTTATGCAACAAGAGGCTTTGATATAACTATGGATATAGTGTTACGTTTAGTTACATCAGAAGATTTATATATGTCTGCAAACCAATACCCTTTAACAACCTATGTAGAAAATAAGTTTGCTTACAAGAAAAAGCTATTTGGCGGTTATTACAATGATGCTGTTTACTTAGTAAAATACAGTGATTTAAAAATAGTAGAAGTAACCGAGTAATTTTTTAATTAACTTAGCGTTAATTGGTTATGTTAAAATTTATTTCAATATTAAGTTTGTTTATTCTATTTCATAGCGATGTTATAGAAGAAGTTTCTTGGAATGAAAATTACAAATTAACTTGGTCAGATTTTAAAGGTGCACCAAATAATCAAACAGATGCTGTAGCTATCACAGCTTCAGGGATTACTTTTAGCTATTCTATAAAGAAAACATCAAATAAGGTGCATAGTTTTAAAACATTGGTTAAAGCTTATTTTTATCCAGAGCATTCGTGGTGTAAAAAAGAAATGGTAGATGATAATATTTTGAGACATGAACAACTTCATTTTGATATTACAGAGTTACATGCTAGATTATTTAGACAACAAATAGCCAAAATAAAGCCAAGTTTAGACATAGATAATCAGTTAGACCAATTACATCAAAGTATTAATAAGCAATTATCTTTAATGCAAAATTCTTATGATGAAGAAACTAATCATTCTATAAATACCGAAGCACAAATTAAATGGCAAGAAAGTGTTGCTAAACAATTAAAAACTTTAGAAAAATTTAAATCTAAATCTTAGTGCTAGAGCCAGACAAAGACTTTCTCATAAAATTAGCACATACTAAAATGCCTTTTGGTAAGTATAAAGATAGGTATTTAATAGACCTGCCAGAACATTATGTAGTTTGGTATTATAATAAAGGTTTTCCAAAAAATAAATTAGGGCAAATGCTAGAAACTGTTTATACATTAAAAGTAAATGGACTAGAATATTTGGTACGAGAGATACAGAAAAGATACTCAAAATAAATCCTAAATTCATCCTAAGTTTTCAACTAAAAATTGTAAATTTGCCCGCGTTAACAACGCAACATGACAACTAAAACTAAGTACATATTTGTAACCGGAGGTGTAACTTCTTCATTAGGAAAAGGTATAATCGCAGCATCTCTAGCCAAGTTACTTCAGGCGCAAGGTTATAAGACAACAATTCAAAAATTAGATCCTTACATTAACGTAGATCCAGGAACTTTAAACCCATACGAGCATGGCGAATGCTATGTAACCGATGATGGTGCAGAGACCGATTTAGATCTTGGGCACTACGAACGTTTTTTAAACGTACCAACAAGCCAAGCTAATAATGTAACTACTGGTCGTATTTACCAAAACGTAATAGAACGCGAACGTCGTGGCGAATTTTTGGGTAAAACCGTACAAGTAGTACCTCATATTACAGACGAAATTAAACACCGAATCCAGATTTTAGGTAATTCTGGAGACTACGATATAGTTATTACAGAAATAGGAGGAACTGTTGGTGATATAGAGTCTTTACCTTATGTAGAAGCAGTAAGACAATTAAAATGGGATTTAGGCGAAAACAATGCAATTGTAATACATTTAACATTAGTTCCTTTTTTATCTGCAGCAGGAGAGCTTAAAACAAAGCCAACACAGCACAGTGTTAAGACTTTAATGGAAAGTGGTGTGCAAGCAGACATATTGGTATGTCGTACAGAGCACGAATTACCAAGTGATTTAAGACGTAAGTTAGCATTATTCTGTAATGTACGTGAAGAGGCGATTATTCAATCTATAGATGCATCTACAATTTACGATGTACCAAACTTGATGTTAGAACAAGGTTTGGATAAAGTAGTGCTTAAAAAACTAGCATTAAAAAGCGATACGCCAGATTTAACAAAATGGAATAAGTTTTTACAACTTCATAAAAATCCAAAATCAGAAATTACAATAGGATTAATAGGTAAGTATGTAGAGTTACAAGATTCTTACAAATCTATTTTAGAAGCTTTTATCCATGCAGGTGCAGAAAATGAAGTTAAAGTAAATGTAGAATCTGTACACTCAGAATATCTAAACGAAGACAATATTAAGATGAAATTATCTCATCTTGATGGTGTACTTGTTGCACCAGGTTTTGGAGAACGTGGTATAGAAGGTAAAATAGACGCTATTAAATTTGTAAGAGAAAATAACATTCCGTTTTTAGGAATTTGTTTAGGAATGCAAATGGCTGTAATAGAGTTTTGTCGTAATGTACTAGGATTAAAAGATGCTAACTCAACAGAGATGGATCCTAAAACATCTAATCCAGTAATAGACATTATGGAAGACCAAAAAAACATCACCGATATGGGCGGAACAATGCGTCTTGGTGCTTGGGATTGCCACATAGAAAAAGATTCTATTGCATACAATGTGTATCAATCTCAAGATATAAAAGAGCGTCATAGACATAGATACGAGTTTAACAGCGATTATAAAGAAAAAATAGAAGCTGCTGGATTAAAAACTACAGGTTATAATCCAGAAACTAAATTGGTAGAAATTGTCGAAAACCCAAGCCATCCTTGGTTTGTTGCTGTACAGTATCATCCAGAATATAAAAGTACAGTTGCAAATCCACATCCATTATTTGTGGCATTTGTAAAAGCTAGCTTAAAACATCATAACACAAAATAGTGTCACTTTGACATTAAAATAAAAAGTGGTCGTATATTTGACCAAAATTTTAGACCTGCTAGATTTTATTAAATTTGGCAGGTCTTAAACTGAAGAACAGAATGGAAGAAAAAAAACTAGACATTAATTCGATAATTGGATTTATTTTAATTTTCGGAATTTTATTATTCATGATGTGGCAAAATGCACCATCTGAAGAAGAATTAAAAGCGCAAGAGGCAGAGAAGCAAGCGCAAATAGATGCTCAGAAAAAAGCTGAAGCTGAAAAAGAAGACACAAAAATAGTAACAGAAACAGATTTTACAGAAGCAAAAGATTCTGCACAGGTAGCTACATTACAATCTAAAATAGGTGCATTTGCTTATTCTGTAGCAACAGCAACATCTTCAGAAAAAGAAATTAATGTTCAAAACGAAGTTTTAGATTTAAAATTTAATACAAAAGGAGGACATCTTTCAGAAGTAAGATTAAAACAATTTGTAGATTTTGATTCTGTGCCAATTTACATCGTAAAAGACGGTAATTCGGTATTTAATCTTCAATTTCAAACAACAGATAACCGTACTTTAAATACTAAAGATTTATACTTTCAACCAACAGTTACAAAAAGTGGAGCCAACACTATTGTATCTATGAAGCTTAAAACTGCTCAAAATAAGTTTTTAGAATACAATTACGTTATTAAGCCAAACGAGTACATGGTAGATTTTACTATCAAATCTCAAGGTATAGAGACAGATATTAATACATCTAACCCAATTACTTTAGATTGGTCTCAAAAATTATACAGACACGATCAAAGTATTTCTTACGAGAATAGATACACACGTTTAACTTACCAAAACGATGGTGATGTAGATAAATTATCACAAATGAGTGATGATGATGAAACTGTAGACGAGCTAGAATGGTTAAGTTACAGACAGCACTTTTTTAGCACAATTCTAGTAGCAGATCAACCTTTTAATAATGTTGCATTACGATCTAAAAATCTTGTAGAAGACGAAGAAGTAGATTCTATTTACACAAAGCAATTTTCAACAAAATTAGATTTACCGTTAAGCGGAGCAAACTTAAACAGTAATTTAAAATTATATTACGGTCCAACAGATAGTCAAATACTTAAACAATACGAAGGAAATATTGTAGAAAGTATACCATTTGGATGGGGAATTTTTGGATGGATTAACAAGTTTTTATTCATACCATTATTTAGTGGTTTAAGTAGCTTCTTACCTTACGGTATAGCAATTATTGTAATGACGGTTTTAATCAAATTAGCCATGTCTTTTGTGCAATACAAGCAGTATTTATCACAAATGAAAATGAAAATTTTAAAGCCAGAATTAGATGCTATTCGCGAGAAGTACAAAGACAACAAGTTAAAAGCGCAACAAGAAACTATGGCGCTTCAAAGCAAAGCAGGCGCTAGTCCTTTAGCAGGTTGTTTACCAGCATTAATCCAAATGCCAGTGTTTTATGCCTTGTTTATGTTTTTCCCAACAGCATTTGCTTTAAGACAGAAAAAGTTTTTATGGGCAGACGATTTATCATCGTATGATGTAATAGCAGAATTACCTTTTAACATTCCATTATATGGTGATCACGTAAGTTTATTCCCGATTTTGGCAGCAATTGCTATTTTCTTCTACATGAAGTTAACTACTGGGCAAAACCAAATGTCTGCGCCACAACAAGAAGGCATGCCAGACATGACAAAGATGATGAAGTACATGATTTACTTTGCACCAATTATGATGCTTATTTTCTTTAACCAATATGCATCTGGTTTAAGTTTGTACTACTTCATTTCTAACTTAATTAGTATTGGTATTTTATTAGTCATCAAGAATTTTATTTTAGATGAAGACAAAATCCATGCTAATATCCAAGTGAAAAAAGCACAGCCTAAAAAGGAAAGTAAATTCCAAAGAAAAATGAAAGAAATGATGGAGCAGGCTGAAAAGCAAAAACAAATGCAAGAGCAACAAAAGAAGAAACGTAAATAGTATTTATAATTTCAAAAAATAAAAGCTGTCAAAAAATAAATTAAATTTGGCAGCTTTTTTGTTATAACAAAAACAGACTATAGTACGTTAACAACTAATAAGATTAATTCAATTTCAGCGAAAGCGAAACAATATTAAAAATGAAATACATATTAACTTTTTTCATATTTACATTATCTGCAACAGTAATGTTTGCACAACAGCTTAATCAATTTGATAGTAATGGTAAACGTCACGGAAAATGGAAAAAAAACTTTGAAGGTACAGAAGTATTAAGGTACGAAGGACAATTTGAACATGGTAAAGAAGTTGGTGTGTTTAAATTTTACCAAAATCTTGAGAATAAAGCTGTTTTAGCAGCAACACGTACGTTTAAAAAAGATACAGACATTGCTCAAGTTGTATTTTATACATCTACAGGAAACAAGGTTAGTGAAGGTGCAATGCGAGGAAAAACTTATGTAGGTAAATGGTTATACTATCATAAAAATAGTGATCAATTAATGACTTCAGAATTTTATAATAATAAAGGAAAATTAGAAGGCTTAAGAACAACATATTACCTTAACGGAAATGTGGCAGAAAAAGCAAACTACAAAAACGGAAAACTAGATGGATTATCGCAATGGTTTTCTGGAGAAGGCGTTTTAATTAGAGAATATACTTATAAGGACAATATGTTACATGGTGCTTACAAATCTTATGACGAAAAAGGAAACTTAATATTAGAAGGACAATACCAAAATGATTACAGACATGGTATCTGGAAAACTTACAAAGACGGAAAGCTTATTGAAGAAAACGATTTTACTAGACGCAGTAAAAATCCATATAAGAACAATAAAAAAACGCCTTAATTAAGGCGTTTTTTTTAAGAATAAACTGTTTATTTCAATTTATTCAACTTAACATCAATCATCTAAAAACTATTGTGGCGGTAAAATAACGTTATTGTCAATTACGTGAACAACTCCATTTACTGCTTGTATGTCAACTAAGCTAGTAACTATATCACTTACTCTTCCATTAGCATCTGTTAAAGTAAAGTTTGTAGCGTCTGCTGTAATATTTCCTCCTAGTGTAGTAACAGTTCCGCTAGTTAACATAGAAGACTGTATATTACCACTTACAATGTGATAAGTTAGAACAGCATCAACAGTAGATGTTGATATATCTGTTAAAGCAGACACATTTAATTCGATTAATAAATTTCCAAAAGCATTATCTGTAGGAGCAAAAACTGTAAAAGGACCAGCTTCTGCATCAGAAACAGTGTTTATGTATGGTACGGTAGGCATACCTGTATCTGCATATTGTAAAGCAGCTACAAGATTAGATAATGCAGGATTAGTAGTAGCAAATGTTGCTATAGTAGGTAAATCAATTACAGTGTCTACTGTGTGAATAATTCCGTTTGTACCTACAATATCTGCTGTTTCTACTGTAGACGCACCATTAAACATAACACCATTAGAAGTGCTAAAGTAGATGCTTAAGTTATTCATGTTAGGTCCAGAAGCGTTTGTATTGGAATAACCTTCACCTAAAGCTACTAAATCTGTAGAAGTGATTGCGCCACTAATAACATGATTTAATAAGATTTGAGATAATATAGCTGTATCAACATCGGCAAGAGCCGCACCATCTAAAAATGTTGCAAATGCTGTATCATCTGGAGCTAAGACAGTAAAAGGTCCTGTTCCTGATAATACATTTACTAAGTCTCCGTCTGCAGCTCCTAAAGCAGCAACAAGATTTGAATAATTTGTGTTATTAACAGCATGATCAACAACAGTAGGTAATGTAATTACTTCATCAACAACATGAACAATTCCATTAGATGCTTCTACATCTGCAACTGTAACTTCTGCACTATTATTAAAAACAACACCGTTATTTGTGTCAAATAGAAGGCTAATTTTATTGTTAGAAGGACCATCAGCTAAAGTATTAGTATAACCTCTACCCATACCAGTTAAATCTGTAGATGTTACAGTTCCAGAAATAACGTGGTTAAGAAGTGTTTGTGTTAACGCTTCGTCAGGTATGTCTTGTACAGTAGCCCAACCGTTATCAGACAAAAATTCTGCAAAAGCTTCGTCTGTAGGAGCTAAAACAGTAAAAGGTCCTGGTCCACTAAGTGTTGCAGCTAGATTAGCTTCAACAACAGCATCAACTAAACTTGATAAATTAGGATTAGATTGTGCTAATTCTACAATGTTTAGAGATTGTTCATCAATAATAATAGTTCCGTCATCGTCATCACTACATGACCAGAAAACGATAGTTGTTAATAATAACAACGATAAAAGTTTTAAATTTTTCATAGCAATTTTTATTGGTTTGTAAATTTTGTTTAACAAATCTAAATAAAGTTTAAACAGAATATATCTAATATTTTGTTAAACTTTTTAACTTGCTGTTTTTTAAGTGTTTGAATTGGTGATAATAAGGTCTTATTGATTTAATATGAGTTTAAAAAATGACGTATCTTTGCAATCCAAAAAAAGATTTTAGATGAAAAAAAGAGTTGTTGTAGGACTTTCAGGAGGTGTAGATTCTAGTGTTGCTGCTTATTTATTAAAAGAGCAAGGTTATGAGGTTATAGGTCTTTTTATGAAAAACTGGCATGACGATTCTGTAACAATATCAGATGAGTGTCCTTGGCTAGAAGATAGTAATGATGCAATGTTAGTTGCCAATAAATTAGGTATTCCTTTTCAAACTGTAGATTTAAGTGAGCAGTATAAAGAACGTATTGTAGACTATATGTTTAACGAATATGAAAAAGGTCGTACACCAAATCCAGACGTACTTTGTAATAGAGAAATCAAATTTGATGTCTTTATGAAAATTGCTTTAGATCTAGGTGCAGATTACGTAGCTACTGGTCATTATTGCAGAAAAAGTACGATTGAAAAAGACGGAAAAGAAATTCATCAACTTTTAGCAGGTAAAGACGATAATAAGGATCAATCTTATTTTTTATGTCAATTATCTCAAGACCAATTAGCAAAAGCATTATTCCCGGTTGGCGAACTTTTAAAACCAGAAGTTAGAGCAATTGCTAAAGAGCAAGACTTAATTACAGCAGATAAAAAAGACTCGCAAGGTTTATGTTTTATAGGTAAAGTGAGATTACCAGAATTTCTTCAACAACAATTAAAACCAAAAGAAGGTGTAATTGTTGAAGTTGAAAAATCTAATCAAATCTATAATCAAACACAGCCAAACTTCAATAATAAATTAGAAGAATTAGACTACTTAAGTCAGAAAAAAAGCTACGCGGTATCCGATGGAAAAGTGGTAGGTAAGCATCAAGGTGCACATTATTTTACTAAAGGACAACGTAAAGGATTAGCTGTTGGCGGAACAGTTGAGCCACTTTTTGTGATTGAAACAGACGTAAATGAAAACGTAATTTACACAGGTCAAGGTAAAAACCATCCTGGTTTATTACGTAATGTGTTATTTGTGTCTAATGACGAATTACACTGGATCCGAGAAGATTTAGCAATTAATGAAGGTGAAACCATGCAGGTTAAAGCTAGAATACGTTACAGACAACCCTTACAAGATGCCACTTTACACAAAGTAGACTCTGGTTTGTATGTTGAATTTAAAGACGCGCAATCTGCAATTACCGAAGGTCAATTTGTAGCTTGGTATTTAGATGAAGAATTAGTTGGTTCCGGAGTTATTTCTTAAATTGCAGTAACTATAAATGGTTACTGAAATGAAGCAGACTTTACTTATAATTGCTTTTCTAATAAGCTATTCGGTTTTTGCTCAAGAACACGCTTGGGTATATTTAAACGACAAGCCAAATAGTGCAACTGCGTTAGCAAATCCAATTTCAATTTTAACTCAAAAAGCGTTAGACCGTAAAGCAGCGCATAATGTTGCTGTAGATTATAATGATGTACCTGTAGACGAAGGATATATAACTCAAATAAAAGCACAAACAGGAATTACAGTTCTTGCTAAATCCAAATGGTTAAACGTGGTTCATGTATTAGGAACCGAAACCGATATTAATGCGTTAACAGGATTAACCTTTGTTGATCATATCGAATTTGCAGATAATAATCTTAATGCAAGACAATCTCAAAATCAAAACAAATTTGATATCGAAACAAACCAAACAGTTTTTAATTACGGAAGCGCTACCAACCAAATAGAAATGTTTAATGGCGACGATTTGCATCTTGCAGATTTTACAGGAACAGGAATGACGGTAGCTGTTTTAGATTCAGGTTTTCCTAATGTGTCAACCATGTCAGGATTTAATCGTATAAATACGAATAACGGAATTTTAGGTGGTTATGATTTTGTAGATAGAAATCCAAACGTGTATGCGTACACTGGAAATGCTCATGGTACTTGGGTTTTAAGCGATATGGCAGGTTATGTACAAGACCAATTTGTTGGTACAGCTCCAGATGCAGAGTATTATTTATTTAGAACCGAAAACGCAGCTACAGAAACACCAATAGAAGAAACGCTTTGGGTTGAAGCTGCAGAACGTGCAGATAGTTTAGGAGTAGATGTCATTAATACATCACTTGGTTACACCACTTTTGATAATCCAAATTATAGTTATACTCCAGCTGAAATGGATGGACAAACCGCGTTTATAACTCGTGGTGCTAATTTTGCAGCCCAAAAAGGAATGTTGTTGGTTAATTCTGCAGGAAATTCTGGTAATTCTTCTTGGCAAATTGTTGGTGCGCCAGCAGATTCGCCTAACGTATTAAGTGTTGGTGCAGTCAATGCATCTGGTAATTATGCATCGTTTAGTTCTCAAGGTAGTAGCGCACAACCAACACAAAAACCAGACGTTGTAGCACAAGGTCAGGCAAGTTTTGTAATCAATACTAATGATAATCTTATAACACTTAACGGTACATCGTTTAGTGCACCAATATTAGCTGGCGGCGTTGTATGTTTGTGGCAAGCATTACCAACATTAAACAATCAGCAAATTATGCAATTGGTTCGTGAGTCTGCTTCGCAATTCAATAATCCTGATAATTTTTTAGGTTATGGTATTCCTGATTTATCATTAGCATTAGCAAATGGATTGTCTTTGGTCGAGTTTCAGAATGAAACTACTAAACTAAAAGTATATCCTAATCCAGTAAGTAGTTTACTATATGTTGAAATTCCTAGTCAATATGATACTGCAAACGTAAAATTATATGATATTTTAGGGAAAAAAGTGCTTGAAAAAACAGTGTCTTCAACACAGAAAAAAATCAATGTAAGTAATCTATCTAAAGGTGTTTATTTAGCAAAAATTGAAGCTACTGGATTAAGTATCACCAAAAAAATTATAAAAAATTAGGTTTAAAAAAACTTAAATTTTCACAAAATTAGAAGTGAAATCCAATTCACCTCGCGCACAGTCGAGAGGTCATAAATTAACAACTCAATAATAAAAATGCAAAATAGAATTACAGACTTATTCAATATTAAATATCCAATAGTACAAGGCGGAATGATTTGGAATAGCGGTTGGCGATTAGCTTCTGCTGCAAGTAATTCAGGAATTTTAGGTTTAATAGGCGCAGGAAGTATGTATCCAGATGTGCTAAGAGAACATATTCAAAAATGTAAACAAGCAACCGATAAACCTTTTGGAGTAAACGTGCCAATGTTATATCCTAACATTGAGGAAATTATGAATATTATTGTTGAAGAAGGTGTAAAGATTGTATTTACTTCTGCTGGAAACCCAAAAACTTGGACTAAATGGTTGCAAGACAAAGGAATAACCGTCGTACACGTAGTTAGTAGTGTAAAATTTGCATTAAAAGCTCAAGACGCTGGTGTAGATGCTGTTGTTGCAGAAGGTTTTGAAGCTGGCGGACATAACGGTCGTGACGAGACAACAACACTTACGCTAATACCAATGGTTAAAGAACATTTAAAAATTCCTTTATTGGCAGCAGGCGGTATTGCAACAGGAAAAGCCATGCTTGCATGTATGGTTTTAGGTGCAGATGGCGTACAAGTTGGTAGTCGTTTTGTGGCGAGTACAGAAAGTAGTGCGCATCAAGCGTTTAAACAAGTCGTTGTAGATGCCAAAGAAGGCGATACGCAATTAACTTTGAAAGAATTAGCGCCAGTAAGATTAATAAAAAATAAGTTTTTTAATGATGTTGAAGCGTTGTATAAATCAGCACCAACACCAGAACAACTTAAAGAATTATTAGGTCGTGCTCGAGCAAAAAAAGGAATGTTTGAAGGTGATTTAGATGAAGGTGAGCTTGAAATTGGACAAATTTCAGGATTAATTCATGACATTAAACCAGTTGCTGAGATTGTAAAAGAGATGGTTGAAGACTTTGAAATGGCTAAAAAAGAAGTGGCTAATTTTTAAGTGAATTTAAGTTGATTTCTTATAAATAAATTTTCTCAAACCACTACTTTTGCAAAATGGTTTTGAGCAACTACACAAAAGAGTTTAAATACAATTGGCAACTAGCAGCACCAGTAATGTTAGGTATGTTAGGACATACCTTTGTTAGTTTTATAGACAACATTATGGTTGGTCAATTAGGTACGGCGCAGTTAGCAGCAGTATCTTTAGGTAATAGTTTTATGTTTATAGCTATGTCTTTAGGTATTGGTTTTAGTACAGCCATTACACCTTTGGTAGCCGAAGCAGATGGAGCAAACGATTTTGCTAAAGGAAAATCTGCTTTTAAACACGGATTATTTTTATGTACTGTTTTAGGTGTATTGTTGTTTCTGTTAGTGTTTTTTGCCAAACCATTAATGTATTTAATGAAACAACCAGTTGAGGTTGTAGAATTAGCTATTCCGTATTTAGATTTGGTAGCATTTTCTTTGATACCATTAGTCGTCTTTCAAGCATTTAAACAATTTAGTGATGGATTGTCTTTAACCAAATATCCAATGTATGCCACTATAGTAGCTAACGTGGTTAATGTGGGTTTTAACTATGTGCTTATTTTTGGTAAGTTTGGTTTTCCAGAAATGGGTATAGTTGGTGCAGCTTATGGGACTTTAATTTCTCGTTTTGTAATGGTAGCACATATTTGGTGGTTGTTAAAAGGACGAGAAAAATCAAAACATTTTGTCACCAATATTAAAATATTAGTTTTAGACAAAACAATGATTAATAAACTTATTGGTCTTGGTGCGCCAAGTGCAATGCAAATGTTTTTTGAAGTTGCCATTTTTACCGCAGCAATCTGGTTAAGTGGCTTGTTAGGTAAAAATCCGCAAGCAGCAAATCAAATTGCTTTAAATTTAAGTTCTATGACCTTTATGGTTGCAATGGGATTAAGTGTAGCGTCTATGATTAGAGTAGGTAACCAAAAAGGACTTCAAAAATATTTTGAGTTACGTCGTATTGCATTCTCATTATTTTTATTAGGATTTATTTTTGCAGTAGTATTCGGAATTTTATTCTTGATTTTTAATGAAGCTTTACCAAAACTATACGTAGATTTTGACGATGTTATTAATTTTAAAGACAATACTGAAGTTGTCACAATAGCATCACAATTACTAATTGCGTCGGCTATTTTTCAGATTAGTGATAGTTTACAAGTTATTGTTTTAGGCGCTTTACGAGGCTTGCAAGATGTTAAAATACCAACATTAATTACCTTTATTGCCTATTGGTTAATAGGTTTTCCTATAAGCTGGATTTTAGGAAAAGAAGATGCGTACGGAAGCTTTGGAATTTGGATTGGCTTATTAGCAGGCTTAACTAGTGCAGCAATTTTATTGTTTATTAGGTTTAATTATCTTACAAAAAAACTTTTAGTTACTCATTCTTAAAGTGCCTAAAGTTATAAGTGTCTAAAGTATTTAAAGTATTGGATAATACTCAAGATTAATTATTTCTGTTGGTTATATTTGTTTAAACAATAAGTGATTATGACCAATAAAGAATTTGCTAAAGTTTTAGAAAAAAGAACAATAACATTTGCTATTAAAATCTTAAAATTATCAGGAAGTTTACCCAATACGCAGAAGCACTTGTATTGAGAAATCAATTATCAAAATCAGGAACTAACATTGGAGCAAATTATAGAGAAGCCAATAGAAGTAGAAGTACAAAAGACTTTTCTAATAAACTAAAAATATCTTTAGCAGAAGCTAGCGAAACAGATTATTGGTTAGAAATTATAGAAGAATTAGGTTTTGTTGAAAGTAAAAATTTAAAAGAAATAAGAAATGAAGCAAAAGAACTACTCGCACTTTTCACTTCTATCGCAAATAAGTTTTAACTTTGAAAAATAAACATATTAAAAATTTAATATACTCTAAATACTTTTAACTTTAGCCACTTTAAATACTTTCAACTTTAGACACTAATTAAATGGAACTACCAAAATACATATTAGGCGACAATACAGATTTTCCAAACGCTATATTTGTAATACATACCGATTTTCCTCGGTTTATTATTAATTTAGAAGACGATGAAGTAGAATGGCTTGAAGATTTTGATCAACATGATGAAAAAGAATTAGAGCTAGAAATGGAAAATTTAATCAACGAAGCTACTGCATTTTATGACAGAGAAGTAGCACGATACGAAGACTAATTACATGTTAGAACAAATTTTAGAATTAGATAAACAAGTTTTTTTATTCCTTAATAATCTAGGTAATCCTTCTTGGGATGGATTTTGGATGTTTTATACAGATAAATTGCATTGGATTCCTTTTTATGCAGTGCTTTTCTTCTTTATGTATAAAAAAAGAAATGATAAATCCATTATTCTAACTGCAGTAGTTATTGCTTTAATGATCCTGTTTACAGATCAAATTACAAACTTATTTAAATATGGTTTAAAACGCCCAAGACCTTGTCATGAAGCAGATTTGATAGATGTTATGCGTCTAGTTAAATCTTGGTGTGGCGGTGCTTATGGTTACTTTTCTGGTCATGCCAGTAATAGTATGGCAGTAGCTATTTTTTCAGGTTTTATGTTAAAACAACGTTTTAAATATTTAATATATATACTAATTGTTTGGTCTTTAGCAATGGGTTATAGCCGTATATATATTGGTGTGCATTACCCGTTAGATGTTTTATCAGGTATGATTTTTGGCGGATTTTCAGGTTATATGTTCTATAGATTTGAAAGCTACTTACATAAACGCTTTACACTAAGGTAATTTTTATTTCCTTTCTAGTTCGTAATAATCAAAAGTTAATCTGTCTCTGTATTGCCTGCTACCTGGCTCAGCTTCATTTAAATCATAATGATTTATCTTTTTAACATTGAAATAGGAGCTTAAAAATGAAATTTTTTCTTCAGAAAGACCATAAGTTAATAATCCAAATTTTGAGTCCTTTGGAAGATTTTCAATAGTATTCAAATTAATAATTGTCGGAATCTTTTCGCCATATTGCCAAACGGTTTCAGGCGTTGCTTCACCTAAGCTATAAGTTTTAATAGCGTTGATTTCATTTTGCTTTAATAACCTAGACACTGGTTTATAATTTTTGCTAGTAAATGTTTTAAATACAGGTAATCCAAAAACAAAAAGACTCGCAAAAAAGACTACTGTTAATAAGAATACGTGCTTAATTTTCTTTTTGTATAGTTGTATTAAAATAAAAAATGAAATAACTATAGAAACTAGACCAAAAATTGAAAAAGCAACAATGTTATTATGGAATTGCTCATAAAATAAATAGGCTAATCCAAAAGGGGAAACTATACCGATAATAGCAATTAATGTAAAATTGAAGTATACAGGTAAAGTTTCTTTTTTATTATTTAAGTACTTAAATTTTCTAATTAAATACTCTATATAAAATCCTGTGTTTAATGCTAACGGAATTAAGACAGGCATTAAATAACGTGACTTTTTTTCAGGAATTATTGAGAGTAAAATTACAGCAGCAATAGTCCATAAAAACGTGAATTTATAAGCTCTGTAATGTATTGCTCTATGTTTCATATATGGATACAATAATCCTATAAATGCTGGAATTGTCCAAATTCCGCTTTGCGTAAAAAAGCTCCAATAATAATAGAAAGGTCTAACATTGTAGCTTGTCCAATTAGCGGTTTCTTTACTAGTTATAGCTTCAAAAGTATGAGGATCTTCTAATCTTACATAAAGATACCACCAACCACCTAAAATAACAGCAAGAATTAATATGATTATAAAAGGAATAATTTTAGCTTTTAAGTTTTTATAATTGAAAGAAAAACTAAAAGCAATTATAAAGGGTAATAATAACGCGTAAAAAGACACAGGACCTTTGCTTAATAATGAAGCAGCAATACCTAAACTTGCTAAAAAAATGTGCTTCCAATTAACTGTTTCGCTTTTAAATAGTAGAAATAAATAGTAAATAGCAATCATCATAAATCCGTGAGTAAAAATATCCCAAGGCGCTTCTATAGTAATACCTATAACGTAAAAAGATGTGATTAATATTAATGCATTTATTAAACTATGTGCTCTACTTTTAAGTATGAATTTTGACAATTTATAAGTGAAAATACCTAAAACCATAACCATTAATACAGCAGGTAAACGCATTCCAAATACGCTTTTAATCCCAAATATTAATGCAGACAATGCAGTAATCCAAGTTGGTAATGGTGGTTTTTGATAACGTGGTACACCATTCATAGTAGTTAATAACCAATTGTTATCTGTAACCATTTCTCTAGCAGTAATAAAATTACGCGCTTCCATAATAGTTACCTGCATACTGTCTAAGTTAGGCAATAACATAATTGCAATAAAAAGACATAGTAAAATTAATGGATAGTTTTTTAAAAGTTTAGGCATCTTGCTTTTTTAAAATTAAAAGATTTCTAACATAAATAGTTGCGCCTAGTAAATGGCCAACTAATAATACAGGATCTTTTCTAAATATAGCATAAATCAAAATAAGTAAAGATCCAACTAAGCTTAGTGCCCAAAACCCAAAAGGAAGTGAAGATTCTTTGTTTTTTTCAGAATACATCCATTGGTATATAAACCTTAACGTAAATACTATTTGAGACACTATTCCTAAAATTAATAACCATAACGGAATAGCTTCATTTTTAAAAAGCTTAACTGTGTCAATTTCGTTATTGTTAAAGTAGAAAATAGTTACAAATACAGGCATAAATAATAATACCCAACGCATAAATATTGGATATTTTCTCCATTGATTTTGTAACTGAAGATTTCTTATATAAATATAATATGTAAGACCTTGACCAAGCATAATAGCAAAATCATTACGTAAGTAACCATAAATAAAAAGTAAAAAGGAAGCGATTAAACTAAGTGTCCAAAATAGAGTAGGTGTAATGACTTTTTTTTGTTTTTCGCTAGTTATCCATTGTATAACTAACCTTGACGAAAATAGGATTTGAGCTAAAAAGCCAATACTATATATTAACCATTTACTCATTTATTTTTTCTTAGCTACTTCGTAATTAATGTACTTTTTCTTCATCCATAAATAAGCAAAACAATCCATTAAAGGACCTAAAAGCCTATTCCAAAGTCCAAATTTAGCTTGACCTGCAATACGAGGAAAATGCTGAACAGGTACTTGCTTTATAGTTCCGTTTTGCAACAAAATCAAAGCAGGTAAAAAACGATGTAGACCTTTAAACATAGGAATGCGTTTGGCGTAATCTGTTCGTATTACTTTTAAAGGGCAACCAGTGTCATCCATACCATCTTTTGTAAAAGCACGTCTTATACCGTTAGCAATTTTAGACGACATATTTTTAACAAAACTATCCTTACGGTTGGCACGTACACCAGTTACTAATGCGTTGTCTTTAATATGTTCTAAAAGCAGATTGAAGTCTGATGGCGCCGTTTGTAAGTCAGAATCTATATAACCAACCAAAGGTGTGTCTGCATGATCAAAACCAGCTTTTATCGCAGCGCTTAATCCTCTATTTTCTTTAAAAAGAATATAGAAAAAAGCATCATTACGAGTGCAAATATCTTCTATTAATTGCTGGCTTTTGTCTTTAGAGCCATCGTTAACAAATAATATTTTGGTGGGTTTACTAGCTATTTTTGTGTAAGCTAAAAGCTCTTTTTCAACTCTAGCTAAATTATCCTCTTCGTTATAAACAGGAACGATAATCGTAAATTCGTAACTCATTATGCTTTGCTTAGTCTTGCAAAAGTATTATTTTTTATCAATAGCAATTTATGTTTCACTTAAAAGTTGTTATTTTGTAAAACATTTCAAAATTTTTTATGAAGATATTAGTCACTGGAGCAGTTGGTTTTATAGGTTCTCATACAGCAGAAAGACTCCAAAAAATGGGGCATGAGGTTGTTGGAGTAGATAACTTTAATGATTATTATAGTTTAGAATTAAAGCAATTAAATGAAAAAGCTTTAAATGAAAAAGGAATTACAGTTTTAAAGTTAGATTTAAGAGAAATTACAGATATAAATAAGCTGCCAAAAGACATAAATTATATCTTCCATTATGCGGCACAACCTGGTATATCCTCAACATCTACTTTTGAAGATTATTTTACAAATAATGTTATAGCAACAAAAAATTTAATTGATTATGCTTTACAATTAGACGATTTAAAATTGCTTGTAAATATCGGGACATCTTCAATTTATGGCTTAGAGGCTACGTTTCCTGAAGATGTTGCACCAAAACCAGCATCGCATTACGGTGTAACTAAGTTAACTGCAGAGCAATTAGTGCTTCAAAAAAGTAGAGAACAGCAGTTTAAAAGCTGTTCTTTAAGACTATACTCTGTAATAGGACCAAGAGAACGTCCAGAAAAAATGTATACTAAACTAATCGCTTGTGGTTTAAATGGTGAAGCTTTTCCTCTTTATGAAGGTAGTGATAAGCATTTACGAAGTTTTACTTATGTAGGAGATATTGTTGATGGCGTAGTAAGCGTTATAGGAAATGAAGACAAAGTAAATGGCGAAATTATTAATCTTGGAACAGAAGTAGAACATACTACACAAGATGGTATTGATGCTGTAGAAAAAGTTTTAGGAAAGCCAATTAAAATTAATGTTATTGCCAAACGAGCAGGTGACCAATTACGTACAAAAGCTAATATTGATAAAGCTAGAAAGCTACTTAATTATAACCCGAAAACTACGCTACTAGAATCAGTAGAAAAACAAGTAGAATGGTATAAAGCTAACTTTTAATTTTTTAAGTTTAATAAATATTCAGCTGCAACAAAAGGAGTAGTTTTATTAGCTTCAATTAAAGCTAATTGTTTTTGTAATTCAATTTTTATAGTTGGGTGATTAAAGAAGTCGCTCTTTAATTGTTCTTCTATAGTTTGAATTAACCAGTATTTATTTTGCTCATTACGCTTTGAGCTAAAGTAATTATTAGATTTTGTAATTTCTAAATACTCTTTTATAACTTTCCAGATATCGGCAATACCTTCATTTTGTAAACCACTACATAAAGTTACTTTTGGTTGCCAATTAGAAGCTTTTGCAGGATAAAGATGTAATGCGCGGTTAAATTCTACTTTAGCTAGCTTAGCAGCTTTAAGATTATCGCCATCTGCTTTGTTAATAGCAATAGCGTCTGCCATTTCAATAATACCACGTTTAATACCTTGTAGCTCATCTCCAGCACCAGCTAATTTTAAAAGTAGAAAGAAATCTACCATGCTGTGTACAGCTGTTTCACTTTGTCCTACACCAACGGTTTCAATAATAATAGTATCAAAACCAGCAGCTTCACAAAGCGTAATAGTTTCTCTGGTTTTTCTGGCAACGCCACCAAGCGATTCTCCTGAAGCCGAAGGACGTATGTAGGCATTTTCATTTTTAACTAAAGATTCCATACGCGTTTTATCGCCTAAAATACTTCCTTTAGTTAAAGAACTACTTGGGTCTACAGCTAATACTGCAACCTTTTTGTCTTGTGTAGTTAGATAATTACCAAAAGCTTCAATAAATGTACTTTTACCAACACCAGGTACGCCGGTAATACCAATTCTAACTGATTTGTTAGCATGAGGTAAGCAAGCTTTAACAATTTGATGTGCTTGTTCTTGATGTTTGGTGTGTTTACTTTCTATAATTGTAATAGCTTGACTTAAAGCTGTAATATTTCCATCAAGAAGCGAGTTAATTAAGTCTTGTGTGTCCCTTTTAGATTTGCGTTTTGCTTTTAATTTAGAAACAGCTTCGGCATTAGTAATTTCAGAAGATGTAACACCTTCTTGTTCAGATAACGCCGATTTTTTTATTTCTTTTTTAGCCAAAAGTGAATTTATTTATGTTGAAATTATCTATTTAAAGGAATTTCAATTTTTACATCATCCCAAGCCATTGTCATTTTTAAGTCGTCTGTAGAGTTGTCAAAAGCAATCGTAAATTGTTCTACAGGTTTATCTAAATCCTTGACAGGCACTTCTGCCTCAATAACATCAAAATTTGGATCCCACATAGGTTCCATTTTTTCATTTACTCCCCATTCGTATTGCTTAGAGTTAAACATTACTTTCCAAGTGTCCTCCATAGGGACTGTCCAAATAGTATATTTACCTTTTGGTAAATACATGCCTTGTACGGTTAAATCTTGATTAGTTTCAAAAGTAGTAGCTTCGTTTGCTCCAGTACGCCAAACTTGGTTAAATGGTACTAATGCGCCAAAAACTTCACGATCACGTTTTGAAGGACGATTGTAAAACACTTCTAAATTTAAATCGTCTACTTTAAAAGCAACTGTTTTTGGCGGACTTAAACGTTGCTCAAAAACACCTGTTTTAGTAAAAAATTGATAGCCTAAAACAAGTACAGCTACTGCAATTAGGGCATATATTATCCACTTTAAAAAATTATTCATTGTAGAATTAAGGATTTATTGAATATAAAAGTATAGCAAATTTATTGAATATAAGTATAACGAAAAATTAATTTAGATGTTATCTTTATTCTCTAAAATAAGAATAGCGTAATGGATTTAAATAAGATTTTAGATGCTTCAAATCAAGAAGAAATTTTTGTTGTTGATTATTCAATTTCAATTGATGATTATGTTGCAATAGATTTGTCAAAACAGAATGAAGATTTAAAGTTATTTGATGTGTCTTCTTCTAAAGCATGGGAGATTTATATTAATAATTATCTTAAAAAAGCTAATAAAAAAGTAGCATATGGTGGCTATTTAGAGCATAGAAATCTTTATGACCGTAGTGATTACTTTTCTTCTCAAACCGAAGAAGCGCAACGTAATATTCATTTGGGTTTAGATTTATGGTGTCCTGCTGGAACAAATATACTTGCTGCTTTTAATGGAGTAATCCATAGCTTTAATGATAATACTAATTTTGGAGACTACGGACCAACCATAATTTTAGAGCACAGCTTAGGAAATGATATGTTTTATACACTTTATGGTCATTTATCGCGTGCTTCAATTAAAAATATTAAAGTTGGTCAAAGTGTAAAACAAGGAGACATTATTGCGCAATTAGGAGATGCAAAGGTAAATGGAGATTATGCGCCGCATCTTCACTTTCAAATTATAAAAGATTTACAAGGTAAAGTAGGAGATTACCCAGGTGTTTGCAATGTTAAAGAATTAGAGTTTTATAAACAAAATACAATAGATCCAAAACCAATACTTGGATTGGTTTAATCAAATTGTTTTAAGTCTCTTTTTATTCTTGCTTCTGTAGGAATAAGTAGAGCTAAATAAATAATTAATAATATTCCAAAAAGAAGAAATTCTGGATAGATTAATAAAATTAAAAAAGCTGCGCCTTCCAAAATTGCCCATCTTATAATTGATGCAGTTTGATAACTAACCAATTTTTGTTGTACAGAAAGGTTGTTATCTATTTTAGAAACAAAATGTTTAAATAATAGATTGCTAACTATAAATGCAGCTATTGGGATAAATAAATAAATGTAATTTTTACTGTTAACTGTTGGGAAAGTTAGCTCTGTTAAATTCCCTAAATCACCTAAAAAGTAATACGCCAAAATTAATCCTGCAATTAAAGCTAGATGAATGATTTTAAAAACCTTTAATTGTTGCTCCATATTTTTATGATCTAATTGTTTCTATTTTTCCATAAATGTGACGTCTTGCTAAAGGTTTGCCAAATAAAAACCCAGCTATTACACTAATACCATCTGCAATATAAAACCAAGTTGGAGAAGGAATCATAAACCAATTAGCAATTGTAGCTACAACCATAAAGCCAGCGACAATATATGCAGGAATTATAGATGTTTTAGCAATAAGTCCTGCTATAAACATACCAACAGCTATCCCAACACCATGTGCAATGATAACAGCTATCATAGAGCCACGAGGAATAAGATCTATATTGTTTTTTATCCATTCCATATCCATAGGTTTAGCGCCTTCAGGATATGGGAACAAAGTATGACCTAAGGTTTCAATAAGATAAATAGATAGACTTGCAGCTATAATACCAGCAATTGTGGCTAATATTTTTCTTAGCATAATTAAAGATTTTAGTTAGTTAAATAAAAATACAAAAAAATCCCAAAGCATTACACTTTGGGATTTTTAATATTATTTAATATATATTATTTATTCATTTACCAAAACCCATTCGCCTTTAGCAATTAATGGTTCTGCTTGTTTGTATTTAAGAGTTTTGTTCTCGCCACTCATTACATTTTTTATAGTCACTCTGTCATTTCGACCAATTTTTGGTTGCTCTCTAACAATAGTTTCTACAACTTGTGGTTGTTGTTGTGTGTTACCAGCAGCTCTATTTTGGGCAGCACGTTCGTCTAAATTAGGAATTTCTTCCTTTTCAGTTTTTAGATTATCTTTTTGACGTACTTGTTTAGCTTCACTAATAGCATTAGTTGTTTCTGTCGGTAATTCACCTTTAAATAAGAATGAAATTACATCTTTATTAACTTGAGAAATCATGCTTTTAAACAATTCAAAAGCTTCAAACTTGTAAATTAATAATGGATCTTTTTGCTCGTGAACAGCTAATTGAACTGACTGTTTTAACTCGTCCATTTTACGTAAATGAGTCTTCCATGCATCATCAATAATGGCTAATGTAATGTTCTTTTCAAAGTCAGTGATTAACTGTTTTCCTTTACTTTCGTAAGCTTTTTCTAAGTCAGTTACAACTTGTAACGTTTTAGTGCCATCAGTAAAAGGTACTACAATACGTTTGTAGCGATCACGTTGATTTTCGTATACGTTTTCTATAACAGGGAAAGCAATTTCGGCGTTGCGTTCCATTTTATTTTTATAGTGATCAAAAGCTGTTTTATAGATGTTTTGTGCAATCTCTAAAGCAGACATTTTGTTAAACTCAGCTTCACTAATAGGTGAAGACATAGAGAAGAAACGGATTAGTTCAAACTCGAAGTTTTTAAAATCGTTAGTATCTTTATTGGTCTCTGCAATTAACTCAGAAGTATCATAAATCATGTTAGCTAAGTCTACACGTAAACGCTCTCCAAATAATGCGTGGTAACGACGTTTGTAAACTACTTCACGTTGCGAGTTCATTACATCATCATATTCAAGAAGACGTTTACGAACACCAAATTGGTTTTCTTCTACTTTTTTCTGTGCACGCTCAATAGATTTTGAAATCATAGAATGCTGAATAACTTCACCTTCTTGTAATCCCATTCTATCCATCATTTTGGCAATACGCTCACTACCAAATAAACGCATTAAATTATCTTCTAAAGACACATAGAATTGCGAGCTTCCTGGATCACCTTGTCTACCGGCACGACCACGTAACTGTCGGTCTACACGACGCGAGTCATGACGTTCTGTACCAATAATAGCTAATCCACCAGCAGCTTTAACTTCGTCACTTAATTTAATATCTGTACCACGACCAGCCATGTTTGTTGCAATGGTTACTTGTCCTGGTTTACCAGCTTCAGCTACAATATCTGCCTCTTTTTTATGAAGTTTTGCGTTAAGTACGTTATGAGGTACTTTTCTAATGGATAGCATTTTACCTAGTAACTCAGAAATCTCTACACTAGTTGTACCAATAAGTACTGGTCGACCTGCTTGAGATAATTTGGTAACCTCATCAATAACAGCGTTATATTTTTCGCGTTTTGTTTTATACACTAAATCTTCACGGTCATCTCTTGCAATGGGTCTGTTAGTTGGTATTTCAACTACATCTAACTTATAGATTTCCCAGAATTCTCCAGCTTCTGTTACCGCAGTACCTGTCATACCAGCTAGTTTACGGTACATACGGAAGTAGTTTTGTAAAGTAATTGTTGCAAAGGTCTGTGTAGCGTCTTCAATCTTTACATTTTCTTTAGCTTCGATTGCTTGATGTAAACCGTCTGAATAACGACGACCATCCATAATACGACCTGTTTGCTCGTCTACAATCATTACTTTGTTGTCCATGACTACGTATTGAATGTCTTTTTCAAACAATGCGTAAGCTTTTAACAACTGGTTTAAGGTGTGGATACGTTCTGATTTAACAGCAAAGTCACGGAATAAGTCTTCTTTTAGATTAGCTTCTTCTTCGCTAGATAGATTTTGATTTTCTATTTTAGCAATTTCTACACCAATTTCGGGCATGACAAAAAAGTCTGGATTGTCTTTACCTGAAAGATAATCTACACCTTTGTCTGTTAATTCTATCTGATTATTTTTTTCTTCAATAACATAGTATAATTCCGCGTCTACTCTTGGCATCTCACGGTTATTATCTTGCATGAAGTAGTTTTCTGTTTTTTGAAGTAATTGTTTTACACCTTCTTCACTTAAAAACTTAATTAACGCTTTATTTTTTGGCATACCACGGTACACGCGTAATAATTGAAAACCTCCTTCTTTAGTGTCTCCGTCAGCGATAAGTTTTTTAGCATTGGCTAAAACCATAGTTAAATATTTACGTTGTACGCTAACAATATCTTCTACTTTTGGTTTTAATAATGTAAACTCGTGTTCGTCACCTTTTGGTACTGGACCAGAAATGATTAATGGTGTACGTGCATCGTCAATTAAAACCGAATCTACCTCATCTACAATAGCGAAGTGGTGTGGGCGTTGTACTAAATCGCCAGGTGCATGCGCCATATTATCACGTAGGTAATCAAAACCAAACTCGTTATTGGTACCATAAGTTATATCTGCATTATAGGCTTTACGACGTGCGTCGCTATTTGGTTGGTGATAATCTATACAGTCTACACTTAATCCATGGAATTGGAAAATAGGTGCCATCCAAGCGCTATCACGTTTAGCTAAGTAGTCGTTTACTGTTACTAAGTGTACACCTTTGCCAGCAATAGCGTTAAGGTATACAGGTAAGGTTGCTACTAGCGTTTTACCTTCACCAGTTTGCATTTCGGCAATTTTACCTTGGTGCATTGCAACACCACCAATTAACTGTACATCGTAATGTACCATATCCCATGTTACTTCTTTACCTGCAGCATCCCAAGAATTTGCCCAAGTTGCTTTATCTCCTTCTAGAGTAACGTAGTTATGTTCTCCAGAAATTAAACGGTCAAATTCGTTAGCTTCAACGGTAATTGAAGTATTATCTTTAAAACGTTTTGCTGTTTCTTTAACAACAGCAAAAGCTTCTGGAAGGATGTTGTTAAGTACATCTTCTGTAGCGGCGTAAGCATCGTCTTTAATTTTATCAATTTCTTGATAGATATCTTCTCTTCTGTCTATGTCATCAGATGCTTCTGCTTCTTGTTCTAATGTTTCGATTTGAGAATAGAATGGCTGACGTGCTTCGGCAATTTTTGCTTTAAACTCTGCTGTTTTTGCTCTAAGTTGATCATGCGATAAGGCTTCTAAAGCACTTTCAAAAGATTTGATTTTTTCAACTATTGGCATGATGGTTTTTACGTCTTGTTTAGACTTATCACCAACAAATACTTTTAGTATTGAATTTAAAAAATTCATAATTTAATATGTGTTAATTTGAAATCAAAATGAAGCAGCAGTGTGCTGAGCCAAAGATTTCATTAGCTTTTGGTTTTTAGTATTTTAGTTCTGTGCTAATTAGGGCATACAGAACTATGCCTTTTTAAAAAAGGGCTTAAATATACGTTTTTAGCTGTGTAAAGCTAAATTTTAAGTACAAAAAAAGTCTCTATGTTGAGACTTTTTATGCTTTATTTATTTTAGTATTCGTCCTCATTCCAGAGGTAATCTTCGTCAGTTGGATAATCTGGCCAAATTTCTTCGATAGAATCGTAAGAATCTCCTTCGTCTTCAATAGATTGTAAGTTTTCAACAACTTCTAAAGGCGCACCTGTACGGATTGCGTAATCGATAAGTTCGTCTTTGGTTGCTGGCCAAGGTGCATCACTTAAATAAGATGCTAATTCTAATGTCCAATACATTCTTTTATCGTTTTAATTTTTTGCAAAAATAAATTTTTAGTTCAAATAGTCAAGAAAAAAGTGAATTATTTTTTCAGTATAAATAGGAACGTTTGTTTTTATTTAAACTACTTGACTTTTAGGTCTTTTGCAGTATTAATAAATGCTTTAAAGGTAAATTTATTCTGTTTTTTTAGGAATCCACTTTACCTCATCTGCTTGTAAGTCTTGTGACAACTTTCGTGCCAATACAAAAAGGTAGTCAGATAGACGGTTTAGATAGGTTAGTGTTTCTGGTTGAAATGGTTCTAAATCGTTAAGTGCTGATGCTAAACGTTCTGCACGTCTGCAAACTGTACGTGCAATGTGACAGAATGACACGGTTTGGTGTCCGCCAGGTAATACAAAATGCGTCATTTGTGGTAATTGCGCATCCATGCTATCCATTTCTTGTTCTAAAACATTAATGTCAGCTTCATTTATTTTAGGAATGTTTAAGCGTTCTTTACCATTTTTTAAAGTGGCTTTTTCTGGATCTGTTGCTAATATAGCACCAACGGTAAACAGTTTGTCTTGTATGTTTATCAAGGTGTCTTTGTATTTTTGATCTATGTCTTGGTCTCTTATTAAACCAATATAGCTGTTTAATTCGTCGACAGTTCCGTAGCTATCAATACGTATATGATGTTTAGGTACGCGTGTTCCACCAAATAAAGCGGTTGTACCTTTGTCTCCTGTTTTTGTATATATTTTCATAGTACCAAATTTAGGAGTTTAAAGTTTAAAGTGAAAGTTTTTTAGAAGATTAGATGTTTCGATTACTCGATTTATAGATTTTACGATTATTAGATAATTTTACTCACTACTTACTCTTGTGTGATTTCTCGCTGTGCTCGATATGACTTAGGGATACTTCTCGATGCAAAGCCTCATGCTTCGTCATCACTCAAACTGACGGTTTTTCGATTGTTGGATTGCTCGATGTTTCGATTTATAGATTTTTGGATTGTTAGATTATATAAGATTTATGAGATTCCTCAATCGTACCTCATTTCGGAATGACAAGGAAATTGCTTTTGGTATATAATTATCAAGTTATTAATCTTCTAACTTGGAATCTTTTCTGTTTGTCTTGTTGAAGGAGCTCTTTTAAAATCTCTTTTTTTCTTGTAGTGTTTCCTTTATATAGAGAGATTTAAATAAAACCTAATAATTAAAATTAATAGTATAGGACTTAAATTCTAATAGTGAAGTGTTCTTTGGCTTGTTCTTTTCTAAAGCTTACAAATCCCCAAAAAAATGTGTCTATAGTAACTGTAACTTGCGGATGTTTTTTTATTGTTTCCCAAGCTTCTGTCATGCCTTTTGACCAATAGATATCATCAAAAATAAAAATGGTATTGTTATTAATTGTAGGTATTAACATATTGAAATACTCTATAGTAGCTTCTTTTTGATGGTTGCCGTCAAAATAGATTAAATCATATGTGTTTGATGTTAATGTTGGAATAACCGCTTTAAAATCTCCTGTTAATGAAGTAATGTTATTTAAGCCTAATTTATTAAAATTGTCTTTAGTAAATTTTGAAATATTTGGACAACCTTCGATAGTAGTAATTTGTGTTTTGGGGTTACCTAAACTTATGGCATGTGTGGCAATACCCATAGATGTACCTAATTCTAAAACTTGGTTGAATTTAAAATAACGAGATAATCTGAAAAATAGTTTTGCTCTTTTAACTGTTGTGCCAGCATTTTTAGTAATATCTGATACTTTTCTTGTATTAGATTTATCTACTTGAGAGCCAGCACCTAAATCTGTGACTTCTATAGTTGTTTTATTTTGAAGCAAGTCTTTTCGGTAAGTTTTTAGTTGATTGTAGGTGGAGTATTTTGTCTTGTCATAAAAGCATTTTGTCACTAAATTATAAACAAAAGGAGAGTGGACGCCATGTTGATTTTTAGAGCGTAATAAGAATTTTATATAGGCTATGATTAGTTTTCTCATTAGGAGTAATTTGGACGTGATAAATATAGTAGTTTATTCTTTAGCTTCTCGATACAATGCCTCATGCTTCGGCATCACTCGAAGTGACGATTTTTTAGATTACTGGACTATTAGATTTTTGGATTATTAGATATTTACTAACTGCTAACTCTTCCTTGGTCTGAGTACATCTAGTTTTATGCTTTTTGTGTGATTTCTCGCTGTGCTCGAAATGACTAAAGGAATTTTTTATAGTCATCAGTTATCAATCATTAGTGATCAGTTATTAATCACTAGTTTTACTCGTTTTCCATTTTTTCTGCTAGTTCTAACCAACGTAATTCTTTTTCTTCTATACTATCTATAATAGTTTGCATTTTATTAGAGAGTTCTGTGATTTGGTCTTGTGTTAAGTCAGGATTTAAGAATTGTTGTTCTAATTCTTTTTTATCAAACTCTAGAGATTTAATCTTGCTTTCTAGGTTTTTATATTCTTTTTGTTCGTTGTAAGACAGATTACTATTGCTGTCTTTTTTCCAAGTTTTCTTTTCCTTTTTATCTTCAGAAGCTATTTCTGGTGGTTTACTGTCTTCATAAATGCGGTAATCTGTATAATTACCAGGGAAATCTTCAATTTTACCTTCACCTTTAAAGACTAGCAGATGGTCTACAATTTTATCCATAAAATAGCGGTCGTGAGAGACCACAATTAAACAACCAGGAAAATCTAATAGAAAGTCTTCTAAGACATTTAGAGTGACAATATCTAAATCGTTAGTCGGCTCGTCTAAGATTAAAAAGTTAGGGTTTTGAATTAAAACGGTACATAAGTATAGACGTTTACGCTCGCCACCACTAAGTTTTTCGACAAAATCATATTGTTTTTTACGGTCAAATAAGAAGCGTTCTAATAATTGTTGCGCACTAATTTGACGTCCTTTTTTTAGTGGAATATAATCACCAAATTCTCTAACAACATCAATTACTTTTTGTCCTTCTTTTGGGTTAATTCCTGCTTGAGTGTAGTATCCAAATTTAACCGTTTCTCCAATGATAATCTTGCCGCTATCTGGTTGTGCGGTTTCTGTAAGGATATTTAAAAAGGTGGATTTACCTGTTCCATTTTTGCCAATAATTCCAACACGCTCACCTTTTTGAAAGTTGTAGCTAAATTGGTCTAAAATGATCTTGTCTTTAAAAGATTTTGAAAGTTTTACTAGCTCTACAATCTTACTACCTAAGCGCTCCATGTTTATCTCTAACTCGACAACATGATCTTTACGGCGTTGGTGTGCTTTGTGTTTTATTTCGGCAAAGTCGTCTATTCTAGATTTAGATTTGGTGGTACGTGCTTTGGGTTGTCTGCGCATCCAACCTAGCTCTTTTTTATAGAGTTGTTTTGCTTTATTAACTTCGGTTTGTTCTCTTAAAATACGTTCTTCTTTTTTCTCTAAGTAATAAGAGTAGTTGCCTTTATAGGTGTAAAGCTCTCCGTGATCTAATTCTATTATTTCGTTGCAGACGCGTTCTAAAAAATAACGGTCGTGCGTTACCATAAACAAGGTGATGTTTTCTTTAGCAAAGAAGCCTTCTAACCACTCAATCATTTCTAAATCAAGATGGTTGGTAGGCTCGTCTAGGATTAATAAATCTGGTTTATTGATTAATGCGTTTGCTAAGCTTAGACGTTTTTTTTGTCCTCCAGATAAGTTATTTACTTTTTGGTCTAAGTTGTCTAGTTTTAACAAGAAAAGAATTTGCTTGTATTGAGTTTCAAAATCCCAAGCTTGATGCCTTTCCATTTGCTCAAACGCTGTTTGGTAAGCTTCTGTGTCTTCTGGATTTTGTAAAGCTTTTTCGTAATTAGCAATAATGTCTAATATAGGGTTATCTGCATTAAATATAGTTTGCTCTATAGTTAAATTAGGATCTAGATTAGGTTCTTGCGGTAAAAATGCTACTTTTATGTCTTTACGGTAGATAATTTGACCAGTATCTGGAGCGTCAAAACCAGCTAGAATATTAAGAATGGAAGTTTTTCCGGTACCATTTTTTGCTACAAATGCAATTTTTTGATCCTTGTGTACACTAAAAGAGAGGTCTTTAAACAATGTACGCTCTCCATAGGATTTAGAAATATTTTCTACAGTTAAGTAATTCAAAGTGTTCTTTTTTGCAAAGATGGGAATATTAGTTTTAAGTTGAAAGGCGAAAGTTTGTGGATTTGGTTTTTTGTTGCTTCTCGATACAATGCCTCATGCTTCGGTATCACTCGAAGTGACGATAGCTCGATTGTGGATTGTTAGACTATTTGAGATTTTTACTCATTGCTCGTGTGAGATTTCTCAGTCGTGCCTTCATCGAAATGACAAGGATAAATTCATTTTATTTAATGATTTGAAAAGTGTGTTATTATTCATATTCATGCTTCTAACTACGTGCTTCAAGCTTCTTGTGAGATTTCTCAATCGTGCCTGATTTCGGAATGATAAAGGATTTTTTTTGTATATAGTTATCATTCATTAGTTGTTGGATTTCTAGATTGATGGATAATTGGACTGTTAGATTATTTGAGGTTTTTACTCATTACTCATTACTTATTACTCATTGCTCGTGTGAGATTTCTCAGTCGTGCCTTCATCGAAATGACAAAGGATAAATTCATTTTATTTAATAATTTGAAAAGTGTGTTATTATTCATCTTCATGCTTCTAACTACGAGCTTCAATCTTCTCGTGAGATTTCTCAATCGTGCCTCATTTCGGAATGACAAGTTTTGTTGGTTTGTGGATTTGTTGCTGAGTTGCTTGTGTGATTTCTCAGTCGTGCCTTCTTCGAAATGACTTGGAGATGCTTCTCGATACGATTTACTTATGTTTCGTAATTACTTGAAGTGACAATAGTTTGATTGTTTGGTTTCTAGATTATTGGATTGTTTGAGATGTTAACCAATAATTAATTTACAATTGCTAATCTATAATTTTAGTAAAACAGTTAAGCGGTTGAAATGTTCGGTAAAAGTTTTATTTTTCAGGTTGAAAAACTATATTTGTCACTTATCAAATGCCTCAATATGAAGCCACTTATTGCTTGTTTACTGCTTGTTTTAGTTCTTTTTAGTTCTTCTTGTATCACAAATAAAGACGTTGTTTACTTACAAAATAAGGGGACAATAGCAAATGACTCGTTACAGATTAAAGCGTTAGCACAACCGTACCGTGTGCAAATAGATGATATTTTAAGTATTAATGTGAAAGCTTTAGATGAAGAATTGGTTAAGATTTTTAATCCAACTAATACTAATGCTGGAGGTAATATTGGGCAGTCTGAGCAAGGTCTTTATTTTAATGGTTTTACTGTGGATTTACATGGTAATATCGAATTTCCAATATTAGGAGAGATTAACGTGTTAGGATACACTGTAGAAGAAATTGAAGATAAGGTGAAGGACTTGTTGTTAGAGAAGTATTTTAAAGAAACAGCTCAAATCTTTGTGACTGTAAAATTAGCAGGTTTAAGATACACCACACTTGGTGAAATTGGTAATAAAGGGACACAGGTATTATATAGAGAACGCGTTAATATACTTGAAGCGGTTGCTAATGCAGGTGATATTGCACAAACAGGAGATCGTAAAGATGTACTAATTGTTAGGCAGTATCCTGATGGGCAAAAAATACATCATATAGATTTGACTGATATTGCTGCAATGGAATCTGAGTTTTATTATATACAGCCTAACGATATTATTATGGTTAAACCTTTAAAACGAAAGGCTTTAGGAGCAGGTCAAACCGCAACACAAACTATAACTACGGTAGCAAGTATCTTTTCGGTATTAGTTAGTACTTACTTTTTAGCAAGAAATTTATAATATGGAAAATCAAATCCAAGAGCAAGATGTGCAAATGTTTGATTTTAAAGCTTTTGTTTTTAGAGCTTTAAGTTATTGGAAGTGGTTTTTGTTGGCTTTAATTGTTGGAGTTTATATTGTATATCAACAAAATATCAGAGAAGAGTTTCCGTATACTTTAGATGCTAAGATTACGGTACAAGATGATAAAAACCCATTATTTACTTCTAATACAAGTTTAATTTTTAATTATGGTGGTATTTCTGGTAAAGTACAAGAAGTACTTCTTAACTTAAAATCTAGAGAACATCATGAAAAGGTCGTTGATAGTTTAGATTTATATTTAAGTTATTTGACTCAGGGTCGTTTTTATAAAACGGATATGTACGGCAGTGTTCCTTTTAAATTTGTAGGATTAGATAGCGCATATCAGGTTTTAGGACATCCTATTAAGGTAGAGTTTGTTGATGCTACTTCTTTTGATTTATCTTACGATTTTGTTGAAGCAGAAACTATTGCAACTCAGAATTTTGTAAGTAAAGAAGTGAAACGCTTACCAGTAACTCAACCAATATTAAAAAAACGGTATCAAATAGGGGAGTATATTAATTTACCTTTTTTAAAGGGAAGTATTGAATTACGTGAAGATTTTAGTATGCCTGTAGGTAAAACTTACTTTATACAATATACTAGTTTTAATAGTGCTGTTTCGGGCTTTTTAAGATCTTATGTTGTCGTTAATGAAGAGCGTTCTCCTTTGCTTAGTATTAGGTTGACCAATAAAAATAAAGCTAAAATAGTTGATTATTTAAATACGTCTATAGTCATATTAGATCGTGACCAACTAGAAAAGAAAAACCAATATGCAGTTAATACTATTAACTTTATAGATAAGCAGTTAGCAAGGGTAAAAGGAGACTTAACAAAAAAGGCAGACTCTTTAAATGAGTTTAAACGAGATAATAAGCTGTATAATCTGGAAAATGAAACCAACGAGTTGTCTAATAAGATTTTAGATTATGAGAAGCAAAAAGAAGGTTATGAAAAGCAATTGATGTCTTATGACTTATTAAAAAATTATTTAGAAACTAGTGATGACTTTACGAGTTTTCCTGCGCCAGTTATTGAAGGTATTAGTGATGGAAATATACAAGGGTTAATTTCTCAAATGATACAAATTTCATCAGAAAAATCTAAATTAGAATACTCTGTACGAGATAATGTGTCAATTTTTGATGATTTGAACCGTCAAATTGATGGGTTAAAAAAGGTGATGTTTGAAAGTATTTCTTCAGCAAAAACTAATATCAGGTATCAAATTCAATCTATAAATAATAAGATATATAATGTAGAGCGCGAGTTTTCTACGTTACCAGAAAGTCAGCAACAACTACAAGCCATAGAGCGCGAGTATTTGTTAAGTCAAAATACTTACAATTTATACTTGGCAAAACGCGGTGAGGCAGAATTGGTTAAAGCTTCTAATGTATCTGATATTAATTTACTTGAGCCAGCTAAAGATACGGGGCAGGGTAGAGTGACTAGAAACTTAAATATACGATATGTTTTTGCTGTTTTAGGCGCTTTAATCCCTATACTAATCCTTGCTTTTTTAGTGACGTTTTTTGATCATAAGTTACATAGTCCAAACGATTTAAAAGACTTAACTAAAATACCATTGCTAGGTGTAGTTGGTAAAAATGAAAGTGAAAATAATTTGGCTGTACTTAATAAACCAAAATCTGCTATAGCAGAAGCGTTTAGAGCTGTACGCTCTAGCTTACAGTTTATGTACAAAAAGCATGATATAGAAGGTTCTAAAACGGTAATGATTACATCTTCTATTAGTGGTGAAGGTAAAACCTTTTGTTCAATTAATATTGCTTCTGTATTTGCGCTTAGTGGGAAGAAAACTGTCTTGGTAGGTTTAGATTTGCGTAAGCCTAAAATATTTGGAGATTTTGACATTAATAATAACATTGGTGCGGTAAATTACTTGATTGGTCAGATGTCTTTAGAGGAAGTTACCCAAAAGACTATGATGGAAGATTTGGATGTTATTACCTCTGGACCGATACCTCCTAATCCTTCTGAGTTATTGATTGGTGAAAAAATGGATGCGCTTATCGAAGAGCTTAAATCTAAGTATGATTATATTATACTAGACACGCCTCCTGTTGGTCTAGTTGCAGATGCGCTAGAACTTATAGAATATGCAGATGCTACCTTGTATGTTGTGCGTCAGGATTACACCAAAAAAGATATGTTACAATTGATTAAAGATAAACATCAAAAAGGAGAGGTGAAGAATATTAGTATCTTATACAATTACTTTAATCAAAAAGGGACATACGGTTACGGTTATGGATACGGATATGGCTATGGTTACGGTTATGGTGCTTATGGTAATAGGTATCATGATAACGGACCTAAGAAAGCATCTTTGCTGGATAGAATGAAAAGGATTTTTAGAAAGTAGATTTTTAGATTATTCGATTGTTAGATTGCTCGATTACTCGATGCTTCGAATTTTAGATTCTTCGCTTTGCTCTGAATGACATGTTGTGTTGATTTTTGGATTTGATTAGAAGAGCTTCTTTTGTGATTTCTTAGTCGTGCCTTCTTCGAAATGACTTAGGGATGCTTCTCGATACTATTTACCCATGCTTTATAAATCACTCGAAGTGACGATCTGTAGATTGTTGGATTGCTTCGTACTGCCTCCTCGCAATGATATGTTGTGTTTATTTGTTGATGAGTTGCTTGTGTAATTTCTCAGTCGTGCCTTCTTCGAAATGACTTGGGGATGCTTCTCGATACAATTTACTCATGCTTCGTAAATCACTCGAAGTGACGGTTTGTAGATTGTTGGATTGCTTCGTCCTGCGTCCTCGCAATGACATGTTGTGTTTATTGGTGGATTTGTTGATGAGTTGCTTGTGTGATTTCTCAGTCGTGCCTTCTTCGAAATGACTTGGAGATGCTTCTCGATACGATTTGCTCATGCTTCGTAAATCACTCGAAGTGACGGTCTGTAGATTGTTGGGTTGCTACGTCCTTTGTTCTCGAAATGAAGTTTTGTGTTTATTTGTTGATATGTTGATGAGTTGCTTGTGTGATTTCTCAGTCGTGCCTTCTTCGAAATGACAAAGGGATTGTTGGATTGTTGGATTATGAGATTGCTTCGTTCTGCGTCCTCGCAATGACAAGTGGTTTAAAATGTTGAAATAAAAAAAAGAGGAAGTATTGCTTCCTCTTTTTTGTCTGTGTAGTTGTTGTACTACTGAATCTCTAAGATTTGCATGACGTTGTAAGCTCCATTGTTTAAGGCATATTGCATACTGTTGATTTCTTGATAAAAGGCTAGTTTTAATAAGAAATAGGTTTGCCCTGTGCCTGTTGGTACACTTGCAGGTATTGGATTAATATCTACTACCGTACTGTTTAATGGATTATTAATTTCTGTACTCATGACTAATTCTTTTTCTCCTGTTTGGAAATCAAGATTTAATACTGCAGCGGTAAAACTTACATGTGTGGCTCCGGATGGTGCATTAATTTGTTGTAACGGGTTTAGGTTACTTATTAATACCCCTCCTGTAGCAGTGTCAAGTGTTAGGTCGGTTAACAGAATGCTATCTAGTCGTGCATTTTGATTGAAGTCGAATGCTTTAATTGCATTTTGCCCTTCAGGAGTTGCTATGCCTATACCAACATTTCTGTTTCCTCTGCTGGATGTTGTATCTGCATTTTTAACTAAAGATAGTGTTTTTGTTAATCGGCTGACTAATCTACCGTCTTTAACATCTGCTAATAGTGGTGTTAAAGCTTGTCTTAATACCTTACCGCTTTTAGCTACGTGACCAAATTCGGTTCCGTTTTCTCGGGTTCTAATAAACGCGGGATCGTTTTGGATTCTGCTTTTAGAGATTCCTCCTTTTGTGCGGACTAAATATCCGTCTTTTCCTTTGTAGAAGGTCATCCCATCTAGGGTTCCTTCAATTTTTAATAGGCTTGATAATTTTGCCATCTGCTAATTGTTTTTATGTGCTTATTTTCATTTAGCACGTTATTAAAATTATACATATTAAATATGTTATGTACCTTTTTACATTGGGTACGTTATTATTAATAAGCTTTGATAGTAAAATGCATGAGCTCCTACATCGTTCTATTTTAGCTTTGAGACGGCAATGTACTATGGGATTGAAACCTGTATTTTGTTTTTTACGGTTCTGCTAGTTCTTTGTTGAAAGTTGCTTGATATTATTGTTTTAGCTTGATTTATATGGTTTTACGGTTTTGTGCTGTGATTTACGTTTTTTACGTTTTTTGCTGTTTTTTGTGTCTTTTTAGGGTTTCTGTTTTTTTAACAGGCATACCTTTGGGTGGGCTTTGAGTGGGCTTTAGTATGGGGTTGGGTGGTGGTTGCTTGCTCGATTGTTAGATTTTTCGATTTCTAGATTATTAGATTGTGAGATTGTTTCGTTCTGCGTCCTCGCAGTGACGTTTTGTGTTTATTTGTAGATTTGGTTACTTGTTTCTTCTCGATACAATTTACTCATGCTTCGTAAATCACTCGAAGTGACGGTCTGTAGATTGTTGGATTGCTTCGTCCTTTGTTCTCGCAATGACGTTTTGTGTTGGTTTGTGGATTTGTTGATGAGTTGCTTGTGTGATTTCTAAGTCGTGCTTTACTTCGACTTCGCTCAGTACATCGCTTTTGAAATGACTAAGGGATTGTTAGATTTTTCGATTTCTAGATTATTAGATTGTGAGATTGCTTCGTTCTGCGTCCTCGCAATTAAAAGTGATTTAAAATGTTGAAATTTTTCTTTGTCTTAAACGCAGGATTGGTGCGTGATTTTTTATTGAATTATAATTCTGTTTTTGGTTTTTGTGTGTTTTAATGTAGTTTGAATGTTTGTTTAGGTTAGTGTTAATGTGGGGTAAGGAGATGTTGATAAATATGTGGAAAACAGTTGTTTAAATAATTATAGCTTAATTATAAAACATTGTAAATTGCGATAAGCTATTAATCAATAAAACATTCACAATGATGAAAAATAAGAGTAACCACATTGTAGCATTTTTTTATGCTCATCATCAAAAACATAAGATTCATGAAGAGAATCACAATTTATCCGGCAGAAGCTGCCATCATATTAGGAAAAAGTCAATCTTCAGCACAGAAGTTAATCAAAGCCATTAAAGATGCTCATGGAAAAAAGAAGCATCAACCTATTACTATCCGAATGTTTTGTGACTATATGGACTTACCTTATGCGGAGGTGTTTAATATGGTGAATCATATTAATGATGCGTCTACTTCAAAATCTGCCTAAGACCATCTCTTCTTCTTTAAGACCATCTCTTCTTCTTTAAGACCATCTCTTCTTCTTTTAGAGATATATCTCTTATCATCTTTCCTTTACTTTTTTAATATTTTTCTCTACAAAACGTTAGATTTTTGCGTTAAAACACCAAAAAAAATCGTTTATTTGTGTTTGTAAGGTTAACCTACTTTAATTATTGGTTGGCTTACAATTAACAAAAAATAGAGTATCCTTTGGAAACCAAAGTTTATCAAAAAAACAATACCCTAAGTCTTTTTAAGCTGTTTTCTGCGAGTTTAAAAGATATTTATGCCTCACGTTTTTTGTCAAGACAATTGGCAGAGCGTGATATAAAAGCCCAATACCGTCAGTCTTACTTAGGTATATTTTGGGCGTTTTTTACCCCTTTAGCGACTGCTTTGGTTTGGATTGTACTTAACAATAGTGGTACAGTTAGACTAACCGATACGGGTATGCCCTATCCGTTGTTTGCTTTTTCAGGAACATTAATCTGGTCAATTGTTACAGAGTCTATTAAATCGCCTATGCAAAGTACTAATGGCGCTAGAAGTATCTTAACCAAAATCAATTTTCCTAAAGAGGCTTTAATTGTTTCGGGTATTTATAAACTGCTGTTTAATACGTCTATTAAGTTACTAATGTTGTTAATTTTTGTATTTTTTTATGGTGTTGGTTTAAGTTGGTCTTTACTATTAGTACCTGTTGCCGTTATTGGAGCAGTATTAGTAGGGACTACCATAGGTTTATTTATTACGCCTATAGGCTTATTATATACAGATATTAATAAGATTATATCGTTTGGGTTACAGTTTTTAATGTATGCCACACCTGTGGTCTATGCATTACCGAAACAAGATGGTTTGCTTAAAACTTTAATGACCTATAATCCTTTAACACCTATTATATTAACGACTAGAGATTTTGTAGTAGGAACAGTGTCTAACTATGGTTACCAGTTTTTAATTGTTATTGCTTGTTGTCTCCCGTTGTTGTTAATTGGGTTGGCGATGTATAGATTGTCTATACCGATTATTGTGGAGCGATTGAGTGCGTAGTTAGTAATGAGTAGTGAGTAATGAGTAATAAGTAATAAGTAGTTAGTTGCTTGTGTGATTTCTCGCTGCACTACGACTTTGCATTTCGACAGGCTCAATGTGACACTCAGTGTGACACTCGAAATGACTAAGGAGGCTTAAAAAAATAAAAGATAAAAAAGGTTGATGAACCCAGAACAAAACACACAAACCGATAATGAGGTTTTAGTAAAGGTAGAAGGCTTAAGCAAAAAGTTTTGTAAAGACCTAAAGACTAGCCTATGGTATGGTGTTAAAGATTTAATGACCGGTATTGGTGGTAGCACCAACGAGCGTGAGTTACGTCCTAAAGAGTTTTGGGCAGTCAAGGATATTAATTTTGAGTTACGACGTGGTGAGTGTTTGGGCTTAATAGGTCATAATGGCGCAGGTAAATCTACCTTGCTTAAAATACTAAATGGGTTGATTAACCCAGATGCAGGTAAAGTAACCATTAAAGGACGTGTAGGCGCCTTAATCGAGTTAGGTGCAGGTTTTAATCCCATTTTATCTGGTCGTGAAAACATTTATAATAACGGTGCTATATTAGGCTTTACACGTCAAGAGATTGACCAAAAATTAGACGCTATAATTGCTTTTGCCGAGCTGGAAGAATTTATAGATATGCCAGTACAGCATTATAGTAGCGGGATGAAAGTACGCTTAGGTTTTGCCGTAGCCGCACAAATGGAACCCGATGTTTTGATTATTGATGAGGTATTGGCAGTTGGTGATTTAGGGTTTGTTTTAAAATGTTTCAAAACTATTGATCGTATTTTACCAAATACAGCAGTGATTTTTGTGTCACACAGTATGCCAATGATATCTCGAATGTGTAATCAAATTATTTTGATGGAAAAAGGACAATCAAAGTTTCAGGGAGAAGATGTTGGTAAAGCTATTGACTTATATTACACTAGGTTTTCTAATAGTGAAAGTAATGTGATTTTTGATGATGGAACATTAAATTTAGAAAAAGCAGAGATAATAGGAGGAGAAATAAGAGATAATCTAAAACAACTACATTGGAAAGAAGATTTTAAAGTCCATTTAAAATTTAAACTTTTAAAAGAGTTAAAAGATTTTGAATGTTTTATTATCATTTTAGATAAGGAACAAAGACCTGTAGCATCTTTAGAAAGAAATAAAAGAAATAATAACTTTACTGTAAATAACAATGCTATTAACCTGTTAGTAGTGCACAAAAATATTCAATTATCAAAAGGAGTATATTCAGTAAATGTTGCAATCAGAAATAAGGGTAATAAAGAGCCTATTTTTAGAATGAATAGTGTTTTAAGTTTTCAAATAGTACATCATGAAGAAACATGGGAACCATTTTTACTTGAATCTGAATTTATAGATTTTAAAACTATTTAGAATCATGATTAACGTTACCAAAACATTTTTACCGCCACAAGAAGAGTATCAAGCTATTTTAAAACGAGCTTGGGATACAGGTTGGATGACTAACCGAGGTGTTTTGGTTAAAGAACTAGAAGATCAACTTAAATCTTATCTAGGAGTTAATCAAATGATAGCTATGACCAACGGTACTTTACCGTTACAAATAGCTATTAAAGCTTTAAATTTAGAAGGAGAAATTATAACTACACCATTTAGTTATGTGGCTACGACCAGTAGTATTGTTTGGGAAGGATGTACACCTGTTTTTGTAGATATACATCCTGAATATTTAACTATAGACGAGACCAAAATTGAAGCAGCGATAACACCAAAAGCAACAGCCATATTAGCAACACACGTATTTGGTAACCCTTGCCATATAGAAGCTATAGAGGCTATTGCAAAAAAATATAATTTAAAAGTGATTTATGACGCAGCACACTGCTTTGGAGTGACCTATAAAGAACAATCTATTTTTAATTACGGTGATGTAAGTACCTGTAGTTTTCATTCTACAAAATTATTTCATACAGGAGAAGGCGGTGCTATATTTTGTAATGATGCACATTTGCTTAATAGCCTATTTTATCACCATAATTTTGGTCATAAAGGAAAAGAAGATTTTCAAGGAATAGGCATTAATGGTAAAATGAGTGAGTTACAAGCTGCACTAGGCTTATCTGTGTTGCCTTATATGGAACAAATAATTGCTTCACGAAAAAATGCAATTGAAGTTTACAATTCTCTCTTGGAAACAATAAATGTTAAAACAATAACAATAAGACCAGAAACAGAATGGAATTTTAGTTATTACCCTATTCTTTTTGAAGAAGAAGCTCAATTATTAAAAGTTGTAGCTGCATTAAATAAAAAAGAAATATATCCAAGACGTTACTTTTACCCTAGTTTAAACACTTTGCCTTACATTATTCATTCAAGTTTGCCATTGTCGGAAGCTATATCCAAAAGAATTTTATGTTTGCCTTTATATTATAGAGTTGATGAAAATATTCAAATACTAATTGCTAATATTATAAAAAGTAGTCTATGAAGATAGGAATTATGCAGCCATATATATTTCCTTACCTCGGTTATTTTCAATTAATAAAAGCAGTTGATGTATTTGTTTTTTATGATGATGTAAACTTTATAAAACGAGGTTGGATTAATAGAAATAAACTCTTAGTTAATGGAGAAGAGTATATGTTTACCATTGCTTTATCTAAAGCCTCACAAAACAAACTAATAAATGAGGTTTTACTTTTAAATAAAGTTGAAACTAAAAACCAATTATTAAAAACGTTAAAGCATAATTATAAAAAAGCTCCTTATTTTGATAATGTATATTTTCTAGTGGATGAAATTTTAAGTAAAGAAACTAATAAAACAATCGCAGATTTAGCAATCAATAGTGTTGTAGGTGTTTCAGAATATTTAGGACTAAACAAAACTTTTGAAAAAAGTTCAATTAGTTGCAATGATACAAAAGGACAAAATAAAGCTGATAGACTTATAAATATTACTAAAGACAGAGGTGGAGATTTTTATATAAATCCCATCGGTGGTCTTGAATTATACAACAAAGATTATTTTTTAAAGCAAGGAGTGACTTTAAAATTTATAAAAAATGAATTAACATCATATAAGCAATTTGAAAACCAACATGTTAAAGGGTTATCAATAATAGATGTTTTGATGTTTAATTCTAAAGAAGAAACGATAAAACTAATAGAAAACTATAAATTAATATAATATGGCAAAAGTTATCATTTTTGGCCTTTTAGATACGGCAGAACTAGCACATTATTATCTTGAAAATGATAGTGAACATGAAGTAGTGGCATTTACAGTCTCAAAAGAATATATAGACAAAAATGAATTTAAAGGGTTGCCTGTAGTGCCTTTTGAAGATATAGAAACTATTTATCCACCAGATCAATATCATTTGTTTGCGCCAATGACTGCTAAACAAATGAATCAATTGAGGGAAAAAATTTATTTAGAAGGAAAATCAAAAGGTTATAAATACATTTCTTACATAAGTAGTAAAGCTACTGTTTTTGATAACGAAATTGGAGAAAACTGTTTTATACTTGAAGACAACACAATACAACCATTTACTAAAATAGGTAATAATGTTGTTTTATGGAGTGGAAACCATATTGGGCATCATGGAGAAATTAAAGACCATGTCTTTTTTACGTCTCATGTAGTTATGTCAGGACATTGTATTATTGAGTCTTATTGTTTTTTTGGGGTTAATGCAACTATCAGAGATTACACGCACTTAGCTAAAGGTACATTATTAGCTATGGGTGCTAGTCTTACAAAACAAAAAACAGACGAATGGAGAGTATATGTAGGTAATCCCGCAAAAAAATTAGAAGGTAAATTAAGTTATAAAATGTATTAATATGAAATGGGATAAGAAAGGATTGATTTTTAACCCTGAAGAGAATAATGTAAATTGGATAAAAAGTTATGCTGCTTTACCTGTATGTGACTTGGTTTCAGATAATGTATTAAGAATATATTTTTCTACCAGAGATTCAAAAGGAAGAAGTATTCCTACTTTTATTGATGTTAATCCAGAAAATCCGAAGCAAATATTAAATGTATCTCCAAAGCCAATATTAAATTTAGGTGACCAAGGTACTTTTGATGATAATGGTATAATGCCATCATCAATAGTAAATTTTGAAGGAAAAAAGTATTTGTACTACATAGGTTGGAATCCTCAAGTAACAGTTTCGTATAGACTTTCCATAGGCTTAGCAATAAGCGAAGATGGAGTTAATTTTAAAAAATATTCTTTGGGTCCTATTCTAGATAGAGATAAACATGAGCCTTTTTTTAATACAGCACCTAACGTAATTATAGATAAAGGTATTTGGAAAATGTGGTATGTATCATGTACTGGTTGGAAAAATATTAAAGATTGGCCTGAGCCATTTTATTTAATTAGATATGCTGAGTCAAAAGATGGAATAAATTGGGAAAGAAAAAATGTTGAATGTATAGGCTATGATGATTTTACTCATGCGATAGGAAAACCTTGTGTATTTAAAAAGGATGATATGTATCATATGGTTTATTCATACAGGAATTCTGTTGATTATAGAATTGATAGTGAAAAAAGTTATAGACTGGGTTATGCTACATCAAATAATGGTATAGATTGGGAAAGAAAAGATAATGAAATAGAATTGAAGCACCCAAGCGAAGATTGGGAATCAATAATGCAAGAGTATAGTACTACTTATATTCACAAAGGAAAAAGATATTTAATTTATAATGGTAATAGTTTTGGAAAAACAGGGTTTGGATATGCCATTTTAAAAGAGAATTAATGAAAACTAAATACATTCATATTGGGTTACCAAAAAATCTGTCAACAACACTTCAAAGAGATTTTTTTAGCAAACATCCAGAAATACATCATCTAGGAGTAGGAGTAGGCTCAAATATAGATTATATTAATCCTAATATAGCTACAGCATGTGAAAATCATTTTCAGTATAGTAAGAACTTTTCATACAATAGACAAAAAGAAAAAATAGTAAATGCTTTTAATTCAGAATTTAAAAATTTTGAAACAAACGTTAAAAAGAAAGCTTGTGGTATATCTTTAGAATTGCTCTCTTTTACATTTACTCCAGACCAAATAGAAATTGAAGAAAAGGCTAGAAGAGTTTTTGAGTCTTTTGGAAAAGACACTAAAATTATAATAATTGTAAGACAACAATTCAAACTTATTGAGTCACTATATAAAGAAGCTATTAAGATAGGATATTATGGTACATTCAAAAATTATCTTAATTACATTTATTTATCAAGAGATAGAAACTTTATTTACGATTTTCAATATGATTATTTAGTTGAAATATATTCCAAGTATTTTGGTATGGAAAATATAGAACTTTTGACTATTGAAGATTATCGTCATTCAACAGGTGATTTAATTTACGATGGGGATGAATGCATGTTAACAAAAAGATTATCAAATATTTTAGGTTTGTCTGATTTTAATTTTAAGTTAGGGCACTATAATAAACCATTAAGTATTACAGAGTTAAATACAATGATGGAGTTAAATTTTAAAGAGCATCACGGTATTGGTAATCAAGCTTACAGTACTGCAACGAACTTTCATAGGTTAAAAGATTATTTCAAATTTGAATTAGGGATAAATTTAGCAGATGAAGTTTTATTTAAAGATGCTAGAATCAAAAATAAGCACATTGAATTATCAAAAGAAATTGATAATAAAAAAGCAATTGAGTTTGATTATCCTACAGAGATAAGAGAATTTTTAAAGGATTTGTTTTACGAATCTAATTTACGTTTAGAAAAACTCCTTGATATAAAATTACCACAAACATATTACAATAATTAAATGTCTTTGCCTGTAGTTAGCATAGTTGTAACAACCTATAATCATCAAGATTATATAAAACAATGTTTAGATAGCATTTTAATGCAAAAGACAAACTTTGCTTATGAAATTATTTTAGGAGAGGATGAAAGTAGTGATGGGACAAGAGAAACTTGTCAAGATTATGCTAATAGATTTCCTGATATTATTAAGTTGTTTTTGCGTTCCAGAAAAGACGTTATATATATAAATGATAGACCAACGGGACGTTATAATTTTATTGAATCTTTAAAATCAGCAAAAGGGAAATATATAGCACTTTGCGAAGGTGATGATTATTGGACAGATCCTGATAAATTACAAAAGCAGGTTGATTTTTTGGAACAACATAAGCAATATGGTTTATGCTCACATAATGCTGAAGAAATAGATTTTAAAAAACCAGAAGAAAAAATAATAATACCTAATACAAATTTAGATTTAAAAATAGAAGATTTTATAAGAGCGAATAGGTTAGCAACTTGTTCAATAATGTTTAGAAAAGATAGTTTTAAATTTGGTTTGAGTTGGTTTGAAAAAATACCATTTGGTGATTTGTGCGTTATTTTAAATGTGTTAAAAAACACTAATCAGAAGGCTAAAGTTTTAAATGATACTATGGCTGTCTACCGTATACATTCTAGTGGAATTCATGGGAGTTTGAAGAGTAATAATACAAAACTAATTAAAGCTTATTTACAACATATAAAGTTTTTTAAGATTATAAAAAAAGAATTGTTATTTGAGCAAATTTTTCAAAAACCAATTTATAATAAGCTAATAAAAACGTACAGTATATTAATGAGTTTGAGTTTAAAAGAGAAAAAAAAAATAATGTATTTCAAGTTTCGTTTTTTAGAGGTGTACTTTAAAATTATAAAAAAAATAAAGTATGTTTAATAATATTCTCTTCATCACTCATGAGTCAAGTCTTACAGGCGCACCAAAGATGTTACTGCATTTTATAGAATGGTTGAAAAAGCACCATCCTAAAATGGTTGTTACTGTATTGTCTTTAAAAAGAGGACTATTAGAAACCGATTTTAAAACCGTATCTGATTATTATTACGAAATAGAAGATTATAAAAAGCCACCACCAACACTAACACAGCGTGTTTTAAATAAATTATTTAAAAGTAAACCTAAGCCAACACCAAAAGAGTTGCTAGTAGAACAATTACAAGCCACAGCGTTTGATGTTATTTACGCTAATACAGTAATTGCATTGCCAATAGCAGCAACTATTAATCATGGTAACGCGTCTAAATTAATAGTCCATGTGCATGAGCTTAGTGCTATTATAAGGCAATTATTACCCAATTTATCAAGTTATACAGCGCAAGTTGATCACTTTATAGCGGCTTCAAACCTTGTTAAGTCTAATCTTATAGATCAATTTAAGGTTAATGCAAGTAAAATAACACGGGTTTATGAGTGTTCTACAGTTAAGCCTAATAAAGTTGCACGTTTTGAAAACAACATTTTTAATGTTGGTGCTTCAGGTACTGCGCACTGGCGTAAAGGGTCTGATTTGTTTATTTTAGTTGCTAACTATATAAAGGCAAATTATCCAGATTATAAAATTAAATTTACTTGGGTAGGAGATGTGTCTAAAAACGAGCGTATTATAATAGAGGAGGATTTAAGGAAGTTGCATTTAACTAGTAATGTGCAATTTATTGGTAAACAATCTGATCCTACAAATTTTTATAATGAGTTTGATGTGTTTTTAATGTGCTCTAGAGAAGATCCTTTTCCTTTAGTGTGTATAGAAATGGGTATGTTAGCTAAGCCAATTGTGTGTTTTAAAGGTGCAACAGGTACAGAAGAAATTATAGAACAAACAGGAGGTGGATTTGTTGTGCCTTACTTAGATATTAAAGAAATGGCAGAAAAAATAGTGTTTTATTACCAAAACCCAGACCGTGTTAAGACACATGGAGAGATTAATGCAGATGTATTTAGTCAGTTTCATCCAGATATTATTGCGCCTCAAGTATTAGAGGTTATTACAGAAACCTTAAATTAATATTAATGGTCAAACCAGAAGTAAATACTGTTTTAGTTTCGATTTGTATTCCGACCTATAATGGTGCAGAATATTTAAAAGAGACTTTAGACTCTGTAAAACAGCAAACTTTTAAAGATTTTGAAGTAATAGTTAGTGATGATAACTCTAAGGACAATACACTAAACATTGTAGAGCAATTTAAAAAATGTGTAGATGTGCCTGTAAAAACATATAATCATGAGCCACAAGGTATTGGAGCAAACTGGAATTTTTGTGTGCAAAAAGCAACAGGAAAGTATATAAAATTTTTGTTTCAAGATGATATTTTAGCACCTACTTGTCTTGAACAAATGGTGATATTGGCAGAAACTAATGAAGCTGTTGGTTTAGTCTATGCAAAAAGAGATTTTTTATTTGATACAGATGCTAGTCATTATACAAGTTGGTTAAAAAAATGTGGTGTGTTACATGAAAGCTGGGCAAGTCTAGATGTTGAAGAAGGTATAATGCCAGGTAAAGCTTATTTAAGGGATAAAAATTTATTAGATATGCCAAATAATAAAATTGGTGAACCATCATTAGTTTTATTAAGAAAAGACGTGTTTGATAAGGTAGGTTTTTTTAATACTGAATTAAGTCAGACCTTAGATTTTGAGTATTGGTATAGATTAATGCCTTACTATAATGTAGGTTTTGTAAATGATTATCTGTTAACATTTAGACTACATCAAGATCAAGCAACACAAAAAAACAATACTAAAAAAACTAAGGATGCTGTTTTATTACCAAGATTATTAATGAAAAATTTGTTTTGGTATCTACATGCTAGACAAAGAATTTATTTAATAAAAGAGGTTTTTTATATTTCTTATTTTTTTAAACAGATAAGAAAGATTAAGAAGAAAATTTTAAAGATTTGGTAGTATCTATAATCATACCAGTACATAAGACCATACCTTATTTTAAAGACTGTGTGTTAAGTGCTTTAAGCCAAAGTTATAAGGATATTGAAGTTATAATAGCTTGTAATCATACTTTAACACGTAAGGCTTGTGAAGAGTTTTTAGCTATTAAAGATACTAGGTTGGTTTTTATTGAGACCAAAAAAGGACGTCATCATGCTCGTAATGAAGCGCTTCAAATAGCTAAAGGTGACTACATACAATTTTTGGATTATGATGATTATTTATATCCTGAGAAAATAAGTTTGCATTTAAAGGCATTTGTTACTGATAATAAACATCTAGCAGTAGGTTTATGTCAATGGAAAAAATTTACTAATCATATAAATGAAGCCTATAGTTTTCCTTTTTCCTATTTATTTACGGAACAGCCAAAACATCTATTAGATGTTATAGAATTATTGGGTGAGAAAGGTGGGTTTGTAGCAACAATAGCTTGGCTTTTTCCTAAAGACTTAATTAAAAACATTAAATGGATAGATGCCCCAAATGATGATGCTGTTTTTATTTCTGATTTAATTAAAAAAAAACCTGAAGTTAGTTTAATAAATAGCACTTTAGCAGGGTATAGGATACATGATTTTAATACTAGTACTCTAACAGAAAAGAAGGAGCTTGATTTGCTCTTAAAAGGTTGGCAACACATTAGTATTAATTTGAAGACATATGCCTCTGTAAAAGTTTATCAATATCTTTATAGAGCATATGTAATAATTTTAAAACAATCAAAAGTGTTTAATTATTACAAATATTTTAAGGTTTTGATGTTAGTGATTAGCTATGGTTTTAAGTCTAAACAATCTTTTATAAAGATTTTAAAAGATATAAAAAGAAGTCTGTATTAGTTTGAAAAAAAATAACATACTCATATTTGGGCCTTTTGGAGATTTTGGAGGTAGAGATGTAGAAGTAAACATTATAGCCAGAGCTTTATTAGATCAATATAAAGTAGATATAGTGTCTTCTGAATATATGACATCTGGATCATTCGCTATAAAAGATATAGCTTATAAAGTGTCTTATACCACCTTAGATGAAATTTTATTTGACAACTCTATTTTAATAAGAATTTTAGCTTTGTTAAATGCATGTAAGCATGGTTTTAAAAACAAAAACTATGGGTATGTGTCTAATCAATTTTCTAAAAAATATTTAGATTATCACTCTAAGTGCAAACAAGTATTATACGATCTTTTAAAAACATATGATTTAGTTATACTGCCAGTACAATTAAGTACTCAGTTTTTAAAAGAAACCATCTTATTTTGTTCTGATAATAATATTAAGATAGTTATTAGAACAACTGGTACCGTGTTTAACGTTTCTAAAAACATTAATTCTTTATTAAAAAAGGTAGATTTGTTTATACATCATTCTAAGTCTAATAGTGATAATGTTACAAAGTACCTTAGACATAACTACAAAATAATAGACCAGTGTACTTTAAAAGAAAAGGATTTGTTACAGTTGAATATAAATAAACAACATCCCTTAAGATATGGGTATTTAGGAAGATTAAGTGAAGAAAAGCAAATCCTACAAATATCACAATTGTTTGCAGATATAGATGTACCATTGGTAATAGCAGGAGATGGTCCGCAAAAAGAAAAAGTATTATCTATTGCAAAAAACAGTAAGAATGTGAAGTATTTAGGACTTATAGATAGTCATGCTATAGATGATTTTTTTAATGAGATAGATGTGCTAATTATCGCATCAAAAGAAGAAACAGGACCATTAGTAGGTGTAGAAGCTATGGCGGCAGGAAAACTAATAGTCTCTACCAAAGTAGGAGCAATGCCAGAACGATTAGAACCTATAAAAGAGAGCTTTTGGTTTGATATTGAAGATGTAAAAACATTATTGCCTATTATTGACCAATTAAATCAAACTTCTGTTAAAGACATGGAAGCTATAGCTTTAAAAAATAGAAAGATATATTTAGATAAATATTCTGAACATAACATATTTAATGCTTATTTAAGCGCTATTAAAAACTGTATAAAAGATTAATGTATTGAGACAAGGTAATAACATATCTAAAGATGTATTATTAAAATTAACACCGTGTATGCACCGTGTTATAATACCTTTATATATACCTGAAGAAACAGAATATTACAAGGATTCGTTTGATGTTTTTAGTATGTGTTTAGAGTCACTTCATAAGACCTCCTATACGACACTTAAAATATCAGTGGTTAGCAATGGGTGTAGTGCTGGTATAAATTCTAAATTATTAGAGTTACAACAACAAGGTTTAATAGATGAATTAATTATAGAGCGTGAAGCTATAGGTAAAATAAATAGTTTGCTGAAAGTATTAAGAACGGTAGAAGAGCCCTTTATAACTATTACAGATGGTGATGTTTTGTTTTTAAATGGTTGGGAAGATAAAGTGTTTGAAGTTTTTGAAGCATTTCCTAAAGCAGGAATGGTAAGTCCTGTACCTGTTTTTAGAACTCATTTTAGATTGACTAGTAATATTTGGGTACGCTACTTGTTTAATAAACGTCTTTATTTTAGAGAAGTTAAGAACCAGAACGCATTAACCAAATTTGCTAATAGTATAGGTTGGTCTAGATTAGATGAAAAATGGAAAGAAACTATACTTACATTACAAGGAAAACAAGATGTTACGGCTGTAGTAGGTTGCTCTCATTTTGTTGGGACATATAAACGAGACATTTTTAAATATTTACCAAAAGTCAATAGTAACTATAAGTTGGGCGGAAATAGCGAGTTTTTGTATACTGATAAACCAGTGATTGATGCTGGAGGATATCGATTAGCAACCTATGATAATTATGCATATCACATGGGTAACACTATTGAATCATGGATGTTAGAAACGTATAATGCGTTAGATATAATAGAGCATAAAATGCCATTAAAAAATAATAATGATTTTTTGCTCAAGGATAATTTAATAATGAAGTTAGCTCGTTTTTTATTTGAAAAATTACTTTATTTTAAACCTTTTAAAAGGTATTTATTGAAAAAGAAGGGACTAACAACAAAACAGATTGAAAATTTTATAAGTTAAGCTATTGACTACTATTGTATTAACATATAGAGATCGAGATATCAAGATTGTAAAACATAGTCTAGACACCTTACAACATCAAAACAGTAAGCTATTTAAAGTTATATTGGTTAATTACGGAAGTAGCGCAAGTTATACGGTCTTGATACAAGATTTATGTGAAGAATATGACTTTGTAAACCTTATACATTGTCAAACTGAAGGTGAGTTATGGTGTAAAAGTCGTGCTATTAACATAGCTTTAAAGCAAGTAGATACTTCTTATGTGTTTATTGGAGATGTAGATATGTTATATCATCCGGATTTTGTAAATCAATTAGACAATTTTAAACAGAAGGGAACAGCGACCTACTTTCAGGTTGGCTTTTTAAGTGAAGCAGAGAGTAAAGCGGTAAAAGCTTTTGATGACTACCATATTAACTTTAGATCTAATCCAGAAGCTACAGGTATGACTTTAATGTTTACTGACGATTTAAAAGCGATTAACGGATTTGATGAGTTTTATCACGGTTGGGGTAGTGAAGATACAGATGTACATGTCAGGTTAAAAGCTAACGGTGTAAACGTTAACTATTATGATCAAGAGGTGTTAATGCTTCACCAGTGGCATCCTAAAGCATATCGTAGTGTTACGAGTAATGCACCATTTCATTCCTCTTTAGAACAAATAAATCATGCTTATTTAGCATTTACTAAAGCCTCTAAAAAAACAAAGGTAAATCTTAATTTTAAGTACGGTGATTATAATTACGGTATGTATAAAGCTTTACAAACCGTTGATGCTACATATACGTTAACTAACAGATTATCTGATGTTAAAGGGTTTGTTAATAATGTATTATTACAAACAACTAATCAAACTTTAAAAGTAACTGTTAGTTTAGATGTAAATTATAAGTCTTTTAAAGAGCAATTAAAGGGGTGTTTAGGTAAGAAAACTATTCCTTTTTTGAGTATGCAAGTTGTAAATGATTTGCTATTGGAAACCTTTATTACAAGTTTAAGAGATTGTGCTTATAGCTATAGTTTTAATCAACAAGCTGCTATTATTGTTTTTACTATTAGATTATAATTTATGAAACTTTTAATTGTATCGATGCCCTCTATACATGTTACCCGATGGGTGTCTCAGTTAGAGCATGCTGGTTTTGATGTGTACTGGTTTAATGTGCATGGTACAGATAAAAATACGAAGTTGCCTTGGGTACAACAGAAAGTTAATTGGAAGTTGAAATGGGATTATCCTGGACGTACTTTTTTAAAAAAACGCATACCGATTTTACATAAGGTATTACAACGTTTATTTAGTAATGACACTGCTGTTGTTTTTGAATCTTATTTAAAAGATGTACAACCTGACGTGGTACATAGTTTTGCATTATATGTAGCAGCTACACCTATCGTTGAGGTTATGGAACGACATACACACCTAAAATGGGTATATTCTTCTTGGGGTAGTGATTTGTTTTATTTTAAGAACTTACCTGCCTATCTAAAAGATATAAAACGAGTGCTACAACGTGTTGATTATTTGTTTACCGATTGTAATAGAGATTATCAAATAGCCAAAGATTTAGGGTTTAGAGGAACATTTTTAGGAGTGTTTCCTGGTGGTGGTGGATTTGATTTTGATAGCTATAATCAATATATACAACCTGTTACTGAGCGCTCTGTAATTTTAGTTAAAGGCTACCAAGGACGTTCTGGTCGTGCTATATCTATATTAAAGGCTTTGCAAGACGTTTCAGTAATGTTAAAAGATTATCACGTAGTTATATTTGGTGCAGATCCAGACGTTGTTGACTATCTTAAAATTTATGAACCTAGTTATAGTTTTAAGGTGTTTGAGAAGTCTGCTTTTTTACCCCATGAAGATATTATGAAGCTTATGGGGCAAGCTTTATTGTATATAGGAAATAGTAATAGTGATGGGATGCCAAATACGTTGCTTGAGGCTATTTGTATGGGAGCTTTTCCGATACAATCTAACCCAGGCGGTGTAACAGAAGAAGTTATTACTGATAAAAACAATGGTTTGTTGATTGATGATTGCGAATCGGTAACCCTTATTGCAAAGCAGATTGATTATGCGTTTCAGCATCAAAAGCTAATAGAGCAAGCTTTTATATATAATCAAAAAACAATCAAACCCGAATATGATATTGATTTAATAAAAAACAAGGTTGTAGAAGCTTATAAGTCTATACAAAAAAGAAAGAATTATGATTAGTCATCAACATAAATGTATTTTTATTCATATACCAAAATGCGCAGGAACCACAATAAAGTATTTGCTTTTTCCTGATGAAACGGTAAGCTGGAAAGAAGCAGATTATGATAAATTACATGGATGGTGCCCTGAGAGAAAGTTTTTTATGCAACATGCTACAGCTAAGCAGTTAATAGAGACCGGTTTGGTAACACCAGAGATATGGAAGTCTTATTATAAATTCACTTTTGTTAGAAATCCATGGGATAGGGCTGTGTCGGATTACTTTTGGATGAAAAAAGATAGAAATATAGAAGACAGTTTTAAAAATTATTTACTAAAGCAAGGTAAATTTAAAGCTGTTTTAAATGATGTAGATCAAATATATTACAGAGGAGATCACACTACACCACAAACACAGTTTTTTGATATTGAAGGAGACTATCAAATGGATTATATAGGTCGTTTTGAGAATTTTAACCAAGACATGAAACATATTAGTAATGTGCTAAGTTTAAATTACTCTGAAAGTGTACATGTTAACAAGGCAAAAAAGAAGAAAAAACATTACTCAAATTATTATACAGAAGCATTAAAATTAGATTTTGAAGCCATCTATAAAGAAGATCTATTGAAATTAGATTACCAATTTGAAGCCCTTAAAGCATCAAAGTTTAGTTTAAAAAATATATTTAGATTTTAATGTCATATAACACAAAATTTAAGGTTAGCGTTTTCATTCTAGCTTACAATCAAGAAAAGTATATAGCTCAAACTATAGAGGCTATTCTTGCACAAAATACAAATTTTGAGTTTAATTTAATTATTGGGGAAGATTGTAGTACAGATACTACTTTAGACATTATAAAAGGGTATCAAAAAAATAACCCTAATCGTATAAAAGTTGTCACCTCTGATAAAAACGTAGGGTTAATAGAAAATTTTATACGAACTATAAAAGCTTGTGATGGCAAATATATAGCTATATGTGATGGTGATGATTATTGGATAGATCAAAACAAATTACAAACTCAAGTTGATTTTTTAGAAGAAAACCCAGATTATTCTTTAGTATTTACAGATAAAAATGATTTATATACAGATGGTACATTAATTAGTCCTACTTTAACAAAAGCCGATACTACTATTTTTGCAGATCTAGTAAAAAGTAATTACATTCCATCTGTAACCGTCCTTTTTAAAAATGTTTTTTATAATAAAAATTTGCCAAATTGGTTAGGTAAATACCCTTATGGAGATTGGCCAGTTTACCTAATGCTTTTAAAAGATGGAGGTAAAATAAAATATATAAAATTAATAACCGCAAATTATAGAAAAGACGCTGGTATTACTACTAGTTTAAGAAAAGACCCAAGTCGCGTTATTAAAGTTAATCTAAGTATTTTACAGGATATTTATAAAGACATTCAATTTAAGACTAATAAAAAAGAAATTAAATTAAGTATTAACCAGCATAAGATGGCTTTAATGAAAGCCGAAAATAAAGCAAAACACTATTTAAGTGCATTAAACATTTTAAAGTCGCTTGTTTTTAAAATGCCTACACATAAACTTTTGAGGCATTATTTTAGAAGTCTTTTAGTTAGAAAATAATATGTTTCTAAATAGTTTGTGGTTTATTCCCTTTAATCCGTAAAACATACACTTTCATCCAAAAAAAAATGTATTTTAGCGACTAATTAAGTACAAGAAATCTTACTTATTATGAAATCGATCGGCTTTATTCCTTTACGTCAAGGCTCCAAAGGTATTCCCGGAAAAAACAAACGAAAAATGGTAGGCAGACCTTTATTTACATGGGTTTTGGGTGAAGCTTTGCACTCTGATTTGGACATTGTTTATGTGTATACTGATGACGCCTGGATTATTAATTTTATAGAAAAAGAATATTATTATACAGATAAAGTAAAAGTGTTACAACGTAGTGCATCTAGTGCAACAGACACTGCTTCGACTGAAAGTGCCATGCTAGAATTTGCCGAGACGATTAACTACGATTTTGATGTGTTTTGTTTGCTACAAGCCACATCGCCATTTACAACTGCAACCGATATTAATACTAGTTTGTCAAAGTTACGTGATGGGCATGATTCTACAGTATCTGTAGTAAGTACACATCGTTTTACTTGGAATAGTGATGGAACACCACAAAATTATGATTACAATCATAGACCGAGACGTCAAGATTTTGAAGGGTTGTTAGTAGAGAATGGTGCGGTATATACCTGTACTAAAGCAGTGTTACAACATAAACAGAATCGCTTAGGTGATAAAGTAGGCATCGTACATATGCCTGAAGAAAGCTTGCAAGAGATAGATAGTGAAAATGACTGGTTAGTAGTAGAGCAACTTTTAATTGCTAGGCAACAAGGTCTTAAAAAAGCTGAAAAAATAACTCACTTAGTCTTAGATGTAGATGGTGTATTTACTGATGGTACGATTACTTATACTAAAGATGGAGAACATACCAAGCAATTTGATATGCGTGATGGTATGGGATTAGAAATATTAAGACAGTTTGGTGTTACCGTTATGATTATGACTAGTGAACGTTCTGAGCTGGTGGCTAAACGTATGCAAAAGCTACAAATAGAACAGGTCTTTCTTGGTGTAAAAGATAAGTACACATTGTTAACCTATTTAGCCAAAGCGCAAGGCTTTAATCTAAATAATGTGGCTTATGTGGGTGATGATGTTAATGATCTAGCTAATATATGTAGTGTAGGTTGGTCTTTAGCACCAAGCAATGCTATGAAAGAAGTGACCAATCAAGCCGATATTATTTTACCAAAACCATCAGGAGACGGAGCTATACGTTCTGCTTGTCAATTTATAAAACAATATAACAAAAGATTTTAAAAGGAAATACATGATTAATTATAAGAAACCATACGTTATTGCCGAGATTGGATGTAACCATAAAGGGGATATGGAGATAGCAAAAGAATTAATTAAGGTAGCTAAAATCTTTTGTAATGTTGATGCTGTAAAGTTTCAAAAAAGACATAATAAAGAGTTGTTAACCGAAGCACAATACAATGCGCCACATCCTAATCCTGTAAATTCTTATGGCGATACTTATGGCGCTCACCGTGAATTTTTAGAGTTTGATGTGAATCAACATCAAGAGTTGAAAGACTATTGCGAAGCCATGGGCTTGGATTATTCAACATCAGTTTGGGATTTGACGTCTGCTAAAGACATAGCAGGATTACAACCCAAGTTTATAAAAATACCATCAGCATGCAATAACAATATGAAGATGTTAACTTGGTTGTGTGAGCATTATGAAGGTGAGTTACATATTTCTACAGGAATGACGACTAAAGACGAGATTGATGATTTAGTATCGCTATTTAAAACTCATAATCGTGCAAAGGATTTGGTACTATATAATTGTACCTCTGGTTACCCAGTTCCTTTTAAAGATGTTTGTTTGTTAGATATTAATATTTTGAAAGAGAAATATGGGGCTGAGGTGAAGCATATTGGTTTTTCTGGTCACCATTTAGGCATTGCTGTAGATATGGCAGCTTATACGTTAGGCGCTAATGTGATAGAAAGACATTATACCTTAGACCGTACCTGGAAAGGAACCGATCACGCTGCTTCTTTAGAGCCTGCTGGGTTAAGAAAGTTATCTAGAGACTTAAAAGCCGTATATGAATCGTTGACCTATAAAATACAAGATATTTTACCCATAGAACAGGTGCAACGTGATAAGTTGAAGAACAAAAAAGGATAATTTTAATTAGATGAAAAATAAATTAAAATCAATTAATAGAAATTATTTAAGGCAAAAAATAAAAATTAAAAATTTTCTTTTTGGAGATCATAATTATAAAAAATTTGTAATTATAAGTAGGTCTAGAACAGGTTCTACATTGCTTAAGGCTTTATTAAATGATCATCCAAATATTATTTGTGAAGGAGAATTGTTTAAGGTGTTAAATGATAAAAGTTGTAAAACGATATGGAAAACTTTTTATGGGAAAAAACCAAAAAAAATCCAGCAAGTAGGTTTTAAATTATTTTATTATCATCCATTTGATGAGGATAAGCAGGTTTGGGATTTTATTAAAAATGAAAAGGATGTTACTATAATTCATTTAGTTAGAGAAAATATGTTGAGAGCTTTTGTGTCTCAAAAAATTGGTGAAAAAACTAAAAAATGGACTGAAAATATAAATAGACCACATAAACTAGAACTTGATAATAAAAAAGTAAGCTTAGACTATGATGAATGTTTAGAAACATTTACTAAAATTAGTTCATACGAAAGTCAGGTAAGAAAAGATTTCAGAGATTTTAATTTTGTTGAATTAAGTTACGAAGATTTAAATAAGGATAAAGATAATGCTATTAAACCTATATTTAAAGCTTTAGGTGTACCATATAAAAAAGTTAAAACTGTAATGAAAAAGCAAAATTCTGAGCATTTGTATGATTTAATACAAAATTATAATGAATTATTAAATAAGTTTAAGGATACGGAATGGGAATATCTATTTAAATAAAATTATTTAAACATTTATTCCTAATTTTTTAGATGAATTACCTTTTGTCGGTTTTAATTTATTATTTATAAAAAATAAAAATATGTTTAAAGGGGATAAAATTCCTTTGTTTTGGTGGAGTGAAAAGGTTTTAATGGGTAAATCTTTAGAAAACTATGGTGATTTATTAGGTAAGTACCTAGTAGAAAAAATCTCAGGACGCCAAGCTATCTTTAAGCATACCAAACAAAAGCATTGGTTAGATACAGGTAAAGTTTTAGTAACTATTGGAAGTATCCTAGCACATATTAATAAGCGCTGTGTGGTTTGGGGAAGTGGTATTATTTCTAAATCTGAGCCTGTTAAAAACGCAACGTTTTTAGCGGTTAGAGGTCCACAAACCAGAGCTTTTCTATTGGAAAAAGGCTATGATGTACCTGAGGTATATGGCGATCCTGCTATTCTATTGCCTAACTATTACAAGCCAATAGTAGAACCAATTTATAACATAGGTGTTATACCACATTATTCAGATTATAAGATGGTTAAAGATTGGTATCATGATAATGAAAATGTTATTGTTATAGATTTGATGACCAATGATATAGAAGCAACAACAGATAGCATATTACAATGTAAGCATATAGTTTCTTCTTCTCTACATGGGGTTATTGTCGCTCAAGCTTATGGAATACCAGCAGTTTGGCAAAAGTTTTCTGATAATTTATTTGGAGATGATATTAAATTTCAAGATTATTTTGAGTCCGTAGATATTGATAGTTATCAGCCAGAAATTATTGATCAGCTATTAGATCAGAATAGCTTAGAAATGCTTTTAAAAAAGTATCCGGTGTTACCCAATAAAACTATTGTTGAAGGTTTACAAAAAGGGTTGTTGGAGGCGTTTCCTTTGGAAGTAAATGAATAGTAAGTAGTAGCTAGAAGTAGGAAGTAAGAAGAAAAAGAAAATAGAGCATAGAAAAGAGAGAAAAGAAGTCTGATAAGAGTTTAATAACAGGGTCTAAGTCATTTCGAAAAGCATGAGAAATCACATTATTAGGATTTAACGATTGATGATTATAAAAGAAGAGATTGATCGTCCTCGCAATGACAATGAGGTTTTTTAGTTTAGAGACAAGAGACAAGAGACAAGAGACAAGAGACAAGAAGATTGAAGATTAACAGTAAATATCTAACAACAAAAAACTAAAGTCTAAGAATAAAAACATAAATGAGTAAAAAGGTATTTGTATTTTTTCCTGATGGTGTAGGATTGCGCAATTTTGCATTTACAAAGTTTAAGTCTATAGGTGAAGAGATGGGTTTTGATATTACCTATTGGAACAACACCATCTTTGATTTAGAATCTGAATTGGGTTTTAAACAAGTCACTATTGAAAATCATCAAATACATCCGTTAACACCAATATATTCTAGAGCAAGAAAACGTGCCGAATTAAACGTTTCTAGAGATAAGTTTAACGATGATGTCTATCCAACTTATAAATTTCCGTTTAGTTATAAAGGGTTAAAGAATACTTTTAAAAGTTTATACACGCGATTGTTGATTGGGTTATACTCTTCGGAACAAGGCGTAGAAAAAATAAGACATAAAATAAATGCTTTAGAGCGTAAAAATCCAAAGTACGCCTACTGTAAAGCCCAATTAGAACAACATCAACCAGATTTAATTTTTTGCACCACACAACGTGCGACACAGTCTATTAGTGCTTTATTAGCGGCTAAAGATTTAGGGATACCAACCGTAGCATTTGTCTACTCCTGGGATAATGTCCCAAAAGCCATGCAAGTTGTTGAGACTGACTATTATTGTGTGTGGAGTGAGCATATGAAGCGCGAAGTATTGCAATACTATCCATTTGTAAAACCAGAGCAAGTTTTTGTAACAGGAACACCACAATTTGAACCACATTATAATCATAGTTTAAAAGAAACACGTGAGGACTTTTTTAATACCTATGGATTGGATGTTAATAAGCAATACATTTGCTATTCTGGAGATGATGAAACCACTTCGCCTTTAGATCAGTACTATTTAGAAGACTTGGCTAATGCGGTACGTAGCTTAAATACAAAAGGTTATAATTTGGGAATTATTTACCGAAAATGTCCTGTGGATTTTACGAACCGCTATGATGCGGTTATAAAAAATAATGCAGATATCATTGAAGTCTTAGATCCTATTTGGAAGCAGGTAGGTAGTCAATGGAATCAAGTATTACCATCTCCTGAAGATTTTAAAATGTTGTATAATGTCTGTGAGCATAGTGCTTTTGTTACTAATGTGTGTTCTAGTACCGTATTTGATTTTGTCGCTCATGATAAAGCCTGTATTTATTATAATTACGAGCAACCACAATTAAAAGAAGGTATAAGAGATATAGGTCAAAACTACAAGTATGTGCATTTTAGAAGTATGCCTAGCGAAAAAGCAGCTATTTTTTGCACTGATAAAAATGAATTAGAACATCAAGTTAAACAAATTTTAGATGGTCAATTAACCAATGTTCCAGAAGGTAAAGCATGGTTTAAAATTATTGTAGGCCCAACACCAACAGAAGCCTCTAAAAAAATTTGGGAAGCAATTTTAAATATATTAAATCACAAATAGATGCATATAGGCTACATCACACCTGAATATCCACACCCAGAAGTTAGTCATGCAGCAGGTATAGCGACTAGTATTAAAAACCTAGCTAATAGTTTGGTTAAGCAAGGTGTAAGAGTAACTGTGTTTGTATATCATCAATCCAAGGATGCTGTTATTGAAGCTGAAGGTGTTACTTTACATTTAATAAAAAAACAGTCGTTTAAATTTTTAACTTGGTACTATTATAGAAAATTAGTAAACCGCTATGTCAATACTATTGTTAAGCAAGAACAAATCCATCTTTTAGAAGCACCAGATTGGACGGGTATTACAGCATTTATGCAATTTAAAGTCCCGTTAGTTATTCGGTTTCATGGTAGTGATGCTTATTTTTGTAAGCTTGAAGGAAGGAAACAAAAGTTTAAAAATTTTGTATTTGAAAAACTAGCGTTACAAAAAGCTAAAGCCTATATCGCGCCAACCAGCTATGCCGGAGAAGAGACTGCTAAAATCTTTGGTTTAAAACGTAATAACATTAAAACTATCCATTACGGTTTAGATCTAGATCGGTTTGTTAATACTCATCCTGAGCAATTTCAACCTAAAACCTTATTGTATATTGGGACTATTATTAGAAAAAAAGGAGTTTTGGAGTTAGCAGAAGTATTTAATCGACTTATTGATAAAGACCCTAATGCTCAATTGCTATTAATAGGTGGTGATTCTGGCGATATTAAAACAGGTTCCACATCAACCTATGCCTTAATGCAGTCTCTATTTTCTGAAACGGCAAAATCAAAGGTTAATTATTTAGGAAAAATACCTTATTCAGAAGTTCAAGAACATATAAAAAATGCGCATGTCTGTACTTTCCCAAGTTTTGCAGAAACATTAGGTATGGTGACTATTGAGAGTATGGCACTACAAAAGCCTGTAGTGAATACTAGTTTAGGTTGGGCGCAAGAACTAATAGATGATGAAGTAAACGGTTACTTAATTTATCCTAAGGATACAGCTGCTTATGCAAAGAAGATTATTACATTATTTGAAGATAAAGCGTTATGCCTTAAGTTAGGTCAAGCTGCAAGAAAAAAAGTAGAGCTTAATTTTGATATACAAAAGCAAGTAAAAAAGAATATAGATTATTATCAAAGCTTATTATTATGATTTATTTAATTCACAATAATGAGCAAGCAGTAGAGGTTTTAGATGATCATTTACAAGTTATGAAGGTAGATTTTACATCAAATCAACTAACAACACAGTTATTTGAACTTGCTTCACTTTATCCTAAACAGCTAATAGCTTGGTGTTATTTAGAATTAAAACCATCTTTAAACCCTGATGGGTTTAACAAGGTGTTTCATCATGAAAAAATCATGGCGAGTTTTAATCCTTCCAATCATAACTATCTTTTAGATGCACTTGGGTATGTAGATCGAAGCTATTTTTACAAAGCAAACAAGTCTGTTATGTATCCAACTTGGTTAATGTCTAGCATGGTTGGAGGTGTGCATGCTTCAGTACTTCATACAGTGAGGCATCACATAGATATATCAAGTAATTTTAATTATTTTTTATTAAGTTTTGCAAAACAAGGTATGCCGCAAGGTCTATTTTGTTATTCTTCACCCGAGCTTTTATTGAAAGATACCATTGTAGAAGTTAAAAAAGTAGCTTTTGAAGAGGCTACAGAAGCAATACTTTTTAAATTTGTAAAGCAGCATTATAAATGGGTTTGGGTGTTTTTTTTAGCATTAGCTTATGTTGTTTATGAAAAACAATTGCCAATTGTAGCCTTATTAAAATCGCTATTTTTTAAGCAACAACATCTTGACTTTAATTTAGAGAAATTAAAAATAAATAGTTTAAAACAAGTTAACTCAACGTCTACGGTAGATGTAATTATACCTACCATAGGAAGAAAACAATATTTGTATGATGTGTTGGTAGATTTATCTAAACAAACTTTATTACCTAAAACTGTAGTCATTGTTGAACAAAATCCAGAACCAAACTCTATATCCGAATTAGATTATTTAACCATACAAGATTGGCCATTTGTTATAGATCACACATTTACTCATCAAACCGGTGTTTGTAATGCTAGAAATATAGCTTTGTCTAAAACACAAAGCGAATGGGTATTATTAGGTGATGACGATAATAGATTTGATGCTAATTTGATAGAAAATTTATTAGATTCTGCAATAAATTATGGTATAAAAGCAGCAACAACAGTGTATTTGCAACCACATGAAAAACAAACTTTTATGGATACAGCTCAAACAAGTATTTTTGGAGCTGGTAATACATTAATTCATTCTAGTCTATTAAAAACAGTCAAGTTTGATATGCGTTATGAATTTAATTATGGCGAGGACACAGATTTTGGAATGCAAATTAGATATCAAGGTGAAGATGTTGTGTTTTTTTCAGATATTAAAATAACACATTTAAAAGCTCCGTTTGGAGGTTATAGAACAAAAGTAAAACAGCTTTGGGAAGATGATTTAATCCAACCTAAGCCATCACCAACCATTTATTTATTACAAAGTACTTATTTTACACCTAAACAATTAAATGGTTATCAATTATTGTTAGGACTTAAAGAATATAAAGGTAGTAATATAAAAAATCCTTTTAAGTTTGTTAAGCAATTTAAGGCGAAATGGAAGAAAAGCGCTGAATGGAGTCAAATACTTACCCAGTCTATAAATGCTTAAACTTTACACCAATACCGACTTTTTAACAGAAACGTATCGACGTCAAGTCTTTCCGTTGCTGTTTGATTTGGTATTTAAGCCAAACAAAGATCTGCTTAGTTTGTATCATATTACCGATACCATTACAGATGCAGATGTAGTTGTGTTTCCTATAGATTATGAAGTATTTATTAAACATGAACAAGCTAGTCAGGAACTATTGCAGCTTGCTAAACAACATCAAAAGCCATTATGGATTTATACTGCAGGGGATTATGGATATACTAACTACATCAAAAATAGCTATACGTTTAGATTAAGCGGTTTTGATAGTTTGTTGTCTAAAGCAACTTTTATATTGCCTTCATTTATAAATGATCCTTATTCGACTTTTTTAAATTTAGAATTTAAACGTTTAGACAAAACAGAACAACCTACTATTGGTTTTGTAGGGCACGCCCAATTAGGGTTTAAAAAGTGGTTAAAAGAGTTAGTTAACCATTTAAAATACAGTGTTAAGCGTTGTTTTAAAGGCTGGTTGGTAGATAAGCAATCGTTTTATCCTTCAAGTATTAAACGCGCTAGATATTTACAAACATTAGCAGTAAACAATAAAGTAAACACCAATTTTATATTGCGAAATCAATACCGCGCAGGATTACATAATGAAGCCACTAGACGCGACAGTAGTATTGCATTTTACGACAATATTTATAATACTGCTTATACCTTTTGTATTCGTGGTGTTGGCAATTTTTCGGTGCGTTTTTATGAAACTTTAGCAGTCGGACGTATCCCTATTTTATTAAATACAGATTGTAGATTACCATTAGCAGATACTATTGATTGGCAAAAACATTGTGTGATTATTGATGCTAAAAGTAAGGTGCCAATGATTAAACAAATCCTTGATTTTCATCAGTCATTAAGTGAAGCTGAATTTAAAGCATTACAACAGGCTAATAGAGAGCTATGGTTACAGTATTTACAACGTGACGCCTATTTTAAAGCCATTTATAAACAATTTAAAGCAAGTTAGTTATGAGGTTTTCTTTAATTGTTTGTACATATATGCGTCCGCAAGCCTTACTTAGCCTATTGCAATCGGTAAGAGCACAAAGTTTATATCCAGATGAAATTTTAATTATTGATGGCTCTATAGATGATGCCACGCAAGTTGTTTTTGAACAGTCATTATTTAAACACCTGCGTTATTACAAAGTCGAAGACAAAGATAGAGGCTTAACCAAACAACGTAATTTTGGTATTAAACAAGTAGGAGACACTATAGATGTGGTTTGTTTTTTGGATGATGATATTGTTTTAGAGCCTGATTATTTTAAACACTTAATATCAACATATAATCAATATCCTGATGCATTGGCAGTAGGAGGATATATTACTAATGAAGTTAGTTGGGATTTCTCCGATGAAAAAAAGAGTAATGATAAATTTTACTATGATGGCTTTATGCGTGCAGAGCCTTTGCGATTTAAAATTAGGCGTCATTTTGGATTGTTACCTGATGTGCCACCGGGTTTTATGCCTAGCTTTTCTCATGGTCGATCAGTGAGTTTTTTGCCGCCATCTGGTAAGATTTATGAAGTAGAGCAAATTATGGGAGGTGTATCTAGTTATAAAAAAGAAGTCTTTAACATGTTATCATTTTCAGAATTTTTTGAAGGTTATGGTTTATATGAAGATGCAGATTTTTCTTTGAGGATAGCAAAAAAAGGCTCGTTATATATTAATACAAATGCTAAATTGGCTCACTACCATAATGGTTCTGGCAGACCCAACCAATTTTACTATGGTAAAATGGTTATAGAAAATGGTTGGTATGTTTGGCGTGTTAAATATCCAAAACCTAGTTTTAAGGCCAAATTTAAATGGTATGCCACAGCTAAGCTATTGTTGTTAGTTAGATATAGTAACATAATCACTTCTAAAGAGAAGAAAAAAGCATTGTCTGAATCTTTAGGAAGAACAGTTGGATTAATAGCTTGTTTTTTTAATATAAATAAACGATGAAATTAAACTCGATACTTAATAAAAGAAATTACTCTTATTTATATCATTATTTGAAACCCTATCCTCGTTCAGTTACTGATAGAAAGGATAGATACAAGACCATTTCAAGTATTTCTAATTTAATAGAACAACTATCACTTAGAAATTATAAAAAAATAATTGTTGTAGCAAGTGGTCCATCTTCAAAAAAGTTAAAAAAAGAGGCAGATGCTATTTATTTTTCAACTAACAATGCGATACATTTAGTTAAAGATTTCCCCTTTATTTATATGGTTAATGATTCTTATTATCTTGTAAAATATTTAAAAGGGTTTGATGTAAATTCTAATTTAAAAGGAAGTTTGTTTTGGTATTATATAACTAATCCAATAAAAGCTAGTAGAAGTTATCAATTATTAACATATTATTTGTCTAATAAAAAAAGACCGCAACCTGAGGTGTTAATGTGTAATGATACAATAGATGTAGCTTCTTCTAATTTACATAAAGAAATAACTACATTTTTAAAAAAGGAATTAAAGTTTGATTTTTATGGGGTTAATTCAGGTTTTGTAACTGTCGTTTTAGGTTTTGTTTTGGCTTATCATAGTGGCTTAGAATTAAATATCTACGGATTGGATATGGGTGAAAATGGGGAAGGCTATTATAATAAAAAGCATGTAAGTGTAGGCACAAGTATTAAAGGAGATTTTAGTAAAACCACTGTTAGTGATTTTTTTAATTTAGTATATAACCAAACGAAGGTAAATATCCATAACTATTCATATTTTAAAACAAAAAATGATGGAACAAGAATATAAAGACTGCAAATCTTGTCAAGGTAAAATAGAAGATATAAATGATACGCATAAACTTGTTAAGTGTAATAATTGTCATTTAGTCTTCTGTAAAACCATTTATACTGTAGATCAATTTGAAAGTGTTTATAATAATTTATACAATGATTCTGTAAATCCCAAATATCTTAAACACGCAATTATAGAATTTGAAAATTTAAAAAAGGGAATTGTTAAGATAGGTTTTAATAGGCGTGTTTTGTTAAATAGATTTGTAAAAACTAAAGATAAAGTCTTAGAAATAGGTTCAGGTATAGGATTAATTGGGTACTATCTAACTTTTAATAAGAAAATTAAAAATTATTTAGGTGTTGAGATAGATATGACATCTCATGAAAAAGCAAAATCATTACATATAAATTCTATACAAGGAGATTTTAAAATTATGACAACATTATCTAATGATTATGATGTTATTATGTTATGGGAAGTATTAGAACATATTCAAGAATTGGATCAATTTTTTAAATTAGCACATTCAAGATTAAAAAAAGGAGGTAAATTAATAGTATCTGTTCCTAATTATGATAAAAGACGTAACTATAAACTAACATCAGATAAACTGTATCAAAGTGGACCTCCGATACATTTAAATTTTTTCACAAAGCAATCTTTGACTTTAAATTTTGAAAACAATGGGTTTAAAGTGATTTATTTTAGAGTAAAAAAATTACCATATTTTAATAAAAGTTTATCATTTATTAAAACTGCTTTCAAAGCGTTGTTAGGAAATTATCATGGAGCCACTCTATACTTAGTTGCCCAAAAAAAATGAGTAAATTTTTAATCATTTCACATGTGTCTCATAAATACCAAAATAAGAGTTGGTATGGCTATGCCCCTTATGTACGTGAGATGAATATTTGGTTGAAGTACGTGAATGAGTTAACCATTGTAGCACCTATATCTCAAGATCTACCTACAGCAATTGATTTAGCGTATCAACATGACAGCATAGTAGTGAAACCTATTCCTAAAATAGCTTTTGTAAATCTAAAAAGAGTTCTAACCTCTTTATTTGCAATGCCTGTAATTATTTTTAAGTTATTTCTAGCTTGTAAACGCGCTGACCACATTCACTTACGCTGTCCTGGTAATATAGGTTTATTAGGTTGTTTGGTTCAGTTGTTTTTTCCTAAGAAAATAAAAACCGCCAAGTATGCTGGTAATTGGGATCCGAATTCTAAACAACCTTTAAGTTATCGTTTGCAAAAATGGTTATTATCAAATACTAGTTTGACTAGAAACATGACTGCTTTAGTCTACGGTGATTGGCCTAATCAAACTAAAAATATTAAATCGTTTTTTACAGCCACCTTTACCGAAGCTGAAAAAGAACCCTTAAAAGTAAGAGACTACAGTGGTACTTTAGAGTTTATATTTGTAGGTAGTTTAGTAGAAGGGAAGCGTCCTTTGTTTGCTATCCAGTTAATAGAGCAGTTATTAGATAATGGACAAGAAGTTCGTTTACATATATTTGGTGACGGTGTTTTAAGATCAGAATTAGAACACTATATTAAAACACATCAATTAGAATCTCATATCGTTTTACATGGAAATCAGCCAAAAGATGTTATAAAAACCTACTATGAAACATCCCATTTTTTAATTTTAGCGTCAAAATCTGAAGGTTGGCCAAAAGTGGTTGCAGAAGCGATGTTTTTTGGAGTCATTCCTTTATCTACGAGAGTTTCTTGCGTTCCAACGATGTTAGGTCATGGACAACGAGGCATACTTATAGAGGCTGATTTAGATCAAGCAGTTAAAGTTTTTAATAGCTATACTGAAGCAAATTTTAAGTCGATGTCAATACAAGCTTTAGAATGGTCGCAAGCATATACTTTGGATCGTTTTGATAGGGAAATTAGGGATTTGATTTTGTTTGAAGAAAATAGAGAATAGAAAATGGAGAATAGAGAATAGAGAATAGAGAATAGAAAATAGAACCAAGAGACAAGAGACAAGAGGTAAAATTATGCAGTCAGCAGTCAGCAGTTTGCAGTAGGTAGCTGGTAGATAATAGAAGTAAGAAGTTGTATGGTTAAAGTAATGAATAGTAATTAGAAAAATGAAAGTATTACAACTTATAGATAGTTTGGAAGCAGGAGGCGCAGAACGTGTTGCGGTAAATATCGCTAATGCTTTATCGGCTGAAATTTCTAAATCTTATCTATGTAGTACAAGACAAGAAGGTATACTTAAAGCATCCTTAGACCCAAAGGTTGATTATTTTTTTTTAAATAAGAAACGAACATTTGATTTAAAAGCAATTATAAAGCTTAAAAGTTTTATTAAACAAGAACAAATCGATATTATTCATGCACATTCTAGCTCTTATTTTACTGCTACTTTAGTTAAATTATTGTATCCAAAAATTAAAATTATTTGGCATGATCATTATGGGAATAGTGAGTTTTTACATCAGCGACCTAAACAGGTTTTAAAATTATGCTCTTATTTTTTTAATCATGTATTTAGTGTTAATCAGTTATTAGCTTCTTGGGCTGAGAGAAAATTATATGTAAAGTCTGTGAATTACTTACCTAATTTTTCAGTTGAAAATAAACAGTCGTTAGTGACTCAATTAAAAGGCGTAGAAGGAAAACGAATAGTTTGTTTAGCTAATTTAAGACCACAAAAAGATCATATTAATTTGTTACATGCTTTCAAGGCAATAAGTCATAAACACCAAGATTGGACTTTGCATTTGGTAGGTAAAGATTTTGAAGATGATTACACTCAATCTATTAAGCAATACATCAAAGATTTTATGTTGTCTGGAGGTGTATTTCTTTACGGGAGTTGTCCTGATACATCTGCTATTTTAAAGCATTGTGATATAGGTGTGCTATCTTCAAAATCTGAAGGTTTACCTCTAGCTTTAATTGAATATGGATTAGCCAGTTTGCCAACAATAGCTACTAATGTAGGACAATGTAAAGAAGTAATCATTAATGAACAAACCGGACTTTTAGTGCCTTCAGAAAACTCAAACGCATTGAGTGAAGCTCTGGAATCTTATATTAATAATTCTTCAAAACGTGAAGTGTTAGGTCATTCATTATATCTTCATATTGATAAAGACTTTTCAAAAAAGGCTGTTATTTCAACTATTAAAGGGATATATTCTAACTTTGTGCCTCATTAATGGATAAACAGTATTTAAATATATTAGGACTACATGTGGTTTTAGGTTTGTTGATGTTTTTCTTCAGATCTTTTGGTGACATCTATTTTTATGGGTTAGTTGCTTATTTCTTCTTTAGAGTTATCAGTGCAAAACCTAATTTAAAAGCATTTGAGATTATTAAAGCTTGTGCTTATGTTTTGGGTGCTGAGGTTATTTTAAGGATGACAGGTAGTGGGTTATTTTATGAGTCTAGCAAATATCTTGTGATAGTTTTTTGCATAATGGGACTTTTTTACAGAGGATTTCATTTTAAAGCAAGTTCTTACCTTCTTTATATACTATTATTAATACCAAGTGTTTATGTCTCTTTGTATGTGCTTGATGTAAGTACTAATATTAGAAAGGCGATAGCTTTTAATTTAAGTGGGCCAGTAACTTTAGGTGTTGCAGCGTTATTTTGTTATAAAATACAATTGAGTAAAAGTCAGCTTAAAGATGTTGTTAATCATATTGTATTTCCTTTAGTTAGTACATTAATTTATATTATTACCTATAACCCTAATGTATCCGAAGTTGCTACCGGAACTGCTTCAAATTTTGCAGCATCAGGTGGTTTTGGTCCAAATCAAGTATCAACCGTTTTAGGCTTAGGCTTTTTTCTATTTACGGTTCGTTTCTTTTATTTTTCTAAATCAAAATTAGTAAAGTATCTAGATTTATTATTTATTTTGCTTTTTGCCTTTAGAGCCATAGTTACCTTTAGTCGTGGAGGAGTATTTGCAGCTATAATAATGATAGTAGCTTTTATATTTATTCAATATAAAAGTATGGATAAGGTTAATAAAGCTAGAATGCTATCTTCTGTAATAGTTTTTTTGGTTCTGGGAGCTGCAACTTGGATTATCTCTACCATACAGACTAATGGAATGATTGAAAAGCGCTATGCCAATCAAAATGCTATAGGCGTAGAAAAGGACGATATAACAACAGGACGTACAGATTTATTTTTAGCTGAATTTGAAGAGTTTTTAGAACATCCTTTTATAGGTGTAGGTGTAGGACGTATTAAAGATTTACGATTTCAAGAAACAGGTATACATGCTGCCTCACATAACGAAATGAGTCGTATCATATCTGAACATGGTATATTAGGCGTAATGGCGTTTAGTATCTTACTTTTAGTTCCTTTATTTTTAAGACTAAAAGATAGAAGTAACGTACTCTTTTTCTCTTTTTATCTGTTTTGGTTTTTAACCATAAACCATTCTTCTATGCGTATTGCAGCACCAGCGTTTATATATGCTTTAAGTTTAATTCATATTAAAGATGACTCATCTCGTTTATATAGGAAACAAGTTAGCGCATAAAGGAAATACAGCGTCTACTATTGATACCTTGGGTCTTCATTTTGAAGATTTAGGTTATAAAGTGACTTATGCGTCTTCTAAAAGTAATATTTTTTTACGTTTATTAGACATGTTATTAACCGTTTTTAAACAGCGTAAAACAGCCAATTATGTATTAATTGATACTTATAGTACTTTAAATTTTTATTTTGCTTTAGCTGTTAGTCTGTTGTGTCGTCTTTTAAAGTTGAAATATATACCCATTTTACACGGCGGAAACCTGCCTAACCGTTTGTCAAATAACCCTAAGCTTAGTCAACTAATATTTAAGTATTCTTACATTAATGTATCACCTTCAGAGTATATCAAGCATCATTTTGAAACTAAAGGTTATACATGCAAAGTCATACCAAATAGTATTGAGATTAGTCAATATGAGTTTAATACTCGAGTTATAGATGAGGTAAAACTACTTTGGGTTCGCTCTTTCTCTAAAATTTATAATCCTACTTTAGCGATAGATATTTTAGAGACCTTGAAAGCAAAAGGGTATAATGCCTCTTTATGTATGGTAGGACCTGAAAAGGATGGCAGTTTAGAGACAACCAAAGCTTACGCTAAATTTAAGGGCTTAGATGTTACATTTACTGGTGGTTTAACCAAATCTGAGTGGATTTTACTATCTAAAAATTACAATATATTTATAAATACGACTGACTTTGATAATATGCCAGTAAGCGTGATAGAAGCTATGGCATTAGGTTTACCTGTAATTTCTACTAATGTTGGTGGGTTACCGTTTTTAATCCACCACCAAAAAGATGGTTTATTAGTAAAATCAAGACAAGTTGAAGGTTTTGTAATTGCTATACAACAACTTAAAGACGATTCTGTATTACTATCATCTATTACAAAACAAGCTAGGGTAAAAGCCGAAAGTTATGATTGGTCTACCATACAGCAATTATGGTTATCTGTCTTAAAATGATAATTATAAATTTGACGATACACTTGTTTAAGATTTATATGTTTTTATCTTTGGTAAAATTCTTCCAACCAATAGCCAATGGATAATACAAGTGGCATACATTTTGAAATTTCTGAGCGTAAAATTCTACTACGTTTTTTCGACTTGCTCTCTATAGGTGGCTCTTTGTACTTGGTGAGTACTATATTTAATTTTGATTATTTTTTGGTAAACAAAGAGCATTGGGCATGGATGCTTGTGCTAGCACTTTATATATCTGTTTTTGGAACCGTTTTAGAACTGTATGATTTACAAAAATCTAGCCGAATGGAAACTGTGGTAAGCACTATTATTTTAACCACTTCGGTAACCGTATTATTTTATTTATTAACTCCTTTTTTTACACCATCTTTACCAGATAATAGGTTACAAATTATCTATTTTTATATTGCTATTTTATTAGGTTTATTTGTTTGGCGTTGGGCTTATATAACCTTTATTTCTTCACCACGTTTTTACAAGCGTGTTTTACTAATAGGAGAGACCTCTAATATTAAAAGTATTGTTAAGGCTTTTAATGAAGCAGATCCAAATTATGTTATTGTAGGTTATATAAATTGCGAGAGTGATAAAAAAGATGCAGTTAAGTTTACTGCAGTTAAAGAATTTAGCTCTAAGCAAATTAGAAAGGTGATTAAAGATGAAGGAATTTCTGAAATTGTAGTTGCAAGTTATAATTCAGAAAATATAACGCCAACGATATATTCAGAGCTTATGTCTTTGCTTGAAAAAGGCTTTCCAATTAAAGAGTACACACAAGTTTATGAGGATATTACCTATCGTGTCCCTGTGCAATTTGTAGGTAAAGACTTTTATAAATACTTTCCTTTTAGTAGAAATAATAAAAACAAATTTTACCTTGCTTATAGACGATTATTAGATATAATTTTATCTGTAATAGGATTGGCTATAGGAGTTTTGTTCTTACCTTTAAATTTAATAGGAAACGCACTTGGTAATAGAGGTAAACTGTTTTATACACAAGAGCGCGTAGGTAAAAACGGAAAACCTTTTACTATATATAAATACAGAAGTATGGTGAAAAACGCCGAATCTGCAGGAGCTGTTTGGGCAAGTAAAAATGATAGTCGTGTCACGCCTTTTGGACGTTTTTTACGTACGTCTCGCTTAGATGAAATTCCGCAATTTATAAACATCTTAAAAGGCGATATGAGTTTGATAGGACCAAGACCAGAACGACCTGTTTTTGTTAAAGAGCTGTCTCAAGTTATTCCTTTTTATGAAACTAGACATATTGTAAAACCAGGACTAACAGGTTGGGCTCAGGTTAAAGCACGTTATGGATCTAGTGTAGATGATAGTTTGTTAAAACTACAGTATGATTTGTTTTATATTAAACATCGTAGTTTTATGTTAGATATAAATATTGTGATAAAAACCTTAAGTACTGTTATTTTCTTCAGAGGACAGTAGGTTTATTTAAGTTCAAAAGTTCAAAAGTTCAAGAGTTCAAGAGTTCAAAGTTGAAAGTTTGAAAGTTGAAAGTTCTCGTCAGTTCGAGTGTTTTACGAGGTAAGAGTAAAATTTATCGATAACTACTATTTCTTTAAAAACTTCAATAGAAATATATATCGTATGAATAGCGCAATTAAAAGCGGAATTAAAGTTGGAGCAAATTGTTGTACACCACTAATCCAATGTACAGTAAGCAAGCATAGCATTAATACACAAAACTTAATATATCCAATAAACCATTTTTTTGGTTTTGCTTTATAAGCTTGGATTACCATAACTAAACTTAAAGGGAAAGCCCATAATAAGTTATAGTTGTAACCCGTAGCGGTATGATCTGTACCGAACCATAGTAAAGTTAAAAGTATACCTATTACACCTAAAATTAACTGTATAAAAGCATCTAACCCTTTTGTTCTGCGCTGTTTTTTATGATCGTTAAAGGTTATATAGATGATTAATATAGCAATAAGACTTAAAACAAAAATTGGACTTAATAAAAAAGTTCCGTTTTTAAATTTAGTATCAGAATTAATAATTATTTTACTATTACTAACCAATTGTATATTATTTATTGTAGCCTTACTGTAAAATGAATGTATGTTTTTAGGTAAAAACATGTGCTCTCTTGGTGTTGCGGTTCGGTCTATAATAGCTCCTAATGCAATATCTATTCCTAAGCTTCCCCAAGTATTAGGATGCAATTCATCTTGAATTAATGTGCGGAAGGTTTTGTCTTCGTAATTACCAGGTAATTGGTAGTCAATATTTCCGTTAGTAGCATTTTCTATAACATCTCTAATTTTTGTAGCACAATTATCATAGAAAAAATCATATAAATAAGCTCCTTGATTTTTTGCGTAATTAGTTTCTAAAAATGTATAAACGCTTTGCTTTTCTTCAGCAGAAAGATTAAGAATTTGTTCTTTAATACTTCTGTTTTGTTGTTTGTAAAAATTAACTAAGTTATTGTAATTAGCTTTACCTTGTAAGTAGTTAAGTTTTCCTCTAGCGAAGTTGAGGTAAAAGTTTGGGTCTTCAAAATTATAACGACCAAAGTCGTATACAATATCGCTGTAACTTGTTTTTAGTCTAATACCACTATGTCCAAACGCATCATTAAGGTTATTACCAGGACCAATGGTTAATACACTAATTTGTGTGTTGTTAGGGATGTTTTTTTGTGAAAAAGCAACTGTAACACAAATTAGAAAAAGGAAGCGTAAAAGTAGTTTCATAAGATAGGGTTATCTAAAGATACTAAAATCTAATTTTAAAGAAAATACGTTAGAATATAATGCTACACTTTGGTCACCAATATCTGTAAAAGCATAATCTACCTGAATACCGTTGTATTTAAACCCAACTCCAAAAGTAGGCTGGAAAGTTAATTGTTCTGAATTATCTATCTGTAATTCATTTTGAAAATTACCCATTCCGCCACGAAGATATATCATGTCAATATATCCAAACTCAAACCCAAATGCAGGGTTAATGCTAGCAAAAGAGGTAGAGATCACATCATTATTTTGTTCAAATCTTACATTTAAATCTATTTCTGCTTCTAATGTATAATCGTAGTGAAAGCGGTATAGTTTTGCAACACCAATTTGTAGTTTAGGTATTGTAATTTCGGTAGTTTCTGGTAATTCTTGGTTTTGACCTTCAACAGCATTCTGTACTTTGGCAAATTCTTCTTCGTTAATTGACCATGAGTTGTAGGTTGTTGTGATGTCTCTTGCCATAACACCAAACTTCCAATTGTTATCTGTTTCAAATTGAATAGCAGCATCAAGACCTACGCCCCAACTTGAAGCAAAATCTCCAATAATACGGCGTATAATTTTGGCATTTACTCCATAACTTAGACCTTGTATAGGTAAGTTTCTTGAATAAGAGACAGTTAATCCATAATCTGCAGTAGAGAAGAGGCTTATACGATCGTAATTTACATTACCTTGCTCGTCAATTAACTGAGTAGTATCTAAAATGTCGTCTACCGCAAATCTAATTAAAGACACTCCAAAAGCGCTATTATCATCTAAAGGCATAGCAAAACCGGCATAGTCATAATTTGCAATGTTAGCAAAGTAACTAGAGTGCATTAAAGCTAATTGATTGTCTTCTAAATTGATTAACCCAGCAGGATTCCAGTAACCGGCATTTACATCGTTAGATCTTGCTACAACAGCGTTACTTTGCCCCAAAGCAGCAGCATCTACACCTATATTCATAAATTCGTTAGAATATTTACGGGTGGTTTGTGCGTTTAATGGGATGAACACCAATAATATAAGAGAAGCTAAAAGTAATCTCAATTTCAATTTTTTTTACAAAGATGCTATATTTTTTCTACATATTAAACTTCAATTTTAATAGTATATTGTTTGTAAGTTGTTTTAGACCAAAATTCTTTACTATTTTTACAAAAAACTAATGCATGAATATTAAAGCCTTTATTCCTAATTTTGTCACACTTCTTAATCTTTTATGTGGAAGTATAGCTGTGGTTTTTGTTGTAAATAATCACTTTACATTAGCAGCAATTTTTGTTTTTTTAGGTATATTTTTTGATTTTTTTGATGGGCTTTTAGCAAGAAAATTAAACGTACAAAGTGAGTTAGGAATACAATTAGATAGTTTAGCAGATATGGTTACTAGTGGTTTAGTGCCAGGTCTGATTATGTATAAATTGTTAGAATTAGCAACTAATACAAATGGAATAACTATAACTGATGATTGGTCTGATAGTTTATATTGGTCTGGCGTTAATGTTAGCTTTTTGCCTTTTTTAGGGTTACTAATTACGTTGTCTTCAGCCTACAGATTAGCACGTTTTAACATAGACGAAGATCAACAAACCTATTTTAAAGGTTTACCAACACCAGCTAATGCTTTGTTGGTATTGTCTTTACCTTTAATTTTAGAATTTCAGAACAACGATTTGATAAATGCGACTATTTTAAACCCTTGGTTTTTGGTGGTTTTAACTTTGTTAAGTACTTATTTATTGAATTCGCCAATTAAATTGTTTGCCTTAAAATTTAAAAGTTACGGTTTTAAAACCAATGCTGTGCGTTACATTTTTTTAATACTTAGTGTTGTATTACTAATAGTCTTACAATTTGCAGCAATCCCTTTAGTTATCTTACTTTACATTTTATTATCATTATTTAATACTATCAATTAATAACTATTATGTTAGAAAACATTTTTACCCTTCTAATGCTTATAATGTTACAAGCAGTTTTAGGTTTTGACAATTTACTTTACATCTCTTTAGAATCTAAAAAAGCACCAAAAGACTCTCAAAAGCGCGTTAGAAAAGTAGGTATTTTAATCGCTATAGCTTTAAGAATAGTGCTGTTATTTGTGTTAGTATCTATTATTGGTTTTTTTAAAGAGCCATTTTCATTCTTAACAGGAAGTGTAGAAAATGTAGTAGATTTTGCATTTAACGGTCACAGTTTAATTGTTCTTGCAGGTGGCGGATTTATAATTTATACTGCTATTAAAGAAATTTGGCATATGATTGGTACACCAGATATACATGAAACCTTAGAAAAAGAAACCAAAGGTTTTAAAAGTGCTAACGCAGTAGTTGTTAGTATTGTTATTATGAATTTGGTGTTTTCTTTTGATTCTATTTTGGCAGCAATAGGCTTAACTAGTGATATTGAAAGCTCTACAACAGCTTTTATAATTATGGCAATTGCTATTGTATGTAGCGGTTTATTAATGCTATTGTTAGCAGATAGAATTTCAACATTTTTATCTAAAAATAGAATGTATGAAGTTTTAGGTTTATTTATCCTTTTTATAGTTGGTATAATGCTAGTGACAGAAGGAGGACATCTAGCACATATCAAATTTTTTGGTAATGAAATTACACCAATGAGTAATACTACATTCTACTTTGTTATCGCTGTTTTAGTTATTGTAGATATTGTACAAGGACGCTATCAAAAGAAATTGTTAGTAGAGAAGGCAAGTGTAGAGAATAAAAAAGAAGAAAATTAATTATCTGATTAGATGATAATTTTCAATTATATTTTCTTTAGTATATATAAAAGCATATCAATTACAAATAATTGGTGGCCAAAAAAATCTACAATAAGTGCTATTACTGTTTTATTATATTTTAATCTTTTGACGATTGTAGCATTCTTAAATGAAGAGATATTAAAAACTAAAATTTTATTTTTTTTTATTTTTATAATAACTTTTGTACTACCACACTTTTATTATTACAAAAAAGGAAGGCTTGAAGAAATAATTGAAAAATTTGAAGAAATAAACAGGAAAAAACTATTTAAATATGACTTATTAGTTTTGACATACGTTTGTGCTTCAGTTTATCTGTTTTTTTATAGTTTGAATGTTGGTAATGAAATACCTTTTATTTTAATAAGTATTATTTTAATTACATCATTATATTCTTATCTTAAAATAGTAAGGTTTGATTAGAAACTAATTTAGTAATGACTTTTTCGGATTAACGAGAAAAGCTAAAGCTAATTTTTACTGCGTATTGCTGACTGATTACTGCGTACTGCCAACTGAAAACTGCCAACTGAAAAAACCTACTCGCGTATTTTCTTTTTACGTAACTCGAAGTTTTGACCTAGGTATACTTTACGTACCATTTCATCATTAGCTAATTCTTCTGGTTCACCAGCTTTAAGTATACTACCTTCAAACATTAGGTATGTACGATCTGTAATAGCTAACGTTTCTTGTACGTTATGGTCTGTAATTAAGATACCAATATTCTTTTTAGTTAACTGTGCTACAATACGTTGTATGTCTTCTACAGCAACAGGATCTACACCAGCAAAAGGCTCATCTAATAAAATAAAACTTGGGTTTGTAGCTAATGCACGTGCAATTTCTGTACGACGTCGCTCTCCACCAGATAATAAGTCTCCACGATTTTTACGTATGTGACCTAAACTAAACTCTTCAATTAACGCTTCCATACGCATTAATTGTTCTTTTTTACTAAGTTTAGTTAGCTGTAATACGCTTAAAATATTTTCTTCAATACTTAATTTTCTAAATACAGAAGCTTCTTGGGCTAAGTAACCAATACCATTTTGAGCACGTTTGTACATTGGGTAATTGGTAATATTAGTATTGTCTAAAAAAATATTTCCGCCATTAGGTTTAATTAAACCAACAATCATGTAAAAAGACGTTGTTTTACCTGCACCATTAGGTCCTAAAAGCCCAACAATTTCACCTTGATTTACTTCAAGGGATACGTCTTTTACTACTTTTCGTCCGTTGTAGGACTTCATTAAATGTTCGGCTCTAAGCTTCATCTGTTGATTTAATTTTGCTAAAAATAGTCATTTCAATATAACTATTAAAGTGTCACTTTTATTTTATATAAAGTTTAACCCTTTTGGTTTTCAAGTTCTTCCCAATACTCGTAAGCACGACGTAAGTGAGGAATTACTATTGTACCGCCAATTAGTGTACCAATACTTAAAGTTTCCATTACTTCTTCTTTTGTTACACCTTCTTTATAACAAGACTCTAAATGGTATTTTACGCAATCGTCACAACGTAATACTGTAGAGGCAACTAAACCAAGTAGCTCTTTAGTTTTTACGTCTAATGCACCTGCAGCAAAAGCATTGGTGTCTAAGTTAAAAATACGTTTTATTATTTTGTTGTTATCACCAAGAATTTTATCGTTCATCTTGGCTCTGTAATCATTAAATTCTTTAACTAGATCTGACATGTGATTTGGTTTTTTTTCTTTCTCTTTTTAATACAATTCTAGAAATATGAATACTAATTTCGTATAAAATTATTACCGGAATAGCTACTATTATTTGACTAGCTATATCTGGCGGAGTGATTACTGCTGAAATAATTAAAACAATAACCAGCGCAAACTTTCGGTATTTGCGTAAAATTTCTGGTGTTACTAAACCTAATTTGGTTAAAAAGTAAATTAAAATAGGTAGTTCAAAAATAATTCCTGATGCAATTACAGATGCTCTTACTAAACTTATGTAAGATGAAATGTCAATCTCGTTAGATACTTCTGCACTTACCGTGTATGTTCCTAAAAAGTTTATAGATAAAGGTGTTATTACATAATATCCAAATAAAACACCTAAAAAGAATAACAAAGATGAAACTATAATAAATCCTCTTGAAGTATTACGTTCATTATCATTAAGTCCAGGACTAATAAACTTCCATAGTTGATATATAACATAAGGAAAAGCAATAATAAAGCCTGCATAAATAGACGTCCATATGTGTGCAGAAAACTGACCAGCCATCGTCCTGTTTTGGATGATAAACGGGAAAGATTCTCCGCAAAAAGTAGAGTCTTCTACACTAACCAAGTTTGCAAGAGCGCATAACCATTGGTAGGTAGGGAATTCCATTTTTTTAGGCGCAAAAATGATATTGTCAAAAATAAATCCCTTAAAGATAAAAGCTACTGTGCCACAAAGTATAACGGCACCAACAATACGTATAAGATGCCATCTTAAATCTTCAAGATGATCTAAAAAAGACATCTCGTTTACATCCTTTTTTGCCATTATATAATACCTTCTTTTATTAAATCGTGTAAATGTACAACACCAGCATAATAACCATCTTTTTCAACCAGTAATTGAGAGATTCCATTCTCCTCAAGTACTTCCATAGCATCTATAGCCATAGCATCTTCTGCTATACGTTTTGGGTTGCTGCTCATAATATCTTTTGCTGTAAGCGAAGAAAAATCGTCTACTTTACTAAGCATACGTCTTAAATCTCCATCTGTTATGATGCCCACAATTTTTTTGTCTTCTACAACAGCTGTAACACCAAGACGTTTTTCAGAAATTTCAACAATAACATCTCTAATGCTTGTATTTAACGTAACTTGAGGTTTTTCGTTTACAGAAGAAATATCAAGTACGCGCAAGTATAGTTTTTTACCTAAAGCGCCACCAGGATGGTATTTTGCAAAATCTCGGCTAGTAAATCCGCGTAATTCTAATAACGTAACAGCCAACGCATCACCTAAAACTAATTGAGCTGTAGTACTTGTTGTTGGTGCTAAATTATTAGGACATGCTTCTTTTTGTACGTAAGAATTTAACACGTAATCTGCATGTTGTCCTAAAAAAGAATCTTTGTTACCAGTTAAGGCAATCATTTTATTTTTAGCGTTTTTAATAAGTGGAACTAAAACTTTAATTTCAGGAGTATTTCCGCTTTTAGAAATGCAGATCACAACATCATCTTCTAAAATTAAACCTAAGTCACCATGTATAGCATCTGCAGCGTGCATAAACACAGCTGGTGTGCCAGTAGAGTTTAATGTAGCAACAATTTTAGTAGCTATAATAGCACTTTTACCTATGCCTGTTATAATAACACGACCTTTAGAGTTGTAGATTAATTGGGTAGCGTTAACAAAATCATCGTCTAATAAAGATTTTAAATTTAGTATGGCTTGTCCTTCTAATTCTATGGTCTCTTTAGCACTCTTTAATATGGAGGCATTATTTTTCAAAGTATTTTATTTTTTTGGTTTATAAAGATTTTAGTATCTTTAATTTTAAAGCAGCAAATTTAGGGATTATTTCATTAGTGAAATATTTAAACTCTTAAATTATTTTGCTGTTTTATGTGTTAAATGTAACTAATTAATAAAATTTCAAATCGTTCGTATAGTGAAAAGTGATTTGCATGCAGCATTAAAAAAATATTTTGGCTTTGGTGAGTTTAAAGGCTTACAAGAGCAAGTAATAAAAAGTATATTAGATCAAAACAATACCTTTGTTATTATGCCTACTGGTGGCGGTAAAAGTTTATGTTACCAACTACCAGCATTAATGCAAGAAGGTACAGCAATAGTAGTTTCTCCTTTAATAGCTTTAATGAAAAACCAAGTAGACGCCATAAGAGGTGTCTCTAATGAAAATGGTATTGCACACGTTTTAAATTCTTCATTAAATAAAACGGAAGTAAAACAAGTAAAAGCAGATATTACCAAAGGTGTAACTAAATTGCTTTATGTAGCTCCAGAATCTTTAACAAAGGATGAGTATGTAGAGTTTTTACGATCTGTAAAAATATCTTTTATGGCAGTTGATGAAGCCCATTGTATTAGCGAATGGGGACACGACTTTAGGCCAGAATACCGTAACCTAAGAAACATTATAAAACGTATAGGCGATAATATACCTATTATAGGTCTAACAGCAACAGCAACACCTAAGGTGCAAGAAGATATTCTTAAAAACTTAGGGATGACAGATGCTAATACTTTTAAAGCATCTTTTAATAGACCTAATTTATATTACGAAATACGCCCAAAAACCAAAAATGTAGATTCAGACATCATTAGATTTATCAAACAACATGAAGGTAAATCTGGTATTGTTTACTGTTTAAGTAGAAAACGTGTTGAAGAATTGGCACAAGTACTACAAGTTAATGGTATAAAGGCTGTACCTTATCACGCAGGTTTAGATGCTAAAAAAAGAGCGTCTCACCAAGATATGTTTTTAATGGAAGATATTGATGTAGTGGTAGCAACAATAGCATTTGGTATGGGAATAGATAAACCAGACGTACGTTTTGTAATTCACCATGATATACCAAAAAGTATAGAAAGCTATTATCAAGAAACAGGTCGAGCTGGAAGAGATGGCGGCGAAGGACATTGCTTGGCTTATTATTCTTATAAAGACATAGAAAAATTAGAAAAGTTTATGTCTGGTAAACCAGTAGCAGAGCAAGAAATTGGTCATGCATTGTTACAAGAAGTAGTTGCTTTTGCAGAAACATCTATGTCTAGAAGAAAATTCATTCTTCATTATTTTGGAGAAGAATTTGATAACGAAACAGGAGAAGGAGGCGATATGGATGATAACATGCGTCATCCAAAAGAAAAAGAAGAAGCAAAAGACAATGTCGCTATTATATTAGATGTTGTAAGTAAAACAAATGCAAAGTACAAGTCTAAAGAACTTGTAAATGTTATAGTCGGTAAATCTAATGCCTTAATTAATTCTCATAAAACAGATACACAACCTTTCTTTGGTGTAGGAAAAGACAAAGAAAAAAGTTACTGGATGGCATTAACACGACAAATGCTAGTCGCTGGATTACTAAAAAAAGATATCGAAACCTATGGTGTTATAAAACTTACAGATGAAGGAAAAAACTTTTTAAGTAACCCAACATCTTTTATGATGACAAAGGACCATGATTTTAGTGAAGATAACACAGATAATGTTATAACAGCATCTAAAGGAAGTGGAGCAGTAGTAGATGAGCAATTAATGAAAATGCTTAAAGACCTGCGTAAAACAAACGCTAAAAAATTAGGTGTACCACCATTTGTTATTTTTCAAGATCCTTCTTTAGAAGACATGGCACTTAAATACCCGATTTCTATAGAAGAATTATCTAACGTGCATGGTGTTGGCGAAGGTAAAGCAAAAAAATACGGTAAAGATTTTGTAAAACTTATCTCCAAATATGTAGAAGATAATGATATCATAAGACCAGATGATATGATTGTAAAATCTACAGGAAGTAATTCTGGAATAAAATTATACATTATTCAAAATGTAGATAGAAAGCTACCATTAACAGATATAGCGTCTGCAAAAGGCATGGAAATGCCAGCATTTATAAAAGAAATGGAAGCTATTGTCTATTCTGGAACCAAATTAAATATCGATTATTGGATAGATGAAATTTTAGATGAAGACCAGCAAGAAGAACTACACGACTATTTTATGGAAACTGAAACCGATAAGATAGATGTAGCTTTAGACGAATTTGATGGCGATTACGACGACGAAGAATTGCGTTTATACCGAATAAAATTTATTAGTGAAGTCGCTAATTAGTTTTTTTAGTTAGCAGTTAGCGGTTAGTGGTGACTTAAGGTTTAAGTTTAAATGTTGTGTCAGTTCGAGTGTTTTACGAGGAACGAGTAAAATGTATCGAGAACTTTTTAACTTCAACAAAATTATTAGTTAGTAATTTGTAATTATGTGTTTATTACTTAAAAGAAGTAAACTACAAAGCTTTATCAATACATCTTAGTGTTCTGAATAGAATTAGTGTCAATTCGTGAAATTCGTGTCTAAATAGAAAGCATTAATTCATTTCAAAAAAGTAATTCCAAATTAGTAAATCTTAAATCATTACGTATCTTTGCAATTCATTAAAAAAATATGACAATGCAAGACGGTTTATACGCAAAATTTAATACTTCAAAAGGAGCAATTCTTGTTAATTTAGAATTTGAAAAAACACCAGGAACAGTAGGTAACTTTGTAGCTTTAGCAGAAGGGAATATGGAAAACTCTGCAAAGCCACAAGGAACACCTTATTACGATGGGTTAAAATTTCACAGAGTAATTAGTGATTTTATGATTCAAGGTGGTTGTCCTCAAGGTACAGGTACAGGTAATCCAGGTTATAAATTTGATGACGAAATTCATCCAGATTTAAAACATGATGGGCCAGGAGTTTTAAGTATGGCAAATGCAGGACCAGGAACAAATGGTAGTCAGTTTTTTATCACTCACGTTGCAACAGATTGGTTAGACGGTAAGCATACCGTTTTTGGAAAAGTTGTAGAAGGACAAGATGTAGTAGATGCTATCCAACAAGGAGATGTTATTGAATCTTTAGAGATTGTAAGAGAAGGTGATGCAGCAAAAAACTTTAACGCTATTGAAGCTTTTAGAGTATTTGAAGGCGCTAGAGAAAAACGTATTGCTGAAGAACGTGAAGCAAAGCGTGCTGAGTTAGATAAATTAGCAGCAGGTTTTGATGAAACTAAAAGTGGTTTACGTTACCAAATCATACAAAAAGGAAGTGGTAAAAAAGCCGAAAAAGGAAATCAAGTTTCTGTACACTATAAAGGACAATTAGCAGACGGAACTGTATTTGATAGTTCTTACAAGCGTAACCAACCAATAGACTTTCAAGTTGGAGTAGGACAAGTTATACCAGGTTGGGACGAAGGTATTTTGTTATTAAACGTTGGTGATAAAGCACGTTTTGTAATACCAAGTGATTTAGCTTATGGTGCGCAAGGTGCTGGTGGCGTTATTCCTCCAAATGCGACTCTTATTTTTGATGTAGAATTAGTAAATGCTAAGTAAACTTTAGCTTACAAACTCAAAATAAAAAAAACCTCACGGGATTAGTCTTGTGAGGTTTTTTGTTTTATATAATTTTCTTCTAATTGTTTAGCTATAATTCTTAAATATGAGTGCTCTGGAAAACAACCATAAACAGAATTAATTAATGTATCTCCTCTAAGACTAGTCCAGTTTATTGTATTTTCAATTTCGTCTCTTTTATCTGTAAATTTTTCTGAATTTAAATAATAATATTTAATGGTATTAAGTCTACTAACAGGGTTTTTACTATATAAAAGTTGAAGGATAACATCACTAGTTAATTGGTCTTCTAAATCGAGTAATAATTTCCAGTTTTCTATTGGAACAGCATAAATACCAACAACTTCTCCATAATACAAACCTGATTCTGTAGACATAAAATGGTCTATTTCAGGGTTAGAAATCCGTTTGCCTTTATAATATTTTAAAGGCTTGTAAAACGTTTCATAATTATAAAACAGAGGTTTTATTGTGTTATCTTCTGTAACTTCAAAAGTGTTATTGTAAAACTTTAAGTGTTTTTTTTGAAGCCTTTTACTATTTGGTAATTTTGGTTTTAAAACGTAACTAATTAAAGAATCTTTTAAATAAAGAAAATCACATGTTATAACAAGTTTTCTTCTATAGATGACAGAAGAATATATCTTATAATTAAAACCTAAAGATTTATAATTCTCATTATTACTTTTTAAGAATAAACTTTCAAGAGATTTGGGATTTTTTAAACTATCTAAAACACTTTCAATAATCTCTTTATCATTTTTATGAGAAAAGAAGTTTTTATCCTTAAATTGAGAAAACACAGGAAGTGTAAACCAAAACGAAAAGATTATAAAAAGTGTTTTAGACATTGTTTTTTTATTACTTATACTTTTCAGCGGTCAACTCAGCAATTTTGCAAATCACTTCTGTTGCTTTTATCATACTTTCTACAGGAACATACTCATAACGTCCATGAAAATTATGTCCGCCAGCAAAAATATTAGGACAAGGTAGGCCCATATAACTTAATTGTGATCCATCTGTTCCACCACGAATTGCTTTTATTAAAGGTTTAATGTCTAATTGTTTCATAGCTTCTTCAGCAATATCAACAATATGCATTACAGGTTCTACTTTTTCTTTCATGTTGAAGTATTGATCCTTAATTTCAATCGTTACTACTTCTCGTTCGTATTGTTGGTTAAGCTCGTCGGTAAGCTTTTGCATCACTTCTTTTCTAGCTTCAAAATGCTCTTTGTCGTGATCACGAATAATATACTCTAGTACGGTTTCTTCAACTTCACCTTTTACAGAATATAAATGAAAAAATCCTTGGTAACCTTCTGTATGTTCAGGTGTTTCTAGTCTTGGTAACGAGTTGATAAACTCTGTTGCAATGTACATAGAGTTAACCATTTTTCCTTTAGCATAACCAGGATGTACAATTTTTCCTTTCACTTTAACTACAACACCAGCAGCGTTAAAATTTTCGTATTCTAACTCACCAATTTGACTTCCATCCATGGTGTAAGCCCAATCCGCACCAAACTTTTCGACATCAAATTTATGTGCGCCACGACCAATTTCTTCATCTGGAGTAAATCCAACTTTAATGGTTCCGTGTTTGATTTGAGGATTTTTAATTAGGTATTCCATTGCAGAAATAATTTCGCAAATACCAGCTTTATCATCAGCACCTAAAAGGGTTGTACCATCTGTTGTGATTAAGGTTTGACCTTTGTAAAGTAATAAATCTTCAAAATAATCAGGAGATAAAACAATGTTTTCAGCTTCGTTTAAAACAATATCTTTACCATCATAACGCTCTACAATTTGCGGATTAACATTTGCACCAGTAAAATCTGGCGACGTATCAAAATGCGAGATAAATCCAATAGTTGGCACGTCATGATCCACATTACTTGGTAATGTCGCCATGATATAAGCGTTTTGGTCAATACTTACATCTTGCATACCGATATGTTGTAATTCTTGCACTAATGCATTGGCAAGATCCCATTGTTTTTTGGTACTTGGTGTTGTGTCGCTATTTGGATCAGATTCGGTATCTACAGTAACGTAGCTAACAAATCTTTTGATGATGTCTTCTTTTGAAATCATATTTTGAGTGTTTATTTTATTTGAAAGTATAAAAGTACAATTATTCAAGATTTTCAGTAGTACATTTAATGGTAAAATTAAATAAACGTCAGTTCGAGTGATTTTTGAGTGGCAACTGAGCGTAGTCGAAGTTGTGCGAAGAAATTTTATCGAGAACTAATAATACATTTAAAATTCTTGTTTTCGATACAAATTTTTATTCATTTCAATCATAAAAATTCACTCAAACTGACGAATTTTATTAAAAACAGTTAAGAGCTTCAACATAAATTGTAAATCACATTTTTTCACACTACTTTTGTGCAAACATTACACGATGTACAAATCCCTTCTAAGACCGTTTTTTTTTAGTTTCGATCCTGAAAAAATTCATCATTTTACATTTAAGCTTGTTAAATTAACCTCTAAAATACCAGGAATGACTTCGGTATTTAGACGTTTATATGTTGTAGAAGATAAGCAACTACAACGCAACCTTTTTGGATTAACCTTTAAAAATCCAGTAGGATTAGCAGCAGGTTTTGATAAAAATGCAGTGCTGTATAATGAATTAGCAAACTTTGGTTTTGGATTTATAGAAATAGGTACCGTAACGCCAAAAGGACAAGCTGGAAATCCTAAAAAACGTTTATTTAGGTTAAAAGACGACCAAGGAATTATAAACCGTATGGGTTTTAATAACGAAGGTTTAGAAGCTGCAATTACACAATTAAAACTAAATAAAGGACAGTTAATTATTGGTGGAAATATTGGAAAAAACACCGATACAGCACCAGAAGATTACACCAGAGATTATCTAGAATGTTTTAAAGGTTTACATCCTTATGTTGATTATTTTGTGCTTAATGTAAGTTGTCCAAATGTTGGAAGTCACGCTAAATTAACCGATAAAGATTATTTGTTAGAGCTGATTAGCGAAGTGCAAAAAGCTAACGAAGAATTGTCAGGTCGGGCGCAGTCTAGACCTAAAAAACCAATTTTACTTAAGATTGCTCCAGATTTAAATACCATTCAGTTAGATGAAATTATAGAAATCATCAAAGAAACAAAACTAGATGGAGTTATTGCTACTAACACATCTGTAGATCGCACGGGATTAAAAACGTCACAAGAGCGTTTGGAAGCTATCGGAAATGGCGGTTTAAGTGGTCAACCTATAAAAGAGAAATCTACAAAAGTGATTAAGTACCTAGCAGAAAAAAGTAATAAAGCTTTCCCAATTATTGGTGTTGGAGGAATCCACAGTGCAGAAGATGCATTAGAAAAACTAGAAGCTGGAGCAGATTTAGTACAGATTTACACTGGTTTTATTTATGAAGGACCACGATTAATCAAGCAGATTAATCAAGCTATTCTAAACCAAAATTAAATGACTATCGAAACCTTATTTGGGTTTGTTGTAGCGACTTCGGCTTTAGCCATATCGCCTGGACCAGATAATATTTATGTGTTAATGCAAAGCATTACTAATGGTCGTAATTATGGTTTAGCAACAGTAGCAGGTTTAATTTCTGGTTGTTTGGTACACACAACATTGGTTGCTTTTGGTGTGTCTGCTATTATTAAAAATAACGATACACTTTTTCTAATACTTAAAATTTTAGGCGCTGTTTACTTATTGTATTTGGCTTATAAAGTATATCAAAGTGATGCTGAAGTTGCTTTAACCACTAAAAACACACCAAAAAGAAGTTTGTGGCAACTATTTAAGCAAGGTGTAATAATGAATGTGTTAAACCCAAAAGTGTCTATATTCTTTTTGGCATTTTTTCCTGGGTTTTTATTCTCTGATACTTTATCAACAGTAACGCAATTTTATGTGTTGGGTTTACTGTTTATGCTCACATCTTTAATTATATTTTCTGCAATCGCAGTGCTTTCAGGATTTATTTCGGAGTATTTAAAACAGAATAAAAATACCGGATTAGTACTAAAATGGTTGCAAATAGTTGTGTTTGTAGGAATTGCTATATTCATCTTTTTTCAGAAGAAATAAAGCCAAAAATCTATTTCTTTTTTATCTTTGAAAGACCATGAAAAACGACTTAGTTAAAGTAATCGAATGTCCGCGAGATGCCATGCAAGGCATTAAGCAATTTATTCCTACCGAAAAAAAAGTACAGTACATACAATCTTTATTACGTGTAGGTTTTGATACGATAGATTTTGGAAGTTTTGTGTCACCTAAAGCTATACCTCAAATGGTAGATACAGCCGAAGTGTTAGCGCAATTAGATTTAAGCAAAACCAAAAGTAAATTATTGGCAATTGTAGCAAATTTACGTGGTGCTCAAGATGCTTGTCAACATCCAGAAATTGATTATTTGGGTTATCCTTTTTCTATTTCAGAAAACTTTCAAATGCGTAATACGCATAAAACAATAGCACAATCTGTAGACTTGTTAAACGATATTTTAAATACAGCAGATCAATCTAATAAAAAGGTTGTAGTTTATATTTCCATGGGATTCGGAAATCCTTACGGTGATCCTTGGAATGTCGAAATAGTAGGCGAGTGGACAGAAAAGTTAAGTAAAATGGGTGTAGAAATTTTATCCTTAAGTGATACGGTTGGTACATCTAATCCAGAAAATATAGATTATCTGTTTTCAAATTTAATTCCGAAATATCAAAATATCGAATTTGGTGCGCATTTACACACTACGCCAAGTACATGGTTTGAAAAAGTAGATGCAGCTTATAATGCAGGTTGTAGACGTTTTGATGGAGCTATACAAGGTTTTGGTGGTTGTCCTATGGCTAAAGATGAATTAACCGGAAATATGCCAACAGAAAAAGTCTTTTCTTATCTAACTACAAAAAAGGCGCATGACCTAAATGCGATGTCTTTTGAAAGCGCATATAATGAGGCGAGTAAAATTTTCAATTTTTATCATTAAAAAAAGAGCTTGTATATTTTACAAGCTCTTTTTTTTTAACTAATTTTTTACTTTTTAAAACTGAAATTCTAATCCAGCATAGATACCAAAAGGATGACCAGGTCTTAATCCTGCAGGTACCCTTGATACTGCGTATTCATTATCTAGTAGGTTAATAATGTTAGCTGTTGCACTTAATTTTGAAGTGATATGGTAACGACCAGCTAAATCTAAAACGATAGCCGATTCTACTTTTTGATTATCAGGAATAGATCCAGTACCAGATACTGTTCTAAAAGCACCGTTATATCTTCCGTTTAAGTTAATTGAATATTTTTTGTGTTCTAAACCAATACTTGCATTTAATTGATGCTTTGCAATATATGGTATTTCATCTCCTTCAGAAACAGTTCCCCAAATACCATCATCACTACCAAAACTGTTTAAAAACTCAGTATCAGTATAAGTGTAACCTACAGTAATAGGTAAAGAAAAGTTGGTGTTATTTTGAAGTGCATCATAATTTAAAAGAACTTCTAGTCCTTTTACGGTAGATTCTCCTGCGTTAAACACATCTAAACTACCTGTTCCGCCACTAGCAGCAAGATCACTACCTAAAAGGTTGCTGTAGTCGTTGTAAAAGGCAACAACTTCACCTTGAATGTCTTTAAAGTTAAATCTAGAACCTAACTCGTAGTTAATACTTTCTTCAGGTTTTTGACCATCTTCATTTCCTGGAGGCGAAAATCCTTTATGTACTCCACCAAAAACAGAGTAGTTGTTATTGAATTTGTAATTAAAACCAATACCAGGAATAAAAATATCTACTTTGTTTTCTCTTACAGATAAATTGCTACCTGTTCTGCTTATATCACTTGTACCATAGTTTTCACGTTTAAGCACAATGTTTTCGTAACGTAAACCAGGAGTTAATGTTAAGTTTTTATATTTAAACTTATACATAATGTATGAAGCAAAAGCATTTGCACTACTAATCCTGTTAGCATCTGTACCAGGTATACCTTTAGTGGTTAATTGCATAGAATTATTTTCAATGCTGTAGTAGTCTTTCCATTGAAAACGATCTTCTTCATCATAGTGATATCTTAACCCTAGTTCAATATCATGAAATGTGTTTTCACCATAAAAATGATAATCTAATTTAGTTTGAACACCTTTAGAAATGTACTTACGGTTATTTGCTTTAACCGTTAAAGCATCTGCTGGTGAGTTTTCTAAACCTGTCATGTAACTAAAATGGGTAGGATATAAATCTGGATTAGATACAATGTTAGCAATACTTACATTATCACCATTAGCTGTAATATCGTTTAATTTATACCAGTTTCTTTCAAATCTATTAAAGTAACCATTGGTTGTAATGGCGAAATTTTTAGAAAACTCAATGTTATGAGTTAATAATAATTGAATATGCTCATTAGTCATTTTATCTTCTTGAGAACTTGCGTATCTATCAAAAGGATTATTCTTAAAATCTGTGTCTGTTAATCCTAGGTAGGTCTCATTAGACACTTCATCTGCAAACTGAAATTTAGTTTCAAAACTTTGTTGAATTTTTGCTTCTTTATCTGTGTTCAATCTAAATTTAGCAACAACGTCATTCTTGTCAAACCCAGTATTTGCACCGTTTAATAGATTTTTAAATCCATCAGAATTAAAGTTTAAATATTCAACATTATATCCAAAATTTTTGTTGCTGTCTCCAACAGACGCATAAACTTGTCCGCTGTTAAAGCTTCCGTAAGAGGCATTAATTCTACCAGAAAAATGATCAGGAATTTGTGTAGACACCATATTTATAGCACCACCAGAAGTAAAAGGACCATATTGCACTTGGCTACTACCTTTTAAAATTTCTACAGCTTCCATTCGTGCAACAGAAGGAAAGTAATAAGCAGCAGAAGCACTGTATGGTGCAGGAGCAATCAATACACCATCTTCCATTAAGCTAATTTTTGCACTACGTTCTGGAGAAGTACCTCTTAAACTAATGTTAGGACGTAGACCAAAACCATCTTCTTCTACAATGGTTACACCAGGAACAGTTTTTAAAACACGGTTAATATCTGTGTAACCTAGTTTTTTTAATTCTGTTGGCGAAATGTAATATGCAGAACCTGTGCGGTTTTTTGCCATGTATTTGTTACCAAATATTACATTTGTTTTAATTAAAACTTCTTCTAATTTTTGAATAGAATCTGTATTGTTGGTAATAGAATCTTTTGTGTTTTGAGCTATTACACTACTAGTAATTAATAAGATGAAGAATAAAAATTTAGTTCTCATTTATTTAGACTGATTAAAAATAATTTGTTTTCAGCGTGCAAAAATAATACTCATTTTTAGTTTTTCAAAACTTATTTAGAATAAATAAAGATAATTTTCGGAAAGATTTTATAAGAGAAAAAATTTCGAGATAGTTTCATATATAAGTCGTATCTTTACGCGCAATTAATTCTAATTGCAACATGACAGCACACAACAATAAAATAGTAGGCGAAGGATTAACTTACGATGATGTCCTACTAGTTCCAGCGTTTTCTGAAGTACTTCCACGCGAAGTCAATATTCAATCAAAATTTACAAGAAATATAACTATTAATGTACCTATAGTTTCTGCAGCTATGGATACAGTTACCGAAAGTCGTATGGCAATAGCTATGGCTAGAGAAGGTGGTATTGGTGTGTTGCATAAAAACATGACCATAGAAGAGCAAGCGACTAAAGTGCGTAAAGTAAAACGTGCCGAAAGCGGTATGATTATAGATCCAGTAACCTTGCCAACCACAGCAATTGTTGCAGATGCTAAACAAGCTATGAAAGAGCATAGTATTGGAGGTATTCCTATTGTTGATGCCACAGGAAAATTAAAAGGTATTGTAACTAATAGAGATTTACGTTTCGAGCATCAAAATTCCAGACCAATTGTAGAAGTAATGACTAGCGAAAATCTAGTAACAGCGCCAGTTGGTACGTCTTTAAAAGACGCAGAAAAAATACTTCAGCAAAATAAAATTGAAAAGCTTTTAATTGTAGAAGGTGATAAACTTGAAGGATTAATTACGTTTAGAGATATCACCAAAGTTACTCAAAAGCCTATTGCTAATAAAGATAACTACGGAAGATTACGTGTTGCTGCAGCAATTGGAGTAACAGGTGATGCAGTAAATAGAGCAGAAGCGTTAGTTAATGCAGGTGTAGATGCAATTGTTATAGATACAGCACATGGACACACAAAAGGTGTAGTAAATGTTTTAAAAGAAATAAAGAAAAAATTCCCTCAATTAGAAGCAATTGTTGGTAATATAGCAACAGCAGAAGCTGCAAAATATTTAGTAGAAGCTGGTGCAGACGCAGTAAAAGTAGGAATTGGACCAGGATCTATTTGTACAACACGTGTTGTTGCAGGTGTTGGTTTCCCTCAGTTTAGCGCTGTTTTAGAAGTTGCTGCAGCAATAAAAGGAACAGGTGTTCCTGTGATAGCAGATGGCGGTATAAGATATACAGGAGATATACCTAAAGCTCTTGCAGCTGGTGCAGATACTGTAATGTTAGGATCTTTATTAGCCGGAACAAAAGAAAGTCCAGGAGAAACTATTATTTACGAAGGACGTAAGTTTAAGTCTTATCGTGGTATGGGTTCTGTAGAAGCGATGAAACAAGGTAGTAAAGACCGTTATTTTCAAGATGTAGAAGACGATATTAAAAAATTAGTCCCAGAAGGAATTGTTGGTCGTGTGCCTTACAAAGGAGAACTTTACGAAAGTATACATCAATTTATTGGTGGTTTACGTGCTGGTATGGGATATTGCGGTGCAAAAGATATTGCAACTTTAAAAGAGTCTGCACAATTTGTAAAAATAACATCTTCAGGAATTAATGAAAGTCATCCACATGATGTTACAATCACTAAAGAAGCACCAAATTATTCAAGATAATTTTAATTATTAATAGATAGTTAAAAAGCACAACATAATTGTTGTGCTTTTTTATTTGTGTTTTGTTAGAAACTGTTTTCTAATCACTAAAAAACTAACAATTACAATTGATAAAATTCCAATAGCTAATAAACCATATTTAATAAATCCTGAAAAGAAAAAGGTGAGAAATCCTTGGTATTTGGAGTTTTTGGTCTTCTCTAAAATTGTAGGTATTACAGTTGTCGTATCCAATAAGTAATAACAAAAAATACTTAACAGACTTAAACTGTATATTTTAATTAGCTGGATTGTATTGTGATTCAATAAAAGAGGTATTACGGATTATAAATCTGTCCACGATGTGGTTTTAAAGCATCACGTATTGGTTTCATTTCAATTTCATCAACAACCATAAAAGCAATGCTGTGCATGGGTGATAATTCTTGATAACCAGTAATGTTTAGATTGGTGTTTTGAAGAGTTATATATTCTTTAAGATGTATTACATGGTGTTCTGCAATTTTTAAAGCATCAGGACCTCTAAAATCCCAAATTAGTTTTAATTGTCTCATTATTTTTTAATTATTGAGGTGCCGTTTTCTACGTAGTTTTTAAAGTTAATTAAGTACTTTTTACTTTGTTTTTTAAATGCTTTGGGCATTAAAAAAAGCATTATTCTTGAAGTGAAATTTCTTGGTAAAAATTGATTGTGACTAATCCACTTTGTAGTATCATCATCTATAATTTCAAAGAAATTTTGCTGCACGTTATGCATCATTTTAGTATCAAAATTAAAATGAATAGAATGATTATCTTTTCTGTGGGTAACACTTTCTGTAAGTTCCATTTTTCGTTTACCAAATTGATAATTAAGTTGAATAGTAGAACCTATTTTTCTTGGTGTACCCGAGATATGCGCAAAACTAATTAAGCCTTCTTGCCAATGCTTCATACTATCAAGGTTAACAATTTCTGTAAAGCAAGTAGTAATAGGTTTATTAATTAGTATTTCAGAAGTATAACTTAGCATCAAATTTCAATTTCTAAATTAAAGTATAAAAAAAAAGCGATTGAAAAAATTTCAATCACTTTTATTATGCAAAATACCAGTATTGTAGGATTAACTACAATAATACTTTAATGGTTTTGGTCATATCTTTTGTTTCTAAAACTACTATATAGATGTTGTTTTTTGGTAGATCTAATGCGTGTTTGTATGAATTGTTAACCTGTATGTTTGCGTTATTGTCAACAATTTTCCCTAAAATGTCGTAAACTTTGATGTTTAAATCTCCATTGTAATTATTAATCAATAACTCGTTAGATATAACTTTTATACTAGCGTTTTTAATATTGTTGTCTGTTGTGCTAAGTGTGCTGTCTTTTTCTGCATCAACTAGATTTATATAAAAATCTACTGTTTGGTTATTGCCACCGCCACCAAATTGGTTTTGAAAAAGTAAGTTAAATCCATAAACCATAGTGCCGTTAGGGACACCAGTATATAGCTGAGCGAGATTAATAGTAATGCTGTAGGTATTAGGTCCTGCATTAACATCTGTATCTGTAGGAACTAATGTTAATTGCGGTTGTGATGCAAGATCACTAAATCCTGGAGCACCTTGAAAACTTCCACTATCGGTATCTAAACCACCATACATGTGGATGAAAGCTTGTCCATCAGAATAAAAGTTATTGATGATATCTTGATCTTCAAAAACAATAGTTATTTCATCATTAACTGTTGCTGTTGTTGCAGTTAGTGTAGTGGTGTTTCCGTTGTAACTAGAAAACGTCAGAGTTTCTTGTGCTTTAGTTATACAACTAATAGAAAACAAAAGAGAAAAAAAGTAAATATGTTTCATGTTATAAATGTTAAATTTTTATAAATATATTATTATAATGGTTAAAAAATAAGAATACCTTTAACTCAAACGTTTTCGTGTTGATAAATAGTTAATTTAAATAGTTTATTCACTATTAATTAATACTAAAAAACTAGCTACTAGCGTTACCATTTTAAACTTGTGTAATTAGGTAATATTGCTATTTTTGCATGTACTTCAAAAAACAAGTCTCAATTCATATGAAATCAAGACATTTAATTGCTTTAATAGTCATAGTTTTTTTAGCATTTTGTAAAGTCAGTGCGCAAGAAAAACAAGTTCTATTTACTGTAAACGAAACACCTGTTTATGCATCAGAATTTGTAAGAGTTTACAAAAAGAATTTAGAATTGGTTAAAGATGAGTCTCAAAAAGACATAGATAATTACCTTGATCTTTTCATAAAATATAAACTAAAAGTAACTGAGGCTAAAGCCTTAGGTTTAGATAAAAAACAAGCTTATTTAAGAGAATTTGAAAGTTATAAAAGACAGCTTTCATCTAATTTTTTAAGTAATAACGAGGTTACAGAAAAGCTTATAAAAGAAGCTTACGATAGATTAACCCAAGAGGTTGATGCGCGTCATATATTAGTTAAAATAGACAAAAACGCTCCAGAAGAACAGCTTAAACTAGCTAAAGAAGAGATAAACAAACTAAGAGATAGAGTGTTAGAAGAAGGTTTTGAAGCTGTTAAAAAAGACATACATAACGGTCGTACGCTTTTTGCAGAAGAGTTAGGTTATTTTACTGCGTTTAGAATGGTGTACGAATTTGAAACAGCAGCTTATAATACCAATGTAGGCGAATGGTCACAACCTTTTCAAACACAATTTGGTTATCATATTGTCTATGTTAACGATAAAAGAGAAAATAGAGGAGAAGTCACAGTTGCTCATATCATGCTTACAAATAAGGATAGTCAAGATTCTGAGTCTCAAGAAGAGCGTATTAATGATATTTATAAACGAATTAAGCAAGGAGAAGACTTTGAAGCGTTAGCAAAACAGTTTTCAGAAGATAAAAGCTCTAGCAAAAAAGGAGGTAGATTAAATACTTTTTCTGCAGGACAATTAAGCTCAGAGATTTTTGAAGAAAAAGCTTTTGGTTTAGAAAGAAAAGGAGAAATTACAGAACCTTTTAAAACAGAATTTGGCTACCATATTGTTAAGTTAATAGACAAAAAAGGGTTAGCTACTTTTAAGGAGATGGAAAACGAGCTAAAAGCTAAAGTAAAAAAGGATTCTAGATCTGTTGTTATAAACAACTCCAGAATAAACAATTTAAAAGAAAAGTATAATGTAAAAGATAATCCAGAAGCTTTGCGTTACTTTACTTCAATTTTAAATGAAAATTACTACCAAAGATCTTGGAACACACCAGGAAATTTTGAGGGCAAAAAGGTGTTGTTTACTATAAAAGATAAAGAAGTTACCTATAAAGAATTTGCAGAGTTTTTATATAATACACAACGTCGTAGACAAGCTAGACAACCATTTGATAAATTAGTAGCAAGTAATTATAAAATGTTTTTAGAGTCTAAACTAATACAGTATCAAGAAGATAATTTAGAGTTTGAAAACGAAGAATACGCACATATTTTAAACGAATATCGTGACGGACTTTTATTATTTGATTTAATGGAGTCTAAAGTTTGGAATGCTGCTAGAGAAGATAGTATTGGGTTAGCAAATTATTACAAACAACATCAAGATAAATACTTTTTTGATGCTAGAGCAGATGTTATAATAGCATCTTCCGTAAACAAAAAAGACATAAAAAAAGTAGCAAAAATGTTAGAAAATAATACTAGCATTGATGTTATAAAACAAAAAATAAATTCAGAAAAAAATATTAGTGTAAGCTTTATAAAAGATACAGTTACAACTTCTCATCAAGCATTGCCAAAAGACTTTAATATGCAAAAAGGCACATCTAAAGTCTTTAAGCACAACGACGCTTACAGTGTTGTTAAAGTCAATACGGTATTACCCAAAACACAAAAAACTTTTGAAGAAGCAAAAGGAAATGTGATTAGCGATTTTCAAGAGTATAAAGAAAAAAAGTGGTTAGAAGAGCTTTCTAATAAATACAAAGTCAAGCTTAATAAAGACGTTTTAAAACAAGTAAAACAGGATTTAAATTAATACATATTTGAAGCAATATATATACATAGCAATAATTTTAAGCCTCTTTCAATCTTGCGATTATTTTAGGTCTACAGAGGAAGAAGAAGCTATAGCTAGAGTTAATGATGTTTATCTTTTTAATGAAGATTTAAAAAAAGCATTACCCGAAAATCTTTCGGTAGAAGACAGTACAATTTTTGCAAATAATTTTATTAATCAATGGGCAACCCAACAACTCTTGGTACAAGGAGCAGAAGTTAATTTAAGTGATAAAAAATTAGAAAAGTTTGATCGTTTAGTTCAACAATACAAAAACGATTTATATAGTAAAGCATATTTAGAAGCTTTGGTTGCTAAAAACTTAGATACCGTAGTGTCATTAGAAGCTGCATCTACGTATTACGAAAGCAATAAAGAAGCCTTTAAATTAAACGAAAATTTAATCAAATTTAGATACATAAACGTAGAACCAAATCGTTTAGATTTAGAAGATATAAAGAAAAAGTTTAAACGATTTAATACTAAGGATAAGAAAGAGTTAGACTCGATAGCAATTCAGTTTAAATCCTTCACTTTAAACGACTCTGTTTGGATTAGATTAGATCAAGCCATCAATAAAATTCCAGTAGTAACTATTGAAAATAAAGACGAATTGTTAAAAAAATCTAATTTTATACAACTCAAAGATTCATTAGGACTATATTTGATGCAAATAAATGACGTGTTGTTGCGCAACAGTACAGCACCGTTAGAATACGTAAAGCCAACTATTAACCAGATTGTTATCAATAAACGCAAGCTGGAATTAATAAAGCAATTAGAAAAGGATATTAAGAAAGATGCCATTAACAACAAACAATTTGAAATTTACAATTAAACCTAAAGCGTTATATGTATTAACGTTTTTATTTGCAGTAGCTAGTACCAGTGTAGCACAAGAAATTATAGACGAAACAAAACCAGAAGTAAGCAAAGATACTGTTACAGATTCTGGTGCAACAAAAATCGATGGTGTAGCTGCAGTAGTAGGAGATTACATAGTTTTAGATAGCGATATTGATAAAACCATGTTACAATTAAAAGATCAAGGTGCATCTATGGCAAATTTTGATCGTTGTCAATTATTTGGTAAACTTTTAGAAGATAAATTGTATGCACATCATGCTATACAAGATAGTATTGATGTTAATGATGCCGAAATTAGATCTAGAGTAGACCAACAAATCAATCAATTTTTGCAGCAAACTAACGGAAGCATGGAAGAGCTTTTAGAGTTTTACAGAAAAGATGACGAAGTTAGCTTTAGAGAAGAAATGTTCGAAATCAATAAAAGTAACATGCTAGCTACTGAAATGAAAAAGAAAATTATTGATGAAGTTGAAGTAACGCCAGAAGAAGTACGTCAGTTTTTTAATAAAATTCCAAAAGAAGAACGTCCAACTTTTGGAACAGAACTTAAAGTAGCACAAATAGTTATAGAGCCTAAAGTATCTGATGAAGAAGTACAACGTGTTATAGATCGATTAAACGAATTTAAACAACAAGTAGAAGAAGAAGGAAAAAGTTTTACTAGTAGAGCGGTATTATACACAGAAGACGGTGGATCTAAAAAAACAGGTGGATTATATACTTTAGACAGAAGTAAACCACGTATGGTAAAAGAGTTTAGAGAAGTTGCTTTTTCATTACAAGAAGGACAAATTTCAGAACCATTTAAAACAGACTATGGTTACCATATTATTTACTTAGAAAAAATTAGAGGTCAAGAATACGATGTACGTCATATCTTATTAATGCCTAAAGTGTCTGAAAAAGAAATAGAAGAAGCCAAGAAAGAATTAGAAAAAGTAAGAGAGCTTATTGTTAGCGGAGATATGACTTTTGCAGAAGCAGCAAAAGAATTTAGTGACGAAAAAGAAACTAAATTTCAAGGCGGGCAATTAATAAATCCACAAACACAGGATTATAATTTTGAGCTAACAAAAATGGATCCAGAATTATATGGGCAAATCCAAGAATTAGAAAATAACGAAATTAGTCCTGTTATTACAGACCAAGATCGTACAGGAGCTATTAAGTTTAAATTAGTTACGGTAACAGATAGAACGGATGAGCATGTAGCAGATTATGCACGTGATTATTTAAAAATTAAAGAATTAGCTTTAAACGAAAAGCGTCTTAAAGCAATCGAAGATTGGCAAGAAGAAAAAATTGATGAAACTTATATTAAAATTAGTAGTGCATACAGAAACTGCGATTTTAAAAGTAATTGGTTAAAAAAATAAAACATACATGTCAGACGTAACTGCAGTAAAAAATCTAGTCTCAAAATATAATAGCTTAAAACAAGAAGTAGCCAAAGTAATCGTTGGTCAAGACGATGTAGTTAACCAAATATTAATTTCTATATTTTCTGGTGGTCATGCCTTATTAATAGGTGTACCAGGATTAGCAAAAACATTAATGGTTAATACTATTTCTCAAGCATTAGGATTAGATTTTAAACGCATTCAGTTTACGCCAGATTTGATGCCAAGTGATATTTTAGGTAGCGAAATTTTAGATGAAAATAGACAGTTTAAATTTATTAAAGGACCAATATTTTCTAATATTATTTTAGCAGACGAGATTAACCGTACGCCACCAAAAACACAAGCAGCACTTTTAGAAGCGATGCAAGAAAGAGCAGTAACTGTTTCTGGACATCATTACAAATTAAACTTACCATACTTTGTATTAGCAACACAAAACCCAATTGAGCAAGAAGGAACCTATCCATTACCAGAAGCACAATTAGACCGTTTTATGTTTGCTATTAATTTAGAATATCCAACTTTTGAAGAAGAAGTGCAAGTGGTAAAAGCAACAACAACAGATGCCAAACCAACAGTAAATGCACTATTTACAGCACAAGAAATTACAGATTTTCAGCAATTAATTAGACGTATACCTGTTGCAGATAATGTTATAGAATATGCTGTGAAAATGGTTGGTAAAACAAGACCAAATAGCAATGCAGCTTCAGACTTAGTAAAGCAATACGTAGATTGGGGCGCAGGACCTAGAGCATCACAAAATTTAATTTTAGCAGCAAAAACACACGCTGCTGTAAATGGTAAGTTTTCACCAGATATAGAAAATGTACAAGCTGTTGCAACTAGTATTTTACGTCATAGAATGATTAAAAATTACAAAGCAGAAGCAGAAGGTGTTACTATAGAAGAAATAATTAAAGATTTATTTTAACCATGAGTTTGAAAAAGTTTTTAATCCCTTTAATTTTATTACTCCTTGGTTTTGGATTAACAATTGTTGGCGCATTATTTAAAATACAACATTGGCCATACGGAAATGTAATTTTAACCATCGGGACTTTTGTAGAGTTTGCTGCACTTTTTTATGCTATTATTGTACTAATTAAGATTTACCGCAATAAGTACTAAAAACTCTTTATTATATTTTGAAAGCGATTACAACATATAAAAACCGTGTTTTTGGTTTAGATGTTGTAAGAGCAGTCGCTATTTTACTTATACTTTGTTCACACTCTACAATTTTATTGTTTCCAAATTCTGAAGCTGTAGTACTAAGATTTATCCAGTTTTTTGGTACAATTGGAGTAGACATATTCTTTGTCTTAAGCGGGTTTTTAATAGGCACAATTCTTATAAAGCACATAGAAAGTAATCGAACTAAACCTAAACATTTCTTACAGTTTTGGATAAGACGTTGGTTGCGTACATTACCTAATTACTACCTAATTTTACTAATAAATATTGGGTTAGCTTTTTTTTATAAAAATGAAATCCCAAACCAGTTGTATAAATATTTCTTTTTTCTTCAAAATGTCTTTGATGAAATGCCTGATTTTTTCACAGAATCTTGGAGTTTAACTATTGAGGAGTTTGCTTATCTATTAGGACCAATATTATTAATGCTTTTTGCTTTAATTTTTAAAAACCTTAATAAATGGATGTTTTTATTAATGACAACTTTAGTGATAGTATACTTCATTGTAAATAAGCTAATATTTCACAATAGTTATACAAATATTCCTCAGGATTTTAATTGGAGTCATTCGCTACGTAAAGTAGTTTTTACCAGAATTGATAGTATTTACTTTGGATTTTTAGGAGCATTTATAAGCTATTACTATGCTCAGTTTTGGTCCAAAACCAAATGGTTTAGCTTTGGTTTTGGTAGTGTTTTATTTTTAGGACTTCATTATTTCATTTATAAAAATCAGTTGCAACCTAATCAGTTTTCTTTCTTTTTCAATGTTTGGTATTTACCATTAGTTTCAATAAGTATTTTATTGTTTTTTCCTGTGTTTTCAACTTGGAAAACCAAACAAGTAAATTTTGTGACCAAAATAAGTTTATGGTCATATTCATTGTATTTAGTTAATTATTCTATAGTGTTATTAACTTTAAAACATTTTGTTAGTCTAGAGCATAGTTCAATCCTTTTCAAATTAATTATTCTAATAATTTTTTGGATTGCCTCTTTTGTATTGTCTTATATTTTATATGCTTATTTTGAGCGTCCTATCATAGAATTTAGAGACAATCTAAATAAATAGCAGCTTCCTTATTAAGCATAATATTGTTAATTTATTATTTTAAAGCTGTTCAAATTATTGTTATTATAAAAATTGCATTAAATTTTGATTATATATTGAAAATAATTTAGTATTTCTCTCTTTTTGTTATACATTTTCTATCTTCTTTAAGATTTCTTACTTTTGCAAAACTTTAAATTGCCTATTCTATAATTGCAATTTTCAGTAAAACTAACACTGAATATATTTATATGAATACTTACAACGACTACCTTAAAGAAATTGAAGCTCGTAAACTTCAAGGATTACATCCAAAGCCTATTGATGGCGCAGAATTATTAAGCGAAATTATAACGCAAATAAAAGATGAAAATAACGAGCATAGAAAAGATTCTTTAAACTTTTTTATATATAACGTTTTACCAGGTACAACAAGTGCTGCACGTGTAAAAGCAGATTTTTTAAAAGAAATTATTTTAGGTGAAACTAAAGTAGAAGAAATTACTTCAGAATTTGCTTTCGAGCAATTATCTCACATGAAAGGTGGACCATCTGTAGAAGTACTTTTAGATTTAGCTTTAGGTGAAGATAAAGCAATTGCTGAAGCTGCAGCTAAAGTATTAAAAACACAAGTATTTTTATACGAAGCAGATACCGAGCGTTTAGAACAAGCAATGAAAACTGGTAACGCAATAGCAAAAGAGATAATCGAGAGCTATGCACAAGCAGAATTTTTCACAAAACTTCCAGAAGTTCAAGAAGAAATTCAAGTTGTAACTTATGTCGCTGGTGTTGGTGATATTTCTACCGATTTATTATCACCTGGTGCAGATGCGCACTCAAGATCAGATCGTGAGTTACATGGTCAATCTATCTTTGAACATAACAAAGAGATGCAACAAGAAGTGTTAGCTTTAAAAGAGCAACATCCAGATAAACGTATTATGCTTATTGCAGAAAAAGGAACAATGGGTGTAGGATCTTCTCGTATGTCTGGTGTAAATAACGTGGCATTATGGACAGGAATTCCATCATCACCTTATGTGCCATTTATCAATATTGCACCTGTAATTGCAGGTACTAATGGTATTGCTCCAATCTTCTTAACTACAGTTGGCGTAACAGGAGGAATTGGAATTGACCTTAAAAACTGGGTAAAACAAAAAGATGAAAACGGTAACACAGTTGTAGATGCAGATGGCGAGCCAATTTTAAAAGAGGTTTATTCTGTAAAAACAGGTACGGTTTTAACAATTAATACAAAAGAGAAAAAATTATATAACGGAGATCAAGAGTTTAAAGATATTTCAACAGCATTAACACCACAAAAAATGGAGTTTATCAAAGCTGGTGGCTCTTACGCTGTGGTTTTTGGTAAAAAATTACAAACCTTTGCATGTAAAGCTTTAGGTATCGAAATTCCTCAAGTGTACGCAGCTTCTAAAGAAATTACTGTAGAAAACCAAGGGTTAACAGCAGTAGAAAAAATCTTTAATAAAAACGCTGTTGGTACAACACCAGGAAAAACATTACACGCTGGATCTAACGTTCGTGTAGAAGTAAACATTGTAGGTTCTCAAGATACTACAGGTTTAATGACGTCTCAAGAATTAGAAATGATGGCAGCAACGGTAATTTCACCAATCGTAGATGCTGGTTACCAATCTGGTTGTCATACAGCTTCAGTTTGGGATGACAAATCAAAAGCTAATATTCCGCGTTTAATGAAGTTTATGAACGATTTCGGTTTAATTACTGGTCGTGATCCTAAAGGTCATTATCACGCAATGACAGACGTAATTCATAAAGTATTAAACGATATTACAGTAGATGATTGGGATATCATTATTGGTGGAGATTCGCACACACGTATGTCTAAAGGTGTTGCTTTTGGTGCCGATTCTGGTACTGTAGCATTGGCTTTAGCAACTGGTGAAGCAACAATGCCAATTCCAGAGTCTGTAAAAGTAACGTTTAAAGGTAGCATGAGAAGCTTCATGGATTTCCGTGATGTGGTACATGCAACGCAACAACAAATGTTAAAGCAATTTGATGGCGAAAACGTATTCCAAGGTCGTGTTATCGAAGTGCACATTGGTACATTAACATCAGATCAAGCCTTTACATTTACAGATTGGACTGCAGAGATGAAAGCAAAAGCATCTATCTGTATTTCTGAAGAAGAAACGTTAATCGAATCTTTAGAAATTGCTAGAGATCGTATCCAAATCATGATTAAAAAAGGTATGGATAACGAAAAGCAAATGTTACAAGGTTTAGTAGATAAAGCAAACAACAGAATAGAAGAGCTTAAATCTGGTTCTAAACCAGCATTAAAGCCAGATGCAGATGCTAAATATTATGCAGAAGTGGTTATCGATTTAGATGAAATCGCAGAACCAATGATTGCAGATCCAGATGTAAACAACGAAGATCCTTCAAGACGTTATACACACGATACCATTAGACCATTATCTTACTATGGCGGAACTAAAAAAGTAGATTTAGGTTTCGTTGGATCTTGTATGGTACATAAAGGTGATATGAAAATTTTAGCGCAAATGCTAAAAAATATCGAAGCTCAACACGGTAAAGTAGAATTTAAAGCGCCATTAGTAGTAGCGCCACCAACATACAATATTGTAGACGAGCTTAAAGCTGAAGGTGATTGGGAAGTGTTACAAAAGTACTCAGGATTCGAGTTTAACGACGACGCACCAAAAGCAGCTGCACGTACTAAATACGAAAACATGTTGTATTTAGAGCGTCCTGGTTGTAACCTTTGTATGGGTAATCAAGAAAAAGCTGAACCTGGAGATACAGTAATGGCTACATCTACACGTTTATTCCAAGGTCGTGTAGTAAAAGATGCCGATGGTAAAAAAGGTGAATCATTATTATCATCAACACCAGTTGTAGTATTATCAACTATTCTTGGTCGTACACCAACTATGGAAGAATACGAAGCTGCAGTAGATGGTATTGTATTAACTAAATTCAAACCATCTCAAAAGCAATTAGTAATGGCGTAATAGTCATAATAACTTATATTCAAAAGCTCGAATTTTTAATTCGGGCTTTTTTTTGCTTTTCAATTTAATAATGAAATTAATTGGTAATTGGTATTATTAACCTTTTCTTATGATAAAAATGAAAGAATTTTATTAAATTAAAAATCTATAAAAATGATAGTATTTGGACTCAAATCATATCATTTTTTTTAATAAATTTAAGACAAACAAAAAAAACAAAACTTATGGCATTTGATATTGATATTATTAAAAAGGTATATAGCCAAATGGCAGAACGAGTAGACGCTGCTCGTGACGTTGTAGGTAAACCTTTAACACTTTCTGAAAAGATTTTATACAATCACCTTTGGGACGGAACTCCAAAAACAGCTTTCACAAGAGGTAAAGATTATGTAGATTTTGCACCAGATAGAATTGCTTGTCAAGACGCAACAGCACAAATGGCATTATTGCAATTTATGCAAGCCGGTAAAGATAAAGTAGCTGTACCAACAACTGTACATTGTGATCACTTAATTCAGGCTAAAGATGGCGCAGAAAAAGATTTAAAGCATGCAAACGATGTAAGTAAAGAGGTTTTTGAATTTTTAGAATCAGTTTCTAATAAATATGGTATTGGCTTCTGGAAACCAGGAGCAGGTATTATTCACCAAGTGGTATTAGAGAATTATGCGTTTCCTGGAGGAATGATGATTGGTACAGATTCTCATACCGTTAACGCTGGTGGATTAGGTATGGTAGCTATTGGTGTTGGTGGTGCAGATGCTGTAGACGTAATGGCAGGAATGGCTTGGGAACTTAAATTTCCTAAGTTAATAGGTGTTAAGTTAACAGGTAAATTGTCTGGTTGGACAGCGCCAAAAGACGTTATTTTAAAAGTTGCCGAAATATTAACTGTAAAAGGTGGTACTGGTGCAATTGTAGAGTATTTTGGTCCAGGAGCAACATCTATGTCTTGTACAGGAAAAGGAACTATTTGTAATATGGGAGCAGAAATAGGAGCAACTACTTCTACTTTTGGATATGACGATTCTATGGAGCGTTATTTACGTGCAACAGATAGATCTGATGTAGCAGATGCAGCTAATAAAGTGCGTGAATATTTAACAGCAGATCCTGAAGTATATGCTAATCCAGAACAATATTTTGATCAAGTGATTGAAATTAATTTATCTGAATTAAATCCATTATTAAACGGACCATTTACACCAGATTTATCAACTCCGGCTGGTAAAGAAATGACTAAAAAAGCAACAGATAACGATTGGCCTTTACAAGTAGAATGGGGATTAATTGGTTCTTGTACAAATTCGTCTTACGAAGATTTATCAAGAGCGTCATCTATTGCGCAACAAGCATTAGATAAAAAGTTAAAAACTAAAGCAGAATTTGGTATCAATCCTGGTTCAGAGCAAGTAAGATATACTACAGAACGAGATGGTATTTTAGAAATCTTTGAAAAATTGGATGCTACAATATTTACTAATGCTTGTGGACCATGTATTGGTCAATGGGCTAGATATAGCGATCCTAAAAATGCACCAAAAAACAGTATAGTTCATTCGTTTAATAGAAACTTTGCTAAGCGTGCAGATGGTAACCCAAATACACATGCTTTTGTGGCATCTCCAGAATTAACAGCAGCTATTGCAATTGCTGGTCGTTTGGACTTTAATCCAATGACAGATAAATTAATTAATGAAGATGGAGAAGAAGTGATGTTAGACGAACCAACTGGATGGGAATTACCACCAAAAGGTTTTGAAGTTAAAGAAAACGGTTATTTAGAACCAAGAGAAGATGGTAGTAGCGTTGTTGTTAAAGTTGCCGATGATTCTGAAAGATTACAATTATTAACACCATTTACACCAATCGGTGATTCTATAACAGGTGCTAAATTATTAATTAAAGCTTTTGGAAAATGTACCACAGACCATATTAGTATGGCTGGACCTTGGTTACGTTTTAGAGGTCACTTAGATAATATTTCTAACAACTGTTTAATTGGAGCAGTAAATGCTTACAATAAGAAAACTAACTTTGTTAAAAACCAATTAACTGGTGAATATGGCGGCGTACCAGATACACAACGCGAATACAAAAAAGAAGGTATTTGGACGGTTGTAGTTGGTGATCACAATTACGGTGAAGGTTCTTCACGAGAGCATGCTGCGATGGAGCCAAGACACTTAGGTGTAGCTGCTGTAATTGTAAAATCTTTTGCTCGTATACACGAAACAAACCTTAAAAAACAAGGTATGTTAGGTTTAACGTTTGATAATGAAGCAGATTACGATTTAATACAAGAAGATGATACATTTAACTTCTTAGATTTAAATGAATTTGCGCCTAATAAACCACTTCATATTGAAGTCGTACATTCAGACGGAAGTAAAGACACTATTAAAGTAAATCATACGTATAACGAAGCTCAAATAGAATGGTATAAAGCAGGTTCTGCTTTAAATTTAATTGCAGCTCAAAACGCATAGTTTATTAAATTAAATAATAAAAAACTCCTGAATATTCAGGAGTTTTTTGTTTCATCTATTTTAAAATGAAATCTGTTAAACCAAAATTATCTTTAAGTAATATTCTGTTTGGGTTATTTATTGTGTTAATGATAATTCCGCAATCAAGACAGTTTATACAAATCCAATTACAAAAAGGCTTGTCTGTATTTTCTCCTAGTATAGAAGATGAAGATGAACGAGTCCAGTTGCAAACTTATCAATGGACTTTACAAGATGTAAACGGTAATATTTATGACTTTTCTTCAGCTAAAAATAAAGTAGTATTTATTAATTTTTGGGCAACTTGGTGTCCGCCATGTATTGCAGAAATGTCTGACTTAGATCAACTTTATAGCGATTATAATAATAAAGTTGAATTTTTATTTGTAACCAATGATGATAGCGAAAAAGTGAAAGCATTTTTGACCAAAAATGGTTATAGTTTAGAGGTGTATTATCCAATGTCAAATCATCCAGATTTTGAAGTGTCAAGTATACCACGTACTTTTTTAATTGATAAAAACGGTAAGATTGTTATTGATAAAACAGGAGTTGCTAATTGGAACGGAGATAAAGTTAGAGCAACTCTAGATAAGCTTTTAAACGATTAAAGCGTTTTAAAAAAAGCTTTAATAAAACTAAAACTAAATAACGACCACATAATTTTAATGTCTTCAAAAAGTGAAGACTCTTCATCTAAAAATTTAAACATAGTTGGTGTGCTATTTTTACTGTAAAATTGTTTAAAAATCCATTCGCCTTTTTCATTATTATCTTTTAAAACTTGTAAAAATACTTTGTCGTAAAATTTATACTTGTTTTTAAAAAATCCGTTTGTGGTTGGTTGATTGGTTTTTATATTCTCAATAATTTTTGCAACTCTTTTTTCTGTGAGTTTAAAAGAGTATCCCGTAGAAGGTTTTACCCAACCGCCAGCTGTACCAATTTTAGTGATTTTTGATGTGTTAAACGATTGAAAATTAAAAGTTGTCATTGGTATTTGACCAACTTCAGTTTCGACAATATTATAATTATTAATGTTTAAATATTCTGAAATATATTGCTTTAAATAGTTGTCGTAATGATCATTTTTAACAGTGTTTTCCGTAAAATATGTGAATTCGACTAACGCTTTATTTTTTGTATGCGGTAATAGATACATAAAGGTTGTTTGATTATTATCTTTTAATCGATAATCCATCATTGTTAAGCTGTTTTTATTAAAAACATTGTCTTCAGCTTCTATAATCCAGCCTTTAAAATGTTGTATTAAAGTTGTGGCTTTTTCATCTTTAAAAAACGCGTCTGGAATCCGACTATCAAAAACATGATTTGTCGTATAGTTGTTTGTTTTGGTTGTGACTTCAACTATTTCTTTTTCTTTAACCGAAGTCACGGTTTCCACCAAAAATGTAATATTGTCTTGCTGATTGAGTTGAGCTTTAGCTTCCGCATAAAAGTCTATTGCACGTATAGATTTATAAGTATAAGGTTTTAGATTTAAGCTTATTTTTTGGTTTTCTGCATAGATAGTTGCATGTTGCCAGGATTGGTAAGCTAAATGACTAAAAGTGCTATTGTTTTGTTCCCAAAAACTCCAAGTTTTATCATTTTCAGTTTTAGTAGAAGCGTCTATTAAAGCAATGGATTTATGATTAAAATATGAATCCTTGGCAAAAGCTAAGGCTAATTGAAGTCCAGCTAAACCATTGCCAACTATGATATAATCATAATGTTTTTGAGACATTTAGTCTATTTTTTGAAGTACTTAAATGGTACGACTAACATGCCAAAGTTTTCTCCATCTTCTTTGCCAATATGCTTGTGATGTATTTTGTGTGCACGTCTAACACCACGTGCGTACCAATTATTAGCATTTCTAAACATTTTAAAGCGTTGATGGATAAATATATCGTGTACTAAGAAGTAAGCTGCACCATAAGCCATAATGCCTAAACCTATTGGTAATGTATACCAGATATCTTCGTAACTCCATAAGTAAAAGCAAGTCATACTTACTATTGCGTAAAAGATAAAAAAGGCATCATTACGCTCAAACCAGCTATCGTGATCTTTTAGATGATGGTCTTTATGTAGTGACCATAAAAATCCGTGCATAATGTATTTATGTGTAAACCATGCCATAAATTCCATGATAGAAAATGTGCCTAAAAATATTAATATCCAATACAATGTTTTCATGTCTAATTATAATAAATTTAACTGATACTTTACGTAGCTTCTAGTTAAAAGTTCTGCCTTTTTGTAGTTTGGTACTCTTATTCTTGTATTTTTAATTTCTAATGCTGGTGTTTTTTTAAGCTTTGCCAGTAACTGGTGATAGTATCTATAAGCCATAAATACTCCAAATTTAGCCTCCATAGGTAGTTGTTTTATACCTTCTAAGCCTTTTTTAAAATCGTTTTCAATATCATTAATGATGAATAGTTTATCTTCTTCGGTTAGGTTATTTAAATCTGTATTTGGGAAATAAGTTCTATCAAGTAATTCGTGATCAGCTTTTAAGTCTCGTAAAAAATTCACCTTTTGAAAAGCAGAACCTAATGACATAGCTGTGTCTTTAAGTTTTTCGTATTGATCATTATCTCCTTTAACAAAGACTTTTAAACACATTAGTCCAACTACGTCTGCAGAACCATAAATATAATCTTTATACTCTTGGTCTGTAGTGTATTTAGTTTTAGATAAATCTAGACGCATACTTTTCATAAAAGCATCAACCATATGTTTTTCGATGTTATGCTTGTGATATGTATGTTGAAACGCATTTAATATTGGATTTAGGCTAATTTTGTTTTTTAGAGCTAATTCTAAATCGTTTTCAAAATTGTTAAATAAAGTTTCTTTATCATAATCATGAAAAGTGTCTACAATCTCATCTGCAAACCTCACAAAACCATAAATATTATAAATATCCTGTCTGATAGACTTTGCAAGCATTTTTGTAGCTAAAGAAAACGAAGTGCTGTAAGATGTAGTAACAACTTTACTACAATTGTACGACACAGAATCAAATATTGCTTTCATAGTTTTTGGTGGTGTTTTTGGATTAATTCTGCTACTAATTTTCCAGATATAAGTGCTGGTGGCACACCTGGACCAGGAACAGTTAATTGTCCTGTAAAGTAGAGGTTGTTAACTTTTTTACTCTTTAAATTTGGTCTTAGAAAAGCGGTTTGCGTTAGCGTATTAGCCATTCCGTATGCGTTTCCTTTGTAGGAATTATATGCTTCAATAAAATCTTTAACACAAAAGCTTTCTTTAAAGATAATACTATTTTTAACATCTTGTTGTGTTAATTTTTCAAAACGAGACATGATTATATCAAAATATTGCTCTCTTAATTGAGGTGTATCTTCTAAGTTAGGAGCAATTGGTATTAAGAAAAAACCATTTTCTTTACCATTAGGCGCCATGCTGTTATCTGTTACAGATGGGAAATTGGCATAAAATAGAGGCTCTTTAGGCCATTTTGGATTATCGTAAATATCTTCTGCATGCGTTTCAAAGTTGGTATCAAAAAATAAGTTATGATGGTTTACATTTTTCAATTTCTTATCAAAACCTACGTAAAATAGGAGAGAAGAAGGAGCAAAGGTTTTATTGTTCCAATATTTTTCTGAATACTGTCTATATTTTCTATCTAACAACGTTTCTGAGTGATGGTAATCTGCGCCACTTAAAACAACATCAAACTTTAAAGTTTTACCATTAACTGTAATTGATGTTGATGTATTATTTTCAACATTAATATTAGTAACATTAGAGTTTACATTTATTGTAACACCTAATTCTTCTGCAAGTTGTCTCATTGCAAGAATTATTTGATACATTCCGCCTTTAGGATGCCACGTACCTAAGCCAAAATCGGCGTAATTCATAAAACTATAAAAAGAAGGTGTATTGCTTGGTTTTGCACCCAAAAACAAAACAGGAAACTCTAAAGTAGATATTAGTTTAGGGTTTTTAAACTGGCGTCTAACATCACTGCTTATTGTTTTAAAAAATTGATCTAGTCTAGTAACAGTATCTTTAGTAACCAATTCTAAGGGTGAAACACCTGGTTTTAATACAATTTTGTTTATGGCAATGTTATAATTATCTGCAGCTTTATTTATAAATTTTTTAAGAGGAATTGAACTTCCTTTTTCTATGCGTTCAAATTCTTCGCAAATTTTCTCCATTGTATCTCCTATGGTGATAACTTCATCATTAAAGAAAATTTTATATGCAGGAGCTAGTTTATCTAATTGATAAAAATCTGAAGTTTTTTTATCAAAATCATTAAAAAACTTATCAAATATATCAGGCATCCAATACCAGCTTGGTCCCATATCAAAAGTAAATCCATCTTTTTTAAACTGTCTACAACGTCCTCCTACAGTATCATTTTTTTCAAAAACTGAAACATTAAATCCATCCTTAGCAAGATAACATGCAGCAGATAAAGCAGAAAATCCAGAACCTATTATTGCTATTTTATTTTTCATTATTAATATGATCAATTAAGTCTTTTGTAGATTCAAAAGTTTTAATGTTTGAGTTAGAAATGTTAGGCTTTGTACCTAATAGTCTTCCTGATACTAAAAGTTTGCATTTATTGTTTTTTAATAAAGTGCTAGAGAAATTATTTAAGTAATCTTCTACGTTTTCGTTTTCTGGGCTTACTGTAAAATTTGAAATAAAAGTTATGTCTTTATGTTTTGTTAATAAAAACTCTAAACTTTTAATAGGCACAGATTGACCTAAATAAATAACATGTTTACCTTTTAAAGTTAGCTCTAGATTCGTAAATAATAAACCAAGCTCGTGCATTTCATTATCTGGTAAGAATAAAGCATATGGTTTTTGACTTAAGTCGGGTGTATTAATCTTGTAAGCTTTTTCTGTTTCGACTAAAATCTTCTTTTTAATAATTTCAACAACAAAATGTTCGTGAGCAGGTGTTATTGTATCTGTTTGCCATAATAATCCTATGTGATCTAAAAGAGGAATAAAAACATCAAAAAAAATGGTTTTAAATGACATTTCTTCCTCCAGTTTGTAGAAGGTTTTATTAAAAAGACTTTGATCAAAATTAATCATAGCCAATTTTAATAAATTTATAGAATGATTGTTAGGATCTTTACTTTCTGCTATTTCTTTTACAAGTGAAGAAATTTCGTTTTCATCAAGACTTGCTATTTTAGATATTTTATATCCGTTTTTATTTAAAAAACTAATATTTAATATTTTTTGAAGACTAGCAGTGCTGTAATATCTAATATTGGTATCAGTTCTGTTAGGTTTAAAAAGGTTGTAGCGTTTTTCCCAAATTCTTATGGTATGCGCTTTTATTCCCGAAAGATTTTCGAGATCCTTAATACTAAAGTTTGTTTTAATACTGTTCATTGTTTTGTAAAAATAGTTAAACAAAACGTAAAACTGATAAAAAACATTTTATTTTTTTGAAATAATTAACAATTAAAAACTAATGAAGACAAAATAAAAGATTTTAAGGAGTAGTAGTGCGCACGAGAAGACTCGAACTTCCACGATTAATAACAATCACTAGCCCCTCAAGCTAGCGCGTCTACCAATTCCGCCACGTGCGCTAAATTTTAAAATAAAGATAAAAAAAAAAGTTAAGCTTTAAGCTTAACTTTTTTTGTGACCGGGCTGGGGCTCGAACCCAGGACCCTCTCCTTAAAAGGGAGATGCTCTACCAACTGAGCTACCCGGTCATTGTTTGTTGTTTGCGGGTGCAAATATAAGAGCTTTTATTAATATTCCAACCCTAAATTGCATTTTTTTTTGTTTTTTTGCTACACTTTATGATAAGATGTTTATAATCAGCAAATAAGACTTAAAATGAATTTGATTTTAATAGGATATATGGCTTCAGGGAAGTCTACAATAGGTAATTATTTAGCTAAAGTGTTGAATTATAGCTTTATTGACTTGGATAATTACATTGAAAAAAAAGAAAACTTATCTGTAAAAGAAATATTTAGTCAAAAAGGAGAGATTTATTTTAGAAAATTAGAAAACACAGCTTTAAAAGAAATAGTTAATAATAAAGAAAATTATGTGCTTTCTTTAGGAGGAGGAACACCATGTTTTTATGATACCATGGAATGGTTAAAAAGTAACACTAATACTAAAACCATATATTTAAACGTAAATTTAAATGTTTTAACGCAGCGATTATTAAAAGATAATACGCGCCCCTTAATTAGTCATCTTAATAATGAAGAAGAAATAAAAGAGTTTATAGCTAAACATCTTTTTGAGCGTTCTTATTTTTATAATATGGCAGATGTTAGGATTAATGCTTCAGAAAGAATAGAAGATATAGCAGAAAAAATAATTCTTAAACTATTCTAAGTAAGCTTTCCAATCGTTATCTTTTAGATCTACTTGTACGTGCTCATTTAAAGAAGTAGAGAGAGAAATGCCTTTAAAATCTGCTTTTACAGGAAATTTTTTATGATTTCTATTTACTAAAACAGCAGTTTTAAATTGTTTTAAAGGTACATCCAGAAAATGTTTTACACCGTAAATTAATGTAGATCCAGAGTTTAAAACATCATCTATTAATACAATAGATTTATTAGTGTAATCTTCTGCTTTGATAGAAGTCCTAATTGGATTTAATGGTTTTTTCTTATCAATAGTAACCTTACATAAAACAGGATTAATAGGAGATATTTTAGTAAGTTTTGTTTTTAGTTTTTTAGCAAGAATATAGCCATTAGCCTCTATTCCAGCTAAGATTATTTCACTTTCATTAACATTTGCTTCATAAATTTGATAAGCAATGCGGGTTAATTTTTGATCAATTTCTGAAGCTGTTAATATAGTATTATTTAAAGTTGTCATTTATTGTTGGTTTTTATAATCCAAATCGTCCAAATCTCTCCTGTCTTTTTTGGTAGGACGACCACTTCCTTTTTTTCTGTAATAATCTTTTGCTAATTTAAGTAATTCTTGAGTTTCAAAAGCAGATTTTGGTGTAGTATCTAATCTGTAAATATCAACAATTTTAGCTCCGACACGATTCTTAGGGATGTCAAGAACAGTAACTTGATAATTTACCTGATTTTTTCTTAGCTCTATTTTATCTGTAGCATATACTTCTTTACTTGGTTTTACAATATCACCATTTACTCTAACATGACCTTTTTTACAAGCAATAGAAGCTTGGTTTCTTGTTTTGTAATACCTTACACACCATAAATATTTATCAACTCTCATACAAAAAATCTAAAATAGACGTTAACGTTATTGTGCAAAATACTATTAAAATGTATCTTGCAAGCTCAAAAATAACAATAATGAAATTAAGAAAAATCACTTTAGCTGTTTTACTATTAGCAATATTTAATTTTGCTTGTAATGATGATGATGATAATACTACCGTAATTGAAGAGAGAGATGAAACAGAAGTTTACAATGAAAATATTTTAGAAATAGAAGAGTTTTTATCAAACTATACCTATAACTACGAAGAATTTGATTTTTCTGATCCGTATAATCCATCAAATGATGATTTTGAAGTAGAGTTTACTCTTATAGATGACTCAAATCCTGATGCAGATGCATTAATTGATAGACCAGAATTAACTTATAAAATCGTAGAACAAAACGGTATTGATTACAAGTTGTACATCTTGTCGTTAAGAGAAGGTCTAGGTAATACTATAAACCCATTGGATAGAGCAGTAGTTACTTACAGAGGAGAAACTTTAGATGGAGAGTCTTTTGATTTTAATGTTAACCCTACAAACCTTAATTTAACAACAGGATATAATGCTAGTGGTACAATTGTAAATGGTGTTGTAACTGGATTTAGAGAAGGTGTAATTGAATTTAAGACAGCATCTAATTATTCAGAAAATAATGACGGAACTGTAAATATAACAGGTCAAGGTAAAGGAGTTGTGTTTATACCTTCTGGATTAGCATATTTTTCAAATTTTGTAACAGGAATAGACGCATACTCTCCAATATTATTTAAATTAAATATTATTGAAAGAAATCATACAGATTTTGATCAAGATAATATTCCTTCTTATATAGAAGATTTAGATCAAGACGGTGATGGTTATAATGATGATACCGATGATGATGGTATAGCTAATTTTATAGATATAGATGATGATGGAGATGAAATTTTAACAGAAGATGAAGTCGAGCCAATGCAATACGAGGAAGATAATAGTATGGCGCCTTTTACAACAAAAGCTGAAGCGCAAGCTTTTTATGATACTAATGCTGCCGAAAATGAAGTTTTTGTTAAAATAGAGTTTGTTTCAGCGACAGGTAATTATAGACTACATACAACGATATTAACAGATAGTAATAATGATGGTACACCAGATTACTTGGATCCATCAATGTAATGTCTATATACAATAAACAAAAAAAGCCACTTTTAGTAAGTGGCTTTTTTTGTTTATAACATGTTTTATTATAACATAATAGATAAACTTAAAATAAGTTGTTCTGGTCTAGTGTCTAATCTGTTAGGATTATTAATGGTTATGTTATTATTAATTATAGTAGCTTCGTTATCATTAAAACCACGTTCGTATCTTAAATCTACACCAATATTATTAAAGCTTAAGCCAACGCCAAAGTTTAACCCTACAGAAAAATCATCTTCAATATTGCTAACTGTAGCATTTTCAAAATCAGAATCTAAGATATATTGTAGGCTTGGTCCACCAAAAACGTGAATAGGTCCTAATACTTTTACACCAACTAATAATGGCATATCTAGTTTTTTTAAATCAAAATCACCTGCATTATAATCACTTTTAGTCGATGTGTAAACAAGTTCTGGTCTAAAGTAAAGTTGTTTACCTATTTTACCAAAAACACCAACATGGTAACCAATAGTTCTATCTGGGTTTTGATAATTATTAGAAACAGATTCAAAGTAATCACCGTTACCATTGTAATTTAAGCCACCTTTAAAGCCAAATCCGCTATTTGTTTGTGCGTAAATTGATATTGAAGATAATAATACTAAACAAAAAATTATAAGTTTAAATCTTTCTGCTCTGTTTTCACTGTTTAGAATTTTCATAATAGTTGTTTTTTGATGTGAATACTTTTTTAAACGAAAATTGTGCCAAATTATTTTTAAGCTTAAATTAAAAAAGGCTTAAAACAATTGTTTTAAGCCTTTAAATTAATTAAAGTATTAACTTAATTATTTTCTTTTAATTACTTTTTCAGAAGCTTTAACAATTGCTTCAGCATTTAATCCGTATTTGTCCATTAACTGAGCAGGTGTACCAGATTCTCCAAAAGTGTCATTTGTAGCAATAAACTCTTGCGGAGTTGGTTTGTGTTGTGCTAAAACACGTGCAACACTTTCACCTAAACCTCCTAAATAATTATGTTCTTCAGCAGTTACTATACATCCAGTTTTTGTTACAGAATCTAAAATAGCTTTATCATCTAAAGGTTTAATGGTGTGAATATTTATAACTTCTGCAGAAATTCCTTTTTCGTTTAAAGTTTTTGCAGCTTCTAACGCTTCCCAGACTAAGTGTCCTGTAGCAACAATAGTTACGTCTGTACCAGATTGTAAGTGTAGCGCTTTTCCTATTTCAAACTTCTGGTCTTCTGGAGTAAAATTTGCTACTTTTGGTCTACCAAAACGTAAATAAACAGGACCTTCGTATTCTGCAATAGCTATTGTAGCAGCTTTAGTTTGATTATAATCACATGGATTAATGACTACCATTCCTGGTAACATTTTCATTAAACCTATGTCTTCTAATATTTGGTGTGTTGCGCCATCTTCACCTAAAGTTATACCTGCGTGAGATGCACATATTTTTACATTTTTACCTGAGTATGCAACACTTTGTCTAATTTGATCGTAAACACGACCTGTAGAGAAGTTAGCAAATGTACCAGTAAAAGGTATTTTACCGCCAATAGTTAAACCAGCAGCCATACCAATCATATTTGCTTCTGCGATACCTACTTGAAAAAAACGTTCTGGATGGTTTGCTTTAAAATCATCCATTTTTAATGATCCTGTAAGATCTGCACATAGTGCAACTACATTTTCGTTAGATTTTCCTAATTCTGTTAATCCAGCTCCAAAACCAGAGCGTGTATCTTTACTTCCTGTATTTGTGTATGTTTTTGTCATTGTTTTGTGCTGTTTAGTAGTCTCCTAGTGTTTCTGGGTTTTGGTTTAATCCTATTTCTAATTGTTCGTCATTAGGTGCTTTACCATGCCAAGCATGTGTATGCATCATAAAGTCTACACCATTACCCATTACGGTTTTAAGTAAAACACAAACAGGTTTTCCTTGTCCAGTTAAGGTTTTAGCTTTAGTCATTCCTTCTAATATAGCTTCTATATTGTTTCCGTTTTCAATCTCTACAACAGTCCAACCAAAAGCTTCAAATTTTGCTCTTACGCTACCTAAGTTTAAAACTTGATCTGTAGATCCATCTATTTGCTGACCATTTAAGTCTACAGTAGCAATTAAATTATCTACTTTATTAGCAGCAGCATACATAATAGCTTCCCAGTTTTGTCCTTCTTGTAATTCGCCATCACCATGAAGACTATAAATTAAATGATTATCCTTATTTAATTTTTTAGCTTCAGCAGCGCCAATAGCTACAGACATACCTTGACCTAGTGATCCTGAAGCAATTCTAATACCAGGTAAACCTTCGTGAGTTGTTGGATGACCTTGTAGTCTAGAGTCTATTAGCCTAAACGTGTTAAGCTCATCAACAGGAAAATATCCAGCTCTAGCTAGTACACTGTAATATACAGGTGAAATGTGTCCATTGGATAAGAAAAATAAATCTTCATTTTTACCATCCATGTCAAAGCCTTCTTTACGCTCCATAATTTCATTATAAAGCGCTACAAAAAATTCTGCGCAACCTAAAGATCCTCCAGGATGACCAGAATTAACTTTGTGTACCATACGCAAAATATCTCTGCGTACTTGTGTTGTTAAATCATTTAATTGTTGTGTACTTGCCATTTTAATTTTGTTAATCGTGTTGTTTATGGGGTTCAAAATTATGATATTAAATCACCTTATCAAAATAGAAAAAACACAGTTATTAACTTATTTTCATATTTTGCTAACAATATTTAGATTTTAAAATAAAAAACTAAATATTCAGTTTAAATTTTATAATCTATTTAAGACCCATTGTCTAATTCTTGGTTATATTTGCTAGCTGAAGATTTTACACATATATGACTTTCGATTTAAAAGCTAAAGATACTCAAAGTAAAGCTAGAGCAGGAGTAATAAAAACAGACCATGGTGTTATAGAAACACCTATTTTTATGCCTGTTGGTACTGTTGCATCTGTAAAAGGAGTACATCAAAGAGAATTAAAAGAAGAGATTAATCCTGATATCATTTTAGGTAATACTTACCACTTATACTTAAAACCACAAACTGATATTTTAGAAAAAGCTGGTGGTTTGCATAAATTTATGAATTGGGACAGAAATATCTTAACCGATTCTGGAGGATATCAAGTATATTCTTTATCAGCTAATAGAAAGATAAAAGAAGAAGGTGTAAAATTTAAAAGTCATATTGATGGTAGTTACCACACGTTTACTCCAGAAAATGTAATGGAAATACAACGTACAATTGGTGCAGATATTATTATGGCGTTTGACGAGTGTACACCATATCCATGTGATTACAACTACGCAAAACGATCTATGCATATGACCCATCGTTGGTTAGAGCGTTGTTTGGCACATTTAAAGAAAACACCTTTTAAATACGGCTACTCTCAAGCATTTTTTCCAATTGTTCAAGGTAGTACCTATAAAGATTTACGTAAGCAATCTGCAGAGTATATTGCTGGTGTAGGAGCAGAAGGGAATGCAATAGGAGGACTTTCTGTAGGAGAACCAGCAGAAGAAATGTACGCTATGACAGAAGTAGTAACAGATATACTTCCTGAAGATAAACCACGTTACCTTATGGGTGTTGGTACACCAATTAATATATTAGAAAATATTGCATTAGGTGTAGATATGTTTGATTGTGTTATGCCAACAAGAAACGCAAGAAATGGTATGCTGTTTACAGCTCACGGTACAATTAACATCAAAAATTTAAAATGGCGTGACGACTTCTCTCCAATTGACGAAATGGGCATCACTTTTGTAGATACAGAATATAGTAAAGCCTATTTAAGACACCTTTTTAATGTAAATGAGTTATTAGGGAAGCAAATAGCAACTATACATAACCTAGGGTTTTATCTATGGTTAGTGAGAGAAGCTAGAAAGCACATTATAGCAGGCGACTTTAGAACCTGGAAAGATAAAATGGTAAAACAAATGGACAAGCGTTTGTAATACATGAAAATACTAGATTGGTACATATTAAAACGCTATCTATTAACATTTGTAATGATGTTAATTCTGTTTGTTCCTATTGGAATAACAGTTCACTTAGCAGAAAAAATAGGGAAAATAATAGAAAACGAAGCTCCTTTTGGAGAGGTAATGATGTATCTATTATATTTTACAATCTATTTTGCTAACCTTTTATTTCCTTTATTTTTATTCTTATCTGTTATATGGTTTACTTCAAAATTAGCCAACAATACAGAAATTGTTGCTTTTTTAAGCTCAGGAGTTTCTTTTACTCGTTTTTTAAGACCATATTTAATAGGTGGAGTTATTGTAGCGTTGTTTTCTATACTAATGGGAATGTATTTAGCACCAAATGCAAGTAAAGGTTTTTATGACTTTAAATACAAATACCTTTCTGGTAAAAAAAATAATAACAACAGAAACGTTTTAAAACAAATAAACGAAAACGACATTATTTATGTAAGTAGTTTTGATGCTTCAAAAAATATGGGAGTAAATTTTACTCTAGAACATTTTGAAGATAATAAAATGACTTACAAGTTAACTTCAGCAAATATTAGATATGTAGAAGAAGATTCTGTTTACGTTTTAAGAAATTACGAAAAACGTATAATAGGAGAAACAAATGATAAAATTATACTAGAAAGAAGAAAAGACACTATTTTTCCTTTTGATTTAGAAGATTTAACTCCAGAAGATTTTATTGCTGAAACTTTATCATACCCTAAACTCTTAAAATTTATAGAACGTGAAGAAAAACGAGGTTCTAAATTTTTAGGCAGATATAGATTAGCAAAATATCAAAAATGGAGCTTACCTGTATCAGTATTTATCTTAACTATAATTGCAGTTGCGGTGTCATCAAGAAAACGTCGTGGCGGAATGGGAGTAAACCTAGCAATAGGTATAACAATAGCAATGGTATTTGTCTTTTTTGACAAAATTTTTGGTACACTAGCATCTCAATCAGACTTTAGTCCATTACTAGCGGTTTGGTTACCAAATATTATATTCGGTATTCTAGCTTTCTTCTTATTACAAAATGCTAAACGATAAATTAAAAAACTATCTTCACCTGCATTTCTTGGTTTTTATAGCAGGTTTTACAGCAATATTAGGTAAGCTAATTTCTATTAATGCTGTAAGTTTAGTTTGGTATAGAATGTTGTTTGCAACAATTCTAATGATAGCATATGTAAAATTATTTAAGGTAAATCTACAAATAACCAAAAAAGAATTAATTAAGCTTTGTTTAGCAGGAGTTATAATTGCATTACACTGGATTACTTTTTATGGAGCAATAAAAGTAGCTAACATTTCAATTGCATTAGCTATGTTTTCAACAGGAGCTTTTTTTGCCTCATTTTTAGAGCCTATTTTTTATAAAAGAAAGATTATTCCTTACGAGATATTTTTTGGTCTTATTGTTATTTTAGGTGTGTATTTAATTGTTCAAAGTGAAATTCAACACTTAAAAGGAATGATTTTAGGAATTGTCTCAGCATTCTTATCTTCTTTATTTGCAGTTTTAAATGGAAAGTTTTTAGAACAGCACTCAGCAACCAAAATATCTTTTTACGAGTTTTTAAGCGGTGTTATTTTTATTACAATATATATAGCTTTGTTTGGAGAAGGTTTTACCGCTTCATTTTTTAGTATAAACGCTTCAGATATCGGATATTTACTTTTATTGGCTTCTATCTGTACTGCTTATGCGTTTATAGCTTCTGTTTATGTGATGCGTTATATTAGTCCTTATACAGTAGTTTTAACCTATAATTTAGAGCCAATTTACGGGATAATTTTAGCATTAATTTTATTTCCTGAGACCGAAATTATGTCATCTTCGTTTTACATAGGTGCTTTTGTAATCCTTGCAGTTGTATTATTTAATGGAATTATAAAAAACCTAAAATATTTAAAGAGAAAAAGAAAACATAAACCATTATAACTCTATATTTTAACGTATAAAAGAAGCCAATTTTTAAAAATATTGGCTTTATTTCAACTAAAAAAATGTAATTTTGTGCGCTAACAAATAAACTAAAAGACACATTCCCTATGGAATATTTAGAATTTGAATTACCAATTAAAGAGCTAGAAGAGCAATTAGATAAGTGTCAAGTCATTGGAGAAGAGAGTGATGTAGATGTGACTCAAACCTGTAAACAAATAGAAAAAAAGCTACTAGCAACAAAAAAAGAAATTTATAAAAACCTTACACCTTGGCAGCGTGTACAACTGTCACGTCATCCAAATAGACCTTATACATTAGACTATATAAATGCTATTTGTGGCGATAGTTTTTTAGAACTTCATGGAGATAGAAGTTTTAAAGATGATAAGGCTATGATTGGTGGATTAGGTAAAATAGGAGACCAAACATATATGTTTATTGGTCAGCAAAAAGGATATAATACCAAAACAAGACAATACCGTAACTTTGGTATGGCTAATCCAGAAGGATATCGTAAAGCATTACGCTTAATGAAATCTGCAGAAAAATTTGGAATACCAGTAGTGACACTTTTAGATACACCAGGTGCATATCCAGGATTAGAAGCAGAAGAGCGTGGACAAGGAGAAGCTATTGCAAGAAATATTTTAGAAATGACTAGATTAAAAGTACCAATTATAACAATAGTTATTGGTGAAGGTGCTTCTGGTGGTGCATTGGGTATTGGTGTAGGAGATAAGATTATGATGCTAGAAAATACATGGTATTCTGTAATATCTCCAGAATCTTGTTCTTCAATCTTATGGAGAAGCTGGGAATTTAAAGAGCAAGCAGCTGAAGCTTTAAAGTTAACAGCAAAAGACATGAAAAAAGTTAAGATAGTTGACGATATTATTAAAGAACCATTAGGTGGTGCTCATACAGATAGAGAGACAACTTTTAAAACAGTAAGCAAAGCAATTGAAGATGCTTATGAAGAGTTTAAAAACTTATCACCAAAAGATTTAGTAAATAAAAGAATTGAAAAATATTCTGAAATGGGTGTATTTAAAGGTTAACCCTTATAAAATCATTTGCTCAAAAAATCTGAAACTTGAGTTTCAGATTTTTTTGTGCTTATTAACAAAAAAAATGAGTTATTAACAACCGTATTGTTAATGACCTGTTGAGATTAGCTCAATTTCTAATTAAGGTTTTCTTAACAATTTATTTACTTTCGTTAACTCGAAAAAAAAATCAAATTTCTTGAGATTTACACTCAAAAAATTAACTGTAAATCGTTATATTTTAATCTATTATTTTATATCAATAAATGAAACAACCAAATCAATTAAAAGGTTACCAAGTAGATAAAAGCACCTTGATAAATCTAGAAAGAGGTAAGGTGCCACCACAAGCTATTGACTTAGAAGAAGTAGTTTTAGGTGCTATGATGATTGATAAAAAAGGTGTAGATGAAGTTATTGATATTTTAAGCGCAGAAGCATTCTATAAAGAAGCACATCAACACATTTTTGAAGCTATCTTTATGCTGTTTCAAGAAAGCCAACCAATAGACTTATTAACAGTTTCAACACAATTAAAGACTAACGGTAAGTTAGATATGGTTGGTGGTGACTTTTACTTAATATCTTTAACGCAAAAAGTATCTTCTTCTGCGCATATCGAGTTTCATGCACGTATTATTTTACAAAAATATATTCAGCGAAGCTTGATTAAAATTTCAAGTGAAATTATTGAAGATGCCTATGACGAAACTAAAGATGTTTTTGATCTGTTAGATAGTGCAGAATCTAAATTATACGAAGTTACACAAGGTAACATTAAAAAATCTAGTGAAACTGCTCAAGATCTTGTAATACAAGCAAAAAAGAAAATTGAAGAAATCTCTAAAAAAGAAGGAATGAGTGGTATTCCTTCTGGTTTCGATAAACTAGATAAGTTAACTTCTGGTTGGCAAGAAAGTGATTTAATTATCGTAGCAGCAAGACCAGGTATGGGTAAAACTGCATTAACGCTAACTATGGCACGTAATATTGCCGTAAACTCTAACATACCCGTGGCGTTTTTCTCATTAGAGATGGCATCTGTACAGTTAATTACTCGTCTAATTTCTAGTGAAACAGGATTATCTTCAGAAAAATTAAGAACAGGAAAACTAGAAAAACACGAGTGGGAACAACTTAACGTAAAAGTAAAATCTTTAGAAAAAGCACCACTTTTTATTGACGATACACCTTCGCTTTCAATTTTTGACCTACGTGCAAAAGCTAGACGTCTAGCGTCACAACATGGTATAAAAATGATTATTATTGATTATTTGCAGTTAATGACAGCGTCTGGTACAGGTGGTAACCGTGAGCAAGAAATTTCAACCATTTCACGTAACTTAAAAGCTTTAGCTAAAGAGTTAAGTGTACCAGTAATTGCTTTATCACAGTTATCCCGTGCGGTAGAAACACGTGGAGGAAGTAAACGTCCATTATTATCAGATTTACGTGAATCTGGAGCAATCGAGCAAGATGCAGATATTGTAAGTTTTATTTATCGTCCAGAATATTATAAGATTGACGAATGGGATGATGAAGAACGATCACCAACAGAAGGTCAAGCAGAATTTATTGTTGCAAAACACCGTAATGGTGGACTAGAAAACATAAGGCTTAAATTTATTGGTCATCTTGGTAAGTTTGACAATTTAGACGACTTTGATACACCTTTTGGACAAGAATATCATAGTAAAATGAATGAAACAAATGATGATCCTTTCCCACAATCTAATTTCCCATCTGCTAATGATGCTTTTGGAGCACCAGATGAAGATAATGATGTACCATTTTAATTAATACATTTTTAGCAACAACGACCAACGATGGATAAAATAAAAACTACTAATTATTTACTTTTAATAATTGTAATTCCAATACTATTCTATCTTTTAAAGATTTTGTCATTTATCTTTATTCCATTAGTGTTTTCAATGTTCATTGCATTATTATTCTTACCTATATTAAGAAATTTAAGAAGACGTAAAGTACCTAAATATTTAAGTATAGTATTAGTTTTATTACTTATAGTTGCAGGAGTTTGGATGGGTATAGAGTTAATTAAATTATCAAGTAAAGAAATATTAACTTCAGATTCTCACTTTTTTGATAAAGCTCAATTAAAAATAAATAGTTTAGTTGGTAGCCTCGAATCTTTTTTTGGAATTCAACAAGTAGAAGGAGTAAAGACTATAAATAAGTATTTAAATAAAGATGTTATTTTAAATAACTTATCTCCAACAGTTAGCTTTATTTCTAAATTTTTAACAGCTTTACTTACTACAACATTTTTTGTGGTATTGTGGTTAGCAGAATCTATTAATGTAGAGCGATTAATTAATAGAACACTTTTAAAACAAAAACACACTTCTATAAAAACCTTTAGAAAGATTGAAAAAGACTTAATAAAATTTATAAAAGTTAAGTTTTTGGTTAGTTTTCTTACTGGTATTGGTACTGGTTTAGCGTGTTACTTTTTTGATGTTAGTTTTCCTATATTTTGGGGCTTATTTGCATTTATTATCAATTTTGTGCAAATGGTAGGCTCTTTTATTACCGTAATTTTATTATCTATTTTTGCTTTTGTAGAATTAGAAATATCTAGTATTTTACTCTTTTTTATTATTTCTATTACATCTGTTCAAATATTATTTGGCGCTATTTTAGAACCAATTTTTATGGGAAAATCATTTTCTATAAATATTATTGCAGTTTTAGTAATGCTTATGTTTTGGGGATTTATATGGGGCGTACCAGGTTTAATTATGGCAATTCCTATTACTGTTTTTATTAAAATAATTTTAGAACAGTTTCCTCGAACAAAAATAATTTCAGATATACTTTCAGGTTCTTAAACCTTACTTAAAATGATATTAAAAAATTAAAAAAAGCACTTTTTTTGTTTATCTTTCATCTATGAAGAAAACACTTTTTTTAATACTTTTTTTATCAATCACGTTTCAAAGTTTTGCGTCATATGTTCTAATTCCTATGGATGCAGATACGCAAAAAAATCACTTAAAAGCTTATGGTATTACGTATTGGACTTTAAGCCAGCAACTAAAAGTTAAATGGTTACTTAATTATCGTGGTGGTTCTTTTTTATTACCAGATTCAGAAAGAATTCAACGCGAATGTCAAATAAGAGGCGTAAGTTTTGAAGTCATTTCTGATGTTAAAGCCGAAAGTATTTTAAAAGAAATAAGCAGTCCAAGTAAAAATATGGAAGCAGTAGTTTTAGAAAAAGCTCCTAAAATTGCTGTTTATACACCTAAAGGAAAATTACCTTGGGATGATGCTGTAACAATGGTATTAACTTATGCAGAAATACCTTATGAAACTGTATATGATGAAGAAGTTTTAAAAGACGAATTATTACTTTATGACTGGTTACATCTTCATCATGAAGATTTTACAGGTCAATATGGTAAATTTTATGCTAGATATAGGCAAGCTGCTTGGTATATTGAAGAAAAAAAATCAGCAGAAGCCTTAGCTACAAAATTAGGTTACAAAAAAGTTTCTGAAGAAAAACGAGATGTAGCTTTAAAAATAAGAGATTACGTAGTTGGTGGCGGATTTATGTTTGCTATGTGTAGCGCAACAGATAGTTTTGATATTGCATTATCTGCAGACGGCGTAGATATTTGCGAACTAATGTTTGACGGCGATGCAAGCGATGCAAATTATCAAGCAAAAATTGATTTCAATAAAACCTTTGCTTTTAAAGATTTTACTTTAGAGCGTAACCCATTGGTTTACGAATTTTCTAGTATAGATATGACTACAAAACGTAAAATACCTAAAGAAACAGACTACTTTTCTTTAATGGATTTTTCAGCAAAATGGGATCCAATTCCAACCATGTTATGTCAAAATCATACTGCGTTGGTTAAAGGTTTTATGGGACAAACCACTTCTTTTGACAGAGAAGAAATAAAATCTAATGTATTAGTTATGGGCGAGAATAAGACCAATGGAGAAGCAAAATATATACACGGTATAAAAGGTAAAGGTTTTTTTACGTTTTATGGAGGTCATGACCCAGAAGATTATACACATAAAGTTGGTGATCCAAAAACCGAATTAGATTTGCATCCAACATCTCCTGGCTACAGATTAATTTTAAACAATGTGTTATTTCCTGCAGCAAAAAAGAAAAAGCAGAAAACTTAATATTTAGATGAAATTTTTTCAAAAAGAAATAAGTTTAACACCACAAAAAAGAGGATTTCATTTAATTACTTCAGAAATTTTAGATAAAATTTCAACTGAAATTCAAAGTATAAAAATTGGTCAACTTCAGGTATTTATTAAACATACTTCTGCAAGTTTGACCATAAATGAAAATGCAGATCCAACCGTTAGAGTAGATTTTGAAAGCTACATCAATAGGTTTGTTCCAGAAAATGAACCTTATTATAAACACACTTATGAAGGTTCAGATGATATGCCAGCACATATTAAAGCGTCATTATTTGGAGCTTCTGTAACTATTCCTATAACAAACGGAAAACTCAATTTAGGGATTTGGCAAGGTATTTATTTGTGTGAACATCGTAATTACGGAGGTAGTAGAACAGTTGTAGTAACAGTATTTGGTAATTAACGTTTCTTTACAATCTTGCAAACTTTCATTTTGTATCTTTATTAAAAAGGAAAGTAATATGTCAACCAAGGAAACCATTTTAAAAAAAATAGAAATACTAATCACTAACCATTTTAAAACTCCAGAAGAAGCATTTGCTTTTTTTGATAAAGATGGCAATAAAACATTATCTATTTCAGAAATTAAAGAACTTTTAAAACAAGCTGAAATTAGTGGTTTTATAAGAGGTATTGTTGCAAGTAAGCTTATTGAAGGTTACGATAAAGATGGAGACAAGCAAATAAATTGGGCAGAATTTAAGGCTGCAATAGACGAGATTTCTAAATAAAAAACAATTGAGATATTATTTTGTTCAATTTATAAAACTACTATTTTCTACCACTTTATTCTGGTCTGGAGCATTTTGTTTATTTATCACTATAAGATATTTTGCAATAGGAGCAGAAGAAGGTATTGCAATAACTGATTTTTCTTTTGCAAAACTCTTAAAGTTTGGGTTGTACTTAGGAGGTTTAATAGGTCTTTTGTATGCTATTGTAGAGTTTGTTTTTGACAAATTTGTAGCTAAAAACCTATCGCTTTCAATTATAATTTTCTTAAAATTTTTAGTGTATTTAGTTGGTATGATTTTGTTCTTATCAATTATATATGCTAGAGCAGAAGTAGAGCTAGATTTAAATTTATCTAACGATTTAGGTTGGTGGCAACAAAACCAAGTGTTTTGGTTGTTGGTTGGGTATTTTATTATCTGTTCTCAAGTTTTTACATTTATTAAAATAGCCAATGAAAAATTTGGTCAAGGTGTCTTTTTTAATTTTTTAATAGGAAAATATAGAAAGCCAAGAGAAGAACGACGCGTTTTTATGTTTTTAGATTTAAAAGATTCGACCAAGTTAGCAGAACAATTAGGACATTATAAATACAGTAAATTAATACAAAGCTGTTTTTATGATTTAAACCGAGTTATTGGACGGTACGATGCAGAAATCTATCAATATGTTGGGGATGAAGCTGTATTAAGTTGGACTTATAAAAGAGGTGTACATCAAAATAATTGTATAAAACTGTTTTATAAATATAAAGAAGTACTTAAAAAAAAGGAGAAATGGTATTTAAAACAATTTGGAGTAATACCAACATTTAAAGCAGGTTTACACGGTGGTAAATTAATAGTAACAGAAGTTGGTACTGTAAAAAAGGAAATTGCTTATCATGGAGATGTTATTAATACTACAGCAAGAATACAAGGTGAGTGTAATAAGTATGAACAATCATTATTAATTTCTGAAAGTTTATACAAAACCATGTATAACCTTCAGAAATATGATATAAAATCAATAGGTGAAATTCCTCTAAAAGGAAAAGAGGAACTAGTTAAAATATACGCTGTTAACCTTGTTTAGAAAGTTTTATCTTTTCTAATAGTGAAGCTAATACCATCTCTACACCAGCTTCATTATTGCTTTTTGTTATAAATCTAGCTGCTTTTTTTACATTTGGATGTGCGTTTTCCATTGCATAGCTATAGTAGGAACGTTCCATCATTTCTAAATCATTATTATAATCTCCAAAAACCATTGTTTCTTCAGTAGTAATACCTAAATTATTTTGAAGTTGTGATAAAGCAAATCCTTTATTAGCATTTTGATGAGAAATATCTAACCAAACTTGACCAGAAACTTTTACTTTATAATCTGCTTCTAGATGTTTTACATGCGGGTATAATTGTTCTTCAGATCCATGTTTACAGTAAACTGCTATTTTTAAAAAGTCATCATTCTCAATAGATGTTAAATCTTCTACTTGTTTGTATTTGGAGTAAAACTCCTTGAAGAAGTTTATAAAACTTTCATTTTTTGTTTCGATATAAGCAGACTTTTTTCCGCAAAGAACAATTTCAATATCATCAAAAGATCTTAGTAGTAAAATTAAATCTTTTATTTCTTCTTTAGGAATTTTGATTAAAAGCAAATCTTTACCTTGCTGTTTTGTTATAGCTCCATTTTCTGCAATAATGGTAATGTCGTTTGCTATACCATTAAGCTTTTCTGTAATACTAAAATACTGTCTACCACTTGCGGCAACAAAGTGTATGTTTTCTTTTTTTAAAGCTTCAAATATATTAAAAAAGTTTTGACTTACTTCTCCTTGATTGTTCAGTAATGTCCCATCCATATCAGAGACTACAAGTTTGACTTGAGATAATTTCATAAATTCAATTTTTAAAGTTAGGTGAATAAAAAAATCCGATTCAAAAAAGAATCGGATTTAATTTATATAAGCGAAGTATTGTTATACAATTGGCAAAAAGCCTTATTTTACTTTATTCACAATTGCTTCAAAAGCTTCTGGGTTGTTCATAGCTAAATCTGCTAAAACCTTACGGTTTAATTCGATATTATTAGCTTTTAATTTACCCATAAACTGAGAATAAGACATACCGTGTAATCTTGCACCTGCGTTAATACGCGTAATCCATAATGCACGGAATGTTCTTTTTTTGTTTCTACGGTCTCTGTATGCATATTGCATAGCTTTGTCAACCGCATTTTTTGCTACTGTCCAAACGTTTTTACGACGTCCAAAGTAACCTTTTGCTTGTTTAAGCACCTTTTTTCTTCTGGCTCTTTTAGCTACAGAATTTACTGATCTAGGCATAATTTAATTGTTTTTTTGTAGTAGGCGGTTAATTGTTTAACACTTTGATTGAGCCTAACTCCAGGGTTTATAAATAATTTTAACCGGTTAAAGTCTTGTTACTTTAAACGTAACATGATTTTAACATTGTTCTCATCTGCATCATGTACTAATGCATCGTGAGTTAAAGCTAACTTACGTTTTTTAGACTTCTTTGTTAAGATGTGACTTTTAAACGCGTGCTTTCTTTTAATTTTACCAGTACCAGTAAGCTTAAAACGCTTCTTAGCACTAGATTTTGTTTTCATTTTAGGCATTTTGTTTCCTAGTTTTTATTATTTCGCTTATATTATTTTGACTCTTATTAAGAGTTTAATTATTTTTTTGGAGCAATAAACATTGTCATACGTTTTCCTTCAAGTTTAGGCATTTGTTCTACTTTTCCAAATTCTTCTAAATCTTGAGCTAAACGTAATAATAATATTTGTCCTTGCTCTTTAAACACTATAGAACGTCCTTTAAAGAATACAAATGCTTTTAGTTTTGCACCGTCTTTTAAAAACTTTTCTGCGTGTTTTTTCTTAAATTCATAATCATGATCGTCTGTTTGAGGACCAAATCTTATTTCTTTAATAACAACTTTAGATGCTTTAGCTTTTAAAGCTTTTTCACGTTTTTTCTGTTCGTAAAGAAATTTCTTATAATCCATTACTTTACAAACTGGTGGATCTGCTTTAGGTGAGATTTCTACCAAATCAAGTTCTTGCTCTTCTGCTATTGCTAAAGCTTTTTTAATTGGGTAAATACCTACTTCTACATTATCTCCGACTACACGTACTTTTTCTGCTCTAATTTTAGAGTTAATTCTGTGTTGGTCTTCTTTAATAACTCTTGCTGGTCCTCTTGATCTTTTTCTACGTATTGCTATGGCTTTTCGTTTTTAGTTAAACTTAAATTTAAAATTGTTTTTTTGTTTTATTAATTTCTTTTTTAATAATTTCTGCAAATTCATCTACACTAATCGTGCCTAAATCTTCACCTCCGTGTTGTCTTACAGAAATTTTATTTTCTTTTTCTTCTTGCTCTCCTATGATAATCATGTAAGGCGTTTTATTCATTTCTGCCTCTCTAATCTTTTTACCAATAGTCTCGCTTCTATTATCTATAAGGGCGCGAATTTCGTGATTTTCTAGCAAAGTTAAAACATTTTGACCGTAATTTTCATATTTTTCACTAAGAGTTAACACAGAAACTTGTGTTGGCATTAACCAAAGTGGGAAATTTCCTCCTGTATGTTCTAGTAATATTGCTATAAATCTTTCTAGACTTCCAAATGGTGCACGGTGAATCATTACAGGTCTGTGCGATTCGTTATCACTTCCTTTATATGTAAGGTCAAATCGTTCTGGTAAATTATAGTCTACTTGTATAGTGCCTAATTGCCATTGTCTACCTAAAGCGTCTTTTACCATAAAATCTAGTTTAGGTCCGTAAAAGGCAGCTTCACCTGTTTCTATAATATAATTTAAATTTTTCTCTTTTGTTGCATTTAGGATTGCTTTTTCTGCTTTCTCCCAATTTTCGTCACTTCCTATGTATTTTTCTGGTTTTTCAGGGTCACGTAAAGATACTTGTGCTGTAAAGTTTTCAAAACCTAAAGATCCAAATACATATAACACTAAGTCTATTACATTTTTAAACTCTTGATCCAATTGGTCTGGCGTACAGAAAATATGCGCATCATCTTGAGTAAAGCCTCTTACACGTGTTAACCCATGTAATTCTCCGCTTTGCTCATATCTATATACAGTCCCAAACTCAGCATAACGTTTTGGTAAATCTTTATAGGACCATTGTGTGTTGTTGTATATTTCGCAGTGATGAGGACAATTCATTGGTTTTAATAAGAATTCCTCATCTTCTTTAGGTGTTGTTATTGGTTGAAAACTATCTTCACCGTATTTGGCGTAATGACCAGAAGTAACATAAAGTTCTTTTTGGCCAATATGAGGTGTGACAACCATCTCATAACCAGCTTTTTTTTGAGCAGCTTTTAAGAAGTTTTCTAATCGTTCTCTTAAAGCAGCACCTTTAGGAAGCCATAAAGGTAAACCTTGTCCCACCTTTTGTGAAAAAGCAAATAACCCTAATTCTTTACCAAGTTTTCTATGGTCACGCTTTTTAGCTTCTTCTAAAAGTTCCAAATATTCTTTTAAATCCTTTTGTTTAGGAAATGAAATACCATATACACGTGTTAATTGAGGGTTGTTTTCATCACCACGCCAATAAGCTCCTGCAACAGACAATATTTTGACAGCTTTTATAATACCAGTATTAGGTATGTGTCCTCCTCGACATAAATCTGTAAAAGTAGAGTGATCACAAAATGTTATTTCGCCATCCTCTAAATTTTTTATTAATTCTGTCTTATATCTATTGTCTTTATATAAAGATAGTGCATCAGATTTACTAACAGTACGCATATTAAAATTATGTTTACCTCTAGCAATTTCAAGCATTTTATTTTCTATACTTTTAAAATCTTTATCACTAACCACGTTCTCTCCAAAATCTACATCATAATAAAAGCCATTATCTATAGCAGGACCTATGGTTAACTTGCATCCAGGATATAATTCTTCTAAAGCTTGAGCAAGTACATGTGCAGAACTATGCCAGAATGCTTTTTTACCCTCATCATCATTCCAGGTGTAAAGCACAAGAGAACCATCGGTGGTTAATTTTGTAGAAGTTTCTATAGTTGTACCATTAAAGTTTGCTGAAATTACGTTTCTAGCTAAACCTTCACTAATGCTTTTAGCAACATCCATTGGGGTAGATCCTATATTAAAGGCTTTAACACTACCATCAGGTAAAGTAATATTTATCATGAATTATTTAAATTAGGATACAAATATAGTAGTATAATAATAGAGAAGCAATATAAATGTATGTAACAATATCATTAGTTTTTTATGTGGTATTATTTCATATCGAATAAATATAAGCAAGATATTTTAGAGTCTTCCTTAATATTAACAAGAGTAATTCCTAATTATAAATTAAAAGTATAATATAAGAGGAGTGTTAATTTGAGTTATATAACATATAGTACGTAACAATATATGTATACTCTACATAAAAGTATAAGATTTAAAAGGAGCATTAAGTGTATTATATAGGTTGAAAAAACAGATTTAAAAAAAAGATAAAAAAAAGTTAAGTTGTAAAACACTGAAAACAAGGTGTTAAAAAGCAAGAGTAAAAAAAAAGCAAAAAAAGTTTCAAAAAAGGGTTGTGGGAATGAAAAAGGGTCTTATATTTGCACCCCGAAACAATAACAACTGAGCAATCAGGGATAAGATTTCGAGAAAGTTCTAGATAAAATATTGATTAAGCAAAACGGTGAAAAAAAATTTTAAATTTTTTTTTAAAAAAAGTTTGCAAGGTTTAAAAACTTGTTTTATATTTGCACCCGCTTAGGAAATAAACGTCTTAAGAATTAAGAAAAAGTTCATAAACATATTGAATTGACAGCGTAAGATTTTTGCTGGAAACGGTAAAAATCGAT
>NZ_JACHWV010000002.1:0-436249 GCF_014191595.1 Mesoflavibacter zeaxanthinifaciens subsp. sabulilitoris | reverse complement strand
GAGTGTATGGTTAAGGTTCCTGTTGATGGTGCTCCTTCTAAACCTACCCATTGGCTTCTGTAAAGTGCGCCTATGGCAACACCTTCGTATGAACCGGCGTAAGCTGGATTGACCACATTCATGTTATACATGTATTGTGTGTATTGTGGATCTTGCTGTGCTTGTGCTTGCAATGCAAAGAGCAAAGCGAATAGGATATATATTTTTTTCATTATATCTGTATTGGTTGTATGATTAGTTTATTATCTGTTTATGTATACCCAAGCGGCTTTTTGTTTGCTTCCTTGATACTTCATGACAAAGTAGTAAGTCCCTACTGGTAACTCTTCTCCGTCGTTTGATTGACCATGCCACTCATTGCTGTAAGAATCTTTTGAGTATACTAACGTACCATAACGGTTATAAATCTCTAAGCGTTGTACATCAAAACTGCTTAAGTCAAAGTTATCGTTAAACCCATCATTATTTGGCGATATACCTTGTGGGATAACACAACTCTCTAACTCAAAGACATCTACTGTTGCAGTGTTTGAACATCCTGTATCATTAAAAGTAACCTCAATGGTATAAGTACCTTCTGTTAATACGGTATCTAAATCTAAGCTGTTCTCGCCTGATATTATATTATCATTTTGGTCATACCATACAATACTTACCTCGTTAGATGTGTAATTATCCGGTATCGCTGTTACTGTTATAGGTGTTGTAGCGTTTGGACATACCTCGTAAACTACATCTCCAAATTGAGTCTCTGGTGTTTCATAAAGTGCTATATCAAAACTTGTAATTGCATAACACTCACTTGCTGAAGAATTTTCAACTTTAACAAAAATTGTCTGAGGACTATTTGTATTAGAATATGCAGTTGGATTATTGATTGCATTTGTACTTGTTTCAGCATCAATTTGAGATGTATAATAAGATACAGACACATTGGTTTGTGTTCCTATTGTAACCGCTTCGTTAAGCGTTAAGTCAAATATATTACTTCCGCTACCATCATCACATAGTTCTTGATTTGGTGTTGCATATGCTTCTGGTGCATCATTAACTACCAAGTTAAAGCTAGTATTTGTAGATGCACATCCAGACATTGATCCTACTGCATCAATATCTTCAACTCTTACATAAATTACAGTACCATCTACTGCTACGTAAGGTGAAGAAATAGCTGATGTACCTGATTGAGCATCAGATAATGTTTCATGATAAGTAACAACAAAATCTGCATTACTTTGAGTACCTAGAATTGTTGCTGTTTGAGATTCTAAATCAAAACTAGCATTACCAGCACCTTCATCACAAGCTTCCATATCTGGTGCTTGATTAGCAATAGCATCGTCAAAGAAATTAATATTAGCTATTATAGATGATGTAAAATCATCACAAATTCCTCCTCCAACAACACACTGGTAACTACCTGACTGGGTAGCGACTAAAGTTGGAGAGTTAATTCCTGCTTGATATATTCCGTCAATGTACCAATCATAAGAATCTACAGAATAAGCAGTATCTGCTGTTAAGGTAACAGATGTATAACCACATAAGTTAATATCATCGCTTTCTCCATCAGGAGCTGTTGTTCCTTGTTCTACAACTATACCATCATAATCTAAAGTAACGTCACAAACCACATCACAATTTGTACCATCTGTCGGTCCAGAAGTTTGAGTAAAGTTATAAGTACCTGATTGTTGAGAGTAATTAGTTATTAAAATAACATATGTTGAATTCGCTGGAACTCCTGTTAATGTAATAGTTTCTGTTGCTGTAGCAGAGAAACTACAATCTGCAATATTAGGAGATAATAATTCAAAACAACCCGTGTCTTGTCCTGTAAATGGTCCCCAAACTATAAAGTCAATATCTAAACCAGTTCCCGCGTCGTTTGTTTGAGCTAATTGGAAAGTATAATCTCCTGGATCATCAAATTGAATTGTATTCCATTGCGGATCTGGTTGACTTCCTAAACAATCATAATCTAAGTATGGAGGAGCTGTTTGATCTCCTACAATACTAGGGTAAAATATAGTTGGATCTGCACAAATAGGTAAGGCATCTGTACAATATGTAGGTGCACCTAGAGTCTGTATACATAAGTCAAAAGTGATTGATGTTGGTGTTGATCCAGCTGAAAATACTCTTACATAATATGTATTACCTACTATTAACGTAGGCGTTAAACTGAAGTCATCTGTTGTACAATATAACTGAGTTAAATTATTACAGTCTGTTCCTTCATAAACAGCATGGTCTACATTAAAGCCACCAACAACATTTTGTATTTGTATAATTTGTTGATCACCAACTGCTGTAAATTGGAACCAAACATCATCATCTGCACTGGTTGTACATGATCCATTTGGATAACCTGAATCTGTAGCTTCTAATAATGTTCCTGAATTAACTACTGTACAACTTTCATCTGAATTTACAGAAGCCACAGTAGCATTACATGGGTTATCATTAACCGGTGGACAAGCAGCTAATGATATTGCTTGACTTGTAATCACACAGTTTCCATCTTGTTCATTTGAAACAGTAAATATAATATCTGTATTAAACGGATAAGGCCCAAATAGAGGAGTTACAGAACCTGTAGACGATACACTTACTGGAGGATTACCTTGGTTATCTTGAATAGATAATGATGTTGCATCTCCTAAAGAAGTAATATCTACATCTACTAAGAATTGATCTCCATTTGCACAATCATCTACCACAACAAAAGTTGCAGTTGGATTAACACAAGTAGCACAACTTACAGTTACATCAATTGATGTATAGTTGTTACCTTGACAGTTTACACTTCCGTCTGACTGAACTTGGAATGAAATTGTAGATCCTGTTGATTGATAAGTTAGACCACTTAAGTTTCCACCGTTACCATAAGGTGTAGCTGCATTTAAATCTGTTGATCCGTCAGAGTCCAGAACTACTAGTTCATCAAAGTTTTGTTCTACTTGGCCAGCATTAAACGTTATGTTTAATGGTGTTGTACCATCTGCACTTGTAAATGTGAATACATTAGTATCGTTATTCTCATAACAATAAGTTAGTGTTTGTGGTCCACCATTAACACAATCTAATACAAAATTGGTTTGTGCTGGTGTTGTGAAGAAATAAGGTCCTGCCCATACACTAGTGTCTGCTCCACAGATTGCTTGTACATATACTTCATAATCTGTTTGAGGTGTTAGTGCTGATTCTGAAACTGTTGTTGTTCCAACTGTTGTTCCTGAAGTTGGTGTTCCTGTTCCTGCTGGTTGTACTACATAGTTCCATTGTGTTTCTGGCCCACTTGGTGTCCAAGAAATATCTGCTGAAGTTGCTGTTATATTCGAAGCTATTAAGTTTGTTGGTGCAATACAGAATGTTCCACAAGTTTCTACTTGTATTTGGTCAATAGCTATATCACCTTCAAATCCTGTTCCTGCGCCTCCGTAGCTAAATTCTACATAAATTACTTGTCCTAAATAAGTATCTAAGTTTATACCTATTGGTACCCATGCTTCTGTAGCGTCTGTTTGGTAGTCTCCTATCCAAGTATATTCTGTTGTGAATGGTCCTGTTGGAGATGTAGACACACCTACATTTAAAGTTCCTATATCATCACCAAATGCATGCATATAAAATGATAACTCTGCACCATCTACTGCTGATGTTAAATCTATTGCTGGTGAAATGGCTGAGGCTATATCTGAAGCACTACCAGATGCTTCATATTCTAAGTGCGCTCCTGCATTACCATCCCATGTTACGTTTGGTCCCGTTCCAAATGAGTTTCCATTTTCTTCTGTAATACGCCAATTTCCATTAGAACCATCAAAACCTGTTCCTGTCCATCCTGCTGGTGCTGTTCCTGAAGTTGCTCCAAAAGTTTCTGTAAACACAAAAGTAGATCCTCCAGAAGAACATGTTACACCTACTGGTGCTGGTGGTGGTGTGTTAAACGTTGTGAAGTTTACTGGTCCTACCCAGTTACTAAACCCATCAGTATCACAATTAGCTCTTACATAAACTTCATAAGCTGTACTTGGTGTTAAACCACTTGCTGGATAAGGATTATTAGTCGATGTTGTTGTGCCATCTGTTGTTGGCTCTCCTGTTCCTGCTGGTTGCACCCAAATTTGCCATTCAGACTCTGATCCACCTGCTGACCATGTAACATCTGCTGTACTGTCTCCTGTCGTTGTTGCTGTTAAAGTTAATGGTTCAGGACATATCACATCAAAAATAGACACATCATCAAAAGCAAATCCTTCATCCTGAACAGATCCATCTGATCCAAAAGCTATTCTTAGCTGAACACTACTTTCGCCTGCTAAGCCTACTAAAGCATGACGTGCAGTTACCCATCCATTAGACCCAGAACCATTTCGTCCTGTCCATCCTTCTTGTTGCCCTCCTGGATTACCATTAATTGTAGTATCTGTATACCAATTGTTAGGGTCTCCAAAAGCACCAACATTTTGCCATGTTGCTCCACCATCAATAGATGACTGTAATACAGTTCCATCCCAACTAAACTCTGATTCCCACCAAATACTCATTTCAATGCTTGGTGATGACAATGTTGATAGATCAAAAATTGGACTACTTACAAAAGAGTCCTCATTACTATTATAATTTCCGGTTAGATTTGTTACCCATGAGTTACTACCAGATGCTGCACTATTTATAATAGTAGCTGCTGGCGTTCCTAAAGCCCATGTTCCTGTACCGTTTGCTGTCCAGCCACCATCTCCAGATTCGAAATCTTCTGAGTAAGGATAACTGGTAATTTGTGAAAATGATTGTATGCTCGAAAATAAAGCAATCAAACAAATTAGTAGAGTAGTTTTTTTCATATTAATTAATGAGATGTTTAGTTTTAGAAACATCTAAGCTATTAAAAAAAACCTACTACTACTTACCCTAAATAGTTAATATAGATAAAATGTTTTAATTTATCGTTTAAAAGAAAACAGCGACTAATCCCTTAATGACTATCGATTAAGGAGCAGGATTAGGTATTATGGAATGAATTTGATTTATTTTTTCTAAAATTTCTGAAGATAATTCAATATTAATGCTTGAAATATTTTCTTTAAGTTGCTCTAAATTAGTTGCTCCAATAATATTACTAGTTATAAATGGTCTTTGATTAACAAAAGCCAATGCCATTTGCGCTAAGCTAAGATTATTAGCTTCTGCTAGCTCTAGATATTTTTTTGTTGCAATTGTTGAATTTTCACTACTGTATCTAGCAAATCTTGGAAACAATTTTAATCTAGAGTTTTCTCCTGCAGTTCCTTTAATATATTTACCAGATAACACACCAAATGCCATAGGCGAATAAGCTAATAATCCTATATTTTCTCTTATTGAAATTTCAGCCATGTCTCCTTCAAAAACTCGGTTAATTAAAGAGTATGCATTTTGAATGGTTATCGGTCTTATTAAATTATGCTTTTTAGATTCTTCTAAATAGCGCATTGTTCCCCATGCTTTTTCGTTAGAAAGTCCTGCAAAACGAATTTTTCCTTCTTTTTTTACAGCCTCTAACTGCTCTAAAACGTCTTTAAAATTATCTTCCCATTTGTCGTTTGGATTATGATTATAATCTCTTACCCCAAACGTATTAGTTTGTCGTTCTGGCCAATGTAATTGAAACAAATCTATATAATCTGTTTGTAGTCTTTTTAATTCTTTTTCTACAGCATCTTTAATTGATCCTTTTTGAAATCCTGATGTACGTATGTGTGCGGTATAATCGCCTGGCCCAGCTATTTTGGATGCGATAACAACTTTTTCTCTATGTCCTGTTTTTTTAAGCCATGTCCCTATTATTTCACTAGTTCTTCCTTGCGTTCTTGCTTCAGCAGGTACAGGATATAATTCTGCTGTATCTATAAAATTCACACCTTGTTCTATTGCATAATCTAATTGTGCATGACCTTCTTCTTCTGTATTTTGATTTCCCCAAGTCATAGTACCTAGGCAAATTTTACTCACTTTTATATCTGTGTTTGGAAGCGTTGTATATTTCATTTTTTGGATAGTTTACTTTTTAACAAATATAAAAAGACCTTTAATTAAATAATTTAACTAAAGGTCTAAATGTTTGTTAAGAATTTTATACTCAAAACTTAACAATTTGCGCTAAGTATAACTCAAGACTGTGCTAACGCCCTAATTATTTAACAACTCTGTGATTTTGTCTAATTTTGGTGTTAAAATAACCTCTATACGACGGTTTTTTGCTTTTCCTTCAGCTGTGTCGTTAGTTGCAACAGGAGCATACTCGCCACGACCTGCAGCTGTTAAACTTTCTGGATTGATATTTTTATTTTCTTGAAGGATATTTACTATTGCTGTAGCACGTTTAGTTGATAAATCCCAGTTGTCTTTTACGTTTCCGTTACCAGAAAATGGGTCGTTATCTGTGTGTCCTTCTATCAATACTGAAATGTCTGGATTATCTGCCAACACTGTTCCTAACTGCTTTACTGCTTGTTTACCTTGTGTTCCTACTGCCCAACTACCTGATTGGAATAACAGTTTATTTTCCATAGATACATAAACTTTTCCGTTACGTTTTTCTACGGTTAATCCTTTACCTTCAAAATCTACTAACGCACTTGAAATGGCGTCTTTTAACGCATTCATTTCGGCTTCTTTTGCAGATATTATAGCCTCTAGATCTGCTACACGTTGCGATCTTGCTTCAAGTTCTTTTTTTAACTGCTCTAATCTAGCGTTTTCTGTAGCTAATGCTTGCTCTTTAGCTTCTAATTGCGCTAATAATTCTCTGTTCTTTTTTGTGTTTGCCGCAATTGCAGAACTACTATTAGCTTCTAAAGCGTCATATGATGCTTTTAAAGTATCATAATTAGTTTTTGTTGCTGCTAGATCTGCTTGTAATTGGTCGCGTTTTGCTACAGCTTCGTCATATTTTGCTTGTAATGAAGCTAAGTCATTTTCAGCTTGGTTTTTTGCTTTTTGTAAATCCTTATTTTGATCTTTTAACGATCTATTTTCTTTTTTTAAGTCTGCATATTTACTTTCTAGCTCTTTGTACACTTTTGGCGATACACAACTTGATAATACAAAAGTTGAAAGCATTAAAGTTAAAAAGGTGTTTTTCATTTTTTATTTATTTGGGATTGTTGTTTATTAGTTTTCTAGTTCTAGCAAAATTGGACAATGGTCACTATGTTTTGCTTCTTGTAATATAACTGCTCTTTTTATTTTTTGTTGTAATGGCTCGCTAACCATTGCGTAATCTAAACGCCAACCTTTATTGTTTGCTCTTGCATTGGCGCGATAGCTCCACCACGAATATTCTTGTCTTTCTGGATGAAGAAATCTAAAAGAATCTATAAATCCGCTATCTATAAAGCTTGTTAACCACTCGCGTTCTTCGGGTAAAAAACCTGAAACGCCTTTCATTTTTGGGTTATGAATATCTATTTCTTCATGACAAATATTATAATCTCCGCAAACTACAAGGTTTGGTCGTTCTTGGCGTAATTCATTTAAATATTGATGAATCATGTCCATATATTCAAATTTGTGAGATAATCTAGCATCGTTTGTTCCAGAAGGCAAATACATGCTCATCACCGATAAATGTCCAAAATCTACACGCAGGTTTCTACCTTCAAAATCCATAGATTCTATTCCTGTTCCAAACTCGACATGGTCTGGTTCGGTTTTACACAACACAGCTACACCGCTATAGCCTTTTTTTTGTGCGCTAAACCAATAATTATAATGGTAACCAGCGTCTTTAAACAAGTCTAAATCTAGCTGTTCTTCCATTGCTTTTATCTCTTGCAAACACAAAATATCTGGATTTGTACTTTTTAACCAATCTATAAATCCTTTGTTTATTGCAGCTCTAATTCCGTTAACGTTGTACGAGATAATTTTCATCTTAATTATTAATTTCTGCTAAAATAAATAATGCGTTACTTTTACAAGATGAATTATAGCCTTTTTAACTAAAAAATATTAACAAAATAAAGTAACAATTTTGCTGTTATAGTTGTAGATGAAAAATTGCTTTACCTTTTTTATTTTCTTGTCAGTCTTTTTTGCTTTTGGGCAAGACCAAGATGCTTTATTGGTAAAGAAAACCATCGCTGTCAAAGACACTATAAAAGTAGATAGCGTAAGTATAAATTCTAATTTTTTTGAATTAAAAACTAAAAGCTATCAGATTTTAGATACTACGTATTACACTATTGATTTTGCAACGTCAACGCTTCAACTCTTAAAACCTATTGAAGGAGATTCTGTAATAGTAAGCTACCAAAAATATCCTGAATTTTTAACTAGAACTTACCAACAATTTGACAAAAGCGTTATTGTAGAAAGTACTGCAAACGTTGATAAACTTGTACAACTTAAACAACCCAATATTACCAACACTTTTACACCTTTTGATGGTTTAACCACTACAGGTAGTATAAGTCGTGGTGTGACTATTGGTAACAACCAAAATTCGGTTTTGAATAGCGAATTAGATTTACAAATTACCGGTAAATTAAACGATAAAGTCTCACTGCGTGCCAGTATACAAGATGCCAACATACCATTACAAGAAAGTGGTTACTCACAACGTTTAGACGAGTTTGACCAAGTGTTTTTAGAGCTTTTTAGTGACCGCTGGGCGATACGTGCTGGAGATATCGACTTACAAAACAGCAACTCTTATTTTGCTAATTTTTCTAAGCGAGTGCAAGGCTTACAAATAAGAGCTAACTTGGGTGACGACAACCATCAAACCAATATTTTTGCGTCAGGCGCTTTGGTACGCGGACAATTTACCAACTACCAATTCACCGCTCAAGAAGGTAATCAAGGTCCGTACAAACTGCAAGGTCCAAGTGGCGAGTTGTTTGTACTTATTGTTTCTGGAAGTGAAACCGTTTACGTAAATGGCGTACCGTTAAAAAGAGGAGAAAACGAAGATTATATTATAGATTACAATGCAGGTGAAATTATTTTCAACCCTACGTATCCTGTAACTTCAGAAATGAGAATTAGTGTTGATTTTCAATATTCTGAACGAAATTATTCTAGAATTGTCGCTTTTGGAGGTGGAAATTACAGTAGCGAAAAACTGAAAATTGGCGCTTCTGTCTATTCTGAAAACGATTCTAAAAACAATCCATTACAACAAAATATCTCTCAAGCACAAGCTGAAATTTTAAGCAACGCAGGTGATGATCAAAACCTAATGATAGCGCCTTCTGAAGTCCTAGAAGCATATAATGAAAATAGAATTTTATATAGAAAAGAGATTATTAATGGAGAAGAGATTTACATATTCTCCAACAACCCAGATGACGAGCTTTACAGCGTTACCTTTACTTTAATTGGAGATAACCAAGGTAATTATATACTATCATCGTCAAATGCCATTAATAATATTTATGAATACATTGCGCCAATAAATGGCATACGACAAGGTAATTACTCACCAGTGGTACAATTAGTAGCGCCAACACTTTTACAAATTGCTGTGGTAAATAGTGAATACACACCAAATGAAAAAACAAACATTAGTTTTGAATTAGCCGGTAGCAAAAACGACCTTAACCTGTTTTCTAATTTAGATGATAAAAACAATAATGGTTATGCAGGTAAATTAACCGTAGAACAGTCCATAATCAAACAAGATAGTCTTTGGAATCTTAATGCAATTGCAGATATAGATTACATCAATCAAGATTTTAAAACTATACAACGTTTATACCGACCAGAATTTAATCGCGACTGGAATTTAAGTCAAAATAGCACCAATCTTCAAAATACAACCTTAGGAAATCAAGCTTTAATTTCGGCAGGTTTTGAGGCTTTTCATCCCGAAAAAGGAAATGCAAGCTACAACTTTCAACATTTAAACTACTCAGGAACATTTAGCGGAAGCAAACACAATTTAAACACCAATTTAAGACTTAAAAAACTTAATATTTCATCACAAACAAGTCTATTAAATTCGGATGCAACTTTTAACAAATCTAGATTTTTCAGAAGTTACAACAAAGCCATTTACGCTTTAAAAAAACAATGGTTTGGTGCTGGCTTTTCTGCTGAAGAAAACAAAGAACGTATTAAAGAAACTCAAGCTTTTACAAACTTATCCCAACGTTTCACAGCTTATCAAGCCTTTACAGGAATTGGTGATAGCACCAATGTTTTTGCTGAAGTTGGTTATAAATTTAGAGTTAATGACAGTATTCAAAATCAAAAATTAACTCGTGTTAACACCTCAAATACTTACTATTTAGATTCGCGTTTGATAAGTAACAAAAACACCAATTTATCAATGTATGTTAATTACCGTACGCTGACTTATGAAGATGAAGACATTGCAGACGAAAACTCTCTAAACTCGCGTATATTATTCAATCAAAAGTTTCTAAAAAATGGTGTTATTTGGAATACTGCTTTCGAGACTAATTCTGGCTCTTTACCTCAACAAGATTTCACTTACGTGCAAGTAGAACCAGGTCAAGGCGCATACACTTGGATTGATTATAATAATAACGGTATACAAGAATTAGAAGAATTTGAAATTGCTCAATTTACCGATCAAGGTGAATATATTCGTGTGTTATTACCTAATCAAGTTTATATAAAAACACATCAAAACAGATTGAGTCAAACCCTAACTTTAAACCCAATAAATTGGGTGAATTCAGAGCAAAAAGGAAAAAAATTATTATCTAAATTTTACAATCAAACCAGTTATTTAATTGATAGAAAAATTAGAAGAAACGGTGATAATTTTGATTTAAATCCTTTTAAAAAAGACGAAGACAATCAATTGGGACTTAACCAAAACTTTAGAAATGTACTGTTTTTTAACCGAGGCAAGCAACGCTATACAACGTCTTACACGTATTTAAACAATCAATCTAAAAGCACACTAAGTTTTGGGTTTATAGAAAACAAATTGAAAAGTCACCAATTAAATTTTACGCACAAAATAGCTAATAGTTGGCTAGTTACTTTAACCTCTACTTTAGAAAATCAATTTAACAGAAGTCTAAACTTTAGCAGTAAAAACTTCGATTTAGATACTGAAGCTTTCAACCCTAAATTATCATATTTATTAAATGATAATGTTCAATTTGACGTGTTTTATCAATATACAAACAAAGAAAACACAATTAATAATTTAGAAACTTTACAGCAGCAAAAATACGGTTTATCCTTTGCGTTTTCGCCTAAAAACAATGCACAATCTGGCGCAATTTCTGCTGAATTTAACGTATTCAATAACGACTTTACAGGTAACGCCAACAGTCCTGTAGCTTATCAATTATTAGAAGGTTTACAACCAGGAAAAAACTTCACTTGGACACTTTTAGCGCAAAAAAAACTAACTAAATTTTTAGATTTAAACCTTAATTATTTTGGCAGAAAAACCGAAACTTCCAAAACCATTCATACCGGTAACGTTCAGCTAAAAGCTTATTTTTAAGCATTTACGTATTTTAAAAACTTACATTTGCTAAAACCCTTTAAAAAACGTATACTATGACAATAACCACAATACGTTTTAATGAAAGATTTTATAATTATTGGCGCAGCTCAAGCAGGATTATCTATGGCTTATCATTTAAAGAAAAATCAAAAAGATTTTTTAATAATTGATAAAGAGGATGAAATTGGTGCTTCTTGGCTTAACCGTTGGAACTCGTTAAAACTTTTTACACCAACCGAGTTTAATCATCTTGCAGGAATGCCTTTTCCTGCACCTAAAGGACATTATCCTGACAAATACGAAGTCGCAGATTACTTTAAAGCTTATGTAGAAAAATTTGATTTCCCGCTACAATTAAACACGCTTGCAGAACGCATTGAAAAGAAAGACAATCATTTCTCTGTAAAAACTAATAAAGGTGATTTAAAGTGCAAAGAAGTTATTGTAGCAACTGGACCGTTTCATATTCCTTACACGCCAAAATTTCATAATAATCTTTCCGAAGATATTTTTCAAATACATAGTAATTACTACAAAAATCCGGAACAACTTAAAGATGGCGCAACAATGGTTGTTGGTGGCGGTGATAGCGGATTTCAGATTTTAGATGAAATTTCAAAACAAACCAATAATAAAACTTATTTCTCAGGAAACACAGATATCAAAACTTTACCACAAGAAATCTTAGGAAAAACACTTTGGTGGTGGTTTACTATAACAGGCTTTTTAAGTTTTAGTAAGGACTCTTGGCTTGGAAAAAAGATTAGTAAATCTAAACAGCCAATTATTGGCACAGATGTAAAATCTATAATTAAAAGAGATAACGTTATACCTGTCGGATACACACTTGACGCCGAAAAAAACACTATTAAAACATCAAAAAAAACACTTAACGATGTAAAAAATATTGTTTGGGCAACCGGTTATAAACCCAACTTTAATTGGATAAAAAATATTGAGTTAACCCAAAATGGTTATCCAAAACATCATCGTGGTATTAGCACAACAAACGGACTATATTTTATTGGTTTACCATGGTTACACACACGTGGATCTGCTACTTTAGGCGGCATAAAAAAAGACGCTAATTACCTAGCTAATAATATTTTATAAATAAAAATCCTTAATTAAAAACATTCTATATTAACAGTCATATGTAACTTTTGTAACAGTTTAATTCCTTTAATTTTGTAATTTCGTAAGGCATGAACAAAATATTGGCATTAACATATTCGTTTCTGATTCTTATTCAAAGTTTCAATATTAACTTAGACGACATTTCTAAGATTAATGCCTTGATTGATCATGCTCAATTTCATAAAGAAATGTATGGCGATTCTTTTTTTGACTTTTTAGCTGAACATTATGGAGAAGCTAGAGATAATCACGAAAGCGAGCATAAAGAGCATGAAGACTTGCCTTTTAAAGACAACCATCATATGTGTACTCACGTTAATTTATCTTTTATAAGTCCTAATATTTCATTTAAAATAAGCAATGAAGTCTTCATTGAAATCCCTTTCAATTTCTTCTACAAAGAATCTTTTACTTCATTTGTAAAACCATCTGTTTTTCAACCACCAAAACACGCATAATTCATTTTAAAATTCATCCTGTTTTCAATTATGGACAGGTACTTTTCAATTTTATTATTATGAATTATGTTAGAAAAAATCATAAAATCAAGCTTAAATAATAAGCTTATTATTTTCCTTTTTACAGCATTTATTATTGGTTTCGGAATTTTCTCTTTGACCCAAATTCCTATTGGCGCTGTACCAGATATTACCAATAACCAAGTCCAAGTGATTACCACATCTCGCAACTTATCAACCCAAGATGTTGAGCAATTTATCACCTATCCTGTTGAGCTAGAAATGGCAAATTTACCAGGCGTAGAAGAGATCAGATCTGTCTCAAAATTTGGACTTTCGGTAGTCACCATTGTTTTTAAAGATGAAATGGGCACATATCTACCAAGACAATTAATTGCAGAAAAAATCAAGTCAGCTTCAGAGAAAATTCCAGATGGTTTTGGCTCGCCAGAAATGGGACCAATTACCACTGGTTTGGGCGAAATATACCAATACATTTTAGATGTAAAACCTGGTTACGAAGACCAATATTCCATTACCGATTTGCGCACCATCCAAGACTGGATTGTAAAACGACAACTCTCTGGTATTCCTGGTGTAGTAGAGGTTAATACTTGGGGCGGATTTTTAAAGCAATACGAAGTTGCTATTAACCCAAACAAGCTAAATGCTATGAATATTTCGGTATCCGAAATCTACAATGCATTAGAAAAAAACAACAGTGTTGCTGGTGGCGGATATATTGAAAAGACTGACGAAGCCTATTTTATTCGTGGCGAAGGCTTGGTTAAAAACCTTGAAGATATTGAGCAAATCGTAGTCAAAAATGAAGGCGCGCCAATTTATATTAAAGACGTTGCTAAAGTTGGTTTTGGAAGTGCCACGCGTTTTGGTGCTATTACCGGTAATGGCGAAGGCGAAAAAGTGCTTGGGCAAATTATGATGCTTAAGGATGGTAACTCTAAAGCCATTATTGATGCTGTAAAAGAACGCGTAAAAAGCATTGAAAAAAGTTTACCTGAAGGTGTTTACATCAACGGATTTTTAGAACGTAGCGAACTAATTGGCAAAACGACCTTTACTGTATCCGAAAATTTAATTTTAGGCTCACTCATTGTCATATTCGTTGTAGTGTTATTGCTTGGCAATTTGCGTTCAGGTTTGGTCGTTGCGTCTGTTATTCCGTTGAGTTTATTATTTGCTATTTCAATGATGAATATTTTTGGTGTAGATGCCAATTTAATGAGTCTTGGCGCGATAGATTTCGGGATTATTATTGATGGTGCAGTGATTATTGTCGAGTTTATTGCTTTTAGAATTATTACGGAAAGTGAAAAACTAAAATCACTCACAAAAGAAGCAAAACAGTCAGAAATCGATCAAATTACATTAAAAAGTGCCTCAAAAATGATGAATTCTGCCATTTTTGGACAATTAATCATCTTAATTGTTTTCATTCCAATTTTATCATTAAGCGGTGTAGAAGGCAAAATGTTTAAGCCTATGGCATTAACATTCAGTTTTGCGTTAGTTGGTGCAATGTTACTTTGTCTCACTTATGTTCCAGTAGTATCATCATTGTTTTTAAAACCTAAAGCACCAAGCGAAAAAAATGTTTCCGTTAGGTTAATGAAAGTGCTTAACTCTTGGTACAGACCTACTATTAATTGGGCTTTACATCGTAAAAAAACAGTAGTAAGTATAGCCGGAATTCTACTCGCTATCAGCATCTTTTTATTTAGTAAAATGGGTGGTGAATTTGTACCAACTTTAGACGAAGGCGACTTCGTAATTCAACCTGTTTTAAAAACAGGAACATCACTTGGAAAAACCATCGAAATCACGACTAAAATCGAGAATATTCTATTAGAAAATTTCCCAGAAGTTGACCAAGTTGTTAGTCGTATTGGTGCTGCCGAAGTCCCAACAGATCCAATGTCTATGGAAGAAAGTGACGTGATTATAAAACTGAAACCAAAGGACGAATGGGTAAGCGCAGAAAGTAAAGACGAATTAGCGGATAAATTTAAAGAAGCACTAAGTATCATTCCTGGTATGGAAGTGGAATTTACCCAACCTATCGAAATGCGTTTTAACGAGCTAATTACTGGTGTTAGAGCCGATGTGGCTATTAAAATATTTGGTGAAGATTTATCCATTTTAGCCAATAAAGCAGACGAAGTCAAAGAACTAATTAAAAATGTAGAAGGTGCTTCAGATATCATCATCGAAAAAGTTGAAGGTTTACCACAAATGAGTGTGTCTTTCAACCGAAGTAAAATTGCACGTTACGGACTTAATATTTCAGATGTTAACCAAATGATTTCAATGGGATTTGCTGGCGGAACTGTTGGTCAAGTGTTTGAAGGCGAAAAGCGCTTTGATCTGGTGATGCGTTTAGACCAAAACAATAGAAAAAACCTAGCCAGTCTTCAAAATTTATATGTCGATACACCAAGTGGCACAAAAATTCCGCTTAGCGAATTAGCAGAAATCACATACACCACTGGACCTGCAAAAATTTCAAGAGACGACACCAAACGTCGTATCGTCGTTGGGATCAATGTTCGTAACCGCGATTTGCAATCGGTAGTAGATGATGTCAGAGCCATTCTAGACCAACAACTTAAACTACCTGTTGGTTACAACATAACGTATGGCGGACAATTTGAAAATTTACAAAGTGCCAAAGCGCGTTTAATGATTGCGGTACCAATTGCTTTAGCCTTAATTTTCTTACTGCTTTATTTTGCATTTGGCTCAGTAAAAGAAGCCTTATTAGTATACTCTGCTATTCCATTATCTGCTGTTGGTGGCGTATTGCTTTTATGGTTACGCGATTTACCGTTTAGTATCTCGGCAGGTGTTGGTTTTATTGCACTTTTTGGTATTGCAGTACTTAATGGTATTGTACTTATAGAGCATTTTAAAGAACTAAAAGCACACGGTATGGATGATATAGAAGAACGCATAAAACGTGGTACTTCTGAGCGTTTGCGACCTGTTTTACTAACAGCAGCAGCAGCAGCTTTAGGATTTTTACCTATGGCGGTTTCCACCAATGCTGGTGCCGAAGTGCAGCGTCCGTTAGCAACCGTAGTTGTTGGTGGTTTAGTCACTGCAACCGTATTAACCCTAATCGTATTACCCGTTTTATATGCGTGGTTTGAAACTAAAAAAGAAATTAAAATGAATAAAACTGCAATTGTTACCATTCTCGGTTTCTTTTTTATGATGAATGCTAACGCTCAAAATCCATTAACTATTGAAGAAACCTTAGCGTTAGCTATAGAAAATAACGCTAGTTTAAAAGCTTCAAATCTTAAGGTAGATAAAAGTAATGCTTTAATAGGAAGCGCTTTTAGTTTTGATAAAACGTCGATTTATTACAGTTATGACGAAAATAATTTAGCCATAAACAACCAACCATTAAAGGTGTTTGGTATTGCTCAAGATTTTAAGTTTCCAACAGTTTATTTTGCTGAAAAGAAGACGAACAAAGTAAAAGCTAGTTTAGAAGAAATACATTATAATCTTCGGTTTCTGCAATTACAGCAAGCGGTTTACGCCAACTATTACCAATTAAGTTATGCTAAAAACAAGGCAAAAACCTACAGATATTTGGATAGTTTATATCAAGATTTTGCCAGTAAATCAAAACGCCGTTTTGAACTTGGCGAAACCAATTATTTAGAAATGATTACCGCCAAATCCAAACAAAAACAGTTAGAAACCTTATACAAACAGGCACTTAAAGAAGTTACTTTTTCTAAAGAGCAATTAAAAAGTATTGTACAAGTTGATAGTTTAGATATAGTAGACCAACCGCTTGAACAGTTACAAATTGAAACTATTTCAACACAAAACAATGTTGGTTTTCAATACTTCGAACAAGCTAAAAACTATCAAAACGCTATCTATCAACAAGAAAAACAAAACCTATTACCCGACATTAGCGTCGAGTATTTTCAAGGTACAAACGACCAATTAAACACCAATATAAAAGGATATCAATTAGGGTTGAAAATTCCGTTGTTATTTTTTGGTAATGCTTCAAAAATAAAAGCCTCAAAAATTGCTAAAGACATTATTACAGAGCAACAACAGGATTACAAAACCAAGTTAAACACTAAGTACAATGCGCTTTTGGCGACTTTAGCGCAATACGAAGAAGCTGTAAATTACTATAATAATGAAGGTGAAGACCTTAAAAATCAAATTATAAAAACAGCAAATCGTACGTTTAAAGAAGGTGAAATTGACTTTTTTCAATACATACAAAGTCTTGAAACCGCTAGCGAAATTGAATTATCGTACCTAGAAAATTTAAACGCTTACAATCAAACCGTAATACAAATTAATCACTTGACATTAAATATTAACTAAGATGAAAAACATATATATACTTCTTTTTTCGCTTTTATTTTTAGCCTGCGGAAATAAAGAAAACAACACAGAAACGATTGAAAACTCAACAACCAAAAACAATGGAATAACAGTAACTAAAGCTCAATTTGAAAGCGAGCAAATGGTTTTAGATAGTTTAAAAACACTTGATTTTTCAACAGGAATTGCCGTTACCGGAATGATAGATGTGCCACCAAAAAACAAATCTAGTATCACGACATTCATTGGTGGATATATTACAAACACACCGCTTTTAGTTGGTGACGAAGTTAAAAAAGGACAACTTTTAGTAAGCTTAAAAAATCCTGAGTATGTTGAAATTCAGCAAAACTATTTAGAAATCGCAGAGCAACTTAATTATTTGAAAGCTGAATTTAACAGACAAAAAACGTTGTTTGATGAAAAAATAACTTCAGAAAAAAACTACCTAAAAGCGCAAAGCACTTACAAAAGTAGTTTGGCGACTTACAACGGATTAAAGAAAAAATTACAAATGATGAATATTAGTACAGCTGCTGTAGAACAAGGCAATATTACTTCAACCATTAATTTGTACGCACCAATTAACGGAAATGTCACTAAAGTAAATGTAAGTAATGGCGCTTATGTTGCGCCAAACGATGTGATATTAGAAATTGTAGATATTGACCATATTCATTTGGAATTATCGGTATTTGAAAAAGACATTATGCACATTAAAAAAGGTCAAAAAATACAGTTTAAAATTCCTGAAGCTTCAGAAAAAACTTTTGAAGCAGACGTGCATTTAGTTGGCACTACCATTGATGAAACTACAAGACGTGTTAAAGTTCACGGACACGTAGATAAAGACTTAGCTAATTTTATTGTTGGTATGTTTGTAGAAGCTAACATTATTACAGACAGTAAAAAAGGTCTTGGCTTGCCAAACGAAGCTATTGTAAGTGAAGACAAAAATAATTATGTGCTTGTTTTAGATGAAACAACTATTGATGGCTATCAATTTAAAAAGCTAAAAGTAAACATAGGACAACAAGACGAAAATGCTACAGAAATTTTAAATCCTGACATTTTACAAAACAAACAAATATTAGTTAAAGGTATTGGAATGTTACTTGAAGAAAGTGGTGAAGGTGGACATAGTCATTAAACTAAAAACGCCCAAAACGAAAAGTTTTGGGCGTTTTTTTATTTATAAATTTCTGCTTTAACAGGAATTTTACATCTTCATTAACCATTCTTTTACATCAACTTCTTTTTTAATGATGTCGCGTAACTCTTCAACTTTAACACGTTTTTGTTCCATAGTATCTCTATGACGTATAGTTACGGTGTTATTTTCTAGACTTTCGCCATCTACTGTAATACAAAATGGCGTACCTGCTGCATCTTGACGACGGTAACGTCTACCAACTGCATCTTTTTCGTCATAGGTAACGTTAAAGTCCCATTTTAAATCGTCTACAATATCTTTTGCCATTTTAGTTAAGCCTTCGTCTTTTTTAACTAATGGTAAAATTGCTGCTTTTGTTGGTGCTAAAACTGCTGGTAATTTTAAAACGGTTCTTTCGCTTCCGTCTTCTAATGTTTCATCTTGTAAACTGTTAGAAAACACTGCTAAAAACATACGATCTAAACCAATTGAGGTTTCTAAAACATAAGGTGTATAACTTGTATTATCTTCGTTATCAAAATACTGAAGTTTTTTACCAGAATACTCTTCGTGTTGTTTTAAATCGAAATCTGTACGTGAGTGAATTCCTTCTAATTCTTTGAATCCGAATGGAAATTTAAACTCAATATCTGTAGCTGCATCTGCGTAATGTGCTAATTTTTCGTGATCGTGGAAACGGTAGTTATCTTCGCCTAAACCTAATGATTTATGCCACTTAAGACGTGTTTCTTTCCAGTAATCAAACCATTCTTTTTGTGTTCCTGGTTTGATAAAGTATTGCATTTCCATTTGTTCAAACTCGCGCATTCTAAAGATAAATTGTCTTGCAACAATTTCGTTTCTAAATGCTTTTCCTGTTTGAGCAATTCCGAAAGGAATTTTCATACGTCCTGTTTTTTGCACATTAAGGAAATTTACAAAAATACCTTGTGCTGTCTCTGGACGCAAATATAAATCCATTGCGCTGTCTGCACTTGCTCCTAATTTGGTACCAAACATTAAGTTGAATTGCTTAACGTCTGTCCAGTTTTTACTTCCGCTTAATGGACATGCTATTTCTAATTCTTCAATTAAGGCTTTTACGTCTGCTAAATCTTCATTTTCTAAAGATTTACCTAGACGTTTTAGGATGGTATCAATTTTTTCTTGATAACCTAAAACACGACCGTTTGTGCTTAAAAATTCTTCTTTATTAAAAGCATCGCCAAAACGTTTTTTGGCTTTTTTAACTTCTTTTTCAATTTTAGCTTCGATTTTTAAGCAATAATCTTCAACTAAAACATCGGCGCGGTAACGTTTTTTTGAGTCTTTATTATCAATTAACGGATCATTAAAAGCATCTACGTGTCCAGACGCTTTCCAAGTGGTTGGATGCATAAAAATTGCAGCATCAATACCTACAATATTATCGTGCATTTGCACCATTGCACGCCACCAATAGTCGCGTATGTTTTTCTTTAATTCTACACCGTTTTGTGCGTAGTCGTAAACTGCGCTTAATCCATCGTAAATTTCGCTACTCTGGAATACGTAACCATACTCTTTTGCGTGAGAGATTACTTTTTTAAATTGATCGTCGTTGTTTGCCATAATACAGCAAAGATAAACGTTTATAAAAAGTTTACAATATAATTTTTGGCTGATTTAAGCCTAATAATTAAGAAGAAAATTAGTCTAACAATATTGAAGTACTAGCTAAACGGTTGTCTTGGTTAAAAACGTTTACAAAATAAAGACCTTGTTTAAAAGGTTCATCTTTATCAGCATCTATAAAAGTTGAAACTGCTAAATCTTTATTGTTAAAATTAACATCTAGTTTTTTACTGTAAATTAAGGATTGTTTACCAAACTTAGCTTCGTCTTTATTTGACACCACATTATTATTTGGATTAACTATTTGTATATAAATATCTTTTTTACCCTTAGTAATTAAATCATTTTTTGGTATTACAAATTCGACTAAAAGTTTGTTTGTTCTTTTTGCTTTATCTGTTGTTACAACCTTATTTTTACTAACACGTTTTACTGCTTTTGCATCTAACATGGTAATTTGCATTTGACTTGCCTTAACAATGTGTTTATTTAAGGTTTCATTGCGTTTTTTAAGCTTTACATTTGTTTCTTTTAATGTATTGGCTTTAACTTTTATACTGCTTAATTGTTGTTTAGATTGAGTAACTTCTGTTTGTAAAGTTTTATTTTTAGTCTCTAAGCTATTAACTAAGTTAAGAATACGTGCCTTTTCTTCCTTAAGTAATTGTACTTTGGACTTATAATGAGTTAATAAATTGGCTGTGACTTCTAGTGTTTTTATGGAGTCTAACGCATGTTCTAATTTTAGCTTAGAAGCTTCTAATTGTAAACTTAATTCTTCGTTTTCAATATCTAAAGTATCAAATCTAGATATCATCTCTGACAACTCATTTTGAATTAAGCTTTTTTCTTGAGCTAAGTATGCATTATACTCTTCTAACTTATTTTGATTTTGAAATGTAAATACTCCTAAAACGGATAACGCTATTATCAATGAACCAATAATTAACTTGTAGTTGTATGTTTGAGGGAAAACTATCATTGTTAATTTTTTTTGCAAAGTAAACAAGAAGAATAAAGACCATCAATAATTATCGATAAAACGAAAAAATAATTGATTAACTATGTTAATTGATTATCAAATTATAATTATTAAAACCTAAATTTAGAAATATGTTTAATCATAGATTTTTAATATTAAACATTTATTCATTATTTTCATTGAAGAATAAAACGAATATTCGATGCAAAATTTAATAAGAGATTTTATTAATGTTTTCTTCCCTTCAGTTTGTAATGCTTGTAAAAACTTACTTTCTGATAATGAAGATTTTATATGTACAGATTGTAGACATAAATTACCTATTACAGAGTTTCATCTTAATAATGATAAAAGTATTGATAATGTTTTATACGGTCGTGTTGCTATAGAAAACGGTACTGCTTTACTAAGATTTGAAAAACAAGGTACGGTACAATATTTAATACATCAACTTAAATACGGTGGCAATGAAAAAGTAGGTGAATTTTTTGGTAAATGGATAGGCACAGAACTTAAAAACATAATAAACTATAAAGATATAGATGTTGTAATACCAGTACCATTACACCCTAAAAAACTAAAAAAACGTGGTTATAATCAAGTTGAAAAATTTGGAAAAGAAATTGCTTACGCATTGCAAGCTGAATTTATAGATGATATTTTGATAAAAATTAGTGGTTCTTCAAAATCTCAAGCATCAAAAAAACGTCTTGAAAGATGGCAACTTAATAACGAACTTTTTTCTACTAAAAACATAGAAAAATTAAACAATAAGCACATTCTATTAGTTGACGATATAATTACTACAGGAAATACAATAGAGTCTTGCTGCATACAACTTCAAAAAGCAAATAATATAAAAATAAGCATTGCTTGTATGGCAATAGCATAAAGGATTTTTCGTTAAGACATAAATATGTTGTTAATTTGTGCTTCTATTTGATTTTTTATGCAAAAACGTTGGATAAATTTTAGTTTTTATTTAATACTAGCACTTACTGCTATTAACTGTGCCAACCGTGGATCTATTGGTGGCGGACCAAAAGATGTGACTCCACCTGAAATAGTAAAAACTGTACCAGAAAATTACTCGACTAACTTTAACGCAAACGAAATAAGAATCTACTTTAATGAATATGTAAAAGTTAAAAATTTACAAAAGCAGTTAATTATTTCGCCTCCAATGGATATTCAACCAGAAATAACACCTTTAAGTTCTGCTAGTGAGTATATAAAAATTAAAATTTACGACACTTTAAAACCTAATACTACATACGCCTTTAATTTTGGTAATAGTATTGTAGATAACAACGAAGAAAACCCTTACGAGTATTATCGTTACGTCTTTTCTACCGGAGACTATATTGATTCTTTAAACGTTAAAGGAAGTGTAGTAGATGGATTAGACCGAATAACAGAATCTTTTATATCTGTTCATCTTTACGAAGTAGATTCTACTTACACAGACTCAATCATATATAAAGAAAAACCTAAATACGTCACCAACACATTAGATAGCACAACAAACTTTACTATCGAAAACTTAAAAGCTGGAACATACCGCTTAATTGCTTTAAAAGACAATAACAACAATAATTTATACGAGCAAAAAAGTGATAAAATTGGCTTTTTTGAAGATTACATTACCGTACCAGATACTTCTGCTAATTATCAACTTAAGGTCTTTAAAGAAGATTTAGATTATAAAGCATTTAAACCAAGATTAGTTGCAGGCGAAAAAATAGCATTTGGTTATCAAGGTGATTATACAAAAACTAAAATAGATGTATTATCTAAAGTACCTGAAGATTTTAAATTTAGAATTGTAAAAGAGCAAGACACAGATACTTTAAATTATTTTTACTATCCAAAATTAGAAGACACAGACTCTTTAATTTTTAAAGTACAAAACGATAAAATAATAGACACATTTACTGTAAAGCTTAAGGATAATTTAAAAGACTCTTTAAATCTAAGAGCAGAACCTATAAATACTATTGCTATAAACGAAAGTTTTAAATTAAAAGCTAATATCCCTATTACTAAAGTAAATAAGGATAACATTAGCATTATGGATAAAGACTCTGTTTTTATTGACTTTAATACTAAGCTTGACACATTATTAAACCATCTGGAAATCAAATTTGCAAAAGAAGATAAAAGCCAATATAAAATAACAATTTTACCAGAAACAGTAACAGACTTTTTTGAAAACACTAACGACTCTTTAAATTACAATTTGCAAACTCCAGATCCTGAAGCTTTAGGAGAAGCAAGAGTTTTAGTAAAAAATGCAACTTATCCTATTTTAGTACAACTTGTTAATGATAAAAGTGAAGTTAAATACGAAAAGTATAGTACAAAACCAGAACCATTAGACTTTTTCTATTTAAAACCAGGAAAATACTATTTAAGAGTTGTTTTTGACAGCAATAAAAACGGAAAATATGACACAGGTGATTTTTTAAGAAAAATTCAGCCAGAACGTGTAAGCTACCGTAAAAAAGAAGTCGAAATTAGGGTTGGTTGGAGTAATGTTGAAGAGTTTATTCTAAACTAAAACTATCTTTATCATCTAAAAAACGAAGTTTGCTTCTTACATCATCAATATGTTTTTTGTTTAAAACTATTACTTCTACACCTTCAAAATTTGGCTGTATGGTTGAAAGTTTTTTACCTAAAGCATCATAGACTGCAGAGTGACCAGAATATTCATAGTTATTAGCATCTAAACCAACACGGTTAACACCAATACAATAACTCATGTTTTCTATTGCTCTAGCTTGTAACAAAGTATTCCAAGCATGTACTCTTATTTTTGGCCAATTAGCAACGTAGATTAATACATCATAATCCTCTTCTGCTATTCTTGACCAAACAGGAAATCTTAAATCGTAACAAATTAGAGGTTGTATTTTAAAACCTTTATAATTTACAATGACTTTAGAATTTCCTCTTTTGTAAACCTTATCTTCGCCTGCTAAAGTAAACGTGTGTTTTTTATCGTAAGTGTCTATCAAACCATTTGTATGCACAAAAAATAATCTATTGTAGTAATCGCTATTATCTTTAATTGCAACACTTCCAACAATAGCTGCATTTTTTTGAAAAGCCATTTTTTTCATCCAAATAATGGTCTCTCCTTCTTCAGTTTCGGCAATATGTTCTGGCGTCATTGTAAAACCAGAAGTAAACATTTCTGGTAATACAATTAGATCTACATCTTGTGTAATTTCTTCAATTTTTTTGGTGAAATTTTCTCTGTTTTGATTAGGATTTTCCCATACCAAATCTGCTTGGATTATCGCAACATGTAGACTGTTTTCTTCCATTACAACTTTTTTAATTTCTTTTCTGCTTTAGCTACTTTATCATTGAGTTTTTCAATTTTTTTAAGCCATTTAGCTTCATCTTCTGTACTTAATTTTCCTTTTTTACTAAGTTTCTCGTACTTAGATTGCGCTTTTTTAGCTTCTTTTTCGGCTTTTGCTAATTGCTTTTCGGCTTTAGCTTTTTTGGCAATTTCATTTTCTTTCTTCTTTAATGCTTTTTGAGTCTTTTTTTGTTGCTTTTCAAGCTTTTTTAGTTGCTTTGCCTGTTTTTCGGCTTGTTTTTTAGCTTTTTCAGATGCTTTTTTCTCTAATTCAATTTGTTTTAATGCGTTTTGCTTTTCTTCAGCTAAATCATATATTTTTTGCTGTTGCTCTTCATTTAAAGCATTAGTAACATCTGTACCATTAGATAAAATTGTTTTATCATCTACTTGGTATTTTTTATCGTCTAAAGTTACTTCTTGCGCAAAAGTAAAACCTATACCTAATAGGATAATAATTAAAGTAATTATTGATTTCATTTGTAAAATATTTAATACCTAAATATAAGTAATTGATGTTTGCTGGCTTACGCCTTTAACTAATTTTTTATATTTGAGTTTTAATAAACTAAATACAATGAGACTTATAAAATTTTTACTACTTTTTATCACTTTTAGTGTATCTGCACAACAAGGTGGTATGTGGATTCCTTCGCTTTTGGATGGAATGAATGAAACCGAAATGGCTAACCTTGGAAGCATGCTTACTGCTGATGATATATACAGCGTTAACAAATCTAGTTTAAAGGATGCTATCGGTCATTTTAATGGTGGTTGTACTACCGAAGTGATCTCTCCAAAAGGCTTAATTTTAACTAATCATCATTGTGGTTACAGTCAGATACAATCGCACTCTTCTTTAGAAAACGATTACATTAAAAATGGGTTTTGGGCAATGAATTTAGATGAAGAATTGCCAAACGAAGGTCTTTTTGTAGAATTTATTATACGTATTGAAGATGTTACTAACGATGTTTTAGCTGGTGTAACTGATGAAATGTCTGAAAAAGAAAAGCAATCTATAATTGACAAAAACAGCAATAAAGTTCAGACTTATTACGATAAAGAACCTTGGCAAGACTCTAAAGTTAAGGCGTTTTATAAGGGTAATCAATATTTTTTATTTATTACAGAACGTTTTGAAGATATTAGATTAGTTGGTGCGCCACCAGCAAGCATAGGTAAATTTGGTAGCGATACAGATAATTGGGTTTTCCCGAGACATACAGGCGATTTTTCTTTATTTCGTATTTATGCAGATAAAAATAACAGACCAGCAAAATATAGTACAGACAACGTACCATACACACCAAAACATTATTTACCAATATCTTTAGATGGTATAGAAGAAGACGATTTTACCATGGTATTTGGTTTTCCTGGTCGTACAAACGAATATCTTCCTGCAGTAGCTATACAACACATCACACAAGAATATAACCCAAGCAATATTGCAATTCGCGAAGCTGCTTTAAAAGTTATTGATGCTAATATGAAAGCTAACGATGAGGTACGTATTAAATACGCCTCTAAACAAGCAAGAATTGCTAACGCGTGGAAAAAATGGATTGGAGAAAATCTTGGTATCGAAAAAAGTAATGCAATAGCAGAACGACGTGCTTTTGAAGCTGAATTTACAAAAGCTTTAAAAGACAAAAATTTAGAAAGTAAATACGGAAACATTCTTCCTGAATTTGATCAACTTTATAAAGATTTTGCAGCAATAAATATTAAAAGAAGAAATTTTATTGAAGTATTTATTGTTACCAACGAGTTAATGACCATGACGCTTAGAGCTTATCAAATGGAGCAAGCTATTAAACAAAATCCTGATAATTTTGAAAAAGCTAAAGCGCGTTTTGCTTCAACTTTAAAAAGTATTCATAAAAATTATGATGTAAATGTAGATAAAGGTGTTTTTAAAAACGTTATGCCTTTTTACACACAAAAAGTAGATGCTTCTGTTTATGATAAAACAGCTCTAACAGATTTAGATGAAGCATTAAAACTTCTTGATGGTAAACCAAAAGACGTCCTTAAAAAGTTAAATAAAGACGCTGCTTATAAATATGCAAAACCATTTATTGATGAGTTTTACAGCACAATAAACCCAGAATTTGAAACTAAAAACGCACCTATCACTGCTTTAGAAAAACAATACATGAAAGCTTTGATGGAAGCGTTACCCGATGCTAGATATTTTCCTGACGCTAACAGTACAATGCGTGTAACTTACGGGAAGGTAAAAGGCTATTCGCCTAAAGATGCTGTTTACTATATGCCAGTAAGCTACTTAGATGGTGTGATTGAAAAGTATGTCCCTGGTGATTACGAGTTTGATGTACCACAAAAGCTTTTAGACCTATACGCTGCAAAAGATTTTGGACAATATGCAGATGCAAACGGTAAAGTACCTGTTTGCTTTTTAGGTACCAATCATACCACTGGAGGAAACTCTGGTAGTCCTGCAATAGACGCAAATGGTAATTTAATCGGACTAAATTTTGATCGCGTTTGGGAAGGTACAATGAGTGATATTAATTATGATCCTGAAATTTGTCGTAACATAATGGTAGACGCTAGATATGTTTTATTTATCATTGATAAATTTGCTGGTGCCAAACACTTAATTGAAGAGATGGAATTAGTACATCCTAAAAATAAATAATCCTAATTTTAAAAAAGCCGAAACTAAAAGTTTCGGCTTTTTTTAAACAATATTCATCTTCTTTAACAAGAAGCTAGCATTCATATTTTGACAAATTCCCTTTTTAAAGGTGTAATCAAAGAATAGCTCATCATTAACAATTTGAGCATCGAAATAATAGTTTTTAACTGCTTGTAACTCTTTTTCTATTTCGCACAAACTTAAGTCGTGTGTAGCAATTATTCCTGTTGCTTTACTTGCCACCAATTTCTCTACAAACTTTTTACTACCAATAGCTTTATCCGTACTGTTTGTTCCTTTTAATATTTCATCTAAAATGATAAAATAATCGTCGGTTTTAATAGCTTCAACTATATATTTAAGTCTGGTTAACTCACTAAAAAAGTAGGAACTATCATCTGTTAAAGAGTCTGTTGTGCGCATACTTGTTATTAACTTTACGGGACTATATAGACTTGACTTTGCACAAACTGGCAAACCTACATTTGACATTACTATATGCAAAGAAACAGTGCGCAAAAAAGTACTTTTACCAGCCATATTAGCGCCTGTAATTATAAAAAATTGTTGATTTTTAATTTCAAAGTCATTATCAACTCGCTTTTCTGACTTTAATAAAGGATGACCTAATTGCTCAACTTTAGTCGTTTGCTTGGTATCTAATATTTCAGGAAAAATATAATCTGGATTATTAAAAGTATAATTACCAAAACTGTTATAAACATCAAAAAAGCTAACCACTTCAAACCACTGTTCTACGGTATCATGATAATTTTCTATCCATTTTTCTATAGAAAAACTGTGGTTAATATCTGTCAAAAAATAACCGTTACCAAAAATGGCAGAAATGAAATTATTACGATTATCTAATGCGTCCATTGCTTTAGATAATTCTGTTAAAATCTCAGAAGCTTTTTTTGACTCTTGTTTTATTTTTTGTTGTTTATCTTTTAGTAAAGAGACGTTAAATTTTTCGTTTTCAATTAACTTAAGTAGCAACGCGTATTGTCTAAACGTATCTCTTATTTTATCAGTGTTTGAAGCTAAACCACTTATTTTTTTTAAATATTTACCAGTAATAAAAAAGCCTACAAAAATCCAGTATCCAAAATATTGTGGTTCTAGAATTTTAAAAATGACTAATGTTAATAATACTAAAGATGAAATTCCGAAAACTAATGGAATATGCTTCATCCATTTTGGCAAAAAACTTTTATGATTATTTAAAAAATAAACAACTTGATTAACATCGGTTTCTACATGTATTAAACTTGCTGTTGCTTGATATTCTTGACGCCAACTAGGTTTTTTGGCTAACTCTTTTATGGCTTGTTGTCTATCTTTTATATTTGTTATTTGATTAGCTTTTAATGCATTTGCTAATTTTTCCTGTCCTTCTTTTGTTGCTGTTCTATCTAAAAACTGAAAAAATGATCCTCTACCAAACAAATCAATATCTAATGCATAATTATGATTAACATTTTGATATTGTTCCCCTTTGTCTTTGTAGAAAAAATCTCCTGATATTATTCTAATTTCTTCCTCATTAATTGAAACTAACTGTTTATACAATAACAGTTGTTTTTTTATATTGGTATATTTAGATAATAACAATAAAAACAAGCTTAAACCAAGTATAGATATAATTGAAAACATTATCCATTCTCCAAAAAAACTATACAATCCAATTATGGTAAGAATAAAAATAGAGAAGCGTAATAGACTTAAACCAAATAATTGCTTACTTAGTTTTGATACCTGATTAGAATAGTTTGTAATATTTTTTTGGTAAAAAGCAGAAGGTTGTTGCATATTCAAAATTAAAAAGTAAAGAAACAAAAAAATCTCAAGAAGCTAGCCTCTTGAGATTTTACAAAATATATCTTGTTTTAGGTTATAAATTAACCTTTAAGACTTGCTTTTAAGTATTCGCTATTCATACGAGCTATATTTTCTAAAGAGATTCCTTTAGGACACTCTACCTCACATGCTCCTGTATTTGTACAGTTACCAAACCCTTCTTCATCCATTTGCTTTACCATGTTCATAACACGGTCTGTAGCTTCTACTTGTCCTTGTGGTAATAAAGCAAACTGAGACACCTTAGCACCAACAAAAAGCATTGCACTAGAGTTTTTACAGCTAGCTACACATGCACCGCAACCAATACATGTTGCTGCAGAAAATGCATCGTCTGCATCATGTTTATTTACAGGTATAGCATTAGCATCTATAGTATTACCAGATGTATTTACAGAGATAAATCCACCTGCGTGCTGTATACGATCAAAAGCACTTCTATCTACAACTAAATCTTTAATTACAGGGAATGCTTTTGCTCTAAATGGCTCTATAAAGATTGTGTCACCATCTTTAAACATACGCATGTGTAATTGGCATGTTGTTACGCCTCTATCTGGTCCATGTGCTTCTCCATTAATATATAAAGAACACATACCGCAAATACCTTCACGACAGTCATGATCAAACGCTACAGGCTCTTCACCTTTGTTAATCAACTGTTCGTTTAATACGTCTAACATTTCTAAAAAAGACATATCTGGAGAAATATCGCTGACCTGATAGTCAACCATTTTTCCTTTATCGTTGGCGTTTTTTTGACGCCATATTTTTAATGTTAAATTCATATATTCAGATTTTAGTATTGAGTATTGAGTATTGAGCGTTTAAATCTGTGTCTAACATCTCTTACCTCAATACTTAATCTATTTATAACTTCTTTGTTTTAACTCAATATCGTTAAATTCTAATTCTTCTTTATGTAGTTGAGCCTCACTTGGTTGCCCTTTGTATTCCCAAGCAGCAACATAAGCAAAGTTTTCGTCATCACGTTTTGCCTCACCTTTTTGTTCTCCACTTTCTTCAACAAAGTCTTCTCTAAAGTGTCCACCACAAGATTCTTCACGGTGTAACGCATCTTTAGCAAATAACTCTCCTAACTCTAAGAAATCTGCTACACGACCAGCTTTAGCTAACTCTTCATTAAATTCGTTAGCAGTTCCTGGTACTTTAACTTCTTTCCAAAATTCTTCACGTAAGGCTTTAATTTCTGAAATAGCTTCAGTTAGTCCTTTTACGTTACGTGCCATTCCTACTTTATTCCACATGATTTTTCCTAATTTCTTGTGGAAATAATCTACAGAGTGCTTTCCTTCATTATTCACAAAAAACTCTATACGCTCTCGTACGTTTTTTTCTGCTTCTTCAAATTCTTTAGATTCTGTAGATATAGGTCCTGTTCTAATATCGTCTGCTAAATAATCACCAATTGTATAAGGCAATACAAAGTAACCATCTGCTAATCCTTGCATTAATGCAGATGCACCTAAACGGTTAGCTCCGTGATCAGAGAAATTAGCTTCACCAATTGCATATAATCCTGGTACTGTTGTTTGTAAATTATAGTCTACCCAAAGTCCACCCATTGTATAGTGTACTGCAGGATAAATCATCATTGGTGTTTCGTATGGATTTTGATCTACAATTTTTTCGTACATCTGGAATAAGTTACCATATTTAGTTTTGATAACTTCTTGCCCTAATTTTTTTACTAAAGCAGCATCGTTTTCGTCTAATCCTTTAACGTGTGCTTGCTCTTTACCGTAACGTGTTATTGCAGAAGCAAAATCTAAGTACACTGCTTCTCCTGTTGCGTTTACACCATAACCTGCATCACAACGTTCTTTAGCTGCACGAGAGGCAACATCACGAGGTACAAGGTTACCAAATGCTGGGTAACGACGCTCTAGGTAATAATCTCTATTTTCTTCAGCAATTTCTGTTGGTTTTAATCGTCCTTCTCTAATTGCTTTTACATCTTCTATATTTTTTGGTACCCAGATACGTCCATCATTACGTAATGATTCTGACATTAACGTTAGCTTAGACTGATGATCACCTGAAACAGGAATACAGGTTGGATGTATTTGAGTATAGCATGGGTTTGCAAAGTATGCACCGCGTTTATGTGCTTTCCAAGCTGCTGTTACGTTACTACCCATTGCATTTGTTGATAAGAAAAATACATTACCGTATCCACCAGTACCTAAAACTACTGCGTGAGCTGAGTGACGCTCGATTTCACCTGTAACTAAATTACGAGTAATGATACCTCTTGCTTTACCGTCTACAATTACTACATCTAGCATTTCATGACGGTTGTACATTTTTATTTTTCCACGTCCTATTTGACGGTTCATTGCAGAGTAAGCTCCTAATAATAATTGCTGACCTGTTTGTCCTGCTGCGTAAAATGTACGAGATACTAACACTCCACCAAAAGAACGGTTGTCTAATAATCCACCATATTCACGAGCAAAAGGTACTCCTTGAGCTACACATTGGTCAATGATATTTGCAGAAACTTCTGCTAAACGGTATACGTTTGCTTCTCTAGAACGGTAATCTCCTCCTTTTACAGTATCGTAAAATAAACGATAGTTAGAGTCACCATCTCCTTGATAATTTTTGGCAGCGTTAATACCACCTTGTGCTGCAATAGAGTGCGCACGTCTTGGTGAATCTTGAAAGCAAAATGCTTTTACGTTATAACCTAACTCTGCTAAAGTAGCAGCAGCAGATCCACCAGCTAATCCAGTACCAACAACAATAACATCAATAAGACGCTTGTTAGCTGGGTTAACTAAATTAATATTATTTTTATGATTAGTCCATTTGTCTGCAATTGGACCCTTAGGTACTTTTGAATCTAAACTCATAGTCAACTATTTTTTAGTGATTAAAATGGTGAAATAATGCGATAAAAATAAATCCTAGCGGAATTAATATAGCATAGGCTTTACCAAAACCTTTTAATCCTTTTGTATATTTATTGTTAGCTCCAACCGACTGAAATGCCGAGTTAAAACCGTGAAGTAAATGCAGTGCTAAGAATACAAAACCTAGACAGTATAAAGCAACTCTCCAGATTGGTTCAAATTTATGCACTAACTCTTCGTAATATCTAAACTCACCATTAGGTAATGTTCCAGACATATCACCAACAATATACTTAGTATTGATTTCTGGAAACCAAAAATCGATAAAGTGAATAATTAAGAATACTAAAATGAAGCCTCCGCTCCAGATCATATTTCTACTCATCCAAGTAGAATTTGCACTACCATTGTTTTTAGCATAGCTAATTTGACGTGCTTTCTTATTTTTAATTTCTAAAACAAATCCCATGATGAAGTGAAAAACTACCCCAAAAATTAAAACAGGCTGCAATACAAACTGTATTAACCAAAACGTACCCATGAAGTGTGATACTTCATTAAACGTATCTGGGCTAAAAACAGATAAGATATTGATTGCGAAGTGTTGAAGAATAAAAATCATAAGAAAGAATGCCGAAAGTGCCATAGCAACCTTTCTTCCTATTGAAGAATTTAAAATTCCGCTCATTGTGTATATGGTTATTTTTTCTTTTTACAAAGATAAGCCTCAGAGCAATTTATAACAAATTAAAAGCTTTATTTACGCTATTTAGAATGAGTTTAATTAACCTGAGTTTTACTTTACTTCAAACGTTTTAGATGTATTATTGATTTTTACAAAATACTTACCTTTAGGCAAATAAAATTTTCCGTTTTTAGCTTTATTAATAACAAGAGAAGTGTTCTCCTTTAAAAGCTTTTTCTTTGCTTTTTCTGTAATCTCTAAACCATAATCTACATAATTAAATCCTTTATTTAATTTAACATTGTCACTATGTAGAACTGTACCTTTTTCTGTTACTATATTAAAATCTGCTTGACCTGAATTATTACTATAAAACTCGACAACTACTTTTGGTTCAAACGGTTTAGCCCATTTATTCCAACTACTTCCCCAACGTCCAGAATATCTAATATTATTTATATCAAAAATTGAAATGTTTTGAGATGCACTTTCAACATCATCATATTTTTGAAGATTAGCCACATTGGTTTTATAAATACTTCTTCCGTGTGTTGCCAACAACAAATCATTAGTGTCTTCATGAATCACTAAATCATGTACAGCAACTGCTGGTAAACCTTTAGAAAACGCTTGCCAAGTTTCACCTTTATTAAAAGATACATATGCACCGTTATCGGTTCCTAAATACAATATATTTTGATTTACTGGATCTTCTTTAATCACGTTTACTGGAGACATTGGTACGTTTGAAGAAATATTTTTCCATGTTTGACCATAATCATCAGATCTATAAATATAGACTGAAAAATCATCCCAACGGTAACCGTTTAATGTAGCATAAACACGTTCTTTTTTATGCGAAGATGCTATAACACGACTTACCCATAGATCTTTAGGAAAAGATGTAGAAATATTTTGCCAAGATGCTCCTCCATTTTTTGTTATATGAAGTAAACCATCATCGCTACCTGCATAAATTAACCCAAATTGAAATGGTGATTCACTAATACTAGTTAATGTGCCATAGGCTACGTTTCCTTTTTTACCACCTTTAGTTAAATCGTCGCTAATAGCTTCCCAAGTATTTCCTTGATCTAAAGAACGCATTAATTTATTACCTCCTAGATACAAAATATCCTGATTATGACTTGATAGCTGTATCGGAGTTTGCCAGTTAAAACGATAAGGGCTTTCGCCTAATTGATGCTTTGGTTGTATGTAAGTTTGCTCTTCGGTATCTAGATTTAGACGGTAATAATTCCCAAACTGATAACCTGTATAAACAATATTTGGATTACGGTTATCAATTTCAATTTGCATACCATCTCCTCCCATAATCATTTCCCAAGGATATTGTCCATATTGTTGCCAACTTCTGTCTTCTGGTGCGTTGTTTGCACCTTTCCATACACCATTATCCTGCAAACCTCCATATACATTATATGGTGTTTGATTATCTACATTAATAGCATAAAATTGCCCAACGGATGGTGAGTTATTTTTTATCCAAGTATCACCATCATCATATGTAATATTTACTCCACCATCGTTACCATTAATTAAATGATTTGGATTCTTTGGATTAATCCAAAGCGCATGATGATCTGCATGTACATTTTCTGCAGAAATCGAAGTAAATGTTTTACCACCATCCTTAGATTTTAAAATAGGCACACCATAAATATATAGATGTTCTTTATTAGCAGGCGATACATAAATATGTCCAAAATAGTATCCGTAACTATAATATAAATCGTCTATATAATCATCGTGAGTTTTACTCCAAGTTATTCCTCCATCAGTACTTTTATATACTTCTGCGCCAATAACAGGCGTATCAAACAACATAGAGTTTGCATCTTCTAGATATGTTGCTATATCTGCAGGTTTTACATTACCGCTGCGCACCATTTGTTTAACGTTTTCTGCTCTGTATTTTTCTTGAAATCCGTTAGTCTTTAAAAAATTATTCAACTTTTTATCTTCTAATTTTAAAAACACATCTGTAGTCATCGATTTAAAATCGTCTTTCTGCAATCCGTTACTTTCATCTTTTTCACCTTCAGATGGTCTTCTAAATTGACTATCATGTATAGCATAAACAATATTACTGTCGTAAACTGCTAATCCTATTCGACCAACACCATTCCCAGTAGGAAAACTACTTTTTTCTGTAGATACTTTTTGCCAAGTTTCACCTGCATCGGTACTTTTATATATTGCCGAGTTATTTCCGCTTCCATCAAAATTCCAAGCTTTTCTATCCTTAGTCCAAGACGAAGCAAACATGATATTATAATCGTTTGGAGCATGTTGCATGTCAATAATTCCGCTAACATCATCTATATATAATGTTTTGGTCCATGTTTTACCTCCATCTTTAGTTTTGTAAACACCTCTATCTACGCTTTTAGAATACAAACTACCCGTTACACCAACAACCACTTCTTCTGGATTATTAGGATTAATTAATATACGTCCAACGTGTTGCGAGTTTGGTAAACCAACATGTTGCCAAGATTTTCCGTTATCAGTAGATTTAAGTATTCCTATACCAGCGTAAGACGATCGTGAGGCATTGTTTTCCCCAGTTCCTACCCAAATAGTTCTAGTGTTCCAATCTACAGCAATATCACCAACATTTTGGGTTTGCGCATTGTCTAAAATAGGTGTAAAAGACGTACCATTATTTGTAGTGTGCCAAACGCCACCAGATGCGTAACCAACATAAAATTCGGTTGGATTTTCTGGATTTACAGCCAAATCTACCACGCGACCACTCATAACTGTAGGTCCAATATTTTCAAAAGGTACATTTTTAACTAAAGAAGCGTTTACAAGTTCTTTTTTATTAATTAAAGCTTGTTGTACCTCTCTTGAAGTCGTTAAGTTTTGTTGTGCTTCAACACTAAAAGTAAAAAGTGCTGTTAAGATTAACAGAAGTTTAAGTTTCATAGTTAGTATATTTTTCTTTAAAGATAATTAATCTTCTTATTTTTGAAGTAAATAAATAGATAATAACTTTTCGCTTTCGCGGAAAGTAAAACAATATCACAATGAAATACCATAAAATAGAGAAAGAACTTTTTATAAAAAATCGTAAAAATTTTGCTGCAAAAATGCTTCCTAGCAGTTTAGCAGTTTTTAACTCTAACGATATTTATCCAATTGGTGCAGATAGCACGTTACCGTTTCAGCAAAACCGAGATCTTTTTTATTTAAGCGGCGTAGATCAAGAAGAAAGTATACTTGTTATTTTTCCTGATTGCCCAAACCCAAAACATCGCGAAATCTTATTTTTAAAAGAAACTAACGACCATATTGCTGTTTGGGAAGGCGAAAAATTAACCAAAGAAAAAGCGTTTGAAACTAGCGGTATCAAAACCGTATACTGGTTACAAGATTTAGATAAAATTTTATTCGAAATCATGACGCAATGCGATACTGTTTACATTAATACTAACGAGCATTACCGTGCTAATGTTGAAACCGAAACACGCGAAGATCGTTTTACAAAAAAACTTAAAGACCGTTTTCCTGCACATCGTGTAGCAAAAAGCAACCCGATTTTACAACGTTTACGCTCTGTAAAAGATCAAATTGAAATTGACTTAATACAAAACGCTTGTAACATTACCGAAAAAGGTTTTAGACGTATTTTAGAGTTTGTAAAACCTGGTGTTATGGAATTTAACATTGAAGCCGAGTTTATGCATGAGTTTTTAAACAATCGCTCTCGTGGTTTTGCTTACACACCAATTGTTGCATCTGGAAACAATGCTAACGTATTACACTACATTGAAAATAATCAAGAGTGTAAAGCAGGTGATTTAATCCTATTAGATGTTGGTGCAGAATATGCTAATTACAGTAGTGACATGTCACGTACTATACCTGTATCTGGTAAATTTACAGCACGCCAAAAAGAAGTTTACAACGCTGTTAACCGTGTAAAAAAAGAAGCTACAAAACTACTTACACCAGGAACCATTTGGGCAGATTACCACGTAGAAGTTGGTAAATTAATGACTAGCGAGTTAATAGGTTTAGGTTTATTAGATAAAGCCGATGTACAAAACGAAAACCCAGATTGGCCAGCTTACAAAAAATACTTTATGCACGGTACGTCTCACCACATGGGATTAGACACACATGATTACGGTATTTTAACCGAGCCTATGCAAGCTAACATGGTCTTTACTGTAGAGCCAGGTATTTATATACCTGATGAAGGTTTTGGTATTAGACTAGAAGACGATGTAGTTATCCAAGAAACTGGAGAACCTTTTAACTTAATGAGAAATATCCCAATTGAAGCAGATGAAATTGAGGAGATTATGAATAAATAATAGTCTTTGAATGAGATTAAAAAAGCGAACCAAATGGTTCGCTTTTTTTTGTGAGTTTGAATTTTTATTCTATATTCGTTTAAAAATCATCGTTAAACTGAAAATTTGATTTTTTAATTTCATTTTGTTTTCATATTCTAAACTAGAATATTAAAATCCTATATTTGCTGAGTGGGAAAAGGACCAAGAAATTATAGCCAACTGACTACCAAAAGACTGTATAGTTTATCTGGAAATCAATGTGCATTTCCAGGGTGTACCACTACTTTTACAAGTCCTGAAAACGATACAAATTTATCTAATATATGTCATATCTCTGGAGCAGAAAAAGGAGGTGAACGATATGACCCAAACATGACAGATAAGGAAAGAGCCAGCTACGACAATTTAATTTTGTTATGTGCAAATCATCATATCGCAACTAATGATGTTTTAAAACACACAGTTTCATCTTTGAAACTAATGAAACAAAATCATGAAAAGGATATTTTAAAAAAAATTGGAACAACTGATATTTTAAACAAATATCCATCCTCTTTAGCTGTAGTTATTAATCATATCAGCTCTATAAGCCTAGATAATGTTGAAACATTAACTTCAACAAACACTTACAGCCCAGATAAAAAAGTCGATTATAATAATGTTATAGTTTACAGACCAATTCTTGAACAGTATAAAGTTTATCATGGAAAATTGAATAAAATTTATTCAGAAATTGAAAAACAAGGTTCTTTTAAAAAAGAATTACTTTTACAAAATATCAATAACCTTTATTTAAGAGCTAAAGGAGAAATTCTCGGAAAAGTTTCGACTATTGAAAAGGTTCGAGAAAATGCAGACAAACTAATTGAGCTTGTCGAAAACTATTTATGGGAATTATTCGAAAAAAGTCCAAATGCAAAGGAAGACATTCCTTTTGAAGCTGTTAATATTGGCATGAAGATTATAATCGTTGATGCATTTGTTCGTTGTAAAATTTTAGAAGAGCCTATATGATTTTAAATAAAGACATAAATCCAGAACATTCTTTATACTTTATCGGTTCATTAATAATTAGTGAACTAACAAATTCTAGAAATGAAAAATTTGATTTTCTAGAGTTATATCGTGGTATTCAAAATAGTCAAACGGTTTCAATGAACATATTCACTCTTAGTTTAGATTGGTTATATTTAAATGGTGTAGTTGACATCGACAAAGGAAAAATTAAAAAATGTTTCTAAAACTTTTAAAAATAGAAAATGACAAAAACGTCATAAGAGAAGTTCCATTTCATAAAGGGATAAATTTAATAGTTGATGAAACTAATACTGATAATGAGCAAGAGTCTGGCAACAATGTTGGAAAAACAACTGCAATTCGTCTAATAGACTTTTGTCTAGGCGGCAAAGGGAAAAATATATACCAAGACCAAGAATTTAAAAATAAAGGAAACAATATCATTGAAAACTTTCTTAAAAACAATAATATAATTATCACCTTAATTTTAAAAGAAGATTTAGATGTCGATAATTCAAGGGAAATTACTATTCGTAGAAATTTTTTAACAAGAAAAGACAAAATTCAAGAAATTAATGGAGAACAGTTTAATGATGAGAATTTTAAAATAAAATTAAAGGAGTTAATTTTTGATTCTGATAAACCAAAACCGACTTTCAGACAACTTATTGCAAAGAATATTAGAGATGAGAAAAACAGATTAGTCAATGCTGTAAAAGTTCTACACTTTAACACAACCGCAGATGAGTATGAACCTCTATATCTTTTTTGGCTAGGTATTGACTTAGATGATGCTGACAAAAAACAACGATTGCTATCTCAAAAAAAGATTGAAGAAAATTTACAAAAAAGGTTGAGAAAAGAAAGTAACCTTTCACAAATTGAACAGTCACTAACTGTAATTAATCGTACTATTTCCGATTTAGAAATTACAAAAGAAAATTTCAACATTAATGAAAATTATGATGGTGACTTATCTTCTTTAAATTTAATTAAATCTCAAATCAATAAAATTTCTACTGAAATAAGTCAAATCGAAATACGCAAGGAACTTATTGAAGAGAGTAAAGCTGAACTTGAAAAAGAATATTCAAATATTGATGTATATCAAATTCAATTTCTGTATAAAGAAGCAAAAATTCTAAACCCTTCTATTCAAAAATCATTTGAAGAAACATTGAATTTCCATAATTCAATGCTTTTAGAAAAAATTAATTTCATAACTGAAGAACTTCCAGTTTTAAATGAGTCAATTATATTAAAGAGGAGAGAACTACAAGAATTATTAATAAATGAGGAAAAATTTACAACTAAACTAAAAAAATCTGGTGCTGTTTCAGAACTTCAAACAATAATTACAAATCTAAATGTAGCATATGAGAAAAAAGGTAATCTTGAAGAGCTAAAAAGATTATGGAAAAACTCAATGGATAAATTAGACGACATTTCTACTCAATTAAGTGAGATAGATAAATCTATTACTGATAAAGATGGTTTAATTCAAGAACGAATTTCTGAATTTAATAAATATTTTTCTTCAATTTCTAATAAGTTATATGGGGAACAATTTGTTATGAGTTCAGAAAAAACCGAAAAAGGTTATGAACTAAATATAACTAGTATTAGTGGAAATTTAGGAACAGGCAAAAAGAAAGGGCAGATTGCAGCGTTTGATTTAGCATATATTCAATTTGCCGATTCTTTAGACATTGAATCGCTACATTTCATCATTCATGACCAAATAGAGACAGTACATGGAAACCAAATTTTGAATTTAATGACCACTATCATTAATGAAATAAATTGTCAATATATAGCACCTGTTCTTCGTGACAAACTTCCAACTGACATAGATACTAGTATTTATGAAGTGTTGAAATTATCACAAGAAAACAAACTATTTAAAATATAAAAACCCATAAAAAACGAGCCCAAAAGCTCGTTTTTTTTTAAATCAACTTAAACTAAAACTTGGTTATTTTCAAAGACATAGCGTTGTAGTTTTTTAAGGGTTTCTACTTTATCGCTAGTATTAATTAATAGTGAGATATTATTATTGCTTCCGCCGTAAGAAATCATTCTTACATTAACATCTTGTAAAATTTGAAACAGATTAGGTGTATCAGGATGATAAACAATTGCGTTTCCTACCAAACATACAATACTCATAAAATCGTCTACCTCAACATGCGCAAAAGCATTAAGCTCATTTACAATGTCTTGTAAATAGGTAGTGTTGTCTATAGTTAATGATACTGCAATTTCAGACGTGGTAATCATATCTATAGACGTTTCGTAACGCTCAAAAATTTCAAAAACTTTCTTTAAAAATCCGTGCGCTAATAACATTCTTGCCGACTTAATTTTGATTGCCGTAATGCCATCTTTTGCAGCTATTGCCTTAATACCTTCGCCATGTACTTGGTTAGTAATTAATGTACCGTGTGCATTTGGCGACATGGTATTTTTTAATCGCACAGGTATATCAAAAGCACTAACTGGCATTACCGTTTGCGGATGCAGAATTTTGGCTCCAAAATATGCCAACTCAGCAGACTCGTCAAAAGACAAATTAGAGATTGCTGTTGTGTTTTCTACAAAACGCGGATCGTTATTATGAAACCCATCAATATCGGTCCAAATTTGTACTTCTTCAGCTTTTAATATTGCACCAATTATAGTTGCGGTGTAATCGCTTCCGCCACGTTGTAAATTAGCAATATTACCATCTGCATCACGACAAATAAAACCTTGTGTGATATAGATTTGAGATTCGGAATTCTCAAAAAGGATGCGGTTTAAATTTTGTTGAATATAAAAATTATCAGGCTCGTTAGTTTTATCAATTCGCATAAAATCTAATGCCGAAATCAAACAAGCATCTATACCTTCTTGATGTAAATATCTAGTAAAGATATAGGTTGATAATCTTTCACCTTGTGCTACAAATGTATTGTATGTTAAGCGATTATATTCATTATTGGTATTTTGAGTTAAAACCTCAAAAATATTAGATACATACGCATTAACTTCTGCATTAAATGTTGGATTAGTTATTAATTGATCTATAGTATTTTTATAAGTTTGATGTAATTGATCAAGTAACACTACTGCTTCTTCGGCATTATTTTGCTTCAATAGCTCAGAAATATTAACCAACGCATTTGTTGTGCCAGACATTGCAGATAATACAACCACTTTTTTCTTACCATCATTAATAATGTTTTTTACATTAATCATGCTTTCTACACTACCTACAGATGTACCGCCAAATTTTAATACTAACATTTTTTTATTATTTAGACTGCTAAACTACTATTAACCTTAGCAATAGCCTTAAAAATGAAAAAATTATACTACTTTTACACAAATTGTTAAATAATTAACATCATGAAAACTATTTCATCTTGCGTTGAAGATATCTTAATTGCTCAACCATTTTTAGAAGAAGCTTTAACACGCAGTATTATAAATTATTCTGCTTTAGCAGAAGAGCTACGCGAACCTATTAGCAATATGCTAAGAAAACCCGTAAAGTCTGGCGCTATTATGATGGCATTAAGACGTTACAATACACCAAATAATTTACGTCATTCTTTAAAACTAAAAACGACGCTTCAAAAACTTGGTGATATTACGGTACGTTCTAACCTTAGTGATTTTACGTTTCAAAACTCGGAAACCTTAATACAATGTCACACCAAAATTTTAGAACAAGTCGAAACAAATAAAGATATTTTTTATGCGTTTACTAGAGGAATTTACGAGAGTAACATTATTATTTCTAGCTCAGAAAACAAGCAAGTTTTAAAACGTTTTAAAGATGAAATTCAAATAGGACTGCAAGAAGGTTTATCTGCTATTAGTGTAAGATTACCTAAAGACAACTCTAAAGTATCTGGTTTGTATTATCAAATTTTTAAGCGCTTGGCTTGGGAAAACATCCCAATTTACGAAGTAGTTTCTACTACCAATGAGTTTACTATATTGGTTGAAGATCACGTGGTAGATAAAGCGTTTTCTGTGATTAAAAATTTGAAGAATTAACTACTTCGTTCTCTTTAAAAACAAATCTTCAAAATCGTAACTAAAATCTGTAATTGGTGCAATTGGTTTTAGGGTAGCGCTTTGTGCTTTTCCTTTTTCATCAAAAGTAAATTGCATAAAGCAATCGGCATCATAACTACGATTATCCCATTTTACAACAAATGTTGTGGCGTTATATGGTAATAATTCACCTTTAATAGTTTTAGAATTTATAGCTGAAATTCTTAAATTTTCACCTTCTTTTTTAATTACCATATCACCAAACCAAGCATCGGTAAATGTACCTGTAATTTGTTCTGGTTTAGGTATGATTGGGCTTGATTTCATCATTTCAACTTTATTAAACACTTCGGTTTTAATACTATCGTTGTACTTATACCAATCTTCATTGCTTTGCCCTAATTTGTCTAACCAGTGTCTGTCTTCGTAACCTAAATACGTGTCTTTAATGGTGTTGGTTATAGTGGTAAATGCAGAACCATTCATTTGATTAGTTAAGACAACAATTCCTAAATTTAGTTCTGGTATGATAGTAAATTGGGTCACTGTTCCTAATAACCCGCCAGTGTGATACACTTGTTTATATCCGCCTTTTACATCGGTTACAAACCAACCTAAACCATACCCTCTAAAATTAGAATTGTAACTGTCATTGGCTCTAACTTTTAATGGTGTTTGTAGTTGCCAAAGCTCGTGTAATTGATCTTTACTTAATAATCGTGTTCCGTTTTCGGTTACAGCATCATTCATTAAAAATTTTGCCCAAGTTAGCATATCGGTAACGTTACTTACAATTCCACCAGCAGCATTAGCAGTATCATCCCAATCATGCGGAATTTCTTCTAATTTACCATCAGCCATCGTATGCGCTTCGATTATATTAGACTTATCGGTCACGCGACTGTAAGCAGCTTTACTGTTAGTCATCCCAACAGGTTTTAATATTTTAGTTTCTATAAAATCTTCCCAAGATAATCCGCTTACACGTTTTAAAACTTCACCAGCAACGATAAACATATTGTTATTGTATTCAAACGTACTTCTAAACGAGGTACTTGGCTCGATATACTTTAAATTATCAATTACTTTTTGCACATCAAAATGGTCGTTTTCTGGAAAAAACATTAAATCTCCTGCACCTAAACCTAGTCCACTTCTGTGCGTAACCAAATCTCTAACCGTAAAATTTTGGGTTACCCAAGCATCGTATAGTCTAAATTCAGGAATGTGTTTTGTAACTTTATCGTCCCAACTTAATTTACCTTGGTCTACCATAATTGCTAATGCAAAACAGGTAAACCCTTTACTGTTTGACGCAATACCGACTAAGGTGTTTTCATTCATTTCTTTTTGGTTAGACAATGCTCTAACACCATGTCCTTTTGCGTAAACCACTTTTCCATCTTTTAAAATCCCAACAGAAATACCAGGAACATCAAAGGTTTTTAAAGTTTTTTCTACTAATTTATCTAATTGCTTTTCTTCGATTTGAGCTTGTAAAGACAAACATGTAAAAAAGGCAAAAATGAAAGTGATTTTATTAATTTTCATTTTAAAAATTTTAAGTTGAAAGTCTTCAAATATAATAAATCCTTGAGCTACTTTTTACGCTCTTAACTTATATTTGCAAACTATGACAACAACCTACAAAAACATTACGGTTTCTTATAACGATATTGGTCAAGGTGATACAATAGTATTAATCCATGGTTTTTTAGAAAACAGCACCATGTGGAATGCTTTAGTTGACACATTAAAATATACTAACAGAATAATAACTGTAGATTTATTAGGTCATGGTCAAACCGATTGCTTGGGTTATATTCATACTATGGAAGATAATGCAGACATGATACACGCATTGATTACCCAATTAAATATTAAAAACTTTACAGTAATAGGTCATTCTTTAGGCGGTTACGTTGCTTTGGCTTTCGCCGAAAAACATCCAGAATACATTAATGGGTTATGCTTAATGAACTCGACACCATTTGCTGATAGCCTGTTACGTTATGATACTAGAACACGAGCTATAAAAGCAGCAAAGAGAAACTACGAAAGCTTGGTTAGTATGTCTATTAGTAATTTATTTTACGAAAAAAATAGAGAATTATTTAGTGAAGACATTGAAGCCTTAAAAACAGAAGCTTTAAAAACACCTTTGCAAGGTTATATTGCCACTCAAGAAGGTATGAAGCTAAGAAAAGATAGAACCGAAGTTTTAAAACAACTTAACTGTAAAAAACTAATTATTGCCGGTAAAAACGACCCAATTTTAAGCTTAGAAAATCTTGAATCTTTAAAACCTATTAATCTTCTAAATATTAGCATTTTAGAAGGCGGACATATGTCTTATATTGAAAATGAAAGTGATTTCTTACAAGAAATAGTGCATTTCATCGAAAAAACATAACTTTTTGTCGGTGTTTTAGATTTTATTATTTACATTCGAAATGTTAACTACTACATTTTTAATCTTTTAGCCCCAAAGCTATCTAAAACAAACATATACCGATGAGAAAAGTAGACAACCAAACAACTAATCGCAGTAGTCTATACTGCGCTATTTTTGGACACAACTTTCAGGTGAGTAAAAACATCACCTATCATGTTAAAGAGTACAAATGTTGCAATTGTAAAAAAGAAATGACCACTAATAGCAACGGTGACTTAACAGAATTAACTCCTAAATTTAAAGAAATTAATTCCGTTTTAAAACGAATACATAACAACAAACTAATTAGGTTATCTAGACAAAGGATTGATTACCCTCAAATTAAAATGACGTCTTAATCTTCTGTAGATTTAAAACTTTTCCATCCTTGAGCTTGTAACTCAATCTTTTGATCTGCTCTTGTAACTAAATGTGCACCTGCATTTTTTTCAGTAATATAACCAATGACAGTTAAATTTGGATTTGCTTTTATTTTCGGGAAATCTTCTTGGCTTATCGTCATTAAAAGCTCATAATCCTCACCTCCGTTTAAAGCTATTGTAGTACTATCGATATTAAATTCTTCACACGTAGATATAACTTGAGGATCTAAAGGTATTTTGGTTTCGTATAGATCACAACCTACGTCACTATTTTTACATATATGAAGTATTTCTGAAGATAAACCATCACTAATATCAATCATAGATGTAGGTTTTACATCTAAATCCTTTAATAACTTAACAATATCCTTTCTTGCTTCTGGTTTAAGTTGTCTTTCTACCAAATAAGTATACTGATCTAAATCTGGTTGATTTTGAGGGTTTACTTTAAACACTTCTTTTTCGCGTTCTAAAACTTGAAGTCCTAAATAAGCAGCACCTAAATCTCCGGTAACCACAAGTAAATCGTTTGGTTTAGCACCACTACGATATACCTCATTATCTTTATCTACATGACCTATTGCTGTAACAGAAATAACTAATCCAGATGTAGAACTTGTAGTGTCTCCTCCTACTAAATCTACGTCATAAATATTGCAAGCTGTTTGTATACCTGCGTAAAGCTCTTCTATAGCCTCTAACGGAAACCTATTAGAAACCGCAATAGACACAGTAACTTGAGAAGCTTGTGCATTCATTGCATAAATATCAGATAAATTAACCATAACTGATTTGTAACCTAGGTGCTTTAAAGGCATGTAGGATAAATCAAAATGCACACCTTCAACTAAAAAATCTGTTGATACTACAACTTTATCTCCTTTAAAATCTAAAACAGCAGCGTCATCGCCAATTCCTTTAATAGTTGATGATTGTTTGATTTCAAAATTTTTAGCTAAATGGTCTATCAAGCCAAATTCTCCTATTTGACCTAAATCTGTACGTTGTTGATTTTTATCTTCTATCATAGTGCAAAAATACTAAGGCTATTTTAAAAGGTAGGTAAAAAGTAAGATTAATTGTTATAATTAATAGTTAGCATAAATCTAAATTAACTACAAATTTTACTTAATTATTAGTATTTCTGTTAAATTTGCTAAAATCTCTATATCAGAACTTAACCTAAATGAATTATTTAAAAAAATTACCATTTTTAGCTTTTAGTCTTTTTATTTGTTTAGCTCATGCACAATCTCCATGTGAAAATGGATTTGCCATACACACATTGGAAGGTGTAACTACATCTTACCCTTGCAACGGTTACGACTTGCTATCTAGAGTACCAATTTCTGTCTTAGCAACCACATTAGGTACAGAAGAAGGTAGTGATATTTGGGGATGGACAGATCCGTTAGACGGAAAAGAATATGCTATTATTAGCACAACAAATAGCACTGCTTTTGTTGATGTTTCAGACCCAATTAATCCAATTTTTTTAGGCAGAGTTGAAACCGCTAACGGAAACACATCCTATTGGCGAGATGTAAAAGTATATGATAATCATGCTTATATTGTTGCTGATGGTGTAGGTAATCATGGCATGCAAGTTTTTGATTTAACCAATTTAAGAAATGGTCCAAATCCGGATTTAACATTTACTAGTGCTATAAATGATGGTGGAGTTGTAGTATTTAGTGGCGATAACGGAATTAACATTGGCAGCTGTCATAATATAGTTATCAATGAAGATGACGCAACCGCTTATCTGGTAGGTTGTAACGCAGTTAGTGGCGGACCTATATTTGTAGACATTTCTAACCCTAGCTCACCAACTATTAGTGGTAGTTACGCCGCAAGCGGATATACACATGACGCACAAGTTATAACTTATAATGGACCAGACACAAACGCTAGTAATGTTACTGGAGTTTCTAGTTATATAGGCAGACAAATTTTAGCAGCTAGTAATGGAGGATCTAATGATAAAGTTGTGTTTTTAGATGTTACAGACAAAAGCAATCCGCAGTTTATTTCAGAAATTACATATCCAAGTCCAGGTTATGCACATCAAGGTTGGTTTACAGAAGATCATAAATATTTCATTTTTGGAGACGAAACAGACGAAATGAATTTTGGAAACAACACACGAACTTTAGTGTTTGATGTTAATGATTTAGATAACCCATCATTATTATCAACATATTATGGACCTTCAGATGCAATAGATCATAATGGTTACATTAAAGGTAACAAGTTTTACTTAGCAAATTATCGTGCTGGCATGCGTGTAGTAGATATTTCAACAGTAAACACAACTTCTAACTCCATGACAGAAATTGGTTATTTTGATACTTACCCATCTAGTAACAGCACAGCTTTTAATGGTGCGTGGAGTATCTACCCTTATTTCGCAAGCGGTAATATCATTATTAGTGATATAGAAAGAGGCTTATTTGTGGTTAGAGAAAGTGAGAATGCATTAAATACTAAAGAATTTGAAATTACTAATAATTTTTCAATGTCTCCTAACCCAACGAAGGGTAAAAGTAAATTAACAAGTAACAGCACAAAAAAAATAATGACTGTTCAAATATTTAATGTACTTGGTAAAAAGGTATTTGATAAAAACAATATCAATGCCAGAAACTTCGTTTTACCAACAGACAATTATAACAATGGGATTTATATTGTCAGAATAAACGATAGGACATCTAAAAAATTGATAATCAATAAATAACAAAATGAACAACTTTAAGCTTAAAATAAAACACTATTACAAAACATTAAGTTTAATAGTTTTTCTTTTATTAAACCTTAGCTGTTCAGAAAATGAAGAGCTCACCTCAACACAGCCTAACAACAGTACACAAAGCTCTCAATCACCCTGTATTGATGGATTAGCAGGAAATTATCCCTGTAATGGCTTTGATTTAATGGGAGAAATAGATGTTCTAACTTTAAGCGGATCTACTGCAGCAAGAGGTAATGATATTTGGGGATGGACAGACCCATCAACCCAAAAAGAATATGCAATAGCCGCTTTAACTAACAGCACAGCATTTATAGATGTTACTGATGCAACAAACCCTATATTTTTAGGTAGACTTGAAACAAACACAACTTCAAGTATATGGAGAGATGTTAAAACTTATAATAACTACGCTTTTATTGTTGCAGATAATGCAGGCACGCATGGGATGCAGGTCTTTGATCTTACTAGGCTAAGAAACCTTACTTCTACACCAGTAACATTTACTGCAGATACAACCTTTAATGGTGTAGATAGCTGTCACAACATAGTCATTAATGAAGAGGAAGGTGTAGCATACCTTGTTGGATGTACCAATAATAATGGAGGTCCTATATTTGTAGACATTACTGACCCTTTAAACCCGACATACTTAGGGGAATATAACTCAGCAGGCTACTCTCATGATGCGCAAGTTGTAACTTATAACGGACCAGACAGCGACTATACTGGACATCAAATATACATAGGTAGTAATGGCAATACAGATCAAGTTGTAATTTTAGACGTTACAGATAAGTCTAACATCACTCAAATAAGCAGTATATCTTATCCTCAAACAGCTTATGCACATCAAGGCTGGTTTACAGAGGATCAAGCCTATTTTATTTTAGGTGATGAGGTAGACGAAATTACCTATGGCTTTAACACAAAGACTTTAGTTTTTGACTTTAACGATTTAGATAACCCTTCATTATCTTCAACATATTTTGGACCAACTCCTGCAATTGATCATAACGGCTATGTAAAAGGAAACGAATATTATTTAGCCAACTATCGTGCAGGTCTAAGAGTATTAGACATTAGTAATGTGTCTGCAGCATCCAACGCTCTTGTAGAAACTGGTTTTTTTGATACTTACCCTGCAGATGATAATCCTGATTTTAATGGCGCATGGAGTGTATATCCTTATTTTGAGAGTGAAAATATAATAATAGGAGATATTGATGCTGGACTTTTAATTGTTAGAAAAAGTAATTAAATGAAATATATTTATCTAATCATAATTGCTTTAGCATTAGTTTTAACTTCTTGTAAAACTGAAGATGACACACCTCAACCTCAACAAGAACAAGAAACTCCAGAAGTGACAACAACAGGTAGCATAGAAAACATATCAACTTTTGGCGGTTCAAAAAATGATAGCGCAGAAGCAGTAATAAAAACATCTGATGGCGGATACGCTGTTGTTGGATATACACAATCTGTAAATGGCGATATTACAAACAAATCTGACGAAAGTTATGATGCATGGTTATTAAAATTTGACGCTAACAACAATTTACTATGGAACAAAACTTACGGAGGTAGTAATGATGAAAAAGCTAATGATATTATCCAAACTAACGATGGTGGATTTATTGTAATAGGATACACTTTTAGCAACGATGGAGACGTAAGTAATAATGCTGGTCAACAAGATTTTTGGGTATTTAAAACAGATCCTCAAGGCAATATTGAATGGGAAAAAACTTATGGCTATTCTGGTTTAGATTACGGATTATCAATAATACAAACAAATGACAACGGTTATTTTTTAACAGGTGTTTTAGACGTTACTGCTTCTGGAGGAGAAGGTAACACCAGAAGCAATCAAACCTTACATGCTGGCGGCGACTATTGGGCTTTAAAAATAGATGAAACAGGCAACCTCCAATGGAGTAAATATTTTGGTGGTTCTTTCTCAGATACGCCTTACGACACGATACAAACAGAAGATAATGGCTTTATTATTATAGGATCCTCAGACAGCACCGATTTTGACGTTACAAACAACATCGGTTCTTACGATTTTTGGGTTATCAAAATAAATAGTCAAGGTATTTTAGAATGGAAAAAAAATTATGGTGGCTCTCAAATAGACGAAGCACGTAAGATAATAAAAACAAATAATGGTAATTATCTAATTGTTGGTGACACAAGAAGTGAAGATGCAGATATCTCAAACAGTTTAGGTGCGGCAGATGTATGGTCTATTATAATTGATGATTCTGGTCAACTTTTACAAGAAACCAACTATGGAGGAGAAAGTTTTGATGTTGGTCGGGCTGTTATTTCTGATTTAGAAAACGGATATCTTTACTGCGGAAGCTCTAGAAGTGGCACAGGACAACTCACCCAAAATAATGGACAAAACGACGTTTGGGTTTTTAAAACTAATTCTAATGGTGATTTAAATTGGCAAACATCAATTGGAGGAAGCAATATAGATTACGGACATGGAATTACTCAATTAGACAATGGTAAAATTGTAGTTGTTGGCGTCTCTAGCAGTAACGATATTGACATACCAGAAAACAAAGGTTTTGAAGACTTAATTATAACAACATTAAATTAAATGAAAAAATTAGCAACATTAATAGCTTTATTTTTAACTCTAACTGCATGTAGCGAAGATGCAGACGACAATGCTGTAGCAGAAACAAATGCTAGTGTTAGTTTTAAATTTACACACAATTGGAATGACCAATCATTAGATAGCTCTAACTTTGAAAACTTAGACCTTACAAACGAAAACGGAGAAGTAATAAACATTGACAGAGTAAGATACCTTATCTCTCGTATTGAATTAATTAATACCGACAACAACCTTAATTATGTATTTGATGGTTATAAATTTACAGATTTATCAAACGAAGATACATATGATTTCTCTCCAGAAACCAATGCCGTTCCACTAGGTAATTATCAACTTAAATTTATTTGGGGATTTAACGAACAAGATAATATAAACGGTGCTTATCCAGATTTAAATACTGCTTCTTGGAATTGGCCAGACATGCTTGGTGGCGGTTATCACTTTTTACAATTTGATGGCATGTATAATGTTAACACAACTAACCCTGCACCTTTTAACTATCATAATGGAACTGCAAGAGTAAGCGAAGGTGTTTTTGAGCAAAATTTTGCAACAATAATATTTTCAGAGTCATTCACTATTTCAAACAATGCAACAATTGAAGTTAAAATGAATATTGCCCAATTTTTTACCAATCCAAACACTTGGGATTTAAACGTATTAGACACACCACTAATGCCTAATTATACTGCACAAAAAATGATGCAAGAAAATGTATTATCTGTATTTAGCTTAGGTGAAATTATACAATAAATATTAATGAAATATTGGATTACATATTGCCTATTAACAATTATTATTTGTTCGTGTTCAAAATCTGAAGACATAACAAACAATAATGATGCTTATATACCTATACCTTATCAATTAGAAGTACCGCAACATTTTGACCAATTGTTAATAGATCCAATTATTCCTTTTGACAATCCAATGACAGAAGAAGGTGTTTCTTTAGGAAAACGCTTATTTTACGATCGTATTCTTTCTGTAGATAATACAAAAGCTTGTGCAAGTTGTCATATGCCACAAAATGGATTTTCAGACTCTAATAAATTTAGCATAGGTGTTTCAGGAAATTTTGGTAATCGCAATAGTATGCCTTTAATTAACTTAGCATGGAATTTTGATGACAAATACTTTTGGGACGGACGCGCATTAGGACTAGAACATCAAGCATTAGAACCTGTTACCAATCCAATTGAGCTAGAAAATCCTTCATGGAGTGATGTAGAAGACAGACTTAACAACCATCCAGAATATCCAAATTTATTCAACCAAGCGTTTGGTACTTCAACTATCACAAAAGACTTAGTGACAAAAGCAATTGCACAATTTGAGCGTACTTTAATTTCTGGTAATTCCAAATTTGATAAATTTCTAAATGGAGAAGCCACCTTAACTGCTCAAGAACAAGAAGGTTTAAATGTGTTTATGGATGAAGAACGTGGTGATTGTTTCCATTGTCATGGCAACCCTAACAATCCGCTTTGGACAGACAATCAATTTCATAACAATGGTCTAGATGCTACTTTTACAGACTTAGGCTTGGGTGCAGTTACAGGCAACCCTAATGATAATGGTAAGTTTAGGTCACCAACACTACGTAATTTAGCTTACACTCCACCATATATGCACGACGGTAGATTTCTAACATTAGACGATGTTATAGAACACTACAGTAGCGGTCTTCAAAATTCTTCAACTATTGATCCTTTAATGAAAAAAGTAGAGCAAGGTGGCGTTCAACTTTCAGAAGAAGACAAGAACAACTTAAAAGCTTTCTTGTTATCACTTTCTGACCCTTCATTTATAAACAATCCCGCATTTCTTCCTCAATAAGAAAAATCAATCTGCCTATTTATTAATATAATGTTACTAAATATGGTAAACAGAGACTTAAATTGTATCTTTGCATTCTATTTAGATAAACTCTAATAAACAGGTATGATAAAAGTTTCTGATACAGCAAAAAAGAAAGTCATCGAATTAATGAATGATGATGGCTTTAATCCTAGCACTGACTACATAAGAGTTGGTGTAAAAAGTGGTGGTTGCTCTGGTTTATCTTACGATTTAAAGTTTGACAAAACCAAAGCAGAAGAAGATAAAGTTTTTGAAGATAATGAGGTTAAAATTATTGTTGACAAAAAAAGTTTTTTATACCTAATAGGTACCACTTTAGAATATTCAGGAGGATTAAACGGAACTGGATTTGTGTTTAATAACCCTAATGCCAACCGTACTTGCGGTTGCGGAGAAAGTTTTTCACTTTAAAAAAAGAAGACAAAAATTACTATGTCAAAATATACTGAAGACGATTTAAGAGAAGAATTAAAAACTAAAGAATACGAATACGGTTTTTACACAGATATTGAATCTGACACCTTTCCTGTTGGTTTAAACGAAGACATTGTTCGTGCCATTTCGGTTAAAAAGGAAGAACCAGAATGGATGACCGAGTGGCGTCTTGATGCCTTTAAAACTTGGAAAGAAATGGTAGAACCAGAATGGGCAAACGTACATTACGAAAAACCAGATTTTCAAGCTATTTCTTATTACTCGGCTCCAAACAACAAACCTAAATACGATAGTTTAGACGAAGTAGATCCAGAATTATTAGACACTTTTAATAAACTTGGAATTTCTTTAGACGAACAAAAAAAATTAGCAGGTGTTGCTATGGATGTTGTTGTAGACTCTGTTTCTGTTGCAACTACATTTAAAAAGACATTAGCAGAAAAAGGTATTATTTTCTGTTCTATCTCTGAAGCTATTCGCGAATATCCTGATTTAGTAAAAAAATATATTGGTACCGTTGTGCCTAAAAAAGATAATTTTTATGCGGCATTAAATAGCGCTGTATTTAGTGATGGTAGTTTTTGCTACATCCCTAAAGGTGTAAGATGCCCAATGGAATTATCTACCTACTTCCGTATTAATCAAGCAGGAACAGGACAGTTTGAGCGTACATTAGTTGTAGCAGATCAAGGTAGTTATGTAAGCTATCTTGAAGGTTGTACAGCACCAAGTCGTGACGAAAACCAATTACACGCTGCAGTTGTAGAGCTTATAGCATTAGATGATGCCGAAATAAAATACAGTACCGTACAAAACTGGTTTCCTGGAAATGCCAAAGGAAAAGGTGGTGTTTATAACTTTGTAACCAAACGTGGTTTATGTGAGAAAAACGCAAAAATTTCTTGGACTCAGGTAGAAACAGGTAGTGCTGTAACTTGGAAGTACCCAAGCTGCGTATTAAAAGGAGACAACTCTGTTGGTGAGTTTTACTCTATTGCAGTAACTAATAATTTCCAACAAGCAGATACAGGAACTAAGATGATCCATCTTGGTAAAAACACAAAATCTACAATTATTTCTAAAGGGATTTCTGCAGGTAAATCTCAAAACTCTTACCGCGGATTAGTACAAATAGCAGGTCGCGCAGAAAATGCACGTAACTTCTCACAGTGTGATAGTTTGCTAATGGGTAACGAGTGTGGCGCACATACATTCCCATACATTGAAGCAAAAAATAAATCGGCACAAATAGAACACGAAGCTACAACAAGTAAGATTGGAGAAGATCAAATCTTTTATTGTAATCAACGTGGTATTGATACCGAAAAAGCAATTGCTTTAATCGTCAACGGTTTTAGTAAAGAAGTATTAAATAAATTACCTATGGAGTTTGCTGTAGAAGCGCAAAAACTTTTAGAAATTTCATTAGAAGGTTCTGTAGGATAATCAATTTTTAACTATGAAAAAACTAATCATTCTTCTTATTACCCTTTCTTTATTTATTGCTTGTAAAAAAGATAAAAAAGAAACTAATGTAGAGCAAACAGAAACAGAGGTTAAAAAAGAGCCTATCAAAATGTTTATGTTTGATGGTGGTACTGTTCAAGTTAACATGCTTGAAATTTTTTCTCAAGATGATGCTTATAAAGGACAATCAAAAACCTTTGCAGATGCATTTTATTTAATTCAGCATCCAGACGGTAACTTATTATGGGACGCAGGATTATCTGAAGATTTAATAGGAAAAGAACCATTTACAACTCCAGAAGGCGCTTTTACTGTAAGTAGAAAAACAGGAATTGAAGAACAACTAAAGTCAATAGGCTTATCAACCAATGATGTAAAATATATTGCCCTATCGCATACACATTTTGACCATTCTGGATCTGCATCTAAATTACCAAACGCCATTTGGATCGTTCAAGAAAACGAGTATAACTTTGTAACTAGCGAAGAACAAAAAAAACAAAGTCCAGACAACTTTAACGCGATAAAAAACTTAAAAGCTTTAAAGAAAATAAATGGTAATTATGATGTTTTTGGTGACGGAAGAGTTGTAATAGTATCAACTCCAGGTCATACGCCAGGTCACCAGTCTTTATTTGTAGATTTAGAACAAGAAGGACCATTAATGCTTACAGGAGACATGTACCACATGGAAGAAAGCAGAGAAAACTCTAGAGTACCAATCTTTAATCATGATGTTGATCAAACTTTAGCATCAATGGAAGTTTTTGAAACATTTGCAAAAGAAAAAGGAGCACGTGTTATTATACAACATTCAACAAAAGATTATAACAGTTTAAATCCAGCACCAGAACCAATTCAATAGTAAAAAATGAAAAAAATAATTCTTATTTGTACTATCATATTAGCTTTTGGCTGTAAAGACGAAAAGAAACACACCGAAACCACTTCAACAGATAAAAAAGTTGAAACCAAAAGATTAGTTGGAGAGTTTGTATATTATGCAGACGCAGCAGTTTTTCAAGTAAAAAATGATATTTACGGTGTTATTTTAGATGAAAAATCTAAAGCTTTAAATAAAGAAGCAGAGCCTTACAAAAAAGAAGCTACAGATATGGTTATAGCAGATGTAGAGGCACAAATTATCCCAAAAGATAAAAATGAAGAAGGCTGGCCATACAAACTAAAAATAGAAAAAATACATAGTGTTAAAGCACTAGACCCGAATAAAAACGACGTTATTAAATTAGGAAAATAAACAGTATGTTAAAGATAAATAACTTACACGCAAGCGTAGAAGACAAATCTATATTAAAAGGTATTAACCTAGAAGTAAAACCAGGTGAAGTACACGCCATTATGGGACCAAACGGTTCTGGTAAAAGTACATTAGCTTCTGTAATTGCTGGTAAAGAAGATTACGAAGTTGAGGATGGAGATATCTTTTTAGAAGGAGAAAACATTAACGAGCTTGCAGCAGAAGAGCGCGCACATAAAGGTGTATTTTTATCGTTTCAATATCCAGTAGAAATTCCTGGAGTTTCGGTAACCAACTTTATGAAAACTGCTATAAACGAATCTAGAAAAGCAAAAGGGCTAGAAGATATGCCAGCTAACGAGATGTTAAAGCTAATTCGTGAAAAATCAGAATTACTAGAAATAGATCGTAAATTCTTATCTCGTTCTTTAAACGAAGGGTTTTCTGGAGGAGAAAAAAAGCGTAACGAAATTTTCCAAATGGCAATGTTAGAACCAAAATTAGCTATTCTTGACGAAACTGATTCTGGTTTAGATATTGACGCTTTACGTATTGTTGCAAACGGTGTAAATAAATTAAAAAACAAAGATAACGCTGTTGTAGTAATTACGCACTACCAACGCTTATTAGATTACATCGTACCAGATTATGTACACGTGCTATTAAATGGACGTATTGTTAAATCTGGAACTAAAGAATTAGCACACGAGCTAGAAGAAAAAGGTTACGATTGGATTAAAGAAGAAGTTGGTGCATAAGCACTTTCTAGCAAATTAAAATTATGTAGAATAATACAGCTTTAAGCAGCATTTAAAATGCGTTGAAGACTGAATACTGAAAACTTAACAAATGAGTTTAAAAGAAAAATTAGTTTCATCTTTCATGGCTTTTGAAGACCATGTAGACGTTGATACTAAAATACATGATATTCGTACAGAAGCTATAAAACTTTTCGAAGATAAAGGCTTTCCTACAAAAAAAGATGAAGCTTGGAAGTACACATCTTTAAACAGCATATTAAAACATGACTATAGCGTATTCCCTAAACAAGAAAACGCTATAGAATATAGTGATATAAAACAATATTTTATTCACGATATAGATACTTACAAGATTGTTTTTATCGACGGTAAATACTCATCTCATTTATCTCAAACTACACACGAAGGTCTAGATGTTTGTTTAATGTCTGCTGCATTAACAAAACCAAAATACCAATTGGTTATAGAAAATTACTTTAACAAAGTAGCAGAAAAAGATGGCTTATCATCTTTAAACACAGCATTTTCTCAAGAAGGCGCGTTTATTCACGTCCCAAAAAACAAAGTAGTTAACAAACCTATTCAAATTGTACATTTTTCTACAGGTAACGAGTCTGCACTTATGCTTCAACCTCGTAACTTAATTGTAGTTGACGAGAATAGTCATGTACAAATTATAGAACGTCATCAAAGTCTTACAGACAATCCTGTATTAACCAATAGTGTTACAGAAATATTTACCAACAAACGCGCAATTGTTGATTATTATAAAATTCAAAATGATAATCTAAATGCTTCTTTAATAGACAACACTTTTGTAGAGCAAAAGCAAGAAAGTTTTGCTTCTGTTCACACCTTTAGTTTTGGTGGTAAATTAACCAGAAATAACCTTAATTATTATCAAAACGGAGAGCGTATAGATTCTACATTAAAAGGAGTAACAATTATTGGTGAAAAACAACATGTTGATCATAATACATTAGTACATCATATAGAACCAAATTGCGAAAGTCACCAAGATTACAAAGGTATTTTTGACGATAACGCAACCGGCGTATTTAATGGTAAAGTAGTTGTTGAAAAAGAAGCACAAAAAACAAATGCTTTTCAATCTAACAACAATATTTTAGTTAGCGATAAAGCTACAATTAACACCAAACCACAATTAGAAATTTTTGCAGACGATGTAAAATGCTCTCACGGTTGTACAATTGGTCAGTTAGACGAAAGCGCTTTATTCTATTTAAAATCTAGAGGTATTCCTGAAAAAGAAGCCAGAGGATTATTAATGTTTGCATTTAGTAACAACGTATTAAGTTCGGTAAAAATACCAGAACTTAAACAAAGAATAACAAAACTTATTGCCCTTAAATTAGGCGTCAATATTGGATTTGATTTATAAAAAAAAGCAGCTATTAAATAGCTGCTTTTTTTATACAACAATTTAAAAATACGACAATTGCCTAATGTTATATGATATTCTCTTCACTTAAATTTGACAAAAACAATATCATGAAATATCTAAGCACATTTATTTGTCTAATCATCACTTCTCTAGTAATAGCGCAAAACAATCCTTTAATTAAAGAAGCTCCTTTAAATCCAATAGTTTTAAAATACAAATTAGAACATTTCAATTTAGTAGGAAATATAGAAACCGCAACACTTAACAACTCATTTCAGTTACAATTTAATGAAGATGGTTTATTGGTTAAAGTATATAACAATGTATACGATGCTGATAAAAAACTAACCAAAGAATATAAGTATCCAAATAAAACAACAATATTAGAGACAAAGTATGAAGAAGAAAACGGTATAATAAACTCTAAATACACCTTAAACAATGACCAAAATATCATTCATTACGAAGTATTAGACACTAAAAACATTCCTGATTATTATATTTTAGATCCAATTACATACGAGTATAAAGACCAATTACTTATAAAAGCTACTACAGATAAAAGTAAACACAACTATAACTTTAAAAGCGAAATAACAACATACAAATACGATAACAAAAAAAGGCTTATACAAACCAGTTTATTGTACGATAATGAAGAAGATATAAAATTTAGAAACACCTACGATTACTCTAAATTTAATGAAGGGAAAATTCTATTTTTAAAAAACAACGGATATTATCAAATAAGCCAAGACTATAATAGTAAAGGAACATTAACCTACGAAGTTGTTAAAGAAAACGGTTACAAAGCCAACCCATTATCGATAATCTATCGTAATCCTAAGTATGATGAATATGGTAATTTATCTACTTTTAATGATGGAGAATATAGATATACATATTTCAAAAAATAATCACTAAATAAATTATAAAAATTCCATTTTAAGCGTTACAAGTAGTAAATTTGTAGCATGTTAGAAATAAATAAAATAAGACAAGATTTTCCTATACTTAATAGACAAGTAAATGGTAAACCTTTAGTGTATTTTGATAATGCTGCAACGTCGCAAACACCACAACAAGTTATAGATGTAATAGTAGATTATTATTCTAATTATAACGCTAATATACATCGCGGTGTACACACATTAAGTCAAGAAGCCACAGATAAATATGAGGCCGCACGTAAGACTATTCAAAATCATTTTAATGCTAAATATGCTTACGAGATTATTTTAACCTCTGGCACAACACACAGCATTAATTTAATTGCTAGTGGCTTTGCTTCACTTTTAAATGAAAAAGATGAACTTTTAGTCTCTGCATTAGAACATCATAGCAACATTGTTCCTTGGCAAATGCTTTGCGAAAAAACAGGAGCTACACTTAAAGTGATTCCTATGACTAATGAAGGTGAATTAGATATGCAAGCCTACACTAATCTACTTTCTAAAAGCACAAAATTAGTCTTCGTTAATCATATATCTAACGCATTAGGCACCATTAATCCAATTGAAACAATTATTGAAAAAGCGCATCAAGTTGGCGCTGCTGTTTTAATAGATGGTGCGCAAGCTTGTCCACACATAAAACCAGATGTACAAGCATTAGATGTAGATTTTTATGTAACCTCAGCTCACAAAATGTGTGGACCAACAGGCGTTGGTATGCTTTATGGTAAAGAAGAATGGTTAAAAAAACTTCCGCCTTATCAAGGTGGTGGAGAAATGATTGACCAAGTTACTTTTGAAAAAACAACATACGCTGGTTTACCTCATAAATTCGAAGCAGGAACACCAAATATTTGCGGAGGCATTGCTTTTGGAGCCGCAATAGATTACATGAATACCATTGACTTTAATAATATTGCTAATTACGAGCATAAACTTTTAGAGTACGGTACTAAAAGGCTTTTAGAAATTGAAGGATTAAAAATCTACGGAACTTCTAAAAATAAAACATCTGTAATATCTTTTAACTTAGATGGTATTCATCCATATGATGTTGGTACATTATTAGATAAAATGGGTATTGCTGTTCGTACTGGTCATCATTGTACACAGCCAATAATGGATTTTTATAAAATACCAGGTACAGTAAGAGCTTCGTTTGCATTCTATAATACTAAAGAAGAAATAGACGCTTTAGTAACTGCTGTAAAAAAAGCAAAGATGATGTTAAGTTAAAAATTGGCGTCTTTTTTGTATTATTATAGTAAATAATAAATTTCAATGAAGATGAAAACCTATATTCTTATATTTTTGACCTTATTTTTAAACGCTTGTAACGCTTCTAAAAATATACCATCTAATTTAGCTGAAAGTAACACAGAAATATCAACAAACGCTAAAACAACACAATTAGACATTTCGTCATTTGAATATTCTGCAGTTACAAGAGGCGGGTATTTAATGATAAAAGCTAATAAAGATAAAATTACATATCAATTATCCCGCACGTCTAAAGAAAAAACAAAAGATTGCACGACTAAGAATTGGGAAACTTTAACCAACTTAGCTAGTAATTTTGGCATTACAAAAATTAATGAATTTGAAGCTCCAAGCAAAGCACATCAATATGATGGTGCTGCAATTGCTAGCTTAAAAATTTATGTTGGAGAAAAAACATACGGTTCTCAATCTTTTGATGCAGGTAATCCTCCAAAAGAAATTGCAGAACTAGTTAACTATCTTTTAAACTTAGTGCCAAAAAATTAAGAACGGTTTAACGACAAGTCAAGGCTTACAATAGAAGAATATTCATTAATTTTGTAACAGAAAAAGACAGAAAAGACTTATGCCTAGTATAAAAGAAATTCAAGAAGACATCATAGACGAATTTTCAATGTTCGAAGATTGGGAAGAGCGCTACCAATACATGATAGACCTTGGTAAAACTTTACCATTAATTGACGAACAATACAAAACCGACGATCATATAATTAAAGGTTGTCAAAGTAAAGTATGGGTACATGCTCAAATGGACGAAGATAAAGTTGCCTTTACTGCAGATAGCGACGCTATAATTACCAAAGGGATTATTGCTATTTTAATTCGTGTGTTCTCAAACCAACACCCAAAAGATATTATCGAAGCAGATACCGATTTTATTGATAAAATTGGATTAAAAGAACACCTATCGCCTACAAGAGCAAACGGATTAGTTAGTATGATAAAGCAACTAAAAATGTATGCAATTGCTTATCAAACACAATTAAAATAATTTCGCTTTCGCGGAAAAACAAAAGAAAAAGAAAATGAGTACTATAGATACAGCCGAATTAGGAGAAAAAATAGTTAAGGTTTTAAAAACCATTTACGATCCAGAAATACCAGTAGATATTTACGAATTAGGATTAATTTACGATGTATTAGTAAACGAAGATTACGAAGTAAAAATCCTAATGACCTTAACAACACCAAACTGTCCAGTTGCAGAAACTTTACCTCTTGAAGTAGAAGAAAAAGTAAAATCTCTTAACGATATTAAAGACGCCGAAGTAGAAATAACTTTTGATCCACCATGGTCACAAGACTTAATGAGTGAAGAAGCAAAACTAGAATTAGGAATGCTATAAAAGCAATCAAAATGGCAGACGAAATCATAAACCGCGTAGCCAATAGCAAGCTGCAAGTAATAGATCTAGAAGATTATTATCCATCTGGTAAACGTGTAGTTTTTGACATTAAAGATTGGCTTTATGAAGGGTTAGTCCTTAGAGAAAAAGATTTTAGAGAACAAGTAAAAGCATATAACTGGTCTCAATATAAAAACCAGTACGTAGCAATAACTTGTAGTACAGATGCTATAATACCCGATTGGGCATTTATGTTGTTGGTCGTTAATTTAGAGCCTTTTGTCGAAAAGTGCCATATTGGAACTTTAGAGGAATTAGAAACTTCAATTTATCAAGATAAAATCAATCAAATAGACACCGCTATTTATAAAGATAAACCGGTAATTATAAAAGGCTGTAGTAATAAGCCAGTACCCGTAAACGCTTACACTATGCTTACTTCTAAGCTTAAAAAACATGCCAAATCTATAATGTACGGAGAAGCATGTTCTTCTGTGCCATTATTTAAGCGTTAATAACTTTGTTAATTATTTAAATTACTGAATAACAGACTATTAATCTGTTTTGGTAATTTCATATAAATCAAAAGTAAAACTTACCTTTGCATCCGTTTTATTAAAAACTAAAATAATTAGAAATGAAAAAAGTATTACTTATTGGGGCTTTATTTTTAGGAATCGTTTCCGTAAATGCTCAAACAAAAGAAGAATTAAAAGCTGAAAAAGCTGAAAAACAAGCACAAGCTGATAAGTTTCAAGCAGAAGCAGATGCTATACAGGCTCAAATAGATGCTTTACCTGGTTGGAGAGTTGGCGCTTTTGGTACCATTGGAGGAAGCATCTCTGAATTTAACAATTGGTATGCTCAAGCAGCACCTAACAACAGTTCTGGTAATATTGGTTTTACTGTAAATGGTTATGCTAATTTAATTGAAGAGAAGTTTTTCTGGCGTAACAACTTAAACGTAAACTTAGGTTGGGTAAAATTAGATGATAAAGACGATCCTACAGATAGCGATAAGTTTAGAGAAAACACAGACGTTTTTAACATTACTTCGCTTTACGGTAGAAAATTAAATGATAAATGGGCAATTTCTGGATTAGGAGAATACAGAACAACACTTTTAAACAATTTTAACAACCCTGGTTATTTAGACCTTGGTGTTGGTGCAACTTGGACACCAATAGAAAACTTAGTAGTTGTAATACATCCATTAAACTACAACTTTGTTTTTGCTGATGAAGGTACTGTTTTTGAATCTTCTTTAGGAGCTAAGTTTGTAGCAGACTATACTAGACAAATTGGTAAAGTAAACTTTAAATCTAACTTCTCTGGTTTTGCTAGCTATAAAAGCGGTGACTACTCTAACTGGACATGGATTAACAGTTTTGGGTATACATTATGGAAAAACATAGGTGTTGGTTTTGACTTTGGCTTAAGAAGTAACAAACAAGAAGCTGCAGCTTACCAAGGTGTAAGTTTAGATAATGCAGATAATGATTTACAATCTTACTGGTTATTTGGTTTAAACTATAAACTATAATAAACACTCTAGATTTAGATATAAAAAAAGTGCTTCCCAAAAAGGAAGCACTTTTTTTATGCGTTAGGGATTGAGCTATTGTTGGAGCACATCTTTGATTGCGACTAGCGAAAGCCCGACGCACTTTTGTCATTAAAAACAAAAGTGAGTAACGCCCAAGTTATTTTACTCTTCTTCTCCTAAATTTTCATAATCGTAATCCGGATACAAGAAGTGATTATAAGGAAAACGTGTAACGTGTATTTCTCTTACTTCATTATATACACGCTTTTTAAATTCTTCTAAGTTTTTCTTGTTTAGCGCAGAGATAAATAAAGCATTGTCTTCTCCTACTCTATTCATCCAAGTCCTTTTCCATTCAGCTAAACTATAATGATCTGTGGTACGTTCAGCAGTTAAATCGGTTTCATCAAATGGTTCTGCCTTATAAGCATCAATCTTATTAAACACCATAATTGTAGGTTTGTCTGCGCTATCAATTTCACCTAAAATTTTATTTACAGAAGCAATATGCTCTTCAAAATTTGGATGCGAAATATCTACAACATGAAGCAATAAATCTGCTTCACGCACTTCATCTAACGTACTTTTAAAACTTTCTACCAATTGTGTTGGCAGCTTACGTATAAAACCTACAGTATCGGTTAATAAAAATGGTAAATTCTGAATTACAACTTTTCTAACTGTAGTATCTAAAGTTGCAAATAGTTTGTTTTCTGCAAAGACTTCAGATTTACTAATGGTGTTCATCAAAGTAGATTTACCTACGTTTGTATAACCAACTAAAGCTACACGCACCATTTTACCACGGTTACCACGTTGCACAGCCATTTGCTTATCAATAGTCTTTATTTTAGCCTTTAACAATGCTATTTTATCACGTACAATACGTCTATCGGTTTCAATCTCGGTTTCACCTGGTCCACGCATACCAATACCTCCTTTTTGACGCTCAAGGTGTGTCCACATTCCTTTAAGTCTTGGTAACAAGTATTCGCATTGTGCTAATTCTACCTGCGTACGTGCATAACTGGTTTGAGCACGTTGTGCAAAAATATCTAAGATTAAGTTGGTACGGTCTAATACTTTAACACCTAAAATCTTACTAATATTGCGTTCTTGTGCTGCGCTTAACTCGTCATCAAAAATGGCTGTCCCAATTTCATTATCATCAATAAACTGCTTTACCTCTTCCATTTTACCTGTACCAATAAATGTTTTGGGATTAGGCATCTCCATTTTTTGGGTAAAACGTTTTTTTACTTCTCCGCCTGCTGTATAGGTTAAAAACTCTAGTTCATCTAAGTATTCTTTAGATTGTGCTTCGTCTTGTTCTCTTGTTACTACACCAATTAATACGGCGCTTTCTAATTCTATGTCTTTTTTCTCTAGCATATAAATATTTATATTGCAAATTTACATAATTGTAGCCACAATAAATTTGCTATTTTTAGACTTTTAAAATTCTACCCTTTTGAAGTTTAATATATTTAAATCTAAAACTAATAAACAAACTGTTGCTTTTTATAATATCGAAAATCTTTTTGATATTTATGATGATGAATTTACTCGTGATGATGATTTTATTCCTACTTCTAAAAAGCGCTGGACAGTTAAACGTTATAAAAATAAGCTACGTAAAATTGGTTATGCTATTTCTAACATAGGTAGAAAAGAAACCAACAGTCATCCAGCAATTATTGGTTTAGCAGAAGTAGAAAATGATGCTGTATTAAAGGATTTAATTGCTTCAAAACATCTTAAAGAGTATCCTTATCAATTTGTACATTATGATAGTCAAGATGAGCGTGGTATAGACGTAGCATTTATTTACGATAGTAAAAAGTTTGAGGTTTTACATTCTGAAATTTTCACCTTTACTTTAACCGATGAAGATGGATTACCCGACTACACAAGAGATATCTTATTAGTATCTGGTTTGTTTTTTGGTGAAAAAATACATTTTATAGTCAACCATTGGCCATCAAGAAGAACTGGTGATGTTGCTACAGAATTTAAACGTATTAAAGCATCAGAACAAGTACAAGCTATTATTTTAAGACTACAAGAAGATTATGACAATCCTAAAATTGTAGTAATGGGAGATTTTAATGATGATCCTTTTAGTAATAGCGTAAAACAGTTGGTAGATAATATAGGTTTATTTAACCCGATGGATACATTATTATCTATTGATAGAGGTACAACAAGTCATAATTTTGAGTGGAATTTATTTGATCAGATTATAATTACGCACAATTTTTTTGAAAGAAAACCCAAAACACTGCGCTACGTAAAAGCAGATATTTATGATGCAGATTTTTTAAAACAATATGACGGTAAGTATAAAGGTAGTCCTTATCGAACTTATGTTGGTAAAAATTATAAAGGCGGTTACAGCGACCATTTTCCTGTATATCTGATCTTAAATAAAAAATAAGTTTTTAAAATGAAATTAAAAACACTTTTAGTCTTTATTTGTATTCTGGTAAGTCCTTTTGCTAACGCTCAATTTACACCATATTTTGAAAATTATTCACTTTCAAAATATAATGCAAGTAACCAAAATTGGGGAATATCTAAAGGAGATGACGGTAAAATTTATGTTGCTAACAACAACGGACTTTTAATTTATAATGGATTAAATTGGAAAATTAAATCGTTACCTAATAAAACAACTATAAGATCTGTTTTAGCGGTAAAAGACAAGATTTACACTGGTTCTTATGAAGAATTTGGATATTGGACTTACAATGACAAAGGTCAAATTATCTATCATTCATTATCACATTTACTAAATAAAACTAAATCAACAAGTGAAGAGTTTTGGCAGATAATAGATTACAACGATAAGATCGTTTTTAGATCATTTCAAAATATTTACGTTTATGAAAATGATAAAATCACCAAAATTAATTTACCATCTACAGTTATTTCTTGCAGTATAGTTAATAACACTTTATATGTTTCAACTTTAAACAAAGGTGTGTTTATACTTAATAACCAGTTACAACTAACTCCTTTTATACAAAGTGATATTATAGCAGGAGATAGAATAATATCTATTTCTAAATATAAAAATCAATTACTACTTACAACAGATTTAAAAGGTTGTTTTATTATTAAAAATAAAAAGTTAGAACCATTAAACTTACCCATAAACGAAACTTTAAAAAAATATCAACTTAATCGTTTTGGACAGCTTGATAACGGATATTTAGTTTTTGGAACTATCAAAAATGGACTTTATATAACCAATCATAATGGTGAAGTTGTTTATAATATAAACAAAGAAAATGGACTTGCTAACAATACTGTTTTAAGCATTTTAATTGAAAAAAATGAAAACATTTGGCTGTGTTTAGATAATGGTCTTTCTAAAATTAACTTAAAAAACAATATCTCTTATTACAATGATGTAACGGGTAAATTAGGAGCTGTTTATGATGTTATAAATTTTAATAACACCATCTATATAGGAAGTAATACTGGTCTTTATTATCTAGACCAAGACCATAATCTTAAATTTATTGAAGGTACACAAGGACAAGTTTGGGATTTAAAAATAATTGATGGTCAACTATTTTGTGGTCACAATAACGGCACATATTTAGTTACAAAAGACAAAATTGAACTCATCTCTAACTTCACTGGTGGTTGGACTTTAAAAAAAATACCAGATACAGACATATATACCCAAGGTACCTATGGAGGTTTAGTTAAATTTAAAAAAGAGAATAATAAATGGCAAGTTAACCATTTAGGCAAAACGACTAATCCTATACGGTTTTTAGAATACGAAAACAAACAACAAGCATGGGCTGCAAATGCTTATAAAGGATTAAGTAAAGTTGTTTTTAATACTAATCATGATTCAATAACAAAAGTTGTAGACTATAATCATAAAGGTTTAGAAACAGATTATAACGTAAGAGTTTATAAACTTAAAAACACCATTTGTTTCAAGACAAATAATGGTTGGAAAAAATACGAGCCCTTATTAGATAGCATAGTACCATATCCTTTTTTAAATGAAAAGATAGGCAAAAACTCAGATGTAATTTCAGAAGCGTCAACAAACAGTATATTTTTTAAAAACAATAACGGAATTATTAAACTAGATGAAGATAATTCTGTAAAAGAAATTTTAACAAGAAACTACTATGACAACCGTATTATCTTAGGTTATGAAAACGTATCAAAATTAAACGACTCAACATACACATTAAATCTTAACGATGGTTTTTTAATGTTTAATCCTAATCATAACTTTTCTGCTCAATCACCAAAAACTCCAGCTATAGAGCAAATAAAAGTTAATGATACTTATGTGAGTTTAGATAATAAAGTTATAGACATACCCAACAATGGTAATATCAATATTACTATATCATCACCTGGTTCAACTAGCCATAGTTTTGAATATAGCCTTACTACAGATCCAAATAAATGGGAAAAAGTAGATAATGAAAACCTGGTACTATCTAATCTAAAAAATGGTGATTTTGGAGTGCTTTTTAGAACCACTAATAAATCTGGACAAACATCTGATGTAAAATCATTAAAATTACACGTACTTCCTCCTTGGTATAAATCTAGTCTTGGATTTATACTATACTTTATTGCAGCATTAATCCTTACGGCTATTTTTTATTTTTTACACAAGCGTAAAATGTATAAAGAACAAAGAAGACTTGAAATTGAATTAAAAAAAGAACAACAGCACTTATTAAGAGAAAAAAACATAGAAAACGAACGCAAATTAGTAGAAATTAAAAATGAAGCTTTAGAAAGCGAAATTCAATTAAAGAGCAAACAACTAGCAAATACCGCAATTGCACTAGTTAAAAAGAACGAAGCTTTACTAGAAATAAAAAAAGATCTTCAAATTAACGAAGGGCAGTTTAGCAATAAATTAATTAACAGAAGAATCCAGAAAAAAATAGATCAAACCATTGGCAACAAAGATCAATGGGAAATATTTGAATATAATTTTAACCAAGTACACAAAAAGTTTTTCAATCAGTTAAAAGAAAAACATCCAAAATTATCCCCTAAAGATTTAAAGCTTTCAGCGTACATCAAAATGAATCTAACCACAAAAGAAATTGCACCTCTAATGAACATATCTACACGAGGTGTAGAAACGCATAGATATCGTCTTAAAAGAAAACTAAAACTAGATAAAGAAGACTCTCTTACCGAATATTTACACAGTTTTAATTAGTACTTTTTTTAACAAAATAAGTCATTTTTAACATACGTCAAAACTACGTCACTATAACGTTTTAGTTGCGTATTTGCTAATTTTTTAATAGTTTAACAGTACGTCATACCTGTGTTTTTAACATTTTTACAATCATGACGTAATCAAAATGTATTTCCAAATAAAAGATTTAGTTAAATAGCTGTTAATTTTACTTCACTAACATTTAAAAACTAAAAGTAAATGAGAACAAAGATTAGCGTTTTATTCTTCTTCCTTCTTGGCATTACTTTATATGCACAAGACAGAACTATTACAGGTACTGTAACCAGTATGGAAGACGGATTGCCTATACCTAGTGCTAATGTCCTAATTAAAGGCACTAGTACAGGAACAAGTACAGACTTTGACGGTAATTATACAATTAGCGCCAAACAAGGTGATGTAATAGAATTTAGTTACATAGGCTTTAAAACAGTAGAAATAACTGTTGCAAACCAAAACACTTTAAACATAGCTTTAGAAACTCAAGTTTCAGACTTAGAAGAAGTTGTTATTATAGGATATGGTTCACAAAAAAAATCAGATTTAACCGGAGCAATAACAACTGTAGACTCAGAGGTTATTGAAAAAACACCTAACAGTAACGTAATGCAATCTTTACAAGGTAAAGTACCTGGTGTGCAAATTACAAGTGCAGGATCACCAGGAGATTCTCCTAATGTAAGAATTCGTGGTATTAACACTTTAAACGGTAGCCAAAATCCGCTTTACGTAGTTGATGGAAACTGGTATGATAACATTGACTTTTTAGATAATAGCCAAATAGAATCTGTTTCTGTTTTAAAAGACGTGTCTTCTACAGCAATCTTTGGTCAAAGAGGTAGTAATGGTGTTATAATTATTAAAACTAAAGGCGGTAAAAAAGGTAGCAAACCTGTTATTACTTATAATGGATATACAGGTATTCAACATGCACAAAACGTATTAAAAATGGCTAACGCAGAACAGTTTGTAACTATGGTTTATGAGTCTGGATCTGCTGCAGATATACAATATGTAGAAAATGCTATACAACGTTTTGGTAGAAGTCGTGTTAATCCTAACATCCCTAACATAAACACAGATTGGTACAGAGAAGTTTTAAGAGATGCACCAATTACAAACCATAGTTTAGGTATTACAGGTGGTGGAGAGAACTCTAACTACGGTATAAACACAAGTTATTTTGCCCAAGAAGGTATTTTAGACATGAAAAACGAATACGAACGTTTTAATATTCAAGGTAATATAGACATAGACGTATCAGATCGTTTTAAAGTAGGAGTAAATAGTGCGTTTAGTAATGCTACTAAATATAATCCAGAAAACGGAGCATGGTTTCAAGCTTATTTTGCAGTACCTATTTTACCAAAATATGATTATGCAAACACAGCTGCAGACCCAATACCTTTTTCAGACGCTACTTTACTTGGTTATAGAGGATCACAAAACCCATTTCCGGCTATGACGTTTAATGATAATCAATTAAGAATAAGAAAACTACTTACAAGCATCTATGCAGAGTATTACCTTATTCCTGACAAATTATCGTTTAAAACAACCTATTACAATGATTATTCAACAATATTAGAAAGAAATGTAAGATTACCTTACTTCATATCTGGTCAATCTCAAAGACAAGTTTCAAGTATTAGAAGAGCTAATTTAACAACATCTAACCAAATGTGGGACAATCTTTTAACTTACTCAGACACATTTGGAAAGCATTCTGTAAAAGCAATAGCTGGTACATCATATAGAGATTTACATTCTAACAGTTTCTCTGCAACTGGAGAAGATATTAGCGCTGTAGATTTTGAAAGTTCTTGGTATTTAAACTTTGCAGACCCAGATTCTTTTAACGGTAGAGTTTTTGAAAGTGCTAGCAGATTTTATTACATGTCTTATTTAGGTAGACTAGAATACGGTTTTGATGATAAATATTTATTTAACGCAACCGTAAGACGTGAAGGAGACTCAAGATTTCCAAGAGAAATTTGGAAAACAACTCCTCAATTTGGTTTAGGCTGGGTAGTTTCAAAAGAAAAATTCTTAAACGATAGTAATTTTATAAACTTCTTAAAATTAAGAGCTACATGGGGACAATTATCTAACGGTTCTTTATCAGGAAGCTCAGGAACAAACACAATAAACACAATCGTTACAGCAATAGACGATACACAAACTAATGGTATAATTGGTAGTACAACTTTTCAAAATCTTAAAAGAGAGATTATGGAAGAAACCAATATAGGTATTAGTGCTAGATTATTTAATAGTAGATTAAGTCTTGAAGCTGATTATTACATAAGAGACATTAAAGATTTAGTAGCATCAAGAGAAGTACCGATTACTGGTAACTTTGTAAGAGATAATATTGGAGAAATGAGAAACAAAGGTTTTGAATTTGCTGCTAATTGGAATCAAACTATCAATGATAACTGGAAATTCTCAATCGGTGGTAACATCGCAACTTTAGATAACGAAGTAACTAAACTAGATAACGGTCGTGGTTATATAGATACTGGTAGTGCAGAATTTAGACAAAGAATTGAGGTAGGAGAACCTGTAAACTACTTCTTCGGATTAGAAGTTGCTGGAGTATACCAAAACGACACAGAAGTTGCTAATGATCCTGTTGCTGTAGATAATGGATTAGTACCAGGAGACTTTAAATATGTAGACCAAAATAACGATGGTGTTATAGACGATAATGATAGAGTAAACATAGGCTCTTATCTACCTACATTCAATTATGGGGCAAATCTAAAAGTATCTTACAAAAACTTTGATTTATCAATAGACATGCAAGGTCAATCTGGTAACCAAATACTAAACAGAAAAAGAGGTGAAGTAATTTTTACAAACGATACTAATATGGATGCAGATTTTGCTATCAATAGATGGCACGGAGAAGGTACAACAAACTCATACCCTTCTGCAGCAGGAAGAAGAAGAGCTTGGAACCAAAAATTAAGTTCATTTTTCATAGAAGATGGTGCTTACTTCCGTATCCAAAACATTCAATTAGCTTATACTATAAAATCAGGAACATTACTAGGCGATAATATGCCAGAAACAAGAGTTTACTTTACTGCAGACAGACCATTTACTTTCTTTAATTACAATGGGTTTAATCCTGAAGTAGCAAATGGTGTAGATAGACAAACATATCCTGTACCTGCAGTGTACACCGTTGGAGTTAACGTAAAAATTTAAAAAAGAAAAGCTTTATGAAAAATTTAAAACAAAACTTTAAACAACTAACTTTATTGTTAGCAGTTGGGTTTACTTTCTTCAATTGTAATGACAAATTAGAAGAAATTGAAGGTCAAGTAGCCACAGACGATTTAGATTATACTATATCTAGTGATATGATTTTACCATTAATTGGTGCATACTCTACAACTTACACAAGAGGTTGGGAAGACCCATTATTAGTTGGTGTTAGAGGTGATGATGTTAATGCTGGCGGACTTGGTGATCAACCTTTATTTGCAGAAACAGATTTATACAATTATGATAATGGATTCTGGATGTATAACCAAGTTTGGAAAAACTTCTACGGAGATATTGTAGACGTACTTAATGCTGGCGAAATAATACAAAGATACGGTGATTTAGCTACAGGCTCATATGTAGACCTAGCAAACCAATATGTTGCAGAAACTAAAGTACTTAGTGGTTTCCAACACTTACAAATGTCGCGTCTTTGGGGTAATATTTATATTATCCAAAACCCTGCAGATCCTCAAATAGATATTGATAACGGAATTGATTCTAAAATGGAAGTTATGCAGTACGTATCAGATTTAATGGATGAAGCTATTCCTTATCTACCAGATGCAAGACCTAACGAACGTGAAGATGTTCCTGGTGGTGTAACAAAGTATACTGCATTAGCAGTAAAAGCTTTAGCTAATCTAGAAATGGAAGATTACCAAGGAGTTGCAGAAGCTACAGAAGAAATTATTAGCTCAAACAAATTCTCTTTATTCCCAGATTATTACGAATTATTTAAAAAACCAGGAAAACTTTGCAACGAAAACTTATTCGAATTACAATTCTCAGATTACAATACCGATTCTGGAGATGTTAACAATCATCTTTTTGCGCCTTTTGGTCCTTCTAGCTGGACACCAGTTGTAGAAACTGCATCTGGAGGTTGGGGATTTTATGAGCCAAGTTTAAAATTTATCAAATTTATGCTTGATAGAGGTGATCAAACTAGATTAGTAACTAGTGTATGCTTCACACCAAGAGGTATTGACGAAATCATGGAAGACCCAGCATACGCAACGCTTCCAAACTATGTATCTAACACAACTCCTTCTGGAGACATTTTTAACGACTACCCAAGAGCAATGTTTGCTAGTGGTAAACATTACCTTCCTTCTACTCAATTAACACCTGGAAGAAACAGCTACGGTTCTAGTAAAAACCTAATTGCTATTAGATATGCAGAAATCTTATTAATGTATGCAGAAGCATTAACCCAAGGTGCTACAGGAACAGTAATGACGGCAGACGAAGCTGTAAATAGCGTTAGAGCAAGAGTAAATATGCCTGCTCTATCTGGAGTAACTACAGACGATGTCATTGACGAAAAATTTGCAGAATTAGCAATGGAATGGGGAATCAGATACTTTGATATGATAAGATTAAATAGATATGACGAATTAAGCTACGAAGGAAGAACTTTTACTGCTGACGACGAGTATTTACCATATCCACAAGCACAAGTAGACTTATTACCTCTTGAATAAAACACTAAATTATGAAAAAACTAAGCACATATATTTTAGCCTTTTTAACCTTAGCGCTTACTGCGTCATGTTATGAAGGTATAGATCCAATAACAGAAGTAGATCCAGGTCCTGATACAGAAATACCAACAGCAGAAATTATATCTCCTAACGGAAATGTAATTATCCCTTTTACAGATAATGAAGCAAACCTAAGTATAGAGATTACTGCTCAAGATGATATTGAAATTAGTAATGTTACAATTATGATAGATGGTAGCATGTTTAAATCAATAAGTAGCTTTTTAGATTACAGAATATTTAACGAAATATTTTTGTTTGAAAATATGCAATTAGGATCTCACACCATAGAGCTAATCGTTACAGATACTGTAGGTAACAGTGCTACAGATAGTATTACTTTTATTTTAGACAACACGTATACTCCTATTCTAAATAGCGAAACATTTTATATGCCTTTTTTTGAAGGTCTATACACAGAACTAATAAGTGAAACCGATCCAACTATAATAGGTAGTCCTGAAATTATTTCTGAAGGCTACTCAGGTCAAGCTTACAAAGGAACCACAGATGCTTACTTAACATTCCCAACACAAGGCCTATTTGAAGACGATAATGGTTTTACTAATCAATTTAGTACGACATTTTGGTACAAAGTATCTGGAGAACCAACACGTTCTGGGATACTTGTTGTTGGTGATGACGCTACAGACCGAAATCAAGGTTTTAGAATATTCAGAGAAGGAAATGCCACAGAACAACGCATTAAAGCAAATATTGGTGTTGGCACTGGGGATAGTTGGAACGATGGTGGTGTTATAAATGTAGCTACAGGAGAATGGGTACATGTTGCCGTTACTGTTTCAGAATCAGAATGTAAAATGTACTTTAATGGTGTATTAGTTAATACAAATACACTTTCTAGCACAATTGACTGGACTAACTGTGATTATTTAACTATTGGTGCAGGTGGCCCAACATTTAGCTATTGGAATCACTTGTCTGATTCTAGCCCAATGGATGAATTACGCTTATACAACGTAGCACTTACTCAGGCTGAAATACAAGCCATGTTGTAACCGTAGATTAATTAATAGCAAACATTAACATTTTAGATTAGTCTATTTTTTCACTCTTTAGCTGTATTTATAATCGCGTAAATGCAGCTAAAGTTTATCTTAATTTTTTATAATGAGATTAAACCTTCAAAATAATATCCTTGTTTTGACAGCTATACTATTATCAATTTTTAGCTGTAAAAACAATACCAAAAACAAAGAAAACTCTGAGTTAGCTTTAGCTAATAATACTAAAGTTGAATTAACCGAAAATCAACTATTAGACACTATTCAATATCAAACATTCAATTACTTTTGGGATGGTGCCGAACCTAATTCTGGGATGGCTAGAGAGCGTATTCATTTAGATGAAAATTACTCAAGCTCACCTAAAAACACAGTAACAACAGGAGGAACTGGCTTTGGTCTTATGGCTATTTTAGTTGGTGTAGAACGCGGTTGGATTACAAGAGAACAAGCTTTTAAAAGATATACTAAAATCGTTAACTTTCTTGAAAACGCAGACCGTTTTCATGGTGCATGGTCTCATTGGATAGATGGTGAAACTGGTAAAGTTTACCCATTTGGAAAAAAAGACAATGGTGGCGATTTGGTAGAAACAGCTTTTCTAATTCAAGGGTTACTTACAGTTTCAGAGTATTTTAAAGACGGAAACAAACAAGAGCAAGAATTAGTAGCCAAAATAGATAAACTTTGGAAAGATGTTGAGTGGAGTTGGTACACCAAAGGAGGCGAAGACGTATTGTATTGGCATTGGTCACCAGAATACGGTTGGGATATGAATTTTCCTGTCGGTGGTTATAACGAATGCTTAATTATGTATGTACTTGCTGCTGCCTCACCAACACATCCAATATCAAAAGAAGTTTACGAAAAAGGTTGGGCAAGAAACGGTGCTATCGTTTCTAAAGATTCATATTACGATGAAGAATTAGTTTTAGACTATTTTGAACATAGCGACGCACCAATAGGTCCGCTATTTTGGGCACATTACTCTTACTTAGGCTTAAACCCTAAAGGCTTAACAGATCAATTTGGTGATTATTGGAAATTAACCCAAAATCACGCAAAAATTCATTATAAATACGCTATAGATAATCCAAAAAACTATAAAGGTTACGGTAAAGATATTTGGGGATTTACCTCAAGCTATTCAGTAAAAGGTTACGCTGGTCACAGACCAGGAGACGATCTTGGTGTTGTATCACCAACAGCTGCGTTGTCCTCTTTTCCTTACACACCAAAAGAGAGCATGCAAATGCTAAAAAACCTTTATAAAAACCACGATAGTTTGATTGGAAAATATGGTCCTTATGATGCTTTTAGTTTTGAGCATAAATGGTATTTACCAAGATATTTAGCAATCGATCAAGGTCCAATTCCGGTAATGATAGAAAATCACAGAACAGGTTTATTCTGGAAATTATTTATGAAAAATAACGATGTACAAACAGGATTAAAAAAATTAGGTTTTAAACACGAAAACAAGAATTAGATGAAAAATTTTAGTTTACTAGTTTTAATTATGTTTTTTCTAAGTTGTGGTAACGATGATGGTCCTGGCTATCAAGAACCCTACAACCCAAATGACGACGATCCTGTGGTAATAGATCCCTTAACTGATGAAGAAATTCTGGATTTAACCCAGCAAGAAACCTTCAAGTATTTTTGGGATTTTGCAGGCTCAAATTCTGGAGCAGCAAAAGAGCGTTACCATCCTAACAATCCGTCAGACAGTCAAAATGTAATTACAACTGGAGGAAGCGGTTTTGGTCTTATGGTTATTTTAGTTGGCATAGAACGTGGTTATATTTCTCAAACTGAAGGCGTACAGCGCTTAACACAAATACTAAACTTCTTCGAAAATGCAGATCGTTTTCACGGAGCTTGGTCACATTGGATAGATGATGCTTCTGGCGCTACAATACCATTTAGCACACAGGATAATGGAGGAGATATTGTTGAAACAGCATTTTTTGTACAAGGCTTAATTTGTGTGAAAGAATATTTTAAAAACGGAACTACCGAAGAACAAGCTTTAGCCAGTCAAGCTGATACACTTTGGAAAGGTGTCGAGTGGGATTGGTACACCAACAACCAAAACAAATTATTATGGCATTGGAGTCCATCAGATGAGTTCGCCATAAACTTAGAATTAAAAGGCTATAACGAAACATTAATAGCATTTATCCTTGGTGCAGCATCGCCTGATTATCCAATTTCAGCAGATGTGTACCATCAAGGTTGGGCAAGTAATGGTAATATAGTATCATCATCAAGTCAATATAGTATTCCATTAATTTTAGATCATGCTGGCACTGGTACTGGTCCTTTATTTTGGGCACATTATTCGTATTTAGGACTTAATCCAACTGGCTTAAACGATCAATATGCTAATTATTGGGATTTAAATGTTAATCACACCAATATTAATTATCAGCATTGTGTTAGTAATCCAAATAATTTTGCAGACTATGGTCCAGATTGTTGGGGATTAACAGCAAGTTATACACGTAATTCTGATGGTTCTGTAGGGTATTCTGCTCACGAACCAGAAAATGATAACGGTACAATTTCGCCAACTGCAGCAATAAGCTCTATTCCATATACACCAGAAAAATCCTTAGCAGCAATGCATTATTTCTATGAAAATGAATTAATGGGACCAGCTGGTTTTTATGATGCATTTAGCCCGCAATATAATTGGGTAACAGAGCGCTACTTGGCAATAGACCAAGGTCCGCAAATCATCATGATAGAAAATTACCGTACAGGTTTACTATGGAATTTATTTATGCAAAACGAAGACGTACAAAACGGATTAGACACACTAGGATTCACCTATTAAACTCACTAAGAATGAAACACATTAAAACACAAATTACTTTTTGTCTGCTACTAATTACATCACTAGCATTTGCACAAAAAGATCTTTATAAGGAAAAGGTTCATATTAAAGGCGAAGACACGCTTAAGTACCGCATTATGTACCCTGAAAATTTTTCAGAAGACAAGCAATATCCTGTTGTATTATTTCTTCATGGTGCTGGCGAACGTGGAAATGATAACCAAAGACAGTTAGCACACGGAAGTAAATTATTTGCAGACAAAACCAATCGTGGTGCATTTCCTGCAATAGTGATTTTTCCGCAATGTCCAAAAGATAGTTACTGGTCTAATGCAGATGTAGATCGGTCATCTTTTCCAATAAAATTAGTGTTTCCTAAAGATAAAGAAGCTACAAAACCAATGCAATTGGTTATAGATTTAATGCAAGAAGTTACCAGCAAAGACTATGTAAATACAGACAAAGTTTATGTTGGCGGATTATCTATGGGAGGCATGGGAACATTCGAAATTCTATCAAGACAACCAGACATGTTCGCTGCTGCTATCGCTATTTGCGGTGACGGTAATGCCGAACTAACTAAAAACTACGCAACAAAAGTAGATTTATGGGTGTTTCATGGTGCAAATGATGATGTTGTAGACCCAAAAGGTTCAATAAAAATGGTTAATACTATTCTAGAAAATGGCGGAAAACCGAATTTCACTTTATACTCAGATGCAAATCACAACAGTTGGGATCCTGCTTTTGCAGAACCTGAATTATTAACATGGCTTTTCTCTAAATCAAAAAAATAAATAATGACAACGCTTAAACTTACTAACATAAAATCCTTAGCAATAGGTTTTGGGTTATTAACTGCTATATCGTGCAATACCAATAGCAAAAAAACAACATCGACAAAAAACGATAACCCTTATCAAACTAAAGTAGATTCTATCATTGGGTTAATGACTTTAGATGAAAAAATTGGTCAATTAAACCTTCCTGCTACAGGTCCAATTACAACAGGTGCTTCAAAAAGTACTGATGTTGTAAAAAAGATTGAAGACGGAAAAATTGGTGGTCTTTTCAATATTAAAGATCCAAAAAATATTTATGACGTTCAGAAAATTGCAGTAGAAAAAAGCCGACTTGGTATTCCGCTTATTTTCGGAATGGATGTAATTCACGGTTTTAAAACCACATTCCCAATTCCGTTAGGTTTATCTGCCTCTTGGGATATGGACATGATTGAAAAAACAGCACAAATTGCAGCAAATGAAGCTAGTGCAAACGGTATTAACTGGACCTTTTCGCCAATGGTAGACATTTCTCGCGATCCACGTTGGGGACGCGTTTCCGAAGGAAATGGTGAAGATCCGTTTTTAGGTAGCGCTATTGCTCGCGCTATGGTTCGTGGTTATCAGCAAGATGATATGGCTGCAAATAATACCTTAATGTCTTGTGTAAAACACTTTGCATTATATGGTGCGCCAGAAGCAGGTAGAGATTACAATACAGTAGATATGAGTCGTATTCGAATGTATAATGAATATTTAGCGCCTTACAAAGCTGCTGTAGACGAAGGTGTTGGCTCTGTAATGGCATCGTTTAACGAGATTGATGGTGTTCCTGCAACAGGAAACAAATGGTTATTAACAGATTTACTTCGTGATGATTGGGGATTTGATGGTTTTGTAGTGTCTGATTATACTGGTATTTACGAAATGCGTGCACACGGAATGGGTGACGAATACGATGTAACCTCGCTAGCATTAAAAGCTGGATTAGATATGGATATGGCTGGTGATTCGCCAAATATTAAAGCCTCTTTTACGCATGCTTTAAAAGGTGCGTTAGACCAAGGTAGAATTTCTATGGAAGATATTGATACTGCTGTTGCACGTGTGTTAACCGCAAAATACCAATTAGGTTTATTTGACGATCCTTACAAATATTGCAGTGAAGAACGTGCTAAAAACGAAACCTACACACAAAAAAATAGAGATTACGCACGTCTTGTTGGTGCAGAATCTTCAGTATTATTAAAAAACGACAATCAGCTTTTACCATTAAAAAAGTCTGGTACTATTGCTGTTATTGGTCCGTTAGCAAAAGCTAATAGTAATATGGCTGGTACTTGGTCTGTATCTACAGATCATCAAAGTTCCATTTCGGTTTGGGACGGTTTACAACAAACCGTTGGTAACGATGTTAATTTGTTATATGCCAAAGGAAGTAACGTAGATTACGATTTAGACTTAGAAAAGCGCGCTACAATGTTTGGTAAAGATATCCCAAGAGATGGAAGAACTGATCAGCAAATGCTTAATGAGGCTTTAGCAATCGCTAAAAAATCTGATGTTATTGTAGCTACTATTGGTGAGTCTGCTGAGTTTAGTGGCGAAAGTAGTAGTCGTACAGATTTAGGCATTCCACAAGTACAAAAAGATTTATTACAAGCCTTATTAAAAACAGGAAAACCTGTTGTTTTAGTACTGTTTACAGGTAGACCTTTAACGTTAGTTGAAGAGAGTGAAACCGTTCCGGCAATCCTTAATGTTTGGTTTCCTGGTAGCGAAGCTGGTTTATCCATTTCAGATGTGTTGTTTGGTGATGTTAACCCTTCAGGAAAATTAACGGCAACATTCCCAAGAAATGTTGGTCAAGTTCCGTTATTCTATAATCACAAAAATACAGGTCGTCCATTAGGAAACGACGAAGGTCATTTTGAAAAATTCAAAACCAATTATTTAGATGTTCGTAACGAACCTTTATATCCATTTGGTTACGGATTAAGCTACACTACTTTTGAGTATGGTGAGCTTAAACTAGATAAAACATCGATGTCTCAAAACGATACAATTAATGTTTCGGTAGATATTACAAATACTGGTGACTACGACGGAAAAGAAGTAGCACAGTTATACATAAGAGACTTAGTTGGTAGTGTAACAAGACCTGTAAAAGAGCTTAAAGGCTTCCAAAAAGTATTCATAAAAAAGGGCGAAACTGTAACAGTTACTTTTAAAATTTCGGTTGAAGACTTAAAATTCTACAACTCTAATTTAGATTTTGTTGCAGAACCTGGTGAATTCCAAGTTGCTATCGGAACAAACTCTGATGTTGCATTAAAAAATTCATTCAAACTTTTAGATTAATAGCTAATTATTATGCCACACATAAAATATAAGACGTTTTCCCTAGTTTTAATGGCGTGTGTGGCTTCCCTTTTTTTAAGTCACGCACAATCTAAAATCATCAATTCGGGTTGGCAATATTCCGAGGATAAAATCCATTGGCAAACCGTAAATATTCCACATACGTGGAATGATAAAGATGCTTTTGATGACGAGTCTGGTTACCGTCGTGGTTTAGGCTATTACAAAAAGCAAATCTATGTGTCTTCTCAAGATAAAGACCAGATTTTCTATCTAAAATTTAATGCTGTAAATCAGGAAACTACTGTTTTTATTAATGGAAAAAAAGCAACCAATCACAAAGGTGGTTACACAGCGTTTAACGTTGAAATCACATCGCTTTTAAACTTTGATGCTTATAATTTAATTGAAGTTGAAGTCGATAATGCTCACAACGACAACATTCCGCCGTTAGATGCAGATTTCACCTTTTATGGTGGTATTTATCGTAATGTGGAATTGATAAAAGTCCCAAAACAGCATTTTAGTTTAAAGGATTTTGCATCCGATGGTTTTAATGTCAATTATTACAACGTTTCCAACGACAAAGCAGGTGTAAAAGTTGACGTATTAATAGATAATTTTGAAACCAAAACCGATGCACATTTATATCTTGAAATTTTAGATGCTGAAGGAAATCGTGTTAGAGAAGAACATCAAGGATTAACTTTAAAATCCAATAAAACCGAAACCTTTAAGGTCACGTTTCCTGAAATTAAAAACCCCAAATTATGGTCGCCAGACAATCCGTATTTATACAAATTACAGCTAACCTTAAGTGATAAAAACGGAACCATTTTAGACCAAAAACAATCTAATTTAGGCTTTCGTTGGGCAACTGTAGATCCTGAAAAAGGCTTTTTTCTTAACGGAAAACCAATAAAATTAATTGGTGTTAATCGTCATCAAGATTATAAAGATTATGGTAATGCCGTACCAATAGAATTACAAAAACAAGATATTCATCTCATTAAAAATATGGGTGCAAATGTGATACGTTTTGCACATTATCCGCATTCTAGAGAATTATACAAACTTTGTGACGAACTTGGTATTTTGGTATGGACTGAAATACCAATAGTAAATAAAGTGACCGATTCTGAAACCTTTTTTGAGGTCTCAAATACAATGCAAAACGAGCACATCAAACAATATTACAATTACCCAAGTGTAGTAATGTTTGGATATATGAACGAAATTTTTCTGCGTTTAGCATTCGATAAAAAATCATCGGATAAAGAAAAAGAAGCATTAAAAACCACAACTTTAAAATTGGCCAACCAGCTAGAAGATTTAACTCGAAAATTGGCGCCAAACCATATTACAGTTATGGCTGGTCATTTAAACGAAGTTTATAATGATACTGGCATAGCAGATTTACCAATGCTGTTTGGTTGGAATCTGTACTTTGGTTGGTATGATGGGCAGATTGAAGATTTAGGTAAATTCTTGGACCAACAACATCAACGTTATCCAAAACGTTCGTTATTGTTATCGGAATATGGTCCTGGTGCAGATGTTAGAATTTTTACCAAAACACCCAAAAAGTTCGATTTTTCCACCAATTATCAAGCAAAACTGCATCAATCGTATTACAAACAGATTACAGACAGACCATTTATGACAGGAATGACAGCGTGGAATTTTGCCGATTTTGGTTCAGAATTTCGTGGTGATGCCATTCCGCACGTCAACCAAAAAGGACTTGTGCAATACGACCGAACACCAAAAGACATTTACTATTGGTACAAATCTGTTTTAGACGATAAAAAACCATTCATACATATCGCAACAGATGATTTAGAAGGAATGACTTTGATTGAAGAGGAACTATTTCCCATTCAAATATATTCCAATCAAAATGACGTCAATATCAGTTTGAATGGTCAAAATTTAGGCGATTTTAAAGTTGAAAACGGTGTTGTTTCTATTGATATGTCTTTCAAAAATGGAAATAATTCTATTAGAGTTTCAACTGAAACTATTTCCGAAGAAAAAACAATAAAAGTTAATCGTATTGAAGCTTATGACTTTAAAAACTTCAAACGTTTCGGTATTAATTTAGGTGCGCATTTCAACTTTTATGATAAAACACAAAACATCACATTTGTACCAGACCAAGCGTATAAAAAAGGATGGTTTGGGTATAAAAATGGTTCAGCTTTTGGGATGACCAAAGATAAAAATCAAGGTCTGCCACATAACATTAAGAACACCGATGCAGAACCATTATTTCAAACCTTATTGGAAGGTTGCACAGAATATCAACTGGACGTTCCTGAAGGTAACTATAAGGTGAAATTATACTTCGTAGAGCCACAAATTAAACCAACTGAAAATATTTATAACCTTTCAGAAGTAACTTCAAGAAATACTAGAACACAGCGCATTTTTGATGTGTATATTAACGATACATTAATAGAAGAACAATTGAATTTGGCTCAAGCTTATCCAGAAAAATATGGTATAACACTTCAGGCAACTATTCAAACAAAAAAAGGATTAACTTTAAAACTCAACGCTATTGAAGGTTTACCTGTAATTAGCGGTATTTTAATTGAAAAACTAGACTAAATGAAATTAGTAATAAAAGTATTTATTTTCTTTTTTGTGTTAACAATTTCGGCACAAAACAAAGCGACTTACACCTACTCGATCAAAGGAAAAGACACATTAAAACTAGACGTTTACACACCAGAAAACATCAAAAAAACAGACACGTTACCTGTATTGCTTTGGATGCATGGTGGTGGATTTTCAGGTGGTCATAGAGAATATATAGACGATGAAAATTTAGTAAAATATGCAGCCAAAGAGCAGAATTACATTGGTATTTCCATTTCGTACCGTTTGCTAAGAAAAGGTACAAAAACAGGTTTTGGTTGCGATTGTACAAAAGACGAAAAGCTTGAGACCTTTAAACAAGCTGCTATCGATTATATGGATGCTGCAAAATATGTAATTGAACACGCTAATAAACTTCAAATCGATACTACAAAAATCATTGCTGGTGGTAGTAGCGCTGGTGCTGAAGGTATCCTAAATGCAGTTTTTATGCGCGAGTATTTTGTAGATAATGCTGAAGATTACAGCAATGTAAAATTTGCTGGTGCTTTTTCGTGCGCTGGTGCTATTGTAGATGCAAGTTATATGACACCAGAAAACGCTGTGCCAACTGTGTTGTATCACGGTACAAAAGACCAATTGGTACCTTACGGAAATGCGCCACACCATTATTGCGCACCAACAAAAGACGGTTATATAATGCTAGATGGTTCTAAAATTATTGCTGATAAATTAGAGGAATTTGAAACGTCTTTTTATTTCAATATTGTTAAAGAAGCACGTCACGAAATTTCAAGAATTCCTTATGAAGAGTTAGATATTGTGTTCAACTTTTTAGAGCGTACAGTAATTAACGATGAAATCATTCAAACTAAAATTATAAAAACTAAAAAGTAATGCATTTTTTGAATACGTTTAAAATCGTCAGTTCGAGTATTTCGACCCAAAAGTCGAAATGTATCGAGAACAAGAGTATTGGTAATGCTCTGTTTATTTTTATACTATCATTTTTTTTATTGACACTCCTATCTTGTAAAGATAAACATAAAAAGGATGTCAGTTCGAGCACAGTCGAGAACATAACAAGACCAAACATCATTTACATTATGGCAGACGACCACGCTGCGCAAGCCATTAGTGCGTATGGTCATCCTATTGGTCAACTGGCACCAACACCAAACATTGATAGATTGGCAAAAAACGGTGCAATTTTCAAAAATAACTTTTGTACCAATTCTATTTGCGGACCAAGTCGTGCTGTAGTGTTAACAGGAAAGCATAGTCATATTAATGGATTTAGAATGAATGGCGACCGTTTTGATGGCTCACAACAAACGCTTCCAAAATTACTAAAAGAAGCAGGTTACAATACTGCAATTGTCGGTAAATGGCATTTACACGGTTATCCTGAAGGTTTTGATCATTGGAATATTTTAAACGACCAAGGTAACTATTACAATCCGCAGTTTATTAAGATTCAAGATACGATTCACATCAACAAAAAACATATTGATACTACTGCGCATTGGACAACCAAGTTACCAGATACCACTGTAGTTAAAGGTTATGCAACCGACTTAATTACAGATTACGCGATTGATTACATAGATGAAAAGAAAAACAGCGACCAACCTTTCTTTTTAATGGTGCATCACAAAGCGCCACATCGTAATTGGATGCCAGCGTTACGTCACGTTAATAAGTACGATTCGGTTCAATTTCCGTTACCTGATACGTATTTTACAAAGCACGAAAATTCAACAGCATCAAAACAGCAATTGCAAACCATTTATCGTGATATGTACGAAGGTCACGACCTTAAAATGACCAAAGAAAAAGGCAGTCCAGAATTGGCTTGGAACCCTTGGAAAACCGATTTTGAGCGAATGACACCAGAGCAACGTGCTGCTTGGGATAAAGCCTATCAACCAAAAAATGATGCCTTTCACGATGCTAATTTATCAGGAAAGGCATTAGCGGAATGGAAAGGGCAACGTTATCTGCAAGAATATTTATCAACGATAGCTTCGGTAGATGAAGGTATTGGGAAGATATTAGATTATTTAGATGCTAATGATTTAACCGAAAACACCATTGTTGTGTACACGTCTGACCAAGGTTTTTATTTAGGTGAAAAAGGATGGTTTGATAAGCGGTTTATGTATGAAGAATCTTTAAAAATGCCATTATTAATTCAATATCCTGAAAAAATTAAACCAGGAACTGTTGTTGAAGGCTTAACCCAAAACCTAGACTTTGCTGAAACCTTTTTAGATTTTGCAGATGTTGACATTCCTAATGATATGCAAGGAAAATCCTTTGCAGGTTTATTAGATGGTACTGAAAACGACAAAGATTTTAGAGATGCGGTTTACTACCATTATTACGATTATCCAGCATTCCATATGGTAAAAAAGATGTATGGTGTACGTACCAATCGTTATAAATTAATTCACGTGTATGACGACATTGATGAGTGGGAATTATATGATTTACAAAACGATCCAAAAGAGTTAACTAATCTTATCGATGACAAAAATTACGACGAGATTGAAACCAAATTAAGAACACGTTTAGCCGAATTACAAGAACAATATAAAGTTACCGAAAAAGAATTTGAAAAGGCGCCAAAGCAACGTGTAGATAATGCTTACAAGCAATTTGACAGATTAAGAGGTAACACAGGATCAAAATATCATCATCATTAAAATGAAACATCTCTGATTAATCTCAAGTCACTTAGTGAACATATTAATAAGATGTTCCATCTGACGATTGAAAAACAATAAAAATTAACAGATGAAATTAAAACATAGCATACAACTCGCATTCCTAATTATAGCAATGGTATCTTGTAAACAAAAACAAGAAAATACTATTGTTTCAGAAGATAATAAAACTGAAACAACAGTAATAGATACCACGCAAACCTACATCAATCCGTTAGATATTGATTATACCTATATGGTTTACAATTCTGCCAGAAACCAATCTTATCGTTCTGGTGCAGATCCGGCGGTTATAGAGTTTAAAGGCGAATATTATATGTTCGTCACGCGTTCGTTTGGCTATTGGCATTCCACAGATTTAGTTAACTGGAAATTTATCAAACCACAGCAATGGTTTTTTGAAGGCAGCAATGCACCAACAGCTTTCAATTATAAAGATTCCTTAGTTTATTTTGCTGGCGATCCTGCTGGTTACGGAAGTATTTTATATACCGACGATCCTAAAAAAGGATTATGGTCACCAACTGCATCTATTTCAAATAACATACAAGATTCTGAGTTGTTTATAGATGATGACGGTAAATCGTATTTGTATTGGGGAAGTTCTAACGTGCATCCTATTCGTGTAAAAATGTTGAATAAAGACGACCGTTTCTTAGAAACTGGTGTTAGAAAAGAGCTAATAAATTTAGATGAAGAAAAGCACGGTTGGGAACGTTTTGGTGAAAACAACTTTCATCCAACTTTAAAAGAAGGTTATATGGAAGGCGCGTCAATGACTAAACACAACGGAAAGTACTATTTACAATATGCAGCACCAGGTACGCAATTTAATGTCTATGCAGATGGTGTGTATGTTGGCGATTCGCCACTTGGACCTTTCACCTATATGAAAAATAATCCGATGAGTTTTAAACCTGGCGGATTTACCAATGGTGCAGGACACGGTATTACAGTAAAGCAAACCAACGGTCAATACTGGCATTTTGCGACGATGGCGTTGGCATCTAATGCGCAATGGGAACGTCGTTTATGCATGTTCCCTACCTATTTTGACGAAGACGGTTTAATGTACAGCAATACCTCTTATGGCGATTATCCACGTTATGGTGCTAATCACCCAACAAAAGCTGGCGAGCATAACGGTTGGATGCTGTTATCCTACAAAGGAAATGTAACGGTATCATCATCACTTCAACAAATAATGAAATTTACGTCTAATGATGATGAAGTTGAAGTGAAAGAAATTCCAACGGAAACCAATGCTGAAGGACAAATAACTTCAAAAGTTTTAACCGACGAAAACCCAAAAACCTTTTGGGTTGCCGAAGCTAATGATGATAAGCAATGGATCACAATAGAATTGTTAAATGAAGGAACTGTACACGCCATTCAGCTAAATTACCACGATCACGAAACAGGAATTTACACACGTGTTGAAGGATTAAAGCATCAATTTACTATTGAAACTTCAATAGATGGTAAAAATTGGAAAACAGTTGTAGATAGAAGTAAAACAGATATTGACGCACCAAACGCTTACCTAGTTTTAGACGAACCTGTAAAAGCAAAATACGTTAGATATAATAACATCAAAGTACCAGGAAACAACTTTGCCATGTCAGAAGTTAGAGTTTTTGGTTTAGGCTTAGGTGAAGCACCAAACAAGGTGTCTAACTTCAAAATTAATCGCGAAAAAGACCGTAGAGACATTTCATTCTCTTGGGATAAAGTTGAAGACGCGCAAGGGTATAACATACGTTGGGGGATTGCACCAGATAAATTGTATCAATCTTGGCAAGTATATGATACCAACACGCATTTTATGCGCTGTTTGGATAGAGATACACCGTATTATTTTACCATTGAAGCATATAATGAAAATGGTATTTCGGAACAAACTGAAACTATTTATGTAGAATAAAGATGAAAAATTTTATAACACTTTTAGTTGTTTTAACTTCATTTTCGGTCTTATCTCAAGACCTGAAAATAATGAGCTACAACATAAAATTAGATTACCCAAAAGAGGGCAAAAACAGTTGGACAAACCGTAAGCCATTCATGGTGAATCAAATCAAGTTTTATGAGCCTGATGTTTTAGGTGTTCAAGAAGCTATGCCAAATCAAATGAAAAATTTAGATAGTTTGTTGACAGATTACAGCTTTGTTGGTGTTGGTAGAGATGATGGTAAAAATGAAGGCGAGTTTTCTGCAATTTTTTATAAAAAGAAGGAGTTAAAAGTGCTTCAATCTTCAACATTTTGGTTGTCTGAAACTCCAGAGAAAGTAAGTATGGGTTGGGATGCAGTTTGTAACCGTATTTGTACTTATGCTTTATTTCAACATAAAAAAACAAAAGAAACGTTTTGGGTATTTAACACACATTTTGATCATGTAGGTGAAGTTGCTAGACAAAAAAGCGCGGCATTAATTCTTAATAAAATAAACACATTAAACACAAAAAACTATCCAGTTTTATTAATGGGAGATTTTAACTTAGAGCCTGATAGTAAACCTATACAAACAATCACATCTATTTTAGATGATAGTAAAAATATTGCCAAATTAGCATTTGGACCAGAAGGTAGTTTTAATGGATTTAATTTTGATAAAACTGTTAAAAGAAGGATAGATTATATTTTTGTATCAAAATCATCTATTTTAGTCAAAAAATATGCAGTTTTAAGTGATAATTGGGATTTAAAATATCCTTCAGATCATTTACCTGTTTTTATTACTTTTCAGTTTTTAAAAAAAGATACTAACTAACACTAATAGATTAAAATGAATAAAAAAGTTTTCTTATTACTAATCACAATAGTTTCTGCTTTAGGTGGATTACTATTTGGTTATGACACAGGAGTTATTAATGGCGCACAATTTTACTTAAGTAAGTATTTTGAATTAGACGCAGCTATGAAAGGTTGGGTTGTTGGTAGTGCCCTTTTAGGTTGTTTTGTAGGAGCAATTGTAGCTGGACCTTTAAGCATTAAACTAGGACGTAAGTATTCTTTAATTATCTCTGCAATACTATTTACAATTTCTGCATGGGGATCAGGTTTACCGTCATTTTTTGAAGAATCTGTAACCTTATTAGTAATTTTTAGAATTATTGGAGGTTTAGGTATTGGTATAGCTTCTATGAATGCACCTATGTATATTGCAGAAATAGCACCAAGTAACATTAGAGGTAAAATGGTTACTTATTACCAATTAGCCATAGTTGTTGGTTTTTTTGTAGTGTTTTTAGCAACCTATTTTATTGGAAATAATTTAACAGAAGCCGAAAATATAGATTTTGGTTGGCGACGTATGTTTTGGTCAGAATTAATCCCAAGTGGTTTATTTTTAATACTATTATTCTTTGTACCTAAAAGCCCACGTTGGTTAGCATTAAAAGGAAATGATAGTGCTGCGTTACAAATTTTAAATAAAATACATGGTGTAGAAGAAGCTAAAAAAGAAATTGTTGAAATAAAAAACTCTTTTGAAAAAACTGAAAATAAAGTAAAAGTTAATTATTTTTCTAAAGGGATTTTAGCTATAATAGTTATTGGTACAGCGTTATCTGTCTTACAACAATTTACAGGTATTAACGCTGTATTATATTATGGTGCAGATATTTTTGAAAAAGCTCTTGGGTTTGGTAAAGAAGATGTTTTAGCTCAACAAATATTATTAGCATTTGTAAATCTTGTATTCACCTTTATCGCTATGTTTACGGTAGATAAGTTTGGTAGAAAACCTTTATTGTATATTGGTTCTATAGGTATGATTCTAGGATTTTTACTTTTAGGAGTATCATTACAGCAAGATGCAGTAGGCTTTATATCTTTATTAGGAGTTTTAATTTTTATAGGCTCTTTTGCTATGTCTATGGGTCCAATTGTATGGGTTATTTTATCTGAAATGTTTCCTAATAAAATCCGTAGTGTAGCTATGTCTGTTGCTGTAGCAGCACAATGGGCTGCAAATTATTTAGTCTCTCAATCATTCCCTATGGTGATGGAAAGTGAAGCTAACAATAGCGCTCCTTGGAATGGATCAATGCCATACTTTATATTTATCGCGTTTATCCTAGTGATTATATTTTTAACTTATAAATTTATACCAGAGACTAAAGGAAAATCTTTAGAAGAAATTGAAGAATTCTGGAAAGAATAATAACAATAAAAAAGGCTCGCTTTAAGCGAGCCTTTTTTATTTGATATAATATCTAAATCTTATTTGCTGAGCATTAATAACTCGTTACATATTACTTCTGTAACATAACGTTTATTACCTTCTTTATCTTCCCAAGTACGGTTAGTTAATTTACCTTCTATAGCTATTTCTTGACCTTTAGTAACGTAATCTTCAACTACTTTTACTAAACCGTTTTTAACAACTATATTGTGCCAATACGCACGTTCTACTTTGTTACCATTTTTGTCTTTGTAGCTATCATCTGTTGCAAGACTAAATTTAGCCATTTTGTTTCCGTCGTTAAAGGTTACAATTTCTGGATCTTGTCCTAATCTACCAATCAACTGTACTTTGTTTTTTAATGCGTTCATAATTTTAATTTTTAATGTTAAACAGTTAATACTATCGAGTTCTTATGTTTCGACAGTGCAAAGATCAGACAGCTTGCAAATTTTATTCGGTTGTTACCTATTTAATGTCGAATGTAATCGTTTGTTGTCGTTTGTAAATGTTTTTTATTTGAAGCAAAAAAGCTACTTTTACCAGTAATGAAAAGACTTTTAAGCTACTTCTACCCGATTACTAAAAAAATAAAATCTAAGTATAGCGATACTTTAGAAATTACTTGGTACAACGGAAAAAAGCATTTAAATACTAAAAATGCTAACTATTCTTACGGTAGTTTACAGCAAATTTTGAAATTTGGATTAAAGCAAATCCAACTAAAAACCGTAGAGAATATTTTGGTTTTAGGTCTTGGTGGCGGAAGTGTTATTGAAACATTACGAAAAGATTTCAACTATAAAAAACAGATTTACGGAGTAGATATTGATCCTGTAGTTATTGATTTAGCTAAAGAAGAATTCAGCTTAAAAACAGATCAAAATCTTAAGATATTTTGTCAAGATGCTGTTGATTTTTTAGATGAAAATACATTGAATTTTGACCTCATCATCATAGACATTTTTATTGATACCAAAGTACCAAACTTTGTTTTAGCAAACAATTTTTGGACAGCAATTATAAAAACAGCTTCGGCTAAAAACCAAATCATTTTTAATGCTGCTTTACATGAAAATAACGACCAGAAGTTAGCTAGCATTATTTCAATTTTAAATCAAAACAAGTACAAAACTGAAACTTTAAATAGAGTAAATGGTACCAATACGATATTAATTGCAAAACGTAATCATTTGTAAACGAATAATTTTTGTAATTTACTGTCTTTAAATTTCAATTATGACCTTTAATATAGAAACCGAGCGTTTACTACTTCGCGAAATGCGTGACGAAGATCTTGATGGCTTATTTACTTTAGACAGTAATCCAAACGTACATAAATATTTAGGTAATAGACCAATAAAGACAAAAGCTGAAGCGCAAAAGGTTATAGACAGTGTAAAGCAACAATATAAAGAACGTGGCATTGGCAGATTTACAGTCGTAGAAAAAACTACGGGTAATTTTGTGGGTTGGTCTGGTTTACGACTCAACACCGAATATAATATGAATGGCTTCACAACATATTATGACATTGGCTACCGTTTAATTGAAGACTATTGGGGAAAAGGTTACGCTACCGAATCTGGTAAAGCTGCTGCTAAATATGCGTTTGAAGTTTTAAATTTAAAACGTCTTTATGCTACAACGCACATAGATAATCAAGCGTCACACAATGCATTATTAAAAATTGGTTTACATTATTTAAACGATTTTTATTTTCCGCAAGAAAAAATGACTTTACGTTGGTATAAAATTAATAATCCAAAACTATGAGTAAAACCTGTCCAGAATGTGGCGACAAAATAGTTGGAAGAATTGATAAAAAATTCTGTTCTGATGGTTGTCGTAATGCTTATAACAACAAATTAAACAAAGACGGAAAAAATTTAATTAGAAATATAAATAACCGTTTACGTAAAAATTGGCGCATATTAGAGGCTTTAAACCCTGATCAAAAAACAAAAACTACACGTACCAAATTAATAGAAAAAGGATTTGATTTTAACTACTTTACTAGCATTTATACCACCAAAGCAGGAACAATCTATTATTTTGTGTACGATCAAGGTTATTTACCTTTAGATAATGATTTTTACGCACTTGTAAAACGACAATAACATGAAATACACACTACTTTTTTTAGCGTTAATATTACTTAGCTGTAATAACAAAAGTCAACAAACTGATACTGAAACTGAAACTGTTCAAATAGTAAAACCTATTACCATTGATGCTAAAAAAGCAGATTACTTATATACGTTTGCTTACACCTGTATTGATCAAGAGTATCCAAACAAATTAGGTCAAGTTTTAGGAGACAGTACGTATTTAAAAACACCTAAAGAATTACATCCTACTTTTTATGGTTGTTTTGACTGGCATAGTGCTGTACATGGACATTGGACACTAGTTAACATACTTAACACGTACCCAGATTTTAAAGAAAAAGATGAAATTATAAAAAAACTACAAGCAACCATTTCTAAAGAAAATATTTTAAAAGAAATTGAATATTTTGATGATGTACATAACAAAACTTTTGAGCGTACTTACGGTTGGGCTTGGCTATTAAAATTAGCAAAAAGCTTAAAAGAATCTAATATTCCAGAATTAAAAGCATTAGATAAAAATTTAGAACCATTAACCCAATTAATCGAAAGTAAGTGTATTGAATTTTTTAAGAAATTAAATTATCCAATCCGTGTAGGAGAACATCCAAACACTGCTTTTGGAATGAGCTTTGCTTTAGATTATGCTGAAAATTACAGTCCAGAATTAGCTAAAGTTATTAAAGAAAGAGCTAAAGCATTCTATCAAAATGATAAAGGTTGTCCCATAAATTGGGAACCTGGCGGATTTGATTTTTTATCACCATGCCTAGAAGAAGCTACTTTGATGTTAAAAGTATTACCTAAAGAAGACTACTTAACATGGTTAGATCAATTTTTACCTGGTTTTAGAGAGCAACCATCGCAATACATATCTCCTGTTGAAGTTGTTGATAAAACTGATGGTAAAATGGCTCATTTAGATGGTTTAAACTTTAGTAGAACGTGGTGTTTATACCAAATAGGAAAAGCACTAGATAACAATAAAATGATTACGTTAGCTAATACGCATTTTAATGATAGTTATTCAAAAATGGATACTGGCGAATATGCTGGTGCACATTGGTTAGCTTCTTTTGCATTGCATGCTTTAAAAGCTGGCAAATAACTGTAACTAACATCTATAAAACGCTACTTATACAGTACAGTTAAACGCTTTTAATTATCATAATGGAAAAATCTATCATAATCATCATAATTGTTTCTGTTGTTGCTATAATTATTTTTTTAATCTACTATTTTAATCCAAAGACCATTATTTTACGTCGGCTTAAAAAATTACGTTTTAGTAAAATAGGTAGTTTACAAAATCATCATTATTCTAAAGTTGAAGGCAGTGCTCTTAACGTTAACCAACCTTTAATTGCTCCTTTAAGTCAACGCGAATGTGTGTTTTATCAAATTGTTATTGAAAAGAAAGTTAATAACGGAAAAAACTCACATTGGAAAACTATTGTTGACGAGGAGAAAATTCAAGATTTTTTTGTGGAACAAACTGGCGAAAGATTATTAATTTTCCCAAAGCAAAATCCTAAAAATTATTACGCCTATTTGGTTTCCGATAAAAAAGCAAATTCCGGAACATTTAATGATCCAACACCAGATTTTCAGTCACTTTTAGATAATTACGGCATAGAATCGACAGGACTTTTTGGGTTCAACAAACAATTACGTTACCGCGAATCTATTATAGAAGTTGGCGAGCGTATTACTGTTGCTGGTTACGTAAAATGGATTGAATTAGAACAGCCTGTTTCAGATTATAACTATTCTCGTGTAGCGACATTAGTGGCTAAAGACAAAAACAAGATTTTAATCACAGATGCTACAGAAGCTTTAAAACCAAAACACGATCGTTAAGGTTTCCAGTTATGTCCTTTTAATTGCATAGCCGCTTTTAAAATATCTTTTTGGCTTATTTGTCCAATTAATTTACCATCTTCAATAATAGGAAAACGTCTGCGTTTAGCACTTAAAAACTTGTTGGCGGCATCAAAAATATTTAGGTTACCGTCAATGGTTTCAACATTTTTTACCATATGGTTTTCTACATGACTATCTTGGGTTGGTGAGTTGTAGTATCTACTTTCACTAATTTGTTTAATGCAATCACCTTCAGAGATAATACCAATTAATTCATTGTTTTCATTCACCACTGGTCCACCTGAAATTTTGTGTTTAATTAAAATTTCTACAACTTCTTCAACACTTTGTGTAGGTTTAAAAGTAATTAAATCTTTAGTCATGTAATCTTTAACCTGTAAAGAGGTATCATCTACTTGCTGTTGTCCTTTTCTAGAACCTTCAAAACTTTTAATTCCCATAATTTTTAATTTTCGGTTTAACTAAAGTTACTTATTTTCAATCACTTATCCTAAAATATTTATACACGCAATTATTTCTTACTTTTATACTGCAAACTAAAACCTTCAAAATGTTTAAAAAACTAATTGCTATTCTTGTATTGTGCTTGGCTGTATATTTAAGCTTTGATGCACTTCTTCCTAATAAGATTTCAAATTTAGATACACCTTTATCACAATTCTCTACAGATAGAGCTTTGGTACATTTAGCAGAAATTTCTAAAGCACCTCATTACACAGGAAATAAAGAGAATGCGCGTGTTAGGCATTATATTATTTCTGAACTTGAAAAACTAGGTTTAATTACCGAAACTCAAGAAGGTTTTACCAATAGTCAATGGAATAACTTTACAAAACCTGTCAATATTTTAGCACGGATTAAAGGCGAAAGTAACAGCAAAGCTTTAATGCTGTTAACGCATTATGATAGTAACCCGCATTCGTCCATTGGTGCAAGTGATGCTGGTTCTGGTGTGGTTACTATTTTAGAAGGTTTGCGTGCGTATTTAGCTGAAGGAAACACACCTAAAAACGATATTATTGTTTGTATTACAGATGCTGAAGAACTAGGTTTAAATGGTGCCGAATTATTTGTAAATAAACATCCTTGGGCAAAAGATGTTGGTTTAGTTTTAAACTTTGAAGCTAGAGGAAGCGGCGGACCAAGTTATATGCTTATTGAAACTAATGGCGGAAATGCTAATTTAATGAAAGAATTTGTGGCTGCAAATCCAGAATATCCAGTAGCCAATAGTTTAGCATATAGTATTTACAAAATGCTGCCAAACGATACCGATTTAACCGTTTTTAGACGTGATGGTAATATTGAAGGTTTTAATTTTGCTTTTATCGATGATCATTTTGATTACCATACAGCTAATGACAATTACCAGCGTTTAGACCGAAATACATTAGAGCATCAAGGCACGTATTTAATGCCTTTATTAAAGCATTTTAGTCAAGCTAATCTAACAAACTTAAAAAGCACAGAAGATTATATTTATTTTAATGTCCCATTTTTTAAGACAGTTACTTATCCATTTAGTTGGATTATACCAATGTTAGTTATTGCTTTTGTAGCTTTTATTGCATTATTAATTTATGGATTTAAACAACGACAATTAAAAGGTAAAGAGATTGGTAAAGGATTTATTGCCTTTTTATTAAGCCTACTAATTTCAGGACTTGTTGGATTTTTTGGATGGAAATTAATCTTAACCATCTACCCAGAATATAACGAAATTTTACACGGTTTTACCTATAATGGTCATACCTATATCTGGTTTTTTGTATTACTAACATTAGCCATTAGTTTTTACGTTTACGGTAAAGTTTATAAGACGAATAATGTAAGTAGTTTACTTGTTGCACCATTATTTTTTTGGTTGCTAATTTGTGCTTTGACAGCTTTTGGTCTAAAAGGTGCTAGTTATTTTATTATCCCAGTATATTTTGGGTTAATAGCGCTTTTTGTCTTAATAAGACAACAAAAGCCTAGCCTTATTGTGTTGGCATTTTTATGCATACCTGTGTTATTTATCATGTCTCCATTAATAAAAATGTTTCCTGTTGGATTAGGGCTAAAAATATTATTTGTCACTGCTATATTATTGGTTCTAATATTTGGACTTTGTCTACCAGTTTTAGGCTTTTTAAAACATAAAAAAAGATGGAGTTATGGCTTTTTTACTTTAGCTATTATTAGCTTTTTTGTGGCGCATTTCAACTCGCAATTTACAGAGGATTCACCAAAACCAAATAGTTTAGTTTACGCGTTAGATGCAGATAAAAATACTGCTGTTTGGGCAACCTACGATAACACCTTAGATACGTATACCACTAATTTTTTAGGTGAAACTCCTGACAAAGCTAAAGCTTTTGGCAATAATACGTTTGGAAGTAAATACGGTACAGGTTTTAGTTATTCTAAATCTGCACCGATAAAAAATATATCTCAACCAAAAATTGAAATTTCCAACGACACTATAATTGGTAATTTACGATCATATAATATTTGCATTATTCCACAAAGACATGTTCAACGTATTGAGTTGTTTTCTGACACCACAAATGTGTTTAAAAATTTTAAAGTAAATGGTGTTAAGATTGAAAATAAATCTGAAGAAGACTCTGCTGTGTTTAACAATAGAAAAAGTAATAGATTATTCTGTTATTATGTAACAAATGACGAGCCTTTAGAGTTAGAAATTTCTGTACCAAAAAATCAAGAGACTAACATAGAACTTTATGAAGCATCAAATGATTTATTAGAAAATGAATTATTTAGTATTCCTAAAAGATCAAAAGATATGATCCCAAAACCTTTTGTGCTTAATGACGCTATTATTATTAAAAAGACAATTAGCTTAGAATAATTAACGCTTATTTCACTTATTTTAAGACCACTAAGCAAAATATTTTTTTAGTTTTGAGCCACAAAAATTTTTAACAAAATGAAACACATAATTTATTTATCTATTTTTTGCTTTAGCCTTAGTCTTACTGCTCAAAATAATGACGCTTTAATAAAGCATTACGAAGCGTATTACCAACAAATGCAAATGCAAGGTGACGTACAAGGTATTATTAATGCAATGACGCATTTAAACGTTTTAAAACCATCTGAAGCAAGAAAAGATACTTTAGCTTACATCTATCTTCAAAACAATAAATTTTCGCAAGCTTTAAATACTATTGGAATTGATAATAAAGATTCTGATTCTGATATTGCAATAGAAGTAAAAGCGGTAGCACTAAAAAACTTAGGTGAATTTGAAAGAGCAATTCCTTTTTACACTAAAATTTACAATAAAACAAAAAATGCTTTAGTGGCTTATGAAATTGCAGAACTTAACCTTAATATTAATAATCTAACACAAGCTAAAGCCTATATTAATTTAGGTATGCCTGGTATAAAAGAAAAACAAGGAAAAACCTACTACGAAACGCAACAACCTTACACAGTACCTTTAAAAGCAGCTTTTACCTATTTAGACGCATTAGTTAAATACAACCAAGATAAAGCAGCAAATATAGATTTAGCTATTAAAAAATTAGACGAAGCTTTAGCTTTAGCACCTAATTTTAATATGGCTAGTTTAGCTAAAAATGCTTTAACACAACAAAAAACACCAAAAACAGCTACCGAAACTAAAGAGTAGTTTTAAGTTGAAATTATAAAAAAAGCCTTCAGGTAACTGAAGGCTTTTTTATTTATAAATCTTTATCGATTACCAAATTCTAACTCGGTCTTCTGGAGCAATGTACATTTTGTCTCCTTCCTTAATATCAAAAGCTTTGTAAAAAGCATCTACATTAAGTAAAGGTTGTACAGCTCTTGTCATTCCTGGAGAGTGTGGATCTGTTTTAATTCTTGTTTTTAAAGCATCGTCACGCATTTTTGTACGCCATACTGTTGCCCAACTCATAAAGAAACGTTGTTCTGGTGTAAATCCATCTATAGTTTCTTCTGGTCTACCGTTTTGTTCGTAGCTTAATTGTAAAGCATCGTAAGCCGCTAAAACACCTCCTAAATCACCAATGTTTTCACCTAAAGTAAACTTACCATTGATTTTTGTATCAGGTAACACTTCAATTTCTGAATATTGATTTGCAAGGTCTTCACCTAAAGCTTCAAATTGTTTTAAATCTTCGTCTGTCCACCAATTGTTAAGATTTCCGTCTTTATCGTAACGCGCACCAGAATCGTCAAAACTATGAGAGATTTCATGACCAATTACTGCTCCTATTCCACCGTAATTTACAGCATCGTCTGCATTAAAATTATAGAAAGGTGGTTGTAAAATAGCTGCTGGAAAAACAATCTCGTTATAAGATGGATTGAAATATGCATTTACAATTTGAGGTGCCATGTACCACTCTGACTTATCAACTGGTTTGTCTAACTTATTAATATCTTCATTAAAGTTCCAAACTCTAGCGTTTAAAGAGTTTTGTAAGTAAGATCCGCCTTCTTCTACACTTTTAACTTCTAAATCAGAATAATCTTTCCATTTGTCTGGATACGCAATTTTAACTTTAGTCGCTTTTAGTTTTTCGATAGCTTTTTGTTTTGTTTCTGGACTCATCCAGTCAAGCTTTTCTATACGTTTTTCAAAAGCAAGAATCACGTTTTTAATCATTTTCTCTGCTTTTTCTTTAGCTTCTGGCGGAAACTTTTTATCTACATATAATTTACCTAAAGCTTCTCCTAAAGTTCCGTTTAAAGCTGCTAAAGCACGCTCTTCTCTTGGTCGCTGTGCTTTTGCACCGTTAAGTTCTTTTCCGTAAAACTCCCAATTAGCAGTTTCGATATCTGTACTTAAGTAGCCTGCAGCACTTCTAAATGTATTCCATTTTAAGTAGGCTTTCCAGTTATCTACATTATTATCTGCTAATACTTCGTGTAATCTTTTAAAATAACCTAAATCGCCAACAATTACGGTATCTAAATCTTTTAAGCCTACACCAGCAAAGAATTTTTTCCAGTCTACTTCTGGAACCATTTCTTGTACTTGCTCTATAGATCTTGGATTGTAACGTTTACGAGCATCACGTCTATCTACTTTATCCATTTTAGCTTCTTCAAGACGCGTCTCAAAAGCTAATATTTGTTCTGCTTGTTCTTTTGCTTCTTCTTCTGAGTCTCCTAAAAACTGTAACATTCTAGTAATGTGTGCTACATACTTTTCTCTTTTTTCTTTAGAATCTGCATCATCTTTTACATAATAATCTCTGTCTGGTAAACCTGTACTACCACCACCTAAATAAGCTACATTACGGTCACTATCTTTAGGATCTGCACCAACACCTACACCATATAAACCACCGCCACCAGCTGGCTCCATCTCTATCATATAGTTTTGTAAGTCTTCAATGTTATTTATTGCTTCTACTTTAGCTAAATATGGTTTTACTGGCTCTAAACCTGCTTTATTACGACCTACAGTATCCATAATAGTTTGGTAGTAAAACACTGCTTTTTCTTGATCTGAACCTGGTACAACTTGGATACCTTTTAAGTCCTTATCATTAGACATAGCCTCTTTTAAGATTGCTAAAGCATCTTCGTCTGTTTTTTTTCTTAACTCGTTAAAACTACCCCATACTGTTCTATCTGCAGGAATCTCGTTAGTGTCTAACCACTTTCCGTTTACGAATCTAAAAAAGTCTTCGCTAGGCTTTACAGAAGTATCCATATACTCTGTATTTATACCAGGCAAAACTTCTACTTGAGCTGTTTCCATCTCTTCAGCTTTTTTTTCTTCTTTACAACCAAGAAGAAAAACACCGCCTAAAGCACTCAATAATGCTAAATTTTTAAAGTTGAATTTCATTGTTATAAGTATTGACTATGTTAGTTATTACGCGACTCAAGATATAAAAAAAGCGCCTGACATAAGTTTGAAAGGCGCTTTTTTTAAGTTTATATTAACTTTTATTTAACGATTAACTTTTTAATTGTTGTTGTTGTTGAAGTTTTAATACTTAAAACATAAACACCTGAAGAATAATCACTTAAATCTATTTTGTAATTATTGTCTTGAATATTTACGTTTTGTTGATTAAATATTTCTTTACCTGTTATATCTATTACTGATATGCTTAATTGCTGAACGCTATCAGTCTTTAAATTAAATATACCTGTAGAAGGGTTTGGATATACTTTAAATGTTTCACTATTAAAAGTTTCTGTACTTAAAGATATACCAGATATAATTGGATTATCTATGATCACGCCTTCTTCGTTAACAACTTGATCTGAATGAAATACGAATCTGTACATAAAGTTAGTCTCCGTACCAAACGCAGATAAATTATAAGTATAGTGTGTCATAGTTGTATTTTCACCAGTCCATTGTCCTCCTGGACAATTATAACAAGTTCCATTTTCTCCTGATGTTAGTCCATTATTATACCAGTTTACATCTGTACTTGATCCAAGCAAACTCCACGTTGCACCTTGATCTAAAGAGTATTCTACATAAACAATATCCCAATCTTGTTCTAATTCAAAAGCCATATCAAATTCTAACGTTGGTGATGACACTGTTGTTAAATCAAAACATTCTGATACTAAATAACTTTTTGTATTGTCTGCATAATCACCATTTAAATTAGTACCATATACATTTGTACTGTTTACAGAGCTATTTAAGGTTGTGCCATTTGCCAAACCTCTTTGCCAGTATTGATTTGTAGTACCTTCGTCATAAACTAATAATACTTCTTCAGGTGTTTCAAAAGTATTAACTACAAGTGTTGCTCCAGACGCGTTTGCTTTTATGTATGAAGTTTCTGAGTTATTATTTTCAGCAAAAGCATCATTATTTATTGTAGATGACACGTTAAATGAATGTGTTCCTTTTGACAATGTAAATGAAGGTAAAGTTACTGTTACAGAAGTTTCTGATGCTAATGTACCGGTCCAAGTAAACATATTAGGTGTGCCATCTATATTATAAGTTAAGTCGATAGATGTAATCGTATTTTGTCCGTTATTAAAAAGCTCTACTTGTGGTGCTAAATTTGCGTTACATTCAATTGTTTGTCCTATTCCAGAAACCGAAACTAATTTAACGTCATCCTGAGGTAACTCATAAGGAATACTTGATTGCCAAATACCTCTTCCATATGTTGCTGCTGTAATGTTATTATCTATTAGATTAATTTCTATATCTCTTACAGATACGTTTGGTAAATTATTATTAAATAATTCCCACATTAAAGTATCATCATCATACCTGTATACACCTAAACTAGTTCCTAAAAACAAAGGGTTTTTAGTATGTAATGCCTGATGTTTAATGCTGTTTTTTGTCACATTTGGTAAGCCTGTTGAGATACTTGTAAAATTAATCCCTCCATCTACAGATTTATAAACTTGACCTGCAACACCAGATGTTGTAACATAAATAATATTGTTATCTGTATTATTAACTTCTATAGAAGTAATATTTGAAGAAAACGAATAAGTAAAATTAAATGTTACACCATTATCTGTACTTTTATATAATGAAGAATTAGTACCTACGTAAATATTATTAGGATTAATTTCGTCTATTTCTAAAACATCTATATTAGTTCCAAAAGAAGGTGAAACTGTTACCCAACTTCCACCTTGTAATTTGTAAAGGCTATTATAACCTGAAAATAATTCGCCATTAGCACTCATTGTTAAAGGAGTTATCCAGTTACCACTTTCTCCTGCAGGAGCACTTACATTACCTGTTAGTGAAGCACCTGCGTTTGTAGAATAATACAATCCTCCTCCATTTTGTGTAAAACCATAATATAAGTTAGAGTTATTAGGGTCTATTGCAGTATCCATACCATCTGCACCATAATAGTTTTGCCATTGTCCATTAGAAAAAGCGTGTCCACCGTTATCTTGTAAACCTCCAACCATTTTACTTGAAGATTGTTTTGATACAGATATACGGTAAAACTGACTTATTTGCATACCTGCAGTAAGGTCTGTAAAACTTGTACCTCCGTTACTTGATTTATAAAAACCTCCATCTGTTCCTGCAAACAATTCTCCGTCAAAAAATCTTAAAAAATGAATATCTGCATGTGTATAAGAACTAGAAAAAGGAGAACTCCAATTATTTATTTTAGTAAAAGTTGCTCCACTATCTGTAGTTTTCCAGATATTAAGTACTCCAGTATACACTTCGTTTTCATTAGTATCTGATACAGTCATTGCCATATCATACCAAGCTTGTGGAGATTCAAATATATCTCCGACAGTAAGAGATGAAGCTACGTTTGTGAAAGAATTAGCAGAATCTGATGATTTATATAACCCTAAAAAGTTATACGAATTATCTGCTGCTAACGCATAGACAACATTTGGATTAGCAGGAGTTACATCTATTACATATCTAGAAACGCCGTTATTAGGTAAGCCACTTGAAACTAAACTAAAGCTTTCTCCGCCATTAGTTGATTTATAAATTCTGCTACTAGAAGCTGCATAAATAATGTCTGGGTTTGTTGGATGTATTTTTATGTCTTTAATATTTAATCCAGCTGTACCATTACTTCCTCCTAAAGAGTTTTGATTAGACCAAGTCACACCAGCATCTGTAGTTTTAAAAACACCACTATTAGTTGCTACCCATAAGATATTAGAGTTAGATGGATGCATGTATATGTCATTCATAGAGCTTGGTGAGTTAGCAGGATTTAAACCTGTAGTATTCCATGTTTGACCACCATCTGTAGACTTCATAACACCAACACTATAAGAATCTCCTGCATCATCATCTCCTGTTGCTATGTAAATAATATTAGAATTATTGACATCTACCGCAATTCCTGAAACACCTATTTGAGGTAAATTATCGGTTGTTGTATTCCATGTTAAACCAGCATCTGTAGATTTCCATATACCTCCAGCAGGTGCTCCTACATAAAATGTTGATGGATTATTTGGATCTTTAACGATAACATTAACTCGTCCTTGACCAGAAGACCAAGAACCGGTATTGGTGTGTGTAAATGGACCTATTGGCATCCAATTACTTTCATCTATTAGAATATTACTACTACGTAAGTTTTGAGATTGATTTTGTACTAATTGATAGGTATTCCATAATTCTTCCGAAGTAGGTAAAGTCCCGTCTTCTTTTACAAAGTTAGACCAATACGCTTCCCATCTTTTAAATGGTTTATATCCACTTCCCTTTTGATTTTTATCGTGTGTTAACCAATAATTATTGAAAGCATCTACAATTTGTTGAAATTTTAAAGGATTGTCACTTGACCTGTTGGATGTATTTAACATTTTCATCCAAGGAGCGCTTTCGTTAAATTGTGCTTGGATAGAAACTGAAAGTAATAATGTAAATACAAAAAGTAATACTCTTTTCATTTAACTTATTTTTAAAACAAAAATATAAGATTTTATTTAAAAACCTGACAAACAGATAAAAAAATAAGCTAAAATCCAAAAAACGATTTTTTATTCGGTTTTTAGTTTAAGCTTTTGCTTTAACAAACTATCTGTGTTTTTTTTGATATTTACGACATTTTTAACTTTTGGGTTTGGAATTGTAATAGATAAAACATAATGCTTTATTTTCCATCCATTTTCAGTTAATACAACAACACCAGATCCTCTGCATAGTCCCATTTGCGTATCTAAAATTTCGTCAAACCAAGCTAGATTTTTGTTACTATCTAAATAAATGTTACGTTCTAAAGAAGTAAAGCTCCAAGCCTTTCCTTTATCAAAATAAGGTTTAGAAAACTCTTTAAATTCTTCTAAATGCCAATTTTCAGTAGCGTCTGTACCAATAAATACAGCATCTTCTGTCATTAATTTAAAATAAGAATCAAAGTCTGCATTTGCAGCTGCTTCATGCCAAGCATCTATTGTTTTATAAATTGATTTTTTTGTTTTAGTATCGTTTTGGCTTAGTAATGTGCATGACATTAACATCAAAAATATTAGAGCATAATGTTTCATAACTAATAAGGTCTTTCTATATTTTGACTATCTTTTTCTAGCTTTTTATTAATCTGTAAGTTAAGGTTAGAAAAAGCAACAAAAACTTCTTTTGTTGCAAAAAGAATATCCTTTTTATCTATAAAATCAAGGCTATTTACATCTTTTAGATTTAACAATTTTGTTTTAAAAGCTAAAACTCTTGCTTCTATAGACTGTGTTTTAATACTTGGTGGAATAGTTTGTTCTAAATCTTTTATGGCTGTTGAAAAAACTTCAATATCTGTATTAAAAAAAGAATAATCTGCTTGCTTTAAACTTTGAACAGCATCCGATAAAGTTTGATAAGCTTGCCATGTAGGCATTATTGAATTTGTTTTGGCGTCCAACCCAATATCTACATAATTTATTTTATTAATATCCTCTTTTTTTATATTTAAAGAGTCAGATTGTTGACTTTGTTCTGCGACTAAAGATTGATCTGTTTTATCTTTACAACTAACAGATAAAGCACACAAAAGCAAGATGATAAATAGATGTTTCATAACTTAAAATATATCTAAAAACAAATATATAAGATACTAGTTTTAAACCTTAATTTTTAACTAATCTTTTATTCTAACTTTTAGCATTTATTTATTGAAATATCTTTAAAATTGTTCTTACTTTTGAGCTGAAATTTGCATAATCCTTTAATAAATGAGCGAAAAAATATTAATTATCGGGGCTTGTGGCCAAATAGGATCTGAGCTAACTTATAAACTGAGAGAAATTTATGGCAATAAAAACGTTATTGCTAGTGATATTAATTACAATAACGTAGACTTAGTTAATTCTGGTACTTTTGAAATTATTGATGCTATGGATTATGCATCACTTAAAATTTGTTGCGAAAAACACAACATAGATACCGTTTACTTAATGGCTGCAATTTTAAGTGCAACAGGAGAAAAATACCCTATGAAAGCTTGGGATTTGAATATGCAATCTCTTTTTCATGTTTTAAATCTTGCAAAAGGCAAAGCCATAAAAAAAATCTTTTGGCCTTCAAGTATTGCCGTTTTTGGACCTACTACTCCTAAAAATAACACTCCACAAAGAACCGTAATGGAACCAACAACTGTTTATGGTATTACAAAACAAGTAGGAGAACGTTGGTGCGAATATTATCACGAAAAGTATAATGTAGATGTAAGAAGTATAAGATATCCAGGTTTGATAAGTTGGAAGACCTTACCTGGAGGCGGCACAACAGATTATGCTGTAGAAATCTATCATGAAGCATTAAAAAAAGAATCTTATGAATGTTTTTTAAGTGAAAAAACAGCACTACCAATGATGTATATGGATGATGCTATTGATGCAACGGTTAAATTAATGACTGCTAAAGAAGAAGATGTAAAAATCAGATCCTCTTATAACCTAGCCGGAATTAGTTTTACTCCAGATGAAATTGCTAATTCTATAAGAAAGGAAATTCCAAATTTCAAGATATCTTACCAACCTGATTTTAGGCAATCAATTGCAGATACTTGGCCAAGTAGTATAGACGACACTGAAGCACAACAAGACTGGAATTGGAAACATAAGTTTGATCTAGATGCTATTACAAAAGAGATGCTAACTAATCTTAAAGAAAAAAATAAGACTAGTTAATCAATTAAAGTAATAAAACTCTTTAATACTTTATAGTATTTTTAAAGACAACAAAAAGCTTCTTGAGTTAATTCAAGGAGCTTTTTTATTTTATTATAATAATCAAAATTCCTAACTAATTACATAATCACAATAAAAATGTTAACATATTTAATTAAAAATAAATACTAACACAAAAAACAACAATAAAACAATTTTTTTAATAAAAATTGTAAGAAACATATATTTCATTTATTTTGCTTAACGCTAAAAATTAAATAGCCATTTTAATGAAATATTCTCTGAAAATTTTAATAACAGTTAGCTTAACTTTATTCTTATGTAGCTGTAAAACAAAAAGCAACAAACAGATAATTATTGCACCAGAACAATACCATGCTTCTGTAAATAAAATAATAGATATTATGATACATGATATCTTTTCTCCTCCTGTAGCAAGTAGAGTTTTTGTGTATCCAAATATTGCTGCATATGAAATTTTAGCACAAGACAACCCTAAACTTTTAACTTTAGATAAAAAGCTTAATCAATTTACAACAATACCAAAGGTTAACACTACAGAAGGTGTAAACTTAAAATTAGCAGCACTAATAGCTCATCTTGAAATTAGTAAAAAACTAATTTTTTCTGAAGATAAATTAGATCATTATAAAGATAGCTTGTACACAGAGTGGAAAAAAATTAACAAAGAAGAATTTACTATTACAAAAAACTATTCTGATAAAGTAATTGGTCATATCACTGAGTGGATGAATAAAGATAATTACAAGGAAACTAGGACTATGCCAAAGTTTACTGTAGATATGGAAGACCCATCAAGATGGCAACCAACACCACCTAGTTATATGGATGGAGTAGAACCACATTGGAACAAAATAAGACCTTTTATATTAGACTCTGCATCACAATTTAAACCTATTCCTCCACCAGAGTTTTCACTTAAAAAAGATTCAAAATTTTATCAAGAAGTATTAGAAGTTTATAATGTAAGTCAAGAAATAACAAAAAAAGGAGATAATACTGAAGAAATTGAAATTGCTCAGTTTTGGGACTGTAATCCTTTCGTATCTGTAACTAGAGGTCATTTTATGTTTGCTACAAAAAAAATATCTCCAGGCGCACATTGGATTTTAATTTCTCAAATTGCCTCTAAAAAAACAAAGTCTAGTTTTGAGGAGACAGTAAACACATATACAAAAACATCTATCGCAATAGCAGATGCTTTTATTAGTTGTTGGGACGAAAAATATAGAAGTAACCTTATTCGTCCAGAAACAGTAATAAACCAACACATTGATCCAGATTGGTTACCTATTTTACAAACACCACCTTTTCCGGAGTATGTTAGTGGCCATTCAGTAGTTTCTGGATCCGCATCGGTTGTTTTAACCAAACTATTTGGTGATAACTTTGCTTTTAACGATACTTCAGAAATTCCTTACGGTTTACCGCCAAGAAATTTTAAATCTTTTTATGATGCATCAGCAGAAGCAGCTTTAAGTAGACTTTATGGCGGTATTCATTATAGAGCTGCTATTGATAATGGTTTAGATCAAGGTAAATCTGTTGGTCATTTTGTAGCCAATAAACTTGGACTTTAAGAAACTCAACTTTAAACAAGAAAATATTAAAAATTGACAACAAAAAAACCCGATACTACAATGTATCGGGTTAATTTTTGCTCCCCTTAAGGACTTATTATCGAACCAATATAGTTTGATTATCAGTGAGTTACATGTGTTTTAAACCTTTCTTGAACATCGAACCAAACCGTTTTTTGTTTTTCTACTCGCTTTGATTTCTTGGGAGGGAGCAAAACTTATTTAATAGGAATTAATTGATAATCCGGATGTCCTGTTTGCCAAAATAAGAAAGAGAAAACATTACCCCATTCTTCATACATCTTTTTGTCTGAACTACCAGAGTGACCAGTATTAAAATCTGCATATAATAAAACAGGTTTTTTAAGCTTATTACTGTTTTGAAGTCTAGCAGCGAATTTACCACTTTCCCAAGGAACAACTCTTGGGTCGTTCATTCCTACTGTTAGGTAGGTTGCAGGATAATCAACACTGTCTTCAATATGTAGATAAGCATCCATTTCGATTAATGCCTTACATTCAACTGAATCTTTAACATTTCCAAATTCCCTAATATTTGATCCACCAGCGTTTGGTTGTACCTCCATTCTTATGGGATTAAGCACTCCTGCTTCAGATATAACCACAGAAAACAAATCTGGTCGTTCTGTCATTGCTCTTCCAACCATAATACCACCTGCACTTCCACTATAAATAGCTGTCTTTTCTTTAGAAGTGAAGTTATTATTTATCAAATATTCTGTACATGCAATTAAATCTTTCCATGTATTTGATTTGGTTGTTTTAAATCCTCCTTTACGCCATTCCTCACCTTTTTCTCCTCCGCCTCTAACATGCGGCACACATAAAATACCTCCTTCATTTATGAACTGTAAGAAAATTGGAGAGAAAAAAGGACTAATTCCATCTCCATATGCTCCATAACCAAAGAGAAGTAAAGGATTTTTTCCGTTTTTATTAATGTTCTTATCGTAAATAATAGATAGAGGAACTAGTACTCCATCATATGAAGGCACACTAATTTCTTCTACAATAATATTTTTAAATTCTGGATATTCAATTTTATCTGTTAAATAATCCTCTTTAAATGTATTTGTGTTTGAATCATATTTATAACGTTCGTAAGAGCTAGTCCATCCACTTATTGTTACCCATAAGTCATCATAATTAATAGATTTATGAGACAAACTGATGCTTCCAGCTTTCTTAGGTAATTCAATTTTTTTAGTATTATCACTTGAAATCTCATATAAAAAAGACTCGATCCCATATTTACTAGTTGCTAGATAAATAGCATTTTTATTAACCCTAAAAGTCTCAATAACTTCATTATCCTTTTCTTCAAATAAAACCTTAGGATTATCAAAATTTAAATCATTAACATTTACTGAAGCTAATTTAAAATTATCAGCTTTATTACCAGACATAAAAATAAAATCTCCTTCTACAAAAAGACCTCTGCTTGTTTTAACCTTGTCTTCTTTTTTGTATAAAGGCTTCCAATTTAATTTACCGCTCTTAATATCATTTATTTTTGCATAATAAGCGTCCCAAAAATTATCTACACCAGAAAGATACCCTATAAGATATTTGTCATTTGAAGAGTTAATACTAGTTGTAGGATGCTCAGTAGCTAAGATATTTAATTCTGGGTGTGTTCTATTTCCAAATATATAATTCAATTTTTTAGCGTCTTGTCCTAAAGTATATAGAACAGATTGATTATTCTTTTTAAAATCTATGCTATTTGAATCTGAATTTGGGAAATATAAATAGGTAAAACCACTGCTATCTGGTAACCAATTAATCCCTAAGTAAGAAGATGGCCATGCATTTTCTAACACAACAGGAAGTTGTTTTTTAGTATTAATATCAATAATTATTAATTCAGACAGCTCTTTACCTGAATAGGATAATGAAACCACTATATATTTTTCATCCCAACTTGGTTTAATATAATTAATCTCATATTCATTATTTGTTGATTCTTTATATGTTCTAGGATCAAATAGTAATGTTTCCTCAGGGTCATTTTCTCTTTTAAAAAACAGTCTGTAGAAATCTTTGTCTATATTTTTTTTTAAATAGTATCTGTTGTTATTTTCTGTTAAATGGTGTCTTCTTATTAAGAATGATTTTCTATTATCAAGCTCATAAGTTTTTTTGATAAAAGAATCTCTTCCTTTAATTCTATTTAAAAAGCTTTGACTATATTTCGTTTGAGATTTATACCAATTAGTAATTGTAGAATCCTTAACGGTTTCAAGATTTCTGTATGGATCCACAACAATTTTACCAAAATAATTATTTTTAGCTGTAACTCCTTGTATTGATGGTGGATTGTAAATTATTACTTGCTTCTCTGTTTTTTTACATCCAAAAAATGCTTGCGAAAGCAATAAAAATAGTAGCGCTTTTTTCATTTTATAAAGCTATTAAAAAAACTTTTACAGATTAAACAGATTGTTTAAAATGTAAAAGTTTTATAAAGTGTAGAAATATTATTTTAATTTCCATCACCTTCTACATGACCTCCTTGTGTAGGTACTTTTAAACCTTTCTTTTCGATATCATCATCATCGCCATCACCGTTACCGTTACCATCAGTTGTTCCCCCAAATATTAAATTTAAATTTTTAAAAGAATAGTTTCTAAATTGATCTATGTTCTTTTTTTCGATTCTTTTTTCCATTGTTAAATTGTTTTGTGTTAATATTTGAGTAAATCTATATCAAACTTTAATTTAATAAAAAACATAATAAGATGTTTAAGTCGTAATTTATAAATTACGACTTATTTAACTCTTTAACAAAATAAGATGGGTAAATACCTTTTTCCTTATAAAAAGCTTTGGAAAATGACTCTGCCGTATTAAAACCAACTTCTCTGGCAATTGCCTGTATAGTATAATTTCTAAATTTAGGATTGCCTTTTAGCTCATTAATAGCATAACTGATTCTTAATCTATTCAAATAACTTGAAAAAGAAACACCTTTATATGTATTAATAATTTTTGATAAGTAAGAAGTATTTGTATTTAGAGACTTAGAAACTTTATTTAATGTCAATCCATTTTCAATAAATCTTTTATTTTTTTCAAACAATTCTAACCCTTCCAAAACCTCAGTAATTATATCATCTGAAATATTTAAATCATAAATATTTGCTTTTTCATCCTCATTGTGACTTTCAGAGACCATATTTTCCTTCATTATGGCTTCGAACCTTATTTTATATTTTTTTTGATCTTTATAAAACTTGACAACTAAAATAACCGCTAAAAGAATGAATAAAACCAAAATAGAATAGATGAAATTTCTTTTAGTCTTATTGTTTTTGATAGTTAATTCTAATTTAAGTTTTTCCTCTTTAAGCTTAGGAATATCATAATTTTTAATAATCTCTGTTTCTGTATAATTGTGATTTAAATCAAGTATACTATCTATCGTTATTAACTTTTTAAGATTAATTAATTGGGACTTCTCCTCATCATTAATAGAGTAATAATTATAAAGTGATTTATATACATCTCTTAACTCTATAAATGGATTTTTGGTAATCTGATATAAAGAATCTACTTTTTTAAAATTTAAAATTGATTTATCAAAATCAATTTCTTGATAGACTTTAGCCATATAATAATAACACATTGCTAGTCTATTTAAATCTTTAATTCTGGGTTCTAATTTATTTAAACTATCTAAAGCTTTTTTATGATTGTTTTTATAGAAAAAACATATACCACTTGTTAATAGAAATCGATTATATCTTGTTAAATCCTCAACCCTTTTACTTTCTAATAAACCTTCTTTTGTATAAATTAATGCTGAATCTACTTGTTTGCCTCTTAGGTAACTTTTAGAGAGGTCATCTAAGGCTATTAAATAGTCTTCAATATAGACTTGTTTATAATCTTTCTGATTTTTAATAAAATTTAACTGACTTTTGAAAATTTTTAACGCCTCTCTATAATCACCAAAATTATATTTTAAACCACCTATAAATTGTTTTATTTCTATTTGTTGTTTAAAATTATCATTAAAAACTGCGTGCTTGTCTGCCTCTAAATATTGATCTAATGCCTTTTTATCATAACCTTCGTTGTATAAATAAAACCCCTTAATCATAAACCCTAAAGCAGGGTAATAGTAATTCCTCTGGTCAATTGTCAAGTTTATTATACTATCAGAATACATTATTGCTTCTTCAAAATCACTTTTATAAGATTTAAACAGATACCCTTCTGCCATTTTAATTGTATCTAACTCATTTTTTGCTTTATTTAAAAATTGATTTGAGTAAATATTTGCTATAGAATCATTTTCAAATTCTTTAAAAAAACCCGACTTAAGCTCTTTATAACTTAAATCTTGTACTGAAGCTTTTTTGTTATTTTGACTGTATCCTTCACAAATAAAAAAAGAAAAAATAGTCGCAAGTATTAATATATTCTTTATCACAATTATTAGATATTATTTAAAATCGAAATTTACGAATTAAGACTCGAATTTTATAAATAACGACAAAATACGTTTTTTCTTACCAAAAGTATTGATTTAGTTTACCTCGAAAAATCAACGCATTTAATCATTTTTTTAATCTATTATGCTAGCTAATAGGTTTTTAATTAAAACATTGCATTGTAGGCGGAAACTGAAAAGTCTAAATAGAGTAAGTATAAATTTTAAATTATATATTTATGAGTAAATTATCATTAGATGCTCTTAAAGAGAGAGCAAATGTAGTTGCATCAGAGGAATTATTGAATTCAATTTCTGGAGGAACAGAAAATTCTTGTCATGACGAACCAGAAGAAAGTACAGCTTGTGAGGAATGTCAAGAGACTGTAGTAACGACTCAAGGAAGTTGGCAAACTGGAACTTATGGCTGGTGGCATATCTTATTTCATTAATCATTGGGGGCATCATTTAATGCCCCTATTTTAACTTTCACATATGAAAGCACGAGAAATAATATTAGTAATATTTGTTTTTTTCCTATTTGTAATCACTTCCATTGGTATTGGATTTTTTTTCAAAAGTCTTAATTATGATGGGGCGTTTTACATTAACATGGAAATCACATTTCTGATTTTTATTTTTATCCTGATCAAAAAATGGAAAATAGATATAATAGAAAAAATAAAGAAAGTATCATTTATAAGATCTATTCAAATTTCTATTCTATCAATGATATTGTTGTTACTTTACCCGGTCATTAATCTACCTAATTTAATTACCTCTATTTCAGATTTTAAAATAGGCATTATGGAACCCGAAATATTTCATTTTGAAACTCACGAACAAATTCCAATTAATCAATATTATTACATAACTAGGTTAGTTTTAATATCTCCTATATTAGAAGAACTTTTTTATAGAGGTATACTTTACTCTAAAATAAGACTAAATGCTTCAGGAAAGACTTCTATTATTATATCAAGCCTTTTGTTTGGTTTAAGTCATCCAGGATCAGAGCAATTCTTTGTTACATTCATTGGTGGGCTTATTTTAGGTGTTTTATATGAAAAGAATAAAAATTTATTAGAATGTATTTTACTTCATATTTTCATGAATACACTTACCTTATTTTTTAAAATCAATTATACAACGGAAAATCATTTCCTAATATGCCTTATTTACTTAACCTTGATAATAGGTGGTATTTTCATATTAAAAAATTACATACTAAAAGTTAAGCCAAATGAATAATTCGCTTTCAAAGAATAAAACCTCAATTATTAATACTATTAAACTTTTAATATATGAACACAACCCTACTATATTAGAAAAAATTGATTTTAATAACGATGAAATTTTTTTAGAACCTATATTATTTTCATTCTTTAATAATACTAAAATAAATAAGGAATCTATCTTTGAAATTCTTCAGGGATATATTATAAAAAAGCAAAATTTATTAATAGAAAACTTTTTTAATAAAAATCAAATAGCCTACATACCAAAAATTGGTTATTTCAAAAAAGGAATTGAAGAAATTTATGAGTCTATTTTAAAAAAAGGAGATTTTGAAATAGTAAAAGAAATCCACTCTACACAAGAGAAATACTTTGTAGAGTTTTACAAAGGACATATTTTGAATCAAAACCCAGACCACAATTCTGTTTGGGAAGAGCACTATGAAGATCTATTTAAAGCTATCGATATTATAGAAAAACACCTTCCAAAATTTTATAAGCAATTAACATTTGCTAATAAAAAAATATATCTTCATGATAATCCTAAAATATTAAATTTTACCACTATAGAAACTTTAGGAATGCTTTACTTTTATGTTATTGGTAATAATAATCTCATATATTTTATAGAAGAACTGTTACATCAAGGTTCCCATAACTACTTATACTATATTATACATAATAGAAAAGACTACTTTAAGGTAGATGTTGACAATCTAGTCATGCGAGACTTTACAAAACAGCAATGGGATTATAGAACAATTTATGGAGCATTTCATGGTTTATTTACAGTTACACAGCGTGTAGAGTTTTTTGATAAACTATTAGTCCAAAATGTATTTTCTGGTAGAGAAAAACATGAATTATTAGGAAGGTTAACAGATCAATTTTCACGATTTAGAACAGGATTAGAGTTATTGGACTTCGATCAGGTTTACACAAAAAAAGGAATCGAATTTTATAATGAATTAGACACTAAATGTGAATTCATTTTACAGAAATATCGAAAACTAAAAGATGAATTTGATTTAAGTAATAGAGATTTAGATTTCAGATATGAGGATTTTTGTAAGTTGAACCCTTTTGAAGAATTTTTGAAAAAAGATAAAGATGGACAATTTAACTTTTGATGCAAAAGGTTGAGAAAAATCAAATATGTTTATTTTAAAATTCTATGCTGACTCATAAAGAAACAAACTAATGAAACAATTTATAATACTAATACTTTTCATTGTATTCTCAACCCAACTATCTTGTGCACAAAAGCCTTATGATGTTGATTACTTATTTATGAATGCTTCTGTAATTACTATGAATGATAATGAGGTATTAGTAGACAAGAATATTTTAATAAATGATGGAAAAATAGTTGAAGTATCCAATAAAAATCCAAACCTAATTAAAGCTAAACATAGGATAGATTTAGATGGTAAATATATTATGCCTTCTTTATCTGATGCTCATATACATTTACCTGTAGACAAAAATGATTTAGAAAAGTTCTTAACGTTAAACCTGATTAATGGTGTAACTAAATTACGATCAATGCGAGGTGATTGGAATCATTTAAAATGGCGTGAGGAATACAATACAGAAACCTCCATTTATCCTAAACTCTATTTATCTGCTCCACCAATATCTAGGAAATATGATTTTACTATAGAACAACTACAGAGTTTCATTAAAAAAGCAAAAAAATTTGACTTTATTAAGGTTTTAAGTATCAAAGATGAAACACTTTTTAAGTCATTAGACAGTTTATGTAAGATTAATGATATTTCAATAGGAGGTCATTTTCCTAGTAACATATCGGATGACATTTTATTCCAATCAAATTACACATCATTTGAACATTTAGGAAAATTATCTAAACTATCAGAATCTGTAGAAGGTAGGATTCGAGAGATTAAAAAGAATAACATTTTTATTTGTCCTACATTAAGTTGGTATAGTGTAGGCTCTGGTAGATACAGCTATGAAGAATTACGAAATCAACCAGGCATACAATATATTTCTAAAGAAACCATTAATGAATGGATTGAAAAAACAAAGCAATACAGAGAAAAGTTAGGAAATGAAGCTTATAAAGAAGAAGTTGCTAACGAATTAAAAAAGTTGGAGAATAAATATCAAATTATAAAACAACTTAATAAACTAGGCGTAAAAATGCTTTTAAGCCCTGATAGTTCATCTAAATATATGGTTACTGGTTTTGGTCTTGTTGGTGAAATGGAATTATTAAAAAACGCTAATTTAAGCAACTATGACATATTAAGAATTGCTACAGTTAATTTTGCAGATTTCTTTAATGAAGATTATGGAATAATAGAAGAAGGTAAAGATGCTGATTTTATAATTTTAAACGACAATCCATTAAACAACCTTAACACCTTAAAATCTATTGAGGGACTTTTTTTTAACACAAACTATTTAGATAAAGTCCAATTAGACAATTTATCTAAATCAATACAACCTAAATAGATATAAATACAGTCTTATGTCAAAAAAAAAGTTTCCATTTTATAGACAACTGGATTACCGTGATTGTGGTCCTACATGCTTAAGGATGATTGCAAAATTCCATGGAAAGAGCTTTTCGAGAGAATTTTTAAGAGACAAAGCAAGTATAACTAGGCAAGGTGTTACAATGGCTGGAATTGCTGATGCAGCAGAGATTATAGAAATGCGTACTTTAGGAATACGAATTTCACTTGACAGTTTAGTATCGGAAGCTCCTACTCCATTTATAGTTTCGTGGAGACAAAAACACTTTGTTGTAGTATATAAAACTAGTAAAACAAAAATCTTTGTTGCTGATCCTGCTCATGGTTTGGTTGAGTATACACATAAAGACTTTCATGAAGCTTGGACTAATAGTTCAGATGGAAATGGGTTTGCATTGCTATTAGAACCAAATACTAACTTTTACAATTTAGAAGAAGACAAGTCAAAAAAGAAAGGCTTCTCGTTTTTGATACCTTACATCAAACCCTATAAAAAATTAATTTCACAACTTTTTTTAGGACTTCTCGTAGGAATAGTAATTCAATTTATTACTCCTTTTTTGATGCAATCAATTGTCGATACTGGAGTTAACACTCAAAATATTCCATTCATTTATTTAATACTTATCGCGCAGTTAGTGTTATTTATTTCTCAAACATTAGTTAGAGTTTTTAGGGAGTGGTTATTAATACATATAACCAATAGAGTACACATAAAAATGATTTCGGATTTTTTATTTAAAATGTTAAAGCTTCCTATCACTTTTTTTGAAACAAGGAATACTGGAGAACATCTACAAAGAATACAAGATCATGCAAGAATACAGAACTTTGTTTCATCTTCTACATTTGGAATGGTGTACTCTATTTTGTTATTTATAGTATTTAGTTTTGTACTTGCTTATTATAATTCAAAAATATTTTTAGTTTTTTTCATAGGTGCCATTTTGTATGTTGCCTGGACATTTTTCTTCTTAAAAAAAAGAGCTGAATTAGATTTTAAACGTTTTGATGAAAACTCACAAAGTCAGACATCCTTAGTACAAATAATTAATGGAGTTAAAGAAATTAAAATAAATAACTCGCAAAGAAAAAACAGATGGAAATGGGAACAGATTCAAATTAGCTTATTCAAGACTTCTATTAGCTCCCTTGCTCTTGCTCAATATCAATCAATTGGCTCTGGATTTATTAATGAATTAAAAAATATTGTAATAACCTTTCTATCAGCAACTGCTGTAGTGAATGGAGACATAACACTTGGTATGATGTTATCCATTCAATATATTGTTGGACAATTAAATTCTCCATTAAGTAGCTTTATTGGATTTATTCAAGTTTGGCAAGATGCTAAAATAAGTTTAGAAAGATTGATGCAAGTTCACACAAAAAAAGACGAAGATGAATTAAAAGATAACAAAGTGAAAGATCTCCCTAGTAATAGAAGTATTGTTATTAAAGATTTATCTTTTCGCTATGGAGGAAAATCTACTCCATTCGTACTTAAAAATATTAATTGCACATTACACGAAGGAAAAACAACAGCTATAGTTGGAGCTAGTGGAAGTGGTAAAACAACTCTTCTTAAATTACTATTAAAGTTTCATAAACCAACAGAAGGAAACATTCATATTGGAAGTGATAATTTAAACAATATTCATAATGATTTTTGGCGTATGAATTGTGGAGCAGTGATGCAAGACACTTTTATTTTTAATGATACTATTGCCGGAAATATTTCAGAATCTGAACAAAATGAAATAATTGATAGAGACAAATTAAAAAGAGCTTCATATATTTCTAATATTGAAGAATTCATTGACAGATTACCCAATAAATATAATACAGAATTAGGTACTTCAGGAATCAGATTAAGTGGAGGGCAAGAGCAACGTTTGATGATTGCAAGAGCTGTATACAAAAACCCGTCCTTTGTGTTTTTTGATGAAGCGACAAGTTCACTAGACGCAAATAACGAACGGGTGATAATGGAGAAACTAAATGATTTTATCAAAAACAGAACTTCAGTAATTGTTGCACATCGATTAAGTACAGTTAAAAATGCTGACAATATAATTGTTCTTGAAAACGGTGAAATTGTTGAACAAGGTAACCATGAAAAGCTTACAGCCAAAAAAGGAAAATATTATGAATTAGTTAAAAATCAATTAGAGTTAGGTAAATAAGTATGAAAGAGTTAAATGAAGAGTTAAATATTTACAGCGAAGAAGTTAAAGATGTACTTTCTAAGCCTCCTAAAATTATATTTAGATGGGGTAATACTATGCTATTTGGTTTTATTTGTATCATACTCTTTCTTTCATGGTTAATAAAATACCCTGATACCGTTTCAGCTCAAGCATTATTAACAACAGAAATACCTCCTCAAAAAGAATATGCTAGAGTTACAGGTAAGATTGATTCTATCTTTGTTGAAAATTTTCAAGAAGTAAAAAAAGAAACACCACTAGCTTTAATAGAGAACACTGCTAATTATAAAGATATTGTTTATTTAAAATCAATTTTAGATACTTTAGAAGTAGACCAATCATCTTTTTACTTTCCACTAGAAGAATTACCAATGCTCTTTTTGGGTGATTTAGAAGATGAGTTTACTTTATTTGAGAATAATTATATTCAATATGAATTAAATAAAGAATCTCAATCCTTTTTAAGTAGTGATTTAGCAAACAAATACACATTATCGCAACTAAATCATAGACTTAGCACCTTATATAATCAAAGAGATTTAAACAAGGAAGAACTAATTTTCAAGAAAAAAGATTTAGAAAGAAATGAAAAGTTATTTGAAAAAGGGGTTATTTCTGCACAAGAGATAGAGAACAAGAAACTCGAATATATTCAAGCAGAAAGAAATTACAAGAATATGAGTGTGTCAATTTCACAAATTAAAGAAAATATAAGTAATACTAAAAACGTAAAAAAACAAAATTTAATAGACAATAAAAGACAAGAAGTAAATTTACTTAAAAGTGTTATTCAATCTTTAGACCAATTGAAAAGAGCAATTAAAGAATGGGAGTTAAGATATTTATTTAAATCAAATATAAAAGGGGAAGTGTCATTTATGAAAATATGGAATAAGAATCAAACCATAAATAATGGAGATTTTGTTTTTACAATTATACCAAAAAACTATTTGTCATATATATGTAAGGTTCGAGCACCTGTTCTTAATTCAGGAAAAGTAAAAGTTGGACAGTCTGTAAATATTAAACTAAGTAGTTATCCTGATAATGAATTTGGAGTACTTAAAGGCTCTATAAAAGACATTTCATTAGTGCCTAATAATGAGGGATTATATCTCATAGATGTTGAGTTACCTAAAAAATTAATTACTACTCATGGTAAAAAGATAGATTTTAAGCAAGAAATGCAAGGAGTAGCTGAAATTATCACCGAAGATTTAAGGCTTATTGAAAGGATATTTTACAAATTCAAAGAAATTTTCAAACAATAAATGAAATCAATACTTAAGTCCATTTTTCTTTTCGTTTTACTATCAAGTTGTACTAATAAATATAATAATACAACAACAATTTATATTGGGTCTTACAGGATAATAGATCAATTGATTCCATACCCTTATATCATAAAACAAAATCAAGACTCAATATTTTTATATAATCATAAAGGTCTTATAGTTGACAAAATTATTAGCAGCAAAATTAAAAAACATAAAACCGTTGAATTTAAAGAAAAACATTTCAAAATTCTAAATAAAAAAAATGATAGTTTTTACGCTTTTGACTTGTTGGATTCGTTAAATTTTAGACCATTTAAAAATGGTCTTCCAAATCATAAAAACAGTGCTAAATTTATACAAGTTCAATCTAATATAGATATTGGGACATTTCAAAATGATTTTAAAAATTCTGTTTGGGAATACAAAGTTGTTGAAGATGAAAACAGCAATCCTAATAAGGATTTAGAACTAAAACAAACTATTAAATTTAATGATAGTAATGTAAATATCCTAACAAACTATTATTATCAAGGAATCAAAACCATATCTGAAAGCGAAATAAAAGAATATAATATTTTCAAAATTGATGATGTTTATTTCTTATCCTATCAAAAAGAAGTCAACAACCCCCAAACTATATATCAAATTGTTAACTATAATTCTAGTGTTATAACCTTAAGAGACTATTCTTCTAGGGAAGTTAAAGACATCTCTTTTAATAAAACACAAGTAAACAGTGAAGACTATAATCAATTAATAAACGAATCTACATATTATTCAAACTGCTTTGATGGTTATCAAGGAGAGTATTATTATGGTGAAGATGTAACCTTTAATAAAGGAAATGAATATTTAATGGATTATCTTTCTAAAGATGCTCCTATTAGTGATGCTAAATCAGGTTATATTATTATTCATTTTAATATTAATTGTAAAGGAAATGTTGGACGTTTTGGTTTAATACAAATGGATAAAGAGTTTAAAAAAACAGCTTTCTCAAATACACTAATAAAACATTTACTTAACAAAGTAAGAACACTTAACGATTTTCCTTCTTCAAACTCTCAAATGGAATGGCTGTATTATAAGGACGTTCATGCTTTTCTAATGTTTAAACTTCATAATGGAAAAATTATAGATCTATGTCCTTAAAAAAAGTAAACTCTTATACATTAATCTTGTTGATATTTTCATCATGTACTAATTTACAAAACAAAGATATTTCCAATTTAGATGCAAAAGAACGTGAAGCTTTAGCTAAGCATTATAATGAATCATCAAACTACTTTTTACAGCCTTCAGAACTCTACAGGCAATATAAAGACTCTGCTCTATTAGTTGAACCAAACAATGTTGATTATAGGCAAAGACTTTCATATTCATACAAAAAAGTTGGAGAGCATATTAAAGCCATGAAGGTTTTGAATAAAGCTGTTGAAATTGATACTGCAAATGGAAAAGTAGATGTTTTAGAATATAGAGCTTGGACACTTCTTTATTATTACAGGGATTATGACGGTGTTGTTAGAGATGTTGATTTAATAAAAAAAATAACAGGGAATGTTTACAATACATGTTGGGGAGAACCTTGTGATTTTCAAAAAGGACAAGCTTTATATAAACTTGGTAAATTTGATGATGCAATAAAAACTTTTAACCTTGTAAATATTGAAGAAGATAAACTGGGCTTTAACATTAATGATAATTACATGATTTTCTTCTATATAGGCAGATGTTATTTCAAAATGAAAAAATATAATAAAGCGATTGAGTATTTTAAAAAATCTATTGCTTCGGTTGACAAGTTTCCTGAAGCATATTATCAACTAGGGCTGGTATACAAATCACTTGGCGATAAAAAGAAAGCTATAGAGAATTTTAAATTGGCAGAGCAATACATTGACTATAAAATGAATGAACCTTATGTAGAACGCTTTGATGAAGTTTTTCTTTATATGATTAAAAAAGAATTAAAAAACACTAATAATCTTTAATTCTTTTTTGATATTTTTCTGTGAAGAAGCCTAAAATTACTAACTATTCTTTAGTTAGTAATTTATTTTATTAGATTTAAATCTTATTTCCTTTACTTCACTTTTCTCTAGAGCCCTAATTTTTTTTATAGTGTTATCATAAATAAAAAAATAATCTATCGTATTTCCTATATAAAAACCTTTAAAATTACTTTGCTTTTCTCTTAAAAGATAACTATTATCGTTAAGTATAATGTCAAGCTATACTTACGATTTTTAACTCGTTTAGCATCATCTTTAGCAAAAATAAATGTAAATAAAAGAAAAAGACATAAATAGATGAAAATTAAAAAATCAAATGTTTTAAATTAACAAAAACCTAAGTAATTTACTAACAATGCTAAAAAGAAAAGACAAATTAGAATTTTAAAATCTATGTTGAAAAAAAATAATATAAAAAATAGCAATATAGATTCAACTAAGCTCACTATCAAAAATATACTATTCCATTTTAACTTACCTTTTTTTTTCTTAAAAGAAAAAAGGTTGATGATAAATAATATACAAAGCCAGACTATAATAGTAATCATTATCTTGTTTTTCTCATAAAATATTTTAAAGAAATCTAATGAGTTAAAATAAATAAAGTAATCTACATCAAATTGTGAATAAAAAGTATTTAAATAATTTATCGAATGTAATACCATTTTTAATTTGATAATCTTTATCCCACCATTTTTTAAAGGTCTTGAAATGTATTTTTATTTTACTCATAGAGTTAAAACAATTTTTAACGTTTATTTACAATACTAACACCCACTTATTACTCCACATTTAGAAATTAAAGTTTATCACTTGATATTTATTGTAAATCAATAATTATGTTAGTCATAAACAAAAAAATCAGTAATTTATTTTTAATGGTTTTTATCTTGTTAGTATCGTGTTCAACAGATGAAATTAATAACAGTTCTGACATCGATTTATCTTTAGTCAATGAAAACAACTGGATAATGTCTAATAATATTTTAAATTATATTAATGATTATAGACTGCAAAACGATTTAAATCTATTAATTAAAGATAGTTCTTATGCAACTGCTTATGCTGTTAGTCATAGCAAATATATGATTGAAACACAATCTGTTAATCATAATAATTTTTTTGTAAGAAGTAATGGTTTAAAAAACAGAGGAGCTATTAAAGTAAGTGAAAATGTAGCTTATGGCTATACTTCTGCGCAATCTGTTGTAAATGCTTGGTTAAATAGTCAAGAACATAAAGAAATAATAGAAGGAGATTTTACTAATATTGGCTTTGGAGTTATTAAATCTGAGTTAAATAATAAATACTATTTCACAACTATTTACTACAAATAAATCTAATAAACATAATCTAATTTTCTATATACTTTATCTACAATAGGGACTCTATCTTTTTCTGTTAAATTGTTTAACCTTTGTTTACAAATAATAGTATCAATAATTTTTAAAATAGAACCATGCGCACAATTCATGAATATGAGCGCCATTTTAATCTTATTGTTAGTTTTTGGAAATACTTTTTTACCTAATTTGTAACCAGTTATTGGAATTTTATATAAAAGTAATTGATAAAAAGAATGCTTTAATACTAAGTGCCATGAAACATAAAAACCATCAAGCCTAGATGATGCATATAAATAATAATCATAGTTTCTCCAAGTTACTTTTAAATAAAAACGTTTAGAAGACATTATCTTACTTTTACTAAAAGAAGTTAAACTAACACTCAAATCTTTATATCCATGGTGTTGAAGTGCTTCAATAAATTCGTTATAAAAATCTATTGAAGAATAGTCTAATTTTTTAATTATGACACTCCATTTAGAGTGGTTGTTTTTTATTTTCAATTTTAGGAGTAATCTGATTTAAGTAATGGAAAACTTTTCAATATCAATTTACATTGAAGCTTTGGACAAATAATCTAATTCTAACTTAGAATAGAACCTTAATAATTGAAGATAGATTGATAATTTTTTTTCTTTATAAGAATAATTTTTAAATGAATTAATAGATATCATATTTACAGAAACTTCATAAACATGAATTTCAAAATCTACATGTAATTCATCTTTTATTTTTAATACCCCAAACTGAATCGCCTTTTTTAATGCGTTAAACCAATCATTAACTTGCAACTTTATAAATAGTTTCTCTTGGTAAGTATTTACTTCCTCTGGTTCTAATTTTAACTTTCGTTCAATAGATTCATCATTATTACCTTCAAATTTTAGTCTTAAAAAAAACTTTTCTTCTTCCGAGAAGACGTCAGTACATAAGTTTTCTAACTTAGAAGTACAACTATTGTAAAAATCACTTACTAAATACCTAATTTCTTTATTTGAAACCTTTTCTTTAATTAATTTAGACATAATTTCTTCTTCAAAAAGTAAAGCTTCTTCTTTAACAAGATTATCTAAAAAGTCTTCTAATTTAATTATTTCTAATTCAAAACTTTTAATTACTACCTTATACCAAGATGTACAATTTAACTTAAGTTTTATACTATTAATGATTTTATAATATTGTTCAATTTCAATCTCTAAATATTTGACAATATCATAAGTTTTGTAACCATGTAATACTAACCTTATAAAGTAAATCTCTTTAGTGTTTAATAACCTTATTCCTCTTAGACTTTCTTTAAAGTCATCATAAACTGTTTGCATGGTTTATAAATTTCGAAAATTCTATATTTGTGTATAACTCCAATAATTCATTGTAGATTGATAGTTTTTTTTCTGTAAACGATAATCGCTTAATTGTTCTAATTCTTATTATTTTATTAGTACAGTTTATGACTTCTTTTTCTACATTTTCTAAGTGGTTTTTTGGGACATCTAATAAATTAAGTTTTAGTCCAATTTTAAAGGCATTAAACCAGTTATTAACTCTTAGTTTATTAAATACTAAAAACTTTAATTCTCTTAATTTTTCTTCAGATTTTCTAAGCTTAAGTTTTTCAAAAATTACCTTTGAGTTTATATTTTCATATTTCAAGTTCAAATATTGCAGTTCCTTTGTATTCAGTTTCTTATAATCAATTTCATTATAATAATTGTCTGTTAACTTTATTTCACATTCGTAATAAAATTCAATTATTCTATGTCTTAACTCTTCTATAGTTAAACTCAAATAAATAGGGGATACATATTTATTAAAAAGGATCTGTGTATGTTGTAAGGCAACATCTTTAACTAACTGATCGATGTAGTCTACTTTATAAAGTACTTTATCTTCAAAAGCTGATGAAATAATTTTAATCCAATCACTTGTATTGTATAATTCAGAAATAGATTTTCTTATTTTATAAATTTTACTTAAATCTAAATCTAAGAACTCACTTATCTCTTTATTGTTTAAACCATGGGTATACAATCTTAAATAAAATAGTTCTAAATGATTAAGAACAATATTACTATTAACACTATTTGTTTTTCTTAGATTAAAAGTTTTAGACATTTTAATTAAATTGTTTAAGGGAATATGCTTATTACAACTAAAATCTATAAACCCTTTAAACATTCAAATCACTGGGTAATAAACGTAAAAGATTAGAAACAAATGGTAAATCTTGATATAAAAAAAGGGCAATAATTTAATAATACCCTTTTCATTGATAACACAGTAATTAAATTAATCAGTGAAAAATCTTTATTGTAAGTTTAGCTCTTCTATTTAAAGCTCTTCCTTTTTCTGTAGAATTGTCTGCACTTGGTTGGCTTTCTCCAAAGCTATTTGTAGTAATATTTTCAGACTTAATACCATGAGTTACCAAGTAATCTTTCACGTTATTAGCTCTATTAATTGACAAAGACTTATTAAAGGTTTCTTCACCTGTATTATCAGTATGTCCATCAATTTTAAGTGTTATAGTATCTGCATTTTTAGACATTTCTATAATAGCATCTAATATACCTTTAGCGTTATTATCTAAAGATGCGCTATTATACTCAAAATAAACTGTTTTTTGAGTATCTATTACTACAGGGCTTTTTTCAATATTATTAGTATTTGAAGGTGTTTCCTGAATACTGCTTTTAGATGATGGGCAACCACCATCTATATTTTTTTCATTCGGACATTTATCTAAACTATCAGGTATACCATCGTTATCTGTATCAGGGCAACCTGCAAACTCCTTTTTACCTGCTACTTCTGGACACAAATCATAAGCATCTTCTATCCCATCGTTATCTGTATCTAAAACTTCCTTTGTTTCTTCCTTAGAAGTAGATTTACCTAAGTTGTAATAAACACCTACGCTATTTTGAAAATGCTTTGTTAAATACTCTTTAAAAGAATGTTTATATGCAAACTGTAAGTTAACACCAAAACGGTCTGTAATATCATACGTAAGACCAAGTGCTCCATTTACTGTACCTGCACCAACAAAATCATCATCAGACTCTTTCGTTGAGTATGTATTGTAAGGTCCTTCTTCTATCCAGGTATAACCACCACCAATTGCTACATATGGCTTTAATTTTGATTTGGTAAGTATTTTAAAATTAACCATACCATCTAAACCATAGTACTCTAAATGATCTACAAAAACACTAACGTCGTTACCATCTTCGCCCCATTTAGAGATTTCATTGAATGATACTTTTGCAGTGAGAGAAAGTCTATCAGAAAAACTTCTTGTTCCTGCAAAATAAGTTCCCAAATTCCAATGATCATTGATATTAAAATACTCATCAAAAAACTCACCCTGTGGTGTATCTTCTCCAACAGAATATACGTTTACATAATTAACTCCTGCCTCAAAAGACCAACGGCTTAATTCACTTTGCGAATAACCATTTTGTAGATTTACTAAAACACAAAATGCTATTAAATAATAAAATTGTTTCATGAGGTTTTAAATTACATTTTATAATTGCTAATATGACTATATCTTATATTTGGATTAAAAAAAGAAGTAATAAATGGCTGTAATAAAGTATAAGCGGGAAAACCTTAAAAGCGTTTTTCCGTTTATCAATCATTATTATCACATTAATATTTTAGTTATCTGTATCTGATTTATTAGCAGATCTACTTAACTGTGCTTCGTTTTGCATGGTTATGGTTACGGCATTAGTGTTTTGAGTAGCTAATGCAAATTCTGGCATAATTTTTAAGGCTTCATCAAAAGCTTGTTTTGCTGTTGTGTTATCCTTTAGCTCAAAAGCTATTAACCCTTGTAAATTATAAGCAGCTGCCTTTAGTGGTACATTTTGATTTTTAGTCTTGTCTATAGCAAACTGTATGTAGGCATTTTCTATGTCATCACACTGTAAAGCTTGTAAAACAGTATTTTGTGCTTCAGTTAAGCGCTTAATACCATATTGTAGCATAGCCAATTGATAGCCATGAGCCATATTTTTTGTTTTAGAAAACAATATTTCATAAGCCTCTATAGCATCTTTAGTAGCTCCTAAATTTTGTAAGCTTACTGCGTTAATTTCTAAAAGCTGGATGTTCTCACTTTTCTCTTTTAATAGTTCTTTTGCTAATAAATGACTACTTACATAATTACCTATGTTATAATAAGTAATTGCCAAACTATCTTTATAAGTGCTTTTTTCACCTTCTAATGCAACGATGCTATGCATACTGTTAATAGCCGTTTGGGCATCATTGTATGTGAGTGCTTGTTTTACAATTTTTTTATGTTTTGACAACTCAATAGTTGTTAAATCTTCTTGTGTAAGTTTTTGACTAAACATGCCATGGGAAATCAATAGGGCAATTATTAAGGCTAAGTGTTTCATTACAAATTCTTTTTTGTGTTATATTATTTTCACAAATAACAGTGAAATTTAAAAGGGTTAAAACAAATGGTTAATAAGTGGTTGTATAGGGTAATAAATGGGCTCATGCTTGTTGTTGAGATTCTTCACTAGCGTTCAGAATGACAATGGATGCTCGGAATGACAGATAATTAGGAATAAACAAAGTCTTGTTGTCATACTGAGTGCAACGAAGTATCTCTTTTTTTTTGCGCTTGTGTTTGAGATTCTTCACTATCGTTCAGAATGACAAAATGCTTGAAGTGACTATGAGATTCTTCGCGTTGCTCAGAATGACAGAATGATTGGAATGACAATTGTTTTCCTGCGCGGCAATCTGGCACCTTCACTAAATCAATCCACTGGATTGATTTTAAACGTTTGGTCCAATTTCGAGTGAAGTGAAGCGTAATCGAGAAATCTTTTTTTTTCAGATATAGATCTCTCGGCAAGCTCGAGATGACAAAGTGATTCTTCACTAGCATTCAGAATGACAGAATGAGATTCCTCTGCTGTGCTCGGAATGACAATGGACATTCAGAATGACAAAGAAATTTAGCTTCGCTGAACCTAAAGGTTTCTTGGCTGTGCTCGGATTTACAGAAAATAACAAAGAACAAAGTGTTGTTGTCATACTGAGGGTACCGAAGTATCTCATACTTTGTTCTATTATTGAGATTCTTCACTAGCGTTCAGAATGACAAAATGCTTGAAGTGACTATGAGATTCTTCGCGTTGCTCAGAATGACAGAATCAGATTCCTCTTGCTACGCAATGTACTCTCAACCAAAATATATTTTGGTTTCAGTAATGCTCGGAATGACAAGCATGCAGTTAATTAAAAATCTACTTTTATTAAATAGTTACTACAGCCTTAGAGCCCTTATTAAGTTGGCTAAATATTTGCAAAGTACCTTTTTGTAGTTCCATAAGCTCTTTGCATAAAATTAGCCCTAAGCCGTGACCTTTTTCTTGGTTAGTGCCTTTTATGGATGCTACTTTGGTAATATCAAAAATATTGTTGAGTTGCTCTTGGGTCATACCTATGCCATTATCTTCTATCTCTAGGCTTATGGTACCATCGCTTAGTTTTTCTAAATTAAAGGTAATAGTGCCACCTTCTGGTGTAAACTTTATGGCATTTACAAACAGGTTACCTATTACAGTTTGCATCATGTTTTGGTCTGCATTTATAGTAATATCATTAGGCACATTAGTAACAATTTTTATCTCTTTTTTATCGGCCATTACTAGATAAGGTCGTAAGGCGTTCTCAACAATATCCTTGCAATTTACTTGGGTTTTATTTACCACCAATTTATCTTGCTGTACCTTAGCCCAATCCAGCAAGGTTCTAGTTAAGTTGTAATTATTATTAGCATATTTATTTATGGTGCTTATAAACTCTTTTCGTTCTGTATCTGTAAAATTATTGTAATCTTCGTCTAATAGATTGGTATAGCCCAAAATGGCATTAAACGGGTTTACTAGATCGTGGGCAATAATGCCAAACAATTTTTGTTTGTTGGCGTTGCTTTTTTCTAGCTCTTCTTTTTGTTGGTTTATAATCGTATTTTGCTCTGCCAATAAGTTGGCGGTTTTTTTCTTGGCTTTAAATCTACTGTACGTTGCACCTAACGCAACTAAACCTAAAATAGAGAGCAGTATTAAATAGTTACGTGCTTTTTTTTGTTGTTGTACCTCTAATACTTTAATTTCATTTTCTTTTTTTAATAGCTCATTTTCTTGTATTTTTTTTTCGGTTTGGTACTTTTTACCATATTCGGCAAATGTATTGGTTACTTCTATTTTATGTAATGTATCTAGGGTTTTGTTCAATAGCTCTGCATATTTTAATGCTTTCTGATACTGATTAGCTCCTTTATAACTATTTAATGCTATTTGATATATTTGTGCGTTATCGCTTAAAATTTCATCTTCGCTATTATTAGCTGAGTGAGATGCTTCATAGGCATTAAAATAACTACAAGCTTTTTCGTATTCTTCTACACTTACGTGTAATTCTGCTAAATTTAAAAGACTATGTTCTATAGCTGTTTTATCTTTTCTGCCCTTGCTAATTTCTAGTTGTTTTTTAAAATAGTAAATGGCTTTATTGTAATCTTTAAAATGAGCATAGGTTAAGCCTTTTAGTTCGTTAATTTCAAACCTACCTTTAAAGTACCTACCATTATATACTTGGTCCGTTTTATCTAAATACTCTAGCGCTTTTTCTTTATTATTAAGCTCTGTATATATAAACACTAAATTTACGTGTACCATTGCTACATTTAGAATATTATCATTAGTTTCTTTTTTATTTAAACTTTCAATAATACTCATGCAATCTAAAAAAAAAGTCTCTGCCAGTTTATATTGCGCTTCGTACATGTAATTATTACCAATATTGCCGTAGGCAATTAATACTTTTTTATTGTTTTTTATTTCCAATGCTAAAGCTAATGCCTTTTTATAATACTCTGTAGATGTATGGCTATTGTCTAATGCATTTTCTAATCTGCCGTAATTAATCTCTGCATTGTACATAGCAAGGGTATCATTAAGTTTTTTTGCTATAGAATCTAACCTGCCATTAAACTTACAGGCTTCTTTAAACATTTTATATTGGTAATATATTTGTACTTTGTTATGTAGAGCTAAAAGCTTTAAAGAATCGTTATTGTTTTGTACTGCTAGTGCATAACTTTTATCTAGATAATAAAAAACAGAATCTCTTTGGTTTTGAGATAATTTTTTAGCTTTATTTAAGTAAAATGAAGCTGTTTTTTTTAAGGGCTCATTTTGTGCATTTACACAAAAACTAACCAAAAAAAACATTATAGCAACACAATACAAAAATGCAATTTTCATTTCTTTTTATTACAGTTCTAATAAACTTAAAGTTAAAAAAATTCTTATAAAAAGCGAAAAATATTTTAGTTAATGAAACTGCACCCATTTAGTGCCATTAAAGCCTTCTATTTTACCAGTGGTGGCATTATAGCGTATCATGCCTGCATAGTCTTTTAGGTCTCTAAGCTCGTTTTGGGTATTGTTGGTCTCTTTTATGAGTTTACTGCCTCCTATTTGAACCGTGCGTAACAGCAATCAAAATATTATTAATGGTATTATTTCCAACTCACTATCTAATTCTGCATAATTTCGTGCAGAACTAAAAACATAATCCTCAGGGATAGCTACTATTTTTTCTGCAACAGGATTGTTATGAATATAGTCTGTTTTTTGTTTTATAAACTTATTTGAATACACCTTTTCTGCATGATATCCATTTTGCCAAACTTTATAGGTTTGTTTTCTTTTTAAATGTGTACAGGCATTTTTAAAGTAATCTAACATCCATTCTCTTCTGCTCTCAGGATATTCTTTAATAGTTTGTATAATCTTTTTTGATGTATAGGTTTTAAAATCTCTAATAACATCAGAAAGCATACTTTCGTCTTCAACTTTACACAATAAATGTATATGGCTACTCATTAAGCAGTATGCATATACCTCTAAGCCCTTGTGTTTTTGACAATACTGAAGTGCATTAATAATTATGTCCTTTTGTCTTAACCTTGTAAAAACATCTACCCAACCTACTACAGTTATGGTAATAAAGTAAACTGCATCTTGCTCTGTAGCTTTGTATTTTGTTGACATTTTAACTTGTTTGTAGCATAGTAAAAATAGCGTTTTTATTGAAACTCCTTAAGTTCTTGAAACACCGTTATTACGGTCGTCAGCTTCAGTGAACTAAAATACTTATACTGTACTGTGCCTTATACAAAAACTGCAACAAACTAATGTTGCGGTTTTACTATTTTATTATTGGCACGGACTACAAGTCCGCGCTATCGGGATTGTTTTCTATAGCTTCTATCACTTTTTTTGCTGTATACTTTTTAAAATCTCGCAATAACTCCATTGGTTGGTCTTTAGCCGACCTAAAAATAAAATGTACATGACTTGGCATAAAGCAATATGCATACAACTCCATGCCTTTTTCTTGTCTACAATAGTTTATGCTTTCTGCCAATACATCAAAGTAAATCTGCCTTGTAAAAACATCTATCCAATTTACCGTGGCGAAGGATACAAAATATAAGCCTTGTTTGTTATAAAACTTGTATTTTCTGCTCATAGTACAATATAAAAAAACCGTAGTAAATTAATACTACGGTTTTTAGTTTTATTTGCTATATACCCACACGATACAATCGTGCGGTAGCGGGGTATTAATGTAACTTTACCCAAGCACCACCTGTGTACCCATAAAAACCAATACCAGAACCTTTATCTCCATAAGCAATCATACCTGCAACTGGTGTTGCAACAGCATCTCCTACTTTAATGGCTCCATTTACATCTAGTTTTGCTACTGGCGATGTTGTACCGATTCCAAAGTTTCCTTCATTAGATATTCTAGCTAATTCATTATTCGCATTGTCTTTAAAAAGAATCCCAGTTGATCCAGCTGAATGAAGCTCTGTAGCTAATGAAGAAGAAAATAAAATTAATTTATTAGAGAATCTATGGTCCCTTATAACACCCCCATAATAAAGCTCTTCCAATTTCGCATTACCAGCAATTTCAAGTTTTTGGGTAGCAGAAGATTGTCCAATTGCAATATTTCCATCACTTTGAATTAAAAACATGCTAGGTAATATCTGGTTAAATCCAATACCATAACTATTACCACTTGGCCCTAATGAAGAATAAAATCTTGTTCTCCAGTAATCTGTTCCTTGGTTCAACTGCATTAGTGTAGTAGAATTTGTATTATTTGTTCTGATATATAAACCAGCTACACTAGTGTTTGATTCTAATAATGAAAATGCTCCTGATTCATTATAAATATGAAATTGTTCTGAAGGTGCTTCAATTCCAATTCCAACTTTACCATCTGTAAAAACTGCATCTGCAGGTGTTGTACCATCTACAAATTTTGCAGTACCAGTTGCGCTAGCCACCCAAGCAGTACCATCCCATAACATTACTTTGTTTGTTGTAGTGTCGTACACTTGTAAACCTGCTTCGTTGGCATCTAAAGTACCATCTACTGGTGTTAAAGAAGTGTGGTCTGCTATACGTGGTAATAGCATTCCTTTATCGCTTGTAATATCTAACCCTGCTTTTGGGTCTGTTGTGCCTACACCCACTTGGGCAAAGGTTGTAAAACTTGCTGCTATTAGGGCAGCGGTTAAAAATATTTTTTTTCTCATGATTTTGTTATTTAATTTAATGAATTCGTTAATCTTCGATTTCATTTTTGTTATTTTTAAAATTGTTTGTTGTTGTCATACTGAGGGAACCGAAGTACCTTTTTTTTATTAGATTCTTCACTAGCGTTCAGAATGACAAGATTATTTTACTAGTAATCGTTTTGTTATTTGTTGCGCTCCGTTATTAAACGAAAACTGTAATAAATACATGCCATTTGCTACTTGTGGCTTGTCTATACTATTAGCACCTGTTTGTACTGCAACGTTATTGTATTGCTTTATTACTTTACCTGTAATATCGTACATTGTTACATCTAACTGTTGTACGCTTTGTGGTAAGTTAAAGTTAATACGTGTTGTTGTTGCTGTAACTGGGTTTGGGTAAAATGCAAACGTACTTGCATTTAACTCGTCTAAACCAAGTGTTACATCTTCTTTTGCAAAAGACATTACAGTTGTTGTACCTGGTGTTACAGTTGTAGACCAAGTACCACCATTTGCGTCTGCAAATACAATGGCTAAAGGTCCTGTTGCTGCACCAAATGTAGTACTAGCTAGTGGTGTTGCAGTACCTGCAGACACATCACCTGTAAAGGTATATACCTCTGCACTTGCTAACACATAACCTGCAGGTGGTGTTCCTGTTGGCACTGCTGTAGCATCGTAACTCATAGTTGCTAAACCAGTAGATGAGAAGTTTGGACTTCTGTCTGGCGAAGCAGTTTCTAAAGAGACATCAAATGTATTGGCTGCTAAAAATGTAACAGGACCTTCTACATAATTGTCTGCACTGTGTACAAAATCTGACGCTACAGAAAATGTACCTCCGTTGTTATTATCTATAACTCCGGATGCAAAATTACCTGCTTCATAATGCAAAGTTGCACCATTACTTACATATATATCTGAATCTTGAGCAGTAGCAACACCCACAGACATAGAAAGCAATAACAACAAAGCACCACGAAGTGGATTTTTAAAGTCATTTTTTTTCATAAAAAAAATTTAGGTTAAACATTTACTTTAACTGTACTTGTGCTGTTTTGGCACATGTATAGTTTAGGCAAATTTGTTTGTATTTTTTTGATGTTTTAGTAGCTGTGTAACAAGTGGGCGCTATAGATAATAAGTGTTGTATAATTGTAGTTTACACTACTGTACATTAGTTATTTTACAAGAACTTTATAAACTAGCTTTTGCTTGTAGCCTGAAAGGATTTATTGTTATAACAAAAAATGAATGCTGATTAGCATTCATTTTTATTAAAGTAATTGCTATTAACCTTTATTGTTATCTAAAAACATGTATTGTTTTTATCTAGTTGGTCTTTGTGCAAGATTACAACAATAAGACACTTAACAATCTTGTAAAGTAATAAGTGTTGTTATAAATGTATAAGTGGGTTTGATATGAAGGGTGTTATGATTAGGTTTTGTTGGATTTGAGATTTTTTCACTAGCGTTTAGAATGACAAGTTTTGCTTAATAAGAAAAAGTATTGTTGTCATACTGAGGGAACCGAAGTATCTTTATAGTTTAATGCTTATTTTGAGATTCCTCGGCTATGCTCGGAATGACAAAGTGTGTTCACAAGGACAAAGTGTTGTTGTCATACTGAGGGAACCGAAGTATCTATTTTTTCCTTTATATTAGATTCTTCGCGTTGCTCAGAATGACAAAGAGTGTTCAGAATGACAAGTTATGATTATTGAGACGAAAGATTATTGTCATACTGAGTGCAGCGAAGTATCTTTATAGTTTAATGCTTATTTTGAGATTCCTCGGCTATGCTCGGAATGACAAAGTGTGTTCACAAGGACAAAGTGTTGTTGTCATACTGAGGGAACCGAAGTATCCACCTTCCTTTATATTAGATTCTTCGCGTTGCTCAAAATGACAAAGGGTGTTCGGAAAGACAAGTTATGATTATTGAGACGAAAGATTATTGTCATACTGAGTGCAGCGAAGTATCTCTGGTGTTATACTTGTTTTGAGATTCTTCGCAATGCTCAGAATGACAAAGAGTGTTCAGAATGACAAAGTGTTGCTGTCATACTGAGGGAACCGAAGTATCTCATGTTTTATTTTTTTATTTAATTTCTTCACTAGCGTTCAGAATGACAAATCATTTTGTTTGGTTGTCATACTGAGAGAAACGAGGCATCTATATATCATTATTCAAAAATTCCCAATTTGGATTAAAACTATTAATCAAATTTTCTTTTTTAACTCTTAACCAACCTTTTATTTGTTTTTCTCTAGTGATGGCAATTTCAACATTATTAAAATGCTCATAATATACAAGGTAAAAGCATTTATACTTTGAAGTGAAAGATTTTGAAAACGGTAACGGATTATTATGATAATGTAACCGCTCTTGTAGATTATTGGTTACTCCTGTATACAATACTGTTTTGTTTTTATTAGTAAGTATATATACATAGTAATTGTGATTACCTAAGGTTTTCATAATTGATAGTTAATTTATATTTTTAGATTCTTCACTAGCGTTCAGAATGGCAAGCTATGATTATTGAGACGAAAGATTATTGTCATACTGAGTGCAGCGAAGTATCTCTGGTGTTATACTTGTTTTGAGATTCTTCGTAATGCTCAGAATGACAAAGTATGTTCACAAGGACAAAGTGTTGTTGTCATACTGAGGGAACCGAAGTATCCACCTTCCTTTATATTAGATTCTTCACTGACGTTCAGAATGACAAATCATTTTGTTTGGTTGTCATGCTGAGAGAAACGAAACATCTATTTTTTCCTTTATATTAGATTCTTCGCGTTGCTCAGAATGACAAAGGGTGTTCGGAAAGACAAGTTATGATTATTGAGACGAAAGATTATTGTCATACTGAGTGCAGCGAAGTATCTCTGGTGTTATACTTGTTTTGAGATTCTTCGTAATGCTCAGAATGACAAAGTATGTTCACAAGGACAAAGTGTTGTTGTCATACTGAGGGAACCGAAGTATCTCATGTTTTATTTTTTTATTTAGTTTCTTCACTAGCGTTCAGAATGACAAATCATTTTGTTTGGTTGTCTTGCTGAGAGAAACGAAGCATCTATATAGTTTAGTGCAAGTTTTGAGATTCTTCGCGATGCTCAGAATGACAAAGGGTGTTCAGAATGACAAAGAGTGTTCGGAAAGACAAGTTATGATTATTGAGACGAAAGATTATTGTCATACTGAGTGCAGCGAAGTATCTCTGGTGTTATACTTGTTTTGAGATTCCTCGGCTATGCTCGGAATGACAAAGTGTGTTCACAAGGACAAAGTGTTGTTGTCATACTGAGGGAACCGAAGTATCTCATGTTTTATTTTTTTATTTAGTTTCTTCACTAGCGTTCAGAATGACAAATCATTATGTTTGGTTGTCATACTAAGAGAAACGAAGCATCTATATAGTTTAGTGCATGTTTTGAGATTCCTCGGCTATGCTCAGAATGACAAAACTGTCTAGTTAATTGAACTATAAAAATTCATCTAAGTTTGCGTTATTTTATCCTTAAAAACCTATGTAATTTTTCTTGTCTACGCTTTGCTATTGGTAAAGCTTTACCATTTAATAACTCACAATAATTACCAGCAGATTTATTAATGTTTATTACCATATTAAGATTAACAATATAACCATGGTGTATTCTAAAAAACAGTTGTGGGTCTAACAGTTTTTCATATTCTCCAAGATTACGACTGGCTATTTTGTGACTACCACTTGTTAAATGAAAAATGGTGTACCTGCCATCTGCTTCTATATACACAATATCTTCTGGGTGAATAATGTCTATTTTATTGGAAGAGGGAATTGCCACAAACTCTGAATATTGTTCTTGCTTTGTAGATTTTATGGCATCAGCATTTTGTTTTGCTTCTATATTTTTTATGGTCTTATCTATAGCAATAATTAGCTCTGTTGGTTTAATGGGTTTTATTAAATAGGCAGCTGTTTTTACAGAATTAATAGCTTGTATGGCATAGTCTTTATGTGAGGTTACAAATATTATTTCTACATTAGTGTTGGGTATTTGTTCTAATATTTGAAAACTGTTAGTATTATTTTCTAATTCTATATCAAGTATTAAAATATCTGGGTAATGCTCTAAGTATTGTTCTATTGCACTCTCAATATCTTGAGCTATGTACAGGGTTTCTACAGATTTGCAATACTTTTTTATGTATAACTTTAACAAGTCGCAGTTCTCTATTTCATCATCTACTATTAAGGCTGTATAATTTTGCATAAATACTATATCTATTAAAAAGCTTAGGCTACTTAAACTTACCTAAAAACAAAGTTTTTAGATGTTAATGTAAACAATTATATTCTATAATTGAAGTTTTTACGTAATAAATGGCTTAATAAAGAAATAAGTGTTTTAATGAGGCTTATTTGGAAATGAAACTGTTAGTGTTGTGCCTTTACCATGTTTGCTATTTATAATTAAATTACCACAGTGTAATTCTATAAGCTCTTTACAAATTAATAGGCCAAGACCTGTTCCTTTTTCATTACTTGTACCTTTGGTTGAATGTGTTGTGGCTATGGAAAAGAGGTTATTAATTTGCGCTTGAGACATACCTACACCTTCATCTTTTATGGTAATTTTAGTTGCATACTGATTACAATTTGCTAAAATAACAATACTGGAATTTTTATTTGAGTATTTTATTGCATTACTGTATATGTTAGATACTATTGTTTTAAAACCATCTTTATCTGCATATACTTTAATGTTTTCATCTATTTTAATAATTGTATTTATCTCTTTATTTCTAGAAAGAATGTTATAATTTTCTACAATATGAATTATAGTTTTTTTTAGAGAAAAATCAGTTTTATTTAATACAATAGCATCTTGTTGTGTTCTCGCCCAATCTAGAAGATTCTTAACTAGAGTGTAATTTTGGTTAGAGGAATTGTTGATTATTGTAATAATCTGAAGTTTTTCTGTGTTACTAAGAATTTCAAAATCGTTTTGCAAAATGTTGGTGTAACCAAGAATTGCATTAAATGGATTTATAAGATCATGAGCAATAATAGAAAAAAACTTTTGTTTGGTTTTATTGGCAATTTCTAAAGCTTGATTTTGCTTTGTAATTACATTATTCTTGACACTAAGTATACGTGCTACTTTTTGTTTATTTATATATCTGTGTAGTAGAACTAAGCTAAAAATTAGGACAATAAAAGCTAATGAGCCATACAAATAACTTTTTGTTCTTTCTCTAGATATGGTTAGTGCTTGTATTTGGTTGTCTTTTTTTAACAGTTCATTTTCTTTAATCTTTTTTTCTGTTTGGTATTTTTTGGCGTATTCAGCATAAGCTTTATTATCACTAACCTTTAGTAGGGAATCCAGATAGCTAATTTGCTGTATTGCAATATTAAAGGCTTGGTCTTTATGGTTTAAATTATATAAGTTGGTGTATCTTAATTTATTAATTTCAAATTGCATCCAATCTGGATACTCATACTGCATTAATGTATCGAGGTGCTTTAATGTTTTATCATAATTATTTAATTCACTATTAATTTGTGCCATTATTAATTGTGCTCTTAATAAGACATCGGTAAATTTATATGCTTTAGCTGTTTTAATATTTTGTTTGTTCTCCTTGAGTGCTAATGCATATTCCTTGTTTTCTAAGTAAAATTGCGCAAGTTGTATATTAGTTTGTAATATTAAGTGTTTGTCATCTAAACGTTTTGCAGTTGTCTTAGCTTTTAACAAATAATTTAATTGATTGGTATAGGGTATTAGTAGTTTAGAATAATTTAAATAGGCGTATATCAGCCAATAGGAATCTAACTGCTTAGCATAATTGGCATTAAACTCTATTACTTCATCTAAATAGAGTTTTGCCATTTCTTTATTATCTGTGTCTAAATAAATGCCTGCAATATTAATTTTAAGATGTAAACTGTCTTGGATAGCAGGTGCATAAACCAGGGATTGTTTAAAATAATCTAATGCCGTATTGTAATAGGTTTGGTATTTATTTATAAGGGCTAGTAAATTATAACTTTCATACAGCATACCATTTAGGTTATAGTTATAACCATATTCTATACATTTGTTTAAGTATTCTTCAGAAAGTAAATAGTCTTGTTTATTGAAATAAGCAAAGCCATAATGATAATTTATGTAGGGAAGTAATAGTGTGTCCTTAGACTCGAAAGCTAGTAACTCAGCTTTGCTAATAAAATATAATGTGGAATCTAAATTGGTGTGTAAATGAGCTTTCATCATTAATTCACCAACAGGACCTTCTGTATTAAGGTCTTCTAAATCTATCTGATTAAAATCTTTATATGTTAAGTTATTTTGAGCATAACTAAAACAAGTCCAAAACAATAAAATGTAATAATAATTAAAATTAGAACACATAGGTGAATTATAATACCACTTTCAAATCTATATTTTAATATGTATAAATGATTATATGAAGTAATAAGTGTGCTTATTATTAAAATAATCGTAGTAATTGTAGTTTTAAAATGAAAAAAGCGAGTTATAAAACTCGCTTTTTTGCCCCAAATCTACCATGAATATAACCTACTATATATGGCATAATCAAATTTAAAAACTGATTTTTTAAATCTAATACTTAAAGTAATAAGTGGTTAAAATAAGTAACATCTATTCCGTTTTAATTAGATAAATAATAACTATGGTTTACTAAATAAAAAACATCTTTTAAAATAACATTTATTGTAAAATAAAACCACTTATTAACTCATATATTGAGAAGAAAGGTTTTTTGATTTTTTTTAAAAAAACAACTAGACTATGTTTTTTAATCTATTTCATTCAAAAAAAAATGATTTTAACTCTATCAATTTGCCAATCAGTAATTTTAATGAATTAATTGGGTTAACAAAAAATGAGCTTACTCAAAAACTTGGCATTTCTTATAATGACATTCATTGTAATGTTTGGATGTATTACTTGTATCCAAAAAGAATATTAACCAAAAAGAATTGTTTGTATCTCCTTTTTAAAAAAGGTAAAGTAGAAAAATATTATCTAACAAGATTCAAAACTACCAAATTTCAAAAACATATGTAAAGATAATCAGTTTTACCAGTAAATAATTACATAAACTGTTTATCCCACTTATTACTTCATTTTTAATTTTAAGTTTTTGTCTTTTTATAATTGTTTAAGAATCCAACTTTAAAACAGTTATTAGTATGAAAATAAAAAGAATCAAACACAGGCATTGTTGGAGAATTAGTATGAGCATTACCGAGGTGACTTTAGCAATAATTATTTTAATTATCTTGTTATACCATTTAATCAAAATTTAATTTTTGATTAAAAAATATTTTAAGATTTGATAATTCATTTTTACTTATCTGTTCTACATTAAAAATGTAAACCCTTTTATCTTTAGTTGTTATAATTAACTTATTTAATTGAAAACTAATCTTTTTTATATTACTAATTTTAATAAGATTTCCTTTAGAGTAAGATATTCTTACATAAAGAAACCTCTTCATAACTAAAACATAGTTTTTAAACCAATATATTTTACTTAACATGATTATTGGTATCAAAATTCCTATGAAAATATTCGTAGATGACCAATCAGAATCAATATTTGTTATTCCTAAAGTTAAAAATGAAAATGAAATAATTGAAAACAAAAAAAATTCCCAATTATCAACTTCAATAAATATTTTATTCATAAATTAAAGATATACTGCACTTTAATTTCAATAAAAAACTAAGTAATAAGCGGTAAAAATTTTAAATACTAGAAAATATAATAATTAAAAAAAGAGCACTTTTGGGTGCTCTTTTACTAGTTGATTAAAACATTTTGTAAATGTGTGTGCTATTAACTTTGTGAAGAAATGTTCTCTTCAACTAATGTGTGTGTAAATTTGAAATGTAAATATTCCTATTCAAATTTATGAGACAAACTCTTAATTCTAATACCTCAAGTAATAAGCGGTTAATAAATGTGATAATTGGTAAACAAAATTTCAAATCAGCTAATACATCTCTATAATTAGACAAACCCAAAATTATTATTACAAAAACATACCTTTTTTAGAACGATAGTAATTATTCTAAATTCTATGAATAAAATATTTTTTTCAAAAATTTTAAAAGCACATTATTAAAATGTGCTTTTCTTTTTATTATTATTCAATTATAGTGTATCTATAAAACAAAGTTTGTATTAGATATATTTATTAAGTTATAAATCTTCGAGTCAAATTTCTTAAGCTTTATAAATGATCAAAATTACTCCTTTGAATTAGTAATTCGTATTTTAAAACAAATAAGATAAAATTAAAGAATTTAATGTTCGATTTCAGAAGAATTTAAAATCCTACTTTTAAAAATTTCTAAATCTATTTTAAGTATTTCTTTTCCAAAAAGTTTTAATTTTTCTACAATTATGCGACAGCATTTTTTATATTTCGGACTGCCACAAATCGGACATTGTTTGTTCCTTTCCGTTTTAAGAATGCCTAAAGAACATTCTAAATACTTTATAATTAACTCGAAATCGGTTAAATTAAATTCCTCCTCATAAAACTGTATTACTCCATCAACATCATGCTTATATTCTTCACCTGCATAGGATTCAGTTTTAATTTTATATTGATGATTTGCAAAAAATGGGTATATATATTTTTTATAAAAACCTATTAAAGTAATTCCTCTTCTTTTTTCAAGCATTAATTTATGATGTATATCTAAACAACATTGTCCTTTTTTGGAAATATGAAAATCATCATCACGTTCAATTTTAGTACTATATTCATAGACCTCAGGAACAACATGAGGATATCCTAATTTTGGAATAACTATTCTTACATCATAATCATTCCAAAAATCTCCATTAGTGTCTATTACATCGATAACTCCATCTAAAACTAGAAAGCTATCATCCGTTTTATCTATGTTGACACTAAAATTATAATACGTATCTAAAAAGTTATTTAAATCTTTAATTAGTTGATTTTTCATTGAGTTTTAAAGTATGGTTTGCTTGTTTTAGCAATAGGACTTAAATATGTTGGGTTAAGTGTTGGTTTTATTGAATCCCCAATATTTAAAATTAAATCACCATCTATATTTTGCTTTGCAAAATCATTATCAACTAAATATCTCTCCCAATTAAAATCATAGTGGTTATAAAATCTGCCATCTTCATGATCCCAAATTGGTTTAGGTTTTTGTTTAAAATATTTTTCAGTAGATGATAGTTGATTAAAAATGTGTTGTCCCACAACAATACCATTACTTAAAGCTGTCGCTTGCATTTTAGGGGCTAAACTAGTATGTAAACTACAGGTTGTTACTTCACCGGATTCACCTAACCCAGAATACATCCATAATACTTGATTATCATGACCTAAATCAATTCCAGTCCTTGTGTAAATATCTTTAACGCCGTTAGATTCAAAATAATCTTTAAGGTCATTCTTAACAAAATATGATATCATTGAAAAGGCTTTTAAAGCATCCCTTGTGGCTTGACTTTTTTCGATATTTTTCCCACCAAAGTAAACCATAAGGCCGTCACCTTGAATTCTATGCACATAACCGCCACAAAGGTTAACAGCGAATATAGATGCTTTTACTATACCTTCTGTAATTAAAGCAACTGTAGCCAATGTAAATCGGTTATGTAATTGGGTACTTTTTTGCACATCAATAAATCCTGATATTATCCAATGCTTTTCAGTATTAGTAGTACCTCTTAAATGACCAAAGTCAGGATGGTGTCCTAGTTTAGGTAGGTTGGTTATGGTAGGAGTTCCATGTCCTTTAACTAGTTGTACGGATTCATTAAGATTCTCTAAACCAGGAAGTTCACTTCTAAGATCTTGAATATATCCCAAGTCATAATCTTCATCTGGTGAGTCACTAAAAAACCTATTACTGTATTTAGGATCTTTATCTACAGCTTTTTTTATAACGTCTAAATAAGGGTCAAAAATGTTCATGATATTTGTGTTATGAATTAATTAAAATTGTTAAAAGTATAATGAGCAACAAGGCAAATTGAGCAACAAGAAGTATTCCGGCTAATTTTAACCTTGTGAACTTCTTAGTCAATCCTTTTGAAAGGATATAAGTTTGTGATCTTAAATCTTTTAACTCATCTTTTTTGGAGTATTCTTCTGATGTTTTATTAAATTCAGATTCTTTCATTTGTGAAACTGAACCAAAATAATAGAGGGAATCTGGCTTTTTTGAAAAAAATGGAATACTAGCTAGCGATAAAATAATTAAACTAATAATTCCTATAAGTAATAAAAGACCAATACAGAATTTTCCAAACCCTGACATTTCACAAACCAATGTGGTCTGTGTTAATAACACTATGATTCCTCCTGTAATGAAGGTATTTATGGCTATGTAAACCGCTGATTTATTGTTTACACTGTCAAAATAATGGTCAAACCTGCCTATGGTATACTTTAACCTATCTCTCTCCATTGTTACTTGCAATAAATTTTAGTGTTGCTAATCCCGCAATGATTAAAAAACCATTAGAAACTTGACTACTGGATTCTTTTCCATATTGCACCCAGTTGGCAAAATGTTCACAGTTAAAACCCAGAAAGCTGTATTTATGTCCAAGTTTCTGTCTTGCTCTTATAATAGCTTGTTGTATTTGTAATTGATCACCATTAAATCGTCTTACTCTAATCGGCTCATATTCCTTAAGAAGTTCCAATAACTCAAAATGAGAAATTTGTTTCACAGAGCCTTTAAGATTACCAACAAAAAACCCGTTCCCCAGATGAACTACATAGTGATCTAAAATGCGTCCTATACCGCTCCTCTTTTTAGCCACAATCACATCTATAGGCCTTAAGCTGTTTATTAATTGTAAATAATTCGTCATGTTATCAGTATTTATTTTTCTTTTCTTACACCCTTAAAAGGAGTTTTACTGGAGGTTTTACCATCCATAAACCGTCCTGTTTCTGTATCACGTTTTACCCAAACATTAGTTTTTGGATTTTTTACTTGTGAGCGTCCTTTAACTGCTCCATGTCTTCGGTTATCACCTCTTTTTCCATTTGTTGCCATCTTAATAAAATTTTGTATATTTTAAAATTATTAATGCCTCAATCTTTTTTGGGGCGTTATATTTATATGAACAAAGTGTGACAAAAAATATTTGTCACAGAAAACACATATCATTATAGTGATTATGGATATAGAATTTCATTTACTTATTATTTCCGAAAAGGAGGCACATTTAAAAGAAGCTAGAACTTCTTTTTCTATTATTTATGAGCATTTTAGAAAGTTTCTGTATAATGTGATAATAAAAAATATCTATTATAAGTCGCATAAAGAAGAATTTGCTAAAACAATACTTAATGAAGTATTTTTCCATCTTTGGAACAATCCTTTAGCATGGGAATTCAATCCCAAAAAGCATAAATCACCTGACTCCGGTTTTAAAGCATACTTATCTACAATTGCATACTACAAAACATTGGAGTATTTAAAAGCTAATGAATCATATTTAAATAATGAGACACCAAAAGTTGATGACATTAACAACGATTGGCTATTCAAATTAGAGGTTAATGAATATGAAATTTTAGAAAATGAATTGAAAAAAAAGAATAATGTTCTGGATGGTATTTTAGCTAATCTGGAACCAAAAAAACAAGACATTGTAAGGGTTTATTTTCAGTTTTATGAGGAAGGAAAAAAAATGAGAAGTGAGAATATAAAGTTAATGGAGTCTATGTTTAACACAACTTGGGATAATATTCGACAAATAATTTCTCGTGTCAAAAAGCAAATTAAAGAAGTAACAAAAAAGACAACTAAAATTCAATAAAATGCAAACAAATAGCAATAAAGATATAGGTGAGTTATTAAAGAAATATGGATATGCTATGCCATTATCGGAAGAAGAAGTCATAGCTTTTGAAAATAAGTTTAATAAAAATTATGAGTTGCCAAGTGAGTGGTCATCCATTGATAATATCATTGAAAAAGACAACATCAATCAAAATAAGATTATCTCCCTGAATGATAATCATTTAGAAAATGGCTCTGTTAAACCATTATCTATGGCTGCAAGAGAAGGAAAAGAGATAACGGGGGAAATAAGAAAAAGAATGAATAAGGATAAAAAGGATGTACAAAAGTGATTTTCTCTCTAAATATGATGTAGTTAATTTAAATGATTTAGCCAGTGATATTTCAGATTTTTATTTCCCAGACAGTCAAATCGACCCTATAATCATAGCTAAAAAAAAACAAATCACTTATAGTTTTGGTAATTATTTAGATGCATTTGATGGATTATTAGAATGCGAGAATAATAAGTTTCACATTTACATTAATATTGACAAATTAGAGCATGCTTACTCTGAAAGAGCTAGATTTACTTTTGGGCATGAATTAGGTCACTACTTCATTGATGATCATCGCAATGCATTAATTTCTGGGCTTTCCCCAAGTCACTGCTCCGTTACAGGTTTCAAAAGTAAAAATAGAGCTGAAAGACAGGCTGATTTTTTTGCCTCATGCTTGTTAATGCCAGAAACAAGATTTCGTGGCTACTGTTTTAGAAAAAAGTTTGAATTCAGAATAATTCAAGAACTAGCTAAAAAATTTGGTACAAGTATTTCTGCTACTGCTTTAAGATTTTGCTCAATTGGCTCTCACCCTATCATGGTTGTTTATGCATTTGATAACAAAATCAAATGGTATTGGTCGTCAGATGATTTTCCATTTAAATATTTAAAACACGGTAAGGACAAGTTACCTGAAGATACAGTAGCAGGTGAATATTTCTGTTTAGGCAGAAAGTTTAATAATACTCAACAAGTCTTTGCTATGGATTGGTTTAATATTTGGAAGGATACACAAGCTGAAAAACCATTTTATGAGCACTGTTTGATAAATGGAAAACATACACTAAGTATTATTTGGGAAGCATAGTCTTTATTAGAAAAACTCTTTTTAATTAGCTTAAAAATGCTTTTCGAATCGTTCGTTTATTGCAAAATGAAAAACGCCATTATAAAATGGCGTTTTATTTTTTAATTATTATTCGAGCCAAATCTCTCTGGCTCTATCAAAACCACACCAACGATGATTTTTATCAACCCTCGAAGTACCAGTTCGTATCTAATGAACTTATTTAAAGGTATTTTATTTTCTAAAATGAAGCGTAAAATTTCTCCATCAGCAGTTGAAACCGAACCGACTAATGCACTCCAAAAGGGAAGTGGATCTTCATCCTGCTTAATGGAATCCTGCTAACTAATGATTGCTAAATCTCTCCAAAAATCACTATAAAAATTCTGTGATTCCATAAGTCTTTCGTGGTTTCCAAAGTCAGATATATTTCCGTTTTCTAAAACATAAATTCGGTCAGCAATTTTTGGTAAGGAATGTAATCTGTGAGAAATGAAAACTATAGTTAATTCAGACTTTAGTTTTTTTAATAACTCTAAAACAAACTGTTCTGTTTTTCTATCCATCCCAGAAGTAAACTCATCCAATAGTAAAACTTTTGGCTTCTTGTATAAGGCTCGCATTAATGCAATAACTTGTTTTTGACCGCCTGAAAGATTGATACCTTCTTCACCAAGTATTGTGGCATAGCCTTGTGGTAATGAATTGATGAAATCTTCAAAGCCATAATCTTGACAAAATTTAACTATATTTTCGAGTGAATCTTCTTGTCCTAAAAGTACGTTTGTAATGACATTACCACCAAAAATTGTAACCTCTTGTGGTACAACGCCTAAAATAGTTCGCCAACAATTAGTTTCTATGTCAGCAAGATTGTAATTATTATTAATCAGTATTAAACCATTTTCTAGTGTATAAAATTTTTGCAGAATCTGACCCAATGTGCTTTTACCACTTCCGCTTTCACCTACTATGGCAATACACTCATTTTTAGTGACGTTAATATTTATGTCTTTTAATAATTGACTTCTACCAGCAAAGCGAAAAGAAAGGTTTTTAATTTCTAATGAAATAAAATCTGAAATTTCAACCGTTCCTTTTTGTTCTTTATCCATTGATGCAAACTCGTACATTCTGTTAAAAGCTACTTTGGCTTCGTTAATAGGAATAGTTATTAAAGCCAAACTTGCAACAGAAGGCAATAAACTCCCAGCAACACCCAAAACAGCCATTAACTCACCTAACAGCATTGTTTCGTTATAAACCTGTATAGATGTATAAACTAAAATACCCATTAAAAACAACACGCTAAAAACACCAGAAAAAATAGATAAACGCACATTAATTTTACCAAGAGTAAAGACTTTCTCTTGATAGTTACCATAGACTAGTTGATTGATTTTTTGAAATATGGTTTGCCTGTTATTGTTTTTGATTGTGGCTATACCTTGCATTGAAGTTATGTAGTTACTCTCACTAAAGGCATAACCTTGCATCACTTCTTTTTGTGCATTGATAATCCTTTTATTAAAACTATAAATAAGCATAAAATAGAAAGGCAGGCTTACAAAAGCTATTAAACCTGTTTGCCATGAATAGTAAAACAAAAGGCCTATAGATACGATGGTAACTAAAGCATTGATAACGACATTGCTTACAATCTGGCTAATTACACGCTGAACTCTTTGTGTATCATTTAATCTTGCAACAAGCTCGCCAATTTTACGAGTATCGAAAAAGGGTTTTGGCAAATTAAGTAAAGACATATAAAAACTATCGACTATACGGTTGTTAAAGTCTTTGGTTTGGCGAATTAAGAAATAATCTCTTAACGCTGTGAACAACACTCTAATTAATAACAAAAAAGCTACTAAAGCTATACCTGTAACGAGTTTATTAAAGTCTTTTGAAGGCAAAATATCATCTATTAACTTTTGAGAGAAAATTGCCATTGCCATACCGAGAATAGCAATACCCATACCCAACAATACACTAAAAGAAATTAAACGGTAATCTTCTTTAAGCAGTTTTAAAAACCATTGTTTTTTGTTTTGGTTTTGGGTTTCTGTTTTTACAAAATTTTCGTTTGGTGCAAGTGTTAAGCAGGTTTTAGATTTCCAAATGGCTTCTAACTCTTCTTTGGTGTAGCTTATAATGCCTTTTGCAGGATCACCAATGATAAATTCACCATCTTTGTAACCATAACAAATAACGTAATGCTGCAAGCGTTCTTCAATAACTACATGAAGTATTAGAGGTTCATTGTGGTCTATTACAGCTTGTAAATCTGCCTCGTTACCTTGTGCAATAAACCCTAACTTGTTTGCCGCTTGGTATAAGCCCAAAAGTGTAGTGCCTTGCTTGGTTGTACCGCTTAACTCACGTAGCTTTTCTAAATTGTTTGTACCACCGTAAAATTGAATAAGTGATAACAAACAAGCTACACCACAATCGCTTTGGTCGTGCTGTTGTGTAAAGGTTTGTTGTAAGTGCTTTTGCGACAGTTTGATAGCTTTACTCATTGTATTGTAATGCTCTTAAAATGCCTTTGGCATTAAGTTGCCCTTTGTGCTTTTTAATTAGCTTTTGCTCGTTATCGTAGATTAGGATAAAAGGAATAGATGCAGCACCAAATCGACTAGAAAAAGTATTAAGGTTATCATATAAAAATGTAATGTTTTGTTTATTGTTTAAATTATACTGTTCTGAAAATTGCCTAATAGTGTTAATAGGTTCTGTGGATACAAACATGAATTGTACCTCTTTAAAGCTTTCTAAATTATCACTTATGCTTTGTGCCTCGTGTTGGCAAAAATCGCACTCGGTGTTAAAGTAAATGAAAATGGTATTTTTCTCTGGTTTTAGGTCTGCTTTGGTAAATGGCTGTTGCTCTAAAGTTAAAAACTCAAACTCTGGGATGGTTTGCAACTGTTTGGCTATTTGATTTTTTTCTTGTATGCCAATAACTACGCTGTAAACCAAATAAGCCAACAATACTAATAATAGAATAGCAACCGCTTTTTTAAAAACACTTTTCATTGGGTTAAATTTTGGGTTTTAACTCTTTCGTTAATAACATCTATTACTTCATTTAGCTTTTGCATTGATTCTTCAGAAATTAATGATGTGTGTATCTTTATTTCCTCACTATTTGTTTTTAGTAGACGAGTATCACTTAATTTTATAACCTTGTTAACTTCGTTTAGATTAATTTGCTTATTAAAAAAAGGGTTGTAGTGTGTTTTAAGTATACCATTAAAAACACTTATGTAACCCTTATATTTATCTTGAAAAAATGCCCACAGATGAAAAAAGCCTAGAGCTATATAGCCATAAAAAAAATAATGCTCTTTGTTTACAAATAAACCAATGACACCAAGTAAAAGCCACACAATACCTTGCAATAAGTTAAGTCTTTTTTGCTGTCTCTTATGGTATATCGTAAAGTTTGGTGTTATTAAATCTTTCATATACATTAACTCATATTTAAAGTAAAAAACATAACACCAACTACCCAAATTAAAAGACCAACACCATAACTACTTGCTACAATAGACAAACCTTTATCTGTATTTTCGTTTAACTCTTTACCAATTAAGTAAGCTAGTATAAACCAATACGCCAGCTCAAATAAATTGAGTACTTGAAACGGATAGATAAACCAAGGTTGTAAACCCTTATAGCCTATAATGTTTAAGGCTGATAATGGATAGAAGTATTGTAAATCTTCTAAAGTATAGCTGGTTTGAAAAAAATAAAACCAAGCAGTTTTAAAAACTATAACTAATAAAAAGACAAACTCTGCCTTAACCACTATATTAAATAGTTTTTTGTATTTAATTTCTTTGCCGAAAAAGAAACAGCCTGCATCTAAAATGGCAGAGATGATTGAGATTTTTATTAGAAGAATTAATGGTAAAATTACGAAACTGACCCACTCCCATCTTTTTTGAAAAAGCAAAGCTTCTTCAATTTGTTTATAAGAAAATTGTTCTGCTAAAGAATTAATTAACAATGCATCTGAGTTTAAAAGTTCATTTGAAATAGTGCTAAACAAGATTGAAATAAGCGTTAAAATAAGGAAGTAATATTTTTCTAACATTATTTAGAATATTAATCAAGATCTTGTATTGTAGTAAAGCATTACAATAAATAGAATTAATCCTGAAATTAATAAAATTGTTGGCAATGTCTCTATTTCGTTTTTACTATAATTGAGCATCAATAAAACAATTAGTAAAGCTGCTCCAATTGTTAATCCTATCTTAGTGAATTTTTTCAAGTTCATTTTTTAATTTTTAAGTGAACTCTGAGCTACTATTTATAGTAACTCAGAGTAATTAATAATTATTATTGCGGAATTTCTCCACAGCCATTAGCAATTTGCCCAGCAATATTTAATCCAGCACTTGCACCAAAAAATGCAATGGCTAAACCAGCGGGAGGAAATAACATAGCTCCTATAACGGTAATTCCAAGAGCTACTGCGGCTATTTGGCAACCTGTACTTGAAGCATTACCACCATTAATGTTTTCCATTTGACTAAATTCTAAGTTTTTCATAATAAAATTTGTTTTTAAATTAAAAAATAACGCCAAAACTATTTTGGCTGCTTGAATAAAACTAACATGAGCTAATTATACTAATGCGATGTAATAAGTAGCGTTATTATGTAATAAATAGATATACCTTTTGGATCCGTAATTTGAAGTTGAAAAGCACTCTTTTAAGGTATTTGAGTATTTGACTTGTAGAAAGTAAATATCGCATAACAAATAACTCAACATAATTAAACTTAAAATTGCTTAAAAGCATTTAAAAAAAGCACATTATATAATGTGCTTTTATAATTCAATTTTAATTAACCATAACAAAGTTTTGGTTAAACTGCTTATTAAATTAAGAATTTTAAAGCCAAATTTCTCTGGCTTTATCAAAACCACACCAACGATGGTTTTTATCAAACCCTCGTAGTGCAAGCTCATGACGTATTATTTTATCTAATGGTATTTTATTTTCTAAAATAAATCGTAAAATTTCTCCATCAGCAGTAGAAACCAAACCCACTATTGCATCCCAAAAGGGAAGTGGCTCTTGATCTTGCCTTATAACATCCAATTGCTTATAACTAAGCTCTGAATAATTTATTGGCAAGATATCCAAAAACGTCATTTCCATCTCGCTGGCAGTAGCTTGTTCGCATACCGCCCAGTTATCTTCCGGTCCGTGAATGACACCAAAGGCAATACCTGCAATACGATATTTAAAGTTTAACCACATGGCATGGTCTATTGCCTTTTGTTGGTCATCAAACACGTCTAAAAAATTATCCTTTTTCATAACTTATTTAGAAGAAGGTTCTACTCTCCCATTTAGAGAAATCACATCATCTTTTGAAGACTTTGGATCTTTGCCTTTTTTACGAAGTAAACGTTGCGTATTAAACAGGGAACGACATTTTATGTTGAACTCTGTATAACTTAGACGCTCATTTTCGTTTTTTACGGTTTTAGAATAAGCATCGTACAATTCAGCGTTGGTTAACTGATTGTCTTTTGCTTTCACAATAGTGTCTAAAACCAAACTGGCTACAGGGTTTAATCCGTTTTCAGTTTCAGAAAAATCAAATCCTAATTCCTCAATTTGTTTTCTACGTTCATCATCGGCATACTTAAGTAAAACAGATACATCTTTACGATAATCTTTTAAGCGTGCAACGACTTCACGTTTCTCGTCTTTTGCTTTTTCAATTTGCACTTCAGTTTGTTCTAGAAGCTCTTGGTCTGTTTTGATATTTTCTATCAAAACATCCACGATACTTGCATCTTTCATTGTATTGAATTTTAAAGGTTAAAAAAATAATTATTGTAGTAACCATAGTTTATGAACGACCAATTCTTCTTTTGAAAATTGCCCTTCAGATACTATGTTTTCAATTTCAGCTTCAGCTTCTTCTTTGGTATCAAAAAAGTAGGAAGGTTTTGTTGTAACAGCGTATACATCTTCTGCTAGTACATCACTAGTGAAAATGCCAAACACTTTTTTAGTAGTTCCTGTTTTCAGTAAAAGGGAACGATAGTTTGAAACATCATAACTATCCCACTCCTCGACTGGTTTACTGGCTAAATAGTGAATTTCATTTTGAGTTCTTTGGAAAAAACCATCCACTTCTTCCTGCTCTAATTTTGGGTAAGCAATAATGGACTGCTCTAGCTTATCAACTTGGTAAAGCAGTACGTTTAAGTCGTTTCCTATAATATCCAATAACTCTTCATCGGTTTTATAGGATAGGACTTCTAGTGACCAAGAATCTGGGAAGAGCCACATCACTAAATCATTAAGCTCTTCACGAGTGAAATACTTAAATAAATTTTGTGTGATACTTTGCTTTTTGTCTTGTTGGAATCGTTCTGCGAGCAACTCTAAAAAGATAAGTATGCGACGTTTTTCTCTTAATGTCATGATTCCTTATCTTTAGGTTCACAATGGTTTTCTATGGTGGCTAAAAGATGGTTATAATCGCCACTCTTTGCCTCCGCTAAAACCATTTCAATTTCAGAAGTACTCCAGCCTTCTTTTTTTGCTTGTCTTTGGAATACACCCATAATCATAAAGGCATTTCCGTTTACGCCAACCAAATCGAGGTTAACGGTTTTATCGATTACTCGTTTCATATGTAATTGTATTGTGCATCTATTGGATGCGGATTAATAATTCGGTTTATTTTAAAGGGTAGTTTGCAGTAAGAACTTCTGTTTTTTTACTGTCTCTGGATTTTCCAGCAATAGCTTTTTTTGCAGTAAGAGGTTTTGAAAACTGTTTGGTGTACCAACCATTTTTTTGGATATAAGCATCCAAAATTTTTGAAGGATAGCTACTCAACAGAAACTTTCCTTTAATATTGGAAAGCGTATCTAACAGCTTTTCAAAATCTGCTTCGGTGTAACCACCATAGTGTCCTTGATTGGAGTTGATATAAGGTGGGTCAATATAATGGAAAGCATCATCAGTATTATAAAGTTCTAAAACTTTGCATGCGTTAGTATGCTCAATTTGAACATTGGACAAGCGTCTGAAGATGGTTCCATCAAACTGCAATTTCTTGTTCTGAAATGCTTTTACTCGTTTACTATATTTATCAAATCCCCAAGACCCAATCCTGCACCCAAATCCCATATTGGTAGCTACATAAAACGCCCAAGCTTGTTGTAATTTGTTAAACAAGTGTGGCATTCTATATATAGTCCAAGCGACTGAATACGTAGCTCTTGAAAAGGTGGTGGCTTCAATCTTCGCTTTAAGATTCTCAAAGTCAGTTTTACAGACTTCATAAAAATTGATAACCATTGCATTGGTATCATTTATGATTTCTGATTCTGCTTTTTCTTTAGCAAAAAAGACTGCACCACCTCCAAAAAAAGTCTCCGTATAAATTTTATGTTCAGGGATATTAGGAAGGATATGTTGAAGCATATTCAACTTACCTCCATAGTAGGTTATGGGTGTTTTAGGCATAATGGGGAAGTGATAAATAAAGTTTGATAAAGTAGGTTAGCTAGAGCTCACGCTCATAAGCAAAGGACAAAAAGGATTCTGAAGTAATGATGAGATGATCTAACAAGGTTATCTCCATCTTATCGGCTAATAGCTTTAGCTTTTGTGTTTCTTTTTTATCACTTTCAGAAATTTTTAATTTTCCTGATGGGTGATTATGAGCAACAATAATAGCTACAGCATTTGTTTTTAAAGCAATTTGAAAAATAAGTTTTGGACTTATTTGTACACCTTTGGTTGTTCCTGTAGTAATTTCAGAAACACCAATCAATCTGTTTGAATTTGTTAATGTTAGCAACCAGAATGCTTCCTTTAAATCCAAAGTATTTGGATTTATAAATTGTCTTAAGGTTTTAACAGCATCTTCTGGTTGGGTAATAGAAACCATGGAATCAAACAAAGGTCTTTTGTAATGCAATTCTATTTCTGCACAACTCAATAATTGAGTTGCAAGCTGTTTTGTTTTCATTTGAATAAAGGTTTAAAATTAGAGAATGGTATCTGCGCTAAAAGGAGTTGATGGTTTTCCATCAATCATTAAGCGCAAGTAAATAGAATAGTTGGCTAGCGATATAAAGTCTTCAGTTTTAAAAATTGGATAGAATTCTTTTGCCATCAATTTAGCATCCGTAATTCCAAGTCTAAAGGCGACTATGGTGCCTACGTTTCCAAGAACACTAGCGCGAACTTGGGGATCAAGCTGATAGAGAAATTGATTCGCTAAAACCAATCCAATTTTGAACTTTCGTACTTGCGCCAAAAGTTCGGCAATGAGTTCTGTTCCTGTTAGGGTTTGAAACTCATCTATGTATAGAAAAAAAGGAGTTCGGTCTTCCTCTCGAATATCAATTCGTGAAAAAGATGCCGAGGCAAGGGAAGTAAGCAGTAAACCTCCAAGAATATTGGCAACGTCTGCTCCTACATGTCCTTTAGAAACATTAATAATCAATATCTGTTTTTTATTAATAATTGATCTCAAGGACAATTGCTCTTGGTTCTCAATAAGTACCTTCCGAACAATTTTGTGACTTAAGAAGCCTCCAAGCTTGTTCATAATAGGTAACAAATCATTCGGTTTATACTTCGGAAATTCCTTCAACCAAAAGGTTTTGATATCTTGGTTTTGAATATGGTTTAAACAGGCATCTCGATATGATTTCTCATGTAAAAGTTTTAGGATGTCCGAGAGTTTGGCTTTCGGCTGATCCAATAAGGTTAGCAAAATCATTCGTAAGATGTGTTCCATTTTCATTCCCCAAGCACTTTTCCAATTGCGTTGAAAGATTTCTAAAATATTAGAAGCTACTAGTGACCTTTTTGAAGACGAGACTCGTTTTAATGGATTGTATCCAAAATGCAATTCGGGATTCGTCACATCAAAATAGATAATGTCTCTCTGTACAAAGCGATCTTTGAGCTTTTCATAAATCTCGCGAGAAGCGTCACCATGAACATCTACAAAGGCGAATCCACGATGAGCTTCGGCATCTTGCAGCATAAGGGTTTTTAATAGTGACGTTTTGCCTGTACCTGATTTTCCAAAGCAATAAAAATGAAATAATCTATCGGCTTGTTTAATACCAAAGAGCTTTTTGTCTGTTCGGAAATTAGTACGTGCAAAGTAACTGACGTCATACAATAGAGAATGATGCCAATACATAAGAAAGGAAGAACAATTAGAAGGAATAAACTATTGAATTGTAACAGTAGTATCTACTGCGGAAAGAACTCTTGCTTTATTTTAAAGTTATGGTACAGTTTAGAAATCTTAATAAGGTCTTTTTTACACTCAACTTACTACCATTATAACATATTTCAGGAAAAAGAAACCGTTGAGAAAAGCATTGGGTTTTACCCCTTGCTAATTTTTAATTTATGAATTATACTATTACCAGTAACTTAAATACAAAGAAACCTCGTTGGGCGAAAGCCTCGTCTTTTTGTATGCTGATATTTTTTTAGTATATAAAAAAGATTAAAGGAAACAACGCGTGTTTATTTATTTACCTCAAACGTATTTACTTGGTTGGGGTATATAAAAGACCCGCTAGATTTCCTTTTGGCGGGTCTTTTATGATTATGACTATAAAAAACGCTATAAAGATTTATCTAGAATGGAAACAAACACATACAAGTTCAGCTTATACAACTTATAAGATTAGACTTAATCAATTTGAAAACTTTATTAAAAACAAAGAAAACTTATCTGAAATAAATGGTGATGATATCATCGCCTTTCATAGAAGTTTAGAGGAAAACTACAGTCTTAACACAATCGCATATTCTGCAAGAGTGCTAAAAAATTTCTTTTGGTTTTGGCATGGTAGAGGTGAAAGTTCTTTTAATCCAAAAGAAATTATTCCTATTCGTTACATAAGTGCTGACAAGGACATTGTTACAGCAGAAGATATACGTGACATGAGTGATTTATTAAAAGTTTACAACTTACAAGATTTACAAAAGAAATTAGTTATTCATTTGTTATGGGATACAGGTATGCGATTAAGCGAACTTTTAGATATTAAAATTTCTGATATCAATGAACAGGGTAAAGATGGATTAAGAACTGCAAAAGTAAGAACCCGAAAAAGTATGAGGTATAACCTCGTAATCTGGGGAACCGAAACTAACGATTTGTTAAACAGATATTTAGGTATTAGACTATGCATGGATACAGATTCTAATTACTTGCTTATAAATCCAAAAACTCAAAAAGTATTTACTCCTAGAAGCATCCAAAGATGGATTAACCAACTATCAGATTTAGCTATGTTAGATAAGCATCTCACTCCACATAGTTTTAGACACGGTAAAGCAAATTTTATATTAGATCAAGGTGGTAGTGTTAGAGATGTAAGTGCACTACTGCGACACGTTAAACCAGAATCTAGTTTTCAATATATGCAACTATCTAAAAAAAGGTATGAAGATGTAGCAAGACGTTATCTTACGAAATTTGCACCATCAAATTTACAGTTTACTTAAAACAATCCTTATGGGTTGTTTTTTGTTAGCTTTAGATATATAATGATATTTAGTACTTTCAACTATAAATAAACTTTAGATGTTTTTAATGATTTATAAAGTTCATACTTTGTATTTAAGTTACTACCTTGTTGTAGTAAAGGATATGACATAATTTCTTAAAGGGCTATGCCCTTTTAAAAAAGAAACCTTAATGTCGTAAAATACCCTTTATGCGACACAAATTAAAAATTATCATAAGTTTATTGGGTATTACCCTAAGGTTAAAGTACATAAAATTAAATTTTAGTATGCCTAAATTTTATAATGTTGTCACACGTAAAACATTAAACAAACCCGTTAATAATAAACATATCTATCATAAAGTAGGTGTGATTAAAATCACTGAAAATGGTGGTTGGTTTTTACAGCTCTACCAACAGCCAAATACAGACTTTATGATATTTCCTAACCATAAGGATAATTTACCAGTCATTGATTTTGGTAGTCATGAAGCTGAATAATACTACACCTGTTCCAAATATCGTTTTTGATCATCAAATCAAATTATTAAGTGGTTCTGCTTTGCGAGTGTATTTAAAAATTATAAGAAACGTATTAGGGTGGAGAGATGTTAATGGTCAAGTCAAAAAACGTGATTGGATATCGCATTCACAATTTGAAAAAACTGGACTATCAAATAGAAGTGTTACCAACGGTATTCAAGAACTTATAGACAAACAACTCATAAAGGTTACAGATTATTTAGGAAATGACCTAAAAGAACCTTTTCTACGAAAAAAAACTAAAAGAGTTTACTATTCTATTCATCTAAATAACTCAGAAAAAAATGCGTTAAACAACGAAAAAACAAAAGAAATCCCAACGCAAAACCTGCGTTCTACAAAAGAAATTTCTTTACCAAAGTACAATGCAAATGAACGCATACCTGATCACATCAGAATTGAACAAATTAAACAAGAACAAGAACTTAAACAAATAAAAAGAGATAACTGGGTATAGTTATCTCTTTTTAAATAGAATCAAAAACGTTAGTTAAAATTAAAGAATTTTAACAATTATCTCCTTATAAAGCCACTTATAACACCATTTAGAACGTTTTTTCTTTTTACCATAAATTCAACCAAAAATTACTTTAATAATTAACCAACTTCATACAAATTAATTATTTGATGATGCTTTATGAGTTTTAAGAGTTTAAAATCTTTGATATTTGTTATTACTCTATTTTCCACAACAATTGTTTACACTCAAGTAAAAATTGGTGATAATCCTTCTTAATAGATATAACATCAATTTTAGAATTAGAAAGTCAAGATAAAGTTTTTGTAATAACCAGAATCTCTAATACTCAAATGAACTCTTTATCTCCTTTACCAGGAGCAATAGTATATAATATTGATTTTGATTGTGTATATACCTTTGATGGAAGTTCATGGAAAAGTCTTTGTGATGAGGCTAACGTAACTTCTGCTTCAACCGCACCCTCAGAAAATACTATAGGTGATATCTGGTTTAATACTGATACTAATATTATAAGCATCTGGAACGAAACAGATTGGCTACCTATAAATATTAATCCTAGACGAGGAACAGGAGCACCTGATGATAGTATTATTGATCCATTAGCTGGTGATATTTATGTCGATGAAATTACTGGTAATTTATACACATTTAATGGCTCTGATTGGTCGCAAGTTAATCCTAATATTATAGCCAATAATGGGTTAACACTTAACAATAATGTTATTCAATTAGGAGGAAATATGATTCAACCTACAGTAATAACTACAACTAGTGTTAATACACTTTCAATAGTAGGGCTAGAAAATGTTACCTATGATGCTAACACAGATAATATTGTCATATTAGATAGTACTACAGGTATATTAAAATCAACAGATAGCGTTATAAATCAAGAACAAGTAATCATTATTGCTGATACTAATCAAATTCAATTTACAACTTCATTAAATATTACAGATGCTAATAAAATAGATGTTTATAGAAACGGCGTTAAAATTGACTTCAACATTATAAATAACACAACTATTGAATTAGATCCTGAAGCCATCTGCTTTGAGGGTGATGAAATAAGAATTGTTCAATTACACTAAATAAATAAGACCAATAATAATTTAAAGAATTAAAATGAAAACAAGAATTTTAAAATTTGGAATGGCATTAACATTTATACTTTCAAATTGTATGTTACATGCGCAAGAAACTACTACTGATATTGGAAAAAAATCTGCTGTTACTCTTGGAGGTACAAATGGTTCTGTTAAAGTAATAGACAATAAAGGTACAATCAAATATCTTCAAACAGCAAATGGTTTAACAACATTTACTGATACAGCTCCTGACGGAGGTATTATTACTACCTGGCAACTTGGTGGTACCTTAAACTCAAATACAAATATTGAAACAGGAGATAATGAATTTAAACTCACCTTAGATTCTGGTGATGAATTTGTACTAGATGGAGTTATCCAAGAAACAGGAGTTTCTGCTGATGGAACAACAATTGGGACCTCAGGATGGACCTTATTGGTTAGAGATGAAGCTACAGGTGAAGTTAGAAAATTATTAGCAGAAGACATTGTAAGTGGTATTAGAGTAGAATATACACAAGGCACAAACGCATCAGCTGATGTGGATATAACAGTTACAGGGTTACCAACACTAACATCAGGTACTACTGCTAAATTATTTGTCTATAGAAATGGGGCTAAATTGAGATTTGGAACTGATTTTTCAGTAACAGCAGATACCGTAACAATTACTTATAGTGCAACTGACTTACCTATGTATTCTGGCGATGTGATAAAAATTCAGTATATAAAATAATTGGTCTTTAAGAATAATCTAAAATGATTAATCCTTCTTATTTAGTAAAATCATTTTTAATCTCTTGTGTTTTGATAAGTGTTTCCTTTTCTTATGCACAAAAGATCAGTGTTATTGACAATAAAGGAACATTCAGAACAGTAAATAACAACCAAGTTACTACAGCCTCAGTTGCACCTGCAAACCCTTTAGTAGATGATGTTTGGTTTGATACAAACACCTCACCTAATATTGCCAAAATCTGGGATGGCACACAATGGTTAACTATTTCTAATAATGGTAATTTTTGGGCTTTATCAGGAAATTCTGGCACAGATGATAGTACAAACTTTTTAGGCACTACCGATGGGCAAGCTCTTATCCTAAAATCTAATAACATCGAAAAATTACGAATACACGCTACCAAAAGTCAAGTACTTATTAACCAAGCACCAACCTTTAATAATCATCCTCTAGTAATAAAAGCTAATGGAGTAGATGTTTTAGCATTTCAAGATAATACAGGAACGCCTAAATGGCATTGGAACTTGCTAAGTGATGGTCTTAACTTTGTAGAAAGTAACATAGCAGACTTCCGATTATATTTAGAAAATGGTGGTGATGTTGGTATAAATACAGACAATCCAAGTGAGCGTTTAGATGTAAACGGAAAATTAAGAGTAAGAGATATCCAGACCAATTCAGCAGATCAAGAAATCTTAACAACAACTTCAACAGGAGTAGTAGAAAAAAAACTTTTAATAGCCACAGAAACAGATAACCAATTAGATCTAGGCGCTAATGGTGGTATATATTTAGGTCCTACAGTGTATAATGGATCTTTTATAATCAGTGCACCTGGAGGTAATTTCTCTACAACATTTAACCAAACTATTAATGGGTTGCCTTTTCTACCATCACAAATAACTTTTGTTGCCCATGCTAATATAGAATCTAGTAATATTGACAATGATAGTGGCGTTGGGAATAATAACACAGGAATTAATAATTCTTTTGGAACCATGAATGGTTTTGTTAGGAATGATGGTAGTTCTAATACACAACAAGTTATTTATATTGGGGGACATGGTAACTCAATAAATGATATATCTAGGTATGCCTCAAACTCGAATTGTATAGGCGTACGATACGGAAATCAAAATGGTGATGATTTAGGAAAAATTACAGCTTATTTAAGTTCATTTAATACAAATGGTTTTACATTAAGTGTTAGTTATACTTTAGGTACAGTAGGGAATACTCCAACACGAAGAGAGGTACTAAGCGAAAGCCTACTAATATTATATACAGCCTATAAATAGAGAGCTATGTTCAAAAGGGTTTTCTATATCATGTTTCATCTAAATATTGTTTTTGTAATCTCCCAAAGTGCTCTTCAAAATTTTGGCAATATCCAAATTCATAATGATGGCAAATTAGGTTTTCATATTAACCTTATAAATGACGGAACGTTTAATATGAATGAAGGCTTAGCTGGTTTTTATTCTTCAGAAGGTAGTTTATCTATTTCTGGAACTCAAATTTTACAGTTTCATAATATGGAAATTGATATAGCTAATAGTCTTAATTTAGATATAAATACAATAGTTACTAATACACTCAGTTATCTAAATGGTTATTTAATAACACCTAGGGATTTCCCTAAGATTTCACTAGATTTCTCAGAAAACTCAAATTACTTATTTGAATCTGATTCAAGACATACAAATGGTTATGTGAATAAAATAGGTCAAAACATGTTTACATTTCCTATAGGAGACTATGGTAAAATAAGACCGCTTTCAATACCTTTTCAACCAATATCAACTAATTTTAATGCTGCATACTTTTTTGAAGACCCTAACTTTCCTTCAACATTCAATACAAGTTTTGATACTACCCAAATGGATAGTTATTTAAATAAAGTAAGTATAGAAGAGTTTTGGGATTTTAATGGAGAAATTACAACTTCTGTCAAACTTACTTGGAACTCCTTAAGTGATATCTAAAACCTCACCAATAATGATTTAATGAATTTAAGGGTAGTCGGTTGGAATAATTTAAATAACCAATGGGAAGACTTAGGCAATTCAAATATTACAGGAACAACAACCCAAGGTTCAATAACCTCTTTGATTTTACGCCTAATGATTATGAGATTATTACTTTTGGCTCTTTGATTGGAGCAGATAACTTAATTATTAACAATGGCATAAGTCCTAATAACGATGGCTTAAATGACACATTTGTTATTAAAGGTATTGACTCTTAGAAAATTCAATTAAAATTTACAACAGATGGGGGGCAAATTGTTTTCGAAACCTCTAACTATCAAAATGATTGGAATGGTACATCAACAAATAAAAAAATTATTTTAAACAAAAATGGAAAACTACCTATAGGTACATATTTTTATTTTCTGAACCTACCAAATGAAAACAAAAAATACTCTGGTTGGATTTACATAAACTATTAACTTTAAAAAATCGAGAGGATATTTTTTGTACACACACTCAGCGAACTATCATTATTTATCTTCATTTATAATAACTCATAAAAAAGTTTATTAGTTTTGAACCACATAATTATAAACAAAAAAACGATGTTTTTATTATGGTGTTTTTTTCTTATTCTCTTTTAATACTTTTTTGCAGGAGGCTAAAACTCCTTTATCTAAATTAGGAGCTTGTATTAATCTCGTAACAGCTCTAATTTTATCTGATTCAGATTTAGAAAATCGAAGAGCTGCCACAATAGCAGTTGGTGGTAATTGTATGATACTCCAATGATTTAAAATCATATTAACTATTTTAGGGTTTTCAATAAAAATATCTGCCCAATTATATCTTGAAAATCTAATTTTTGAAAACAGTAATTTATTTAAACATTTTCTAACTAGGTAATCACTTAATTCCTTAAGTTCAAAAAAATAGCTGTAATAATATTTTCCTTCTTTGCTTTCTAGAATTTTATTTATATGAGAAAATATTTCTTCGTCATCTCTGAAAACATGAATATTCCTTTTTATCATGAATTCTAATAATGAAAAAGAAAAATAGATATCTTTCTCTAAATTTTTAAATGTATCTTTTAATAATTTCTTTTTTACTATATCATCGAAAACTCCTAATTCTGGTAAAAAATATAGCATTTTCGAAATACCTGATTCAACCAAATAATCATGATTAAAAAACAAGTATAATCTATCATCTATAGGACTTTTATATGTATGAATATAACTTCTAAGGATTTTATGAATATGACTTTCCCCTTTATTTAAATCATGAAAAATCTCACTTATCTCTGTGTTTTTATTTAAAACATCTCCCATCAATAAAAAATGATCATATAAAGGAATTAGTTTGTGCTCATTATAAGTCGATGAGAGATAAAATAAAATTTTAGCTAAGCCTGGGAAAGCTTTATATAGCTCTCTAAAGTCATCTGCAATAATTTTTTCAAAAACAGTACTAGCATCAGATAAATCAATTTTAGTTGTTTCGTTTTCATTATTTAATCTAGCAATAATATAGAGGGATAAATACAATGCCATATTATTACTATTTTCTTTGCCTATTATTTCATTGCTGATATTTTTCCATTGAGGATGTTTTATTAAAATTTGAGATAATATTTCTGAGTTTTTATCATTATTTATAAAATATTTATGTTCACGGTTAATCAAATATTTATAATATGGTGTGCCTTCTATTTTATTGGTGCTAATTATTATCCTAACATTAGTGAAACTTTCTATTCTTTTAAGTAATACACACATGATTTCTAAATCAACATCAATAGCTTCAATAATTATTAAGTAATTATTTTTAAAATCAGCTTCAATAACATTTAGTCCTTCTTTTAAAAAAATTGATAACTCATTTTTGTTTAACCATAAAGTCTTAAATGTTTCGTTTTTTAATTCAAAAGATAGTCTTCTTAATAAAGTTGATTTTCCTACACCACTATCTCCATAAATTATTGCTGAGATTTTCAATACTCTAGGAGTTTTAAATGTTGTTTTTGAAATTTTTATTAAATCCTGTAATTCTCGTCTAGGAACATCAAAGCTATTAACAATCCCATACCATTGACAGTTGACATCCATATTCGATGTAAAAAAGTCGGTTATAGTGAAATTCATTTTTTTAATTCTTTGAAAAAATAAATTATAAATAAGCGTAGTTCCTTTAATAAATGGAATTTCGTTATTATCACTATCAATTCCTGTTGTAATATTCTTAACCATTGAAAATTCCCATTCGGAATTAATCTCAAAACTAAAATCATTAAATAATGGCGTTAATCCCTCTTTAACAAGTTCTAGGTCTTTGAGAAATTTATTGAACTTTTTCAAATCAGAGTCTTTGCCATTTCTAATGGTAATATGATTAAAAAAATCTCTTAAATTTTGTTCAGTATGTGTTTCAGCATATTGATACTTAGGAGATTTTTTTAAAAAGAAAAAACACAAAAAGGTATTTAATACTGTAATAGTAAATTCTACCGTTTCATGTTCTACTCGTTCAATATGTCTATTTATGTTATCCGCACTAATGCTAAAACTGCTCCTATAGGTTTTATTAAGTCTTTTTTCTCTTATTTTCTTCAACAACTGGTCAGCAGAATCTGCACAGGCTAATCCAATCTTTCCTTCCAAAGTTGGAAAAGATGGATTAACTGTTTTAAGAAATGTTGTCCTGCTCTCTACTCTAAATTTTGTATTACGTTCATTTCCCATAGCTTAAAAATAGTAAAAAAAACTACTTCCATAGCCACATCCGTCACATCCGTAATTACCTCCTGTTAAACGGATAGTATTATCACGAATCTTGTGGTATTGAAAGGCAAAAAAAACCACCTAGCGAAAGCAAGGTGGCCGCCAAAGACATCAAACCGACTTTGATATCTTGACTTATTCAATTGAGAATCCAACCTCTCAATCGAATCCATAACAATGTATCAAACATGATACAAAAGTCAAGCTCAAAGTAGGATTAAAATGAAATTCAATTTTAATACTACGAAAAATGAGAAATCTACATTCAAACAAAAGAACGACTCACAATCCTAATTCTCAAATCAGTCGTTTAGAAACCATCCACAGAATAATTAACGGGCGTACTTTTCAACCAGAATTGGTCGAGGAAAAGTTATCGAGAATCAATACCAATTACTTAACGCCATATTGTTTGATTTACTTCAAGTATCTAAATGTCAGACATCACTTTAATTGCTATAAACAAGAAGATGCCATTGAGCATTTAGAGTTGGCATGTGATTTATTGGATGACATGGATACAACTGCCTATGAGCAAGGTGTAAAAATTTGTAATGATGAGTATCATTTCACAAGAGCTTATGTAAGGTTCGTATTAAATACTCTTTACTTTGATGAATTTGAGACGCCTTGGATGCTATCAAAGGTAAGACGTATTACTGATAATGCCATAAACTACAACCCACACAATTTAAAATTTGTTTGGCTACAAAAACAACTTGTAGCCTGAAAACTAAAGGTACTTCCTGAGATGGAAACGCCTTTTTATTTCAACTATTTATTAACCCTTAAAAACCCTTAGATATGGAAAAGATATCGAAAAAAGGTGGCGAGTACATAGATGCTGGCACTTTGCATATCAGAAAATAATTTTTTGATAGCTACAGGAAGCTTAGGTGAACAAGAGTAACCTGCTTCACAGGATCAGAGGCTGTCCCATAAAGGGCAGTCTCTTTTAAAGAACATTAAAAAAACAATCCCATGAACCTTATAAAATTTCTTTTAAGGATGATACGAAAAGAGTCTTATCAGATATATACCTACAGAACCATAGACGGTATAGCGTATTTCAAGTTCAGTTACCATTGGAAAAACAACGGTTATGAGATTGATATCCATCAGCAACCTAGCTATGAAGGTAGAGCTACTGACCATCATATTTCCCATCGTCTTTCCTGTGAAAGGGATGCACCGTATAAGATATGTATCAGTAATCTTAAACTCCCCAAAACCTTAGAGGCTGCTCAGAAATTCTCAGTGGCTTTTGCTGAATATACTTGGGAATACATTAAAACAGGAGTCTCCATCGATACCCAAATTTCAATACAGGCCGAAAATCGGCAATAAGCAACTTTAAATCCATCTTAATCAAATCAAATTTTAAAATCATGAAAATTACAACATCCGCATATACAGAAATGCTTCAAACCGTAGGGTCTCGCCCTGCTGAATCTGGAGGCCTACTTTTTGGCTCTAGAAAAGACTGGGTCGTTACCCGATTTTTATATGACAAAAATGCCAAAACCACACAGAGTAGTTATAGCTTTGATGTTGGCTACCTCAATCCCATGATTGACAAACTTTCTGAAGATGGGCTCCAGCTTTTGGGCTTTTTCCATTCTCATCCCCATGGCTATAAACAATTATCACAACCTGATATCAACTACTTCAAAAAGCAATTCGGCAATATTCCCGTAGATAGGTTCTTAGTACCGCTTATGTTTCCTGCAACTGATGGTACTTATGATTTTATCCCCTATGTGTTCCATAAAGACGGGACTGTAGAACAGACCCAACTAGAGCTTCTACCTGATGATTATCATAGATACTCAATTACGGAAGCAACTGAAAACCTAGAAAAAGTAAAGACGAAAGCTATTCCTTTTATGGCCTATTATCAACTTTTATGGAGTGTATTCTTAACTGGCTTTGTGGTATTCAGTATTGCGATGCTATACCAACTTTTTGTCCATTTCTCTAATCTTTTAAATCCTTAAATCATGAATTACAGTAGAATTACAGACAGCGTTGACATTTCATTATTACAGCACACCCATATTGTGGTAGTCGGAGCTGGTGGCTCCAAACAACTTATTTTGAATCTGGCAAGAACTGGTATCGGTGCCTTGACTGTACTGGATATCGACAAAGTCGATGCTACCAATATCGTACGCCAAGGCTATGATCAAGCGGATATTGGTAAATACAAAGTAGAAGCACTTAGAGATAAGATCAAACGTATTAACCCAAACACAGCATATACAGGGATTACCAAAGACTTTCTTTCAATGACCGTCAAAGAACTGGATGCAGTTTTTAAAGATGCAGATATGTTCCTGTTCTTGACGGATGCTTTTAAAGCACAAAGCTATGGGAATATTTTAGCTCTTAAGTATCTAAAGCCTGCCTTATGGGCTGGATGGTACGCCAAGAGCAGAACTGCTGAAGTGTTTTTCCAAATACCTCAATTCACACCAGCTTGCTTTCGCTGTGCGGTTAGTAGTCGCTATCATATACAGGAAAAAGAAACCATATCTGTTAGTTCTGAGTGCAACACCATATTCCATTCAGCACTTTTAGATAGTTATATCGGCTTTCTGATATTGGGAATACTACACAAAGGTGCTTCTGACCAGACCAAGGAAAGTGCTGCTTTTTTTAAAGGATTACTCAATGATAATGGCCATTTGGATTGGAATTTCTTTCAACTCAAAGTACATCCGGATGGAGGCAATCCACTTTTTGATAAACTATTTGATTCTATGGGAAAATCCGCACATAATTTCACCTCCTGCTGGCAGCGTATCGAGCCTGAGCTTATACCCAAATACGATTATGATTGTCCAGACTGTAAGGGAGTTTTGTTAAAACTCATTAACAGCAATTCCAATGAATAAGTTCAGGACATTTATTAAAACAATAAAGGAAATCTTAATTGGACTGTGGAAATGCGCCATGTTTCTACTCTATCTATTTTCCAAAATCACAGAAGCCTTATCCAAAATATTAATAAAAATCAGCGAGAAATTTCTTCAATAACATTTTAAAAGACAACCCTTATGAAAACGATAGTAGACTTTTTGACCAATCTCTTATTAGAACTCTTTAATGGCTTAGAAAGCCTCTTTGAAACACAACCCAAACTCTTGACCGCTAAATTCGGGAAGCCCAGTGAGTTGTTGTCTAAAAGAAATAAAGGGTTATCACTTACTGGGGATAAATTTTTGAGCATTCAAAAATCAAAGGAACATGTATTGTATTTCGGCCCTACGGGCTCTGGAAAAACGACCGTTTCCTTGATTTGCTCTGCTCTTAACATTGGGGGAGCTAAAACCGATGCCTCCATGATCATCAACAATCCCTCTGGTGAAAACCAAAGATTGGAACCTTATCTGGTCTCACAAGGTTATAAAACCTATGCGTTCAATCCAAACGATAAAAAACACTCTATTTATTATAACCCTCTGGCTAGGATCAAGACACAAACTGATATCATGAAAGTGGCTACCATGTTGGTGATGAAAGGGAAAAAAAAACAGAAAGACTTTTGGCAATTAAAGTCTATTGAACTTATCAGTCTACTCATAGAATTTCTTTTGAATCATGCTCCCAAAATGTATCAAAATATTGCTAATATTTTTTACTTATTACAAAATCTTGCGGGAGAAGAAGACACTGTTAGCGGACTTTTTGCCGACAAAGCTTCAGAAAAACAATGGAAAGCTTATAAAGCCATTATTGCCAATAGTGATAATACCAAGGCAAGTATCATTTCTTCTGCAATTAGCAGCTTGTCTTTTGTTGGGAACTCTCCTGAACTATCTGATATCACTAGTGTGGATTCTTTTGATTTTTCAAGATTAAAATCGGAAAAAATCTGTCTCTTCCTTAATGTTAAAACCATGGATATGGAATTTTATAGCCCCATATTAGGACTATTTTTTGAGCAGCTTTTCTCCGAACTCTTTAACACAATTCCTCAACCTACTGATAATCCTCTATATCTGATGATTGATGAGTTAAGTTCTATTCCTATGCCTTCATTACCTGTAGTTATAGCCAATGCTAGAAAGTACTTCAGTATTCTCGGTATTCTGCAAAGTGAAAGCCAACTCTATGAAAACTATGGAGAACATGCTGCTAAAGCCATTATGAACAATGCATGCCGTGTCTATATGAGTGGACTGGATGCCGAATGTGAACGTATTTCCAATGCGCTTGGGGAATACCAATACTATCAAGACAAGGACAAAAAAGTCCTTCGTAATAGAAAACTTATGACCGCACATGAAGTCCGCACTATGCCAAAGGATCAGGTTATTATCATTCCTAATGGCGGTCTTTTACCTCTATACTGCAAGATTACTCCTTTTTATAAGAACAGGGCATACAGAAAGTATATGGCTATGGAATTACCGGATCATTACCAACGGGATTTTCAACTGGAGTATAACGTACAGTACCTGCCACTGGATGACTACCGTGAACAAACTACCAATTAAAACCTGAAAAAATGAGCAAACAAGACACTATACAGCATATTAAAGCCGCCATTCTTAGAGGCGATACATTCTATAAAAAAGTAGCTCTACCATCCCCTCAAAAATGTGGCACCTATTTTCAGCAGGTATCCTATGCACAGATAGTGGCACAGGATATTTATGAGGCGTTGTTCAACACCAAAAAGAAACTGCCTTTAGAGCCTTCAGAACACTGAATTCAAGAACAATAAGATTAACACCTAAAACAATATAATATGGACTCTTATACACGCCTTTTGAAACTAATGGCCTATTTGGCAACTAATCACTCCAATATTGATATCAATAATCTCCAGCACGGAGAGAAAGAACAGCGAGCTGTCTTGTCAGCCATCAAGGCATTTGCCAATTATGATTATGACCCTAACCACAAGTTCTTTACTACGGACATCAAAGGCGTCATGTTCGCTACCGAGACTATAGAACTCCATGAAATCACGACCATACCAGAGCTCTACCATGCTATTGATTACTTAAACCAAGCTTATGAAAAACGCTTGCAGGGCATGGAGAAAACCATCGCCTTACCAAAGCGATTCTATACAGAGCCCGAGCAGGTACAGGACATTTCCAGAGACAATATTATGAGTTTTCTGCAACAGAGCTATGGACTCCATTCCGAGAAGGAACTCTTTGAACTTAAGGACAAAAAACAGAAGGAAGCCATATATGACCTCTACCGAAATTTTACTGGCTTCATGCCACATGAAAAGACTCCCAGCAGTATCATATTTTCCATGCCACAGGAACCTGATTTAAAACTTCGCTACAGCGACTTACCTGATTTCACGAACACAAACCTCTATTCCCATATCAGGGATATGCGAAATGTAAAAAGGAACACCCAACAGATGATTCGGGAAACGACCACAGAGCGTATTGAACAAATCAAACGATTGAGCAAGGACAAGCTCAAGGAAAAGAAGAACAACCTAGAGGAAGAACAAGAACTATAAATACCACTGTTATGAAACTTATAACACCTGAAATAGAAGCACGCTTCAAGGAATTTGAAGAGGAACAGACACCTGAGAACCCCATTTTTGTAGCCAAGTTTTTCAACCCTGTCGGCTCACAGACTTGGTATGCCAGTACCTATGATCCTAAATCTAATACCTGTTATGGTTACGTTACAGGAATGGCTTATGACGAGCTCGGCTATTTTTCGATAGATGAACTGGAAGCTTTGAAATTACCTTATGGTGTTAGGATTGAGCGGGATGAATTCTTTGATGTGATGTCGCTTGATCTTTTGACATCACAAGAAACCAAAATGAAAGTAAAAATCAAAGAGAAACGTGAAGCCGAACTCCAAGAGATTAATTCAAAAAATAATCAAAACCAAGATTTAGAACGATGAACAAACCATTCCCATATACCTCACTGCACGATTATTTGGATACAGCACTATCTCATATCGATAACCCAAGCCATCAAGAAATCAAGCAAGCTAAACGTGACTACTGGAAACAGTATTACACCCATTACAGACGCCAAAAACGAATCGTCCGCAAGGAATATACCTTGGGTTTTGATACTGACAGTCTAAAACAGTTACAACAGAAAAAGGGCAACCTGTCCGTTTCCCAATTTCTCTATCAAATCGTGGAACAGACAATAGATGGTAAGCATCCAACAGTTCAGGACAAAACCTTGCTTGGAAACATAGACAGACAACTTATGCAGTTAATCAATCTCTTGGAAGACCTATTGGAATCAGAAAACACCGAATTCAATGAACAGGTGCTTGAGCAGATTGAAAATCTGGAAACGCTTTTTTCACAAACCTTTAAATCACGGTAGTTATGATTATCAAGGAAAAATCCATCAAATCATATATCGCATTGGAGAACGTGCTTCGCTATGTGTTTTCAAAGCATAACCATCAACAGCACTTTGTGTTCAAACGCTATATCAAGGGTGACCGAAACTTTGAAAAACAGTTGCAGTTGGTTCAGGATGATACCGAAGCCACTTCTATTATTATGGAAGATCGTCTTCAGGAAATGAAACGTCAGTTCCTTGTGAATGACAAACAGCGTTTGCATAAGCGTAAAGGTGAGACCAAGTTCTACCATGCCATATTAAGTTTCCACAGGTCTGATAGCCTCTCGCAAGAGCAACTCCTAAAAGTAGCCAAGAAGTATGTTAAGGAGCGTTTTCCAAACTCCATCGTGGTTGCTACCAACCATAGCGACACCAAGCATCAACACCTGCACCTTATCGGGTCAAACGTAGAGTATGGGATTCATACCACACGTTATCTGACCAAATCCCAATTTAAAGCCATCAAACAGGAAATGGAACATTGGCAGGGCAAGGAATTGGGACTTGTCCATAGCCGTGTGGATCACAGTAAAAAAAAGTCCAGTCGCTACTTAAAGAAGCGGAATACCAAATGAACCTCAAAGGACAACAAAGTAAAAAACAACAGCTCAAGCTGTATTTGGCAAAGGCGTACGGGAATGCTAAATCGGAAGAGCATTTCTTCGACTTGCTTAAGAAAGAGGGGTTAAAACTGTACTTCAGGGGACAACAGGCGGGTATTATGGAAGGTAACAGAAAATTCCGTCTCCAGACTTTGGGATATTCTTTGGAGCGGATACAGTTACTGTCATTGGACAGAAACAAACGTACACAAGAGCTCAACCGTATCCTCTCAAAGAAACTAACGGATAGGGAACAGAACAACGAATTAGAACCATAACCATTAAAAACAATCATTATGAGAGCAAGAATATCGAAAAAGAACGTCCAGTATTTTTTAAAGCAACAGTATGCTTTTGAATCCATCAACCAGTGCTTTAAACTGACCAAGTATAACGTCAAGTTAAGAACTAAGATAGTCAGTCACATCGTTCAGGAATTTACGGGCTATCAGCTAAAGTCAGGAAAACTCCTGACCTATAATCCTTATACAAGTAAATATGAAAGCCTCAACATTGAGGGCTTTGAGCATGTGGTAACTTCAGAGGAACTCTTCAAAGACCTCTCCATGCTCCACAAAACACGCATGGAAATGTTGGAGCAAAGTCGTAAGCGTATACTGGAACTCGCCAAAGAGAAGAAATATTCCAGAGACCAGGATTTGGATATCAAGGTGCAGAAGAATGATAAAAGCCAGAAGCGTTTGCAGGAACTTTATAACAAGACTCCAAGTCCGTCACAGGAACTGGAACGTTAACTATGATATACTTATAAATATGATGAGCGAACAAGATTTTTGGCATATAGTGGAAACTTCGTTGGAAAAAAATGTAACTGTTGGAAGTATTGAACAGGACGAGGCACTTATTCGGATATTGGAAACAAAATCCATTGATGAACTTGTTGGTTTTCAATTGCGTTTATTGGAACTACGCTCAGAACTTTTTTCAAAACATATTCACTTAGTAGCAGAGCAATTGGATTACACAACACACCCTGATGTTCTTAATCGTTTTAAAAACGGAATCATCGCTTCAGGAAAGGCGTTTTATTATAATGCGAAAGATGATACTGAATTTTTGAATTCACTTCTTAAAAACAACGTAGAAGCTTTAAGAAACTGCTACTATGAAGGTTTTAGTCTGGTAGCACCTGCTGCATTCCATGAGCTTACTGACTATAAAGAAAGTTGGGACAGAGCGCTCCTGAAAGCTAAAAGAGAAATGGAAATCAAACAAATGAAAGTTGAACGTGACAAAAATAGAGATATTGATAACTTTTTACCTTTCTAGATTTCGGTGTTTTAATTTGCTAATTGTAAGTAGTTTGTTTATTACAAATTAAGAATTACACAATGGAATTATATTTTCATGCCTATTGAAAATATTGAGGTTTTAATATATCTCACTATACAGATTGAATATTTATTTTATTTTTGGTATTATTGTATATGTATTTATATGTTGCAAGTCATTTAAAGCCAAACATAGATGAAAATAGAATCTATCAAAATAGAAAATTTTAGAGCTTATAAAGAAGAACTAATTAAATTTGATGATTATACCTCATTTGTTGGTCCAAATGGTGTTGGGAAGTCGACTGTTTTCCATGCTTTAAACCTATTCTTTCGGGAAAATAAAGACAGTCAAACCGATTTACTAAAACTATCTGCAAATGACTTTCACCATTCAGACACTTCAAAAGATATTAAAATTACGGTTACTTTTTCTTCTTTGTCAAAAGAAGCTAAAGATGAACTAGCCGATTACGTAAGGCAAGATAAATTAGTAGTAACAGCAATTGCGAAGTATGATACAATTCTTGAAAAAGCAGATGTAAAGCAATATGGAAACCGTCTTGGAATGGATGAATTCAGAAAATTCTTTGAAGCAGATAAGAACGGAGCAAAAGCAGCAGAATTAAAAGAAATTTTTAAATTATTTAGAGAAAAATATACTGAAATTAATTCTGCAAATTCAAAAGCCGATATGATTTCGGCTCTACATGAATATGAATCTAATAATCCTAAAAAATGTATTTTGATACCTAGCGAAGATCAATTTTATGGTGTCTCAAGAGGTATTAACAAACTCGAATCTCATATTCAATGGATTTTTGTTCCAGCTATTAAGGATGCAACTGAAGAAAGTGAGGAATCTACAAAATCTGCGCTTGGTCAACTTTTAGCTAGAACAGTTAGGTCAAAAGTTTCTTTTGATGAAAAAGTTAGAGAATTAAGAAATAATGTTCGAGAGGAATATCAAAAACTACTTGATGCAGAGCAGGAAACTTTAGATGATATTTCTAATTCGCTTCAAGACCGTTTAGCCAATTGGGCTCATCCAAATATTTCGGCTTCAATTCAATGGAAACAGCATCCAGATAAATCAATCAAAATTGAAGAGCCTCTTGCAGGATTGAGAGTTGGAGAAAGAGGTTTTGAGGGAGAGTTATCAAGATTTGGACATGGTTTACAACGTTCATATATGTTAGCCTTATTGCAAGAGCTAACGAGTTTTGAATCTGAAAATGTTCCTACTTTAATAATGGGAATTGAAGAGCCTGAATTATTTCAACATCCACCTCAAGCAAGATATTTAGCAGAAACTCTTTTTGACTTATCTCAATCAAATTCTCAAATAATAATTTGTACGCATAATCCACTATTTATACCAGGAGATAGTTTTGATAAAATAAGATTGGTATGTGAAATTGGAAAACCTAGTGAAACAAAAGTAAAAAGTTTATCCTATCAAGATTTAGCTGAACAATTACATAAAGTTGGAGAAAAACTGGTTACTGAGAATGGAATAGTTGCAAAACTATATCCATCATTAAATCCTGTTATAAACGAAATGTTTTTCTGTAAAAAATTAATTTTAGTTGAAGGACATGAAGATCTTGCTTATATAAATTCATATTTATTACTAACAAATAAGATGATTGAATTTAGACGTCATGGCTGTCACATAGTTCCTGTTGAGGGAAAAAATAAACTTATCAAACCATTAGCTATGGCTAAAATTCTCGATATTCCAACCATGGTGATTTATGATAGTGATACAGATAAAACAAGAATACATGAAATTACCCAACACAAAAAAGAAAATAAAGCTATATTAGAATTGATGAATTTGAGCTCTGAAAGCAATTGGCCCAATAATTCAATATTAAAGGAAAATTTAACTTCTTGGAAAACTAATTTAACAAATGAAATCTCGACTGAATTTGGAGAAGATTTGAAAAAATACGCAGATAAAGCAATTGCATTTTACGGTAATGCAGGCGGTTTAAAAAAGAATCCATTGGCAATTGCTAAAATGTTAGAATATGCATGGATAGATGGAAAAAAATCAAAACAACTGATCGATTTAACTGATAGAATAGTTGAATTTATCAAAAACTAAAGACCATAAGTAATGTTACTACTTACTCAAGCTAAAAACCCAAACAAAGTTTCATTTAGTAAATATGTGCTAATTAAGTGCTAAACCACTCTATAATTCATAGCTGGATTATTGAAGCACACAAGAGTACCATAGCTGAACAGAAGCAAAATGAATGAAAGCTCAAAAATATTAGAGTCACTAAACAACTCACCGAGTGTTGAACTTTTGCGTTTGCGAAATCGAGAAATGATACTTGAATTTCTTACAAATACCTTTTCGAGTGGACAAAGCACAATTTCGTCAGATAACATTCTAATACAATTAGCTGATTACTTAGAGTACAAACAAGTTGAAAATGATGAGGACAGCGAAATCAATGTTTTTGACACTTACGAGGAAAAGGCAAAAAAATATATTCATTATTGGACAAACAAAGGCTTCTTAGCTAATTACCCTGATGAACAAGGAGAGGTTTTTTATGAACTTTCAGCTCATTCGAGCAAAACCATTGACTGGTTGGCAAGTTTAAAAAAGGAGGAATTTGTCGGGACTGAATCAAAGTTCAACAACATTTTAAATCAATTGAAAGAATTGGTTGAATTTACCAATGAAGATGCTGAAAAACGTATTCAGTTGTTGGAAGAAAAGAAGTTAGAAATTGAACAGCAAATCCAGAGAATACAAATTGGAGAAGATGTAAAAGTGTTCGAAGAGTTTGAAATTGTTCCTCGTTTTAATCAACTCAATCAATCGGCCAAAGAATTATTATCTGATTTTAAAGAAGTTGAAGATAATTTCAAAGAAATCACAAAGGGGATTTATCAAAAGCACGCTGATGGTAGTTTAACCAAAAGCGATATCTTGGAATTTACCTTTGATGCTTTGGATGAACTGAAAAGTAGTCAGCAAGGAAAAAGTTTTTATGCATTTTGGTCATTCATTTTAAACCCCGACTTACAAAATCAATGGGAAATTCTAACTAAGGAATTGTATAAAACTTTAGAAGAAAAATCAATTACTGTAAATGACCCGTTCTTAAAAGGAATGAAAAGACATCTTCACAATTCAGGTCAAAAGGTATATAAAGCCAACGATAAAATGGCTGAAAAATTAAGCCGTATTATTCGTGAAAGTGAAAGTTCAAAATCGGAAGCCACCAAAACCATCATCCAAGAAATAAAGAAACAGCTTGTAGCAATAAGCAAAACAAAAAAGAAACCTGAAACTTCGTTCGAATTGGAAACGGGAATTGAAATCAATATTCCGTTTGAACGAAAATTAACAACAGAACAAAGTGAAGAAATTACATACACTAGTAAACCAAAAATTGCGGATGAAGATATTTCTTCGTCAGAGCGTTTAGGTAAGTTATTTTTACAATCAAACATTGACAAAGCTTTGTTGCGAAAAAGGGTTAAAGATGTTTTAAATGAAAAATCGCAAGCCACGCTATTAGATATCGTTGAAATTTACGGAGGACTTGAAAAAGGGCTGCCCGAATTGTTTGGATACATAGGCATTGCAAAAGATTTTAAACACTATATCAGCCCTGATAATACCCAAAGTATCATCTTTGATTCTAAAAAGAACAAACAAATACAAATCCCTGAAATTATTTTCACCAAATGAGCACTTTAGAGCAAAATACAACACCATACAGTAAAGCAATTGTAAAGTTGCTGAAGGGAGTTGTTGAACGTTCTTCAAACGTTTGGGACGATATAATCAATTATCAAATTGAAATTCAAGAATACATCAGTAAAATTGGATTAGAACTCATTGTAAAAAAAGACGATGGTTTTGCGTTTGTAAAACAATTTGAAGACAACGAAGGAAAAACACTTGGCTTAGTTCAAAGGCGACAAATTGGATTTGAAACATCGATTGTACTTGTTGTTTTAAGGCAAAGTTTAGAAGAATTTGATAGCAATCCGACACAGCTTACTGCGGAGAAATTTATTACTGATGCCGAAATAAAAGATGAATTAGAACTCTTTTTGCCAGAAGGCTACAATAAGTTGAAATTTCAAAAAGATTTGGATAACTACATAAAAAGAGTAGCTGAACTAGGTTACTTGAAAGAAGTTGGCAAAAAAGACAACGAAACAAAATATCAGATACATCGCATAATCAAGGAAAAAATAACACCTGATTTATTGCAAGAATTTAAAACAAAATTACAAGAGTATGTTGAGTCTGTTTAGTACAAGTTCGGATAAAGCAGGTTTCAGACTTCAATATATGGAAGTTTTTAATTGGGGAACCTTTGATGAAAAAGTTTTCAGAATAAATCCCCAAGGGAATAATTCGCTTTTAACCGGTGCAAACGCTTCTGGAAAAAGCACATATATAGATGCTTTGTTAACCTTGATAGTCCCAGCTAAAAGAGACCGTTTTTATAATCAATCTTCAGGTGTTGAGAAAAAAGGCGATCGCACAGAAGAAACTTATGTTTTAGGGCATTACGGAAATATCCAGGAAGAAGGAAAAACTTCTACTTCCACACAAAAGTTGCGTGACACAGGTACTTATTCTGTAATTCTTGCTTATTTTAAAAATACGGATGAAAAGAAAATCACATTATTTCAAGTCCGTTGGTTTTCGAACAACGAATTAAGGAGACAGTTCGGTATTTCTCACATTCCACTTGAAATAGAAAAAGATTTCAGTCAGTTTGACGGTAAAGGAAATTGGAAAAAGCGATTGGATAAAATCTACAATGCGAATACGTCCAAACGGAAAATTGAATTTATGGATGGCCCAACTGCTTATGCAGAACGAATGTCACATCTTTTCGGAATGCGTTCTACAAAAGCTTTAAGTTTATTCAACCAAGTTGTTGGGGTAAAAGTTTTGGAAGATTTAGATGAGTTTGTCAGAACCAATATGTTGGAGGAATACACAGAGAATGGCAAAAATTCAGAAGAAGCGTTTATTGAATTAAAAGAGAGTTTTCTGACTTTAATGGATGCGAAAACCAACATTGAAAAAGCCAAAGAGCAAATCAAACAGCTTAAACCAATTGATGAAATTGCTAATAAACTGAGGGAAATTCAAGAAAACTTGAAACACTTAGAGCAATCAAAAGAAATGGCTGTTTATTGGTTTGCCCATAAAGGTATTGAGTTGGGTGAAAAAGAATTAGATATATGTAAAGCAGAACTGCAAAACTTGAATGATGAATTAATCAAATTAAGGGAAAAAGAAACTGATTTCAAAAATCAAGAGACAGATTTGACAGTTCAAATAAAATCTGACGAAGTTGGTAGTCAAATTGAAAAATTGAAAACAGAAATTTCAAGATTAGAAAAAAGTAAAACTTTAAGAAGTGCTAAGCTTGACGATTACAACAATATCGCTCAAAAAATTAAATTACCTACTAATCCAAGTGAAGAAACCTTTACTGAAAATCGTGAAGATGCAAAACAGTTAAAGCAAAGCACACAACAAAAGATTGAAAATGAAAGTGAAAATCTTCGAGGATTAAAAAATAAAGAAGATGAGTTAACTGAATCGACTAACGAATTAGTAAAAACCATTCAAACGCTTCAAAAAAATAAAAATAACATTGCGGGACGAGTAGCAGATATTAGAGAAGAACTTATTTCAAGTATTGGAGCCACCAAAGAAGAAATTCCTTTTATTGGTGAATTGATTAAAGTAAAGGAAGATGAATTGCCTTGGGAATCTTCTATTGAAAAAGTACTTCACAATTTTGCTTTGCGTTTGATTGTTCCGCCAAAGTACTACTCCAAGGTAAATCAGTATGTGAACAACAATGATTTGAGAGGTAGAATTCGTTACGACAAATACGAACAACAGGATTATCTTAAAAGTATGCGACATAAGGACATTAATGAAAACTCTTTAGTCAATAAAATTGAGATAAAACCCAAAATAATATATGATGAATGGATTGAGAATTATTTGGAAGCTCAATTCAATTTTACTTGTGTGGATAATCTTTCAGAATTTGAACGCCATTCAGAAATGGCAATTACCCAGAACGGCTTAATAAAGTTCAGAAAAGGAAAACACGAAAAAGACGACCGACCATATATTTCGAGAAAAGAAAACTATGTTTTGGGTTGGGATAATAAAGAGAAAATTGCGGTTTTAAAGAAAGAATTGAGAAATCTTCAAAATCAACAAACTGAAAACAAAAAGGCTATTGCAAGTAAAAACTCTGAAATTAAAAATTTAGGAACATTCAAAGATGAGTGCCACAATCTGTTTTCAAAGTTTGACAAGTATGATGATATAGATTGGCAATCATATGCCCGTGACATACAAGAAAAGGCGGAACAGAAAGAAGCGTTGGAAAAAACAAATGACCGAGTTAAGAAACTGCAAGAGCAGTTGAAAGATGTGCAAGATAAGTTGAAAAAACTTTCGGAAGTTGATATTAAAAGTAAAGACAGAGAAATTTTTCAAACAGAAGAAAAACAAAAAAATATTAGAAAAACTATAACCGACAACAAAGTCATTTTTGAGTCTTTAGGAAATATTGATACATCAGCGTTTGAAAGTCAAAATTCCAATTTATTGAATATTGAGTATGTGGATTTTGAAGCGAGACGCAAAAATTTACAGGATGAAAACTCAAGAGAAATAACAGAGCTAAATAAACAAAAGCAACAAAATGAGCGGGAAGTCAGCGTAAAAATAAATGCCTTTAAACAGCCGACTGAAATTATTACTAGCAAATTTAAAGACTGGCGTTCGGATGTAAATGCTTTGCCCGAATCAACTCACTTAGAGTTTATCAGCGAGTATCAAAAATTTTTGGAAAGATTAGAAAAGGATAATCTTCCAAAATTTGAAAAGAAATTTAATGATTATTTGCAGGAAACCATCACCAATAAAGTTGGTGATTTTAGGATGTTCTTTGAAAATTGGTCGGATACCATCAAAGAAAACATTAGGCATCTGAACGATTCCCTAAAAGCTATTGATTTTAAAAACAGTCCGAAGACTTATATCCAACTTGTAGCACCGAGTAAAGTCAATGATGAAGTAAAAGAATTTAGAAGACTATTGGAAGAAGCCGTTCCTAATGTCTATCAAATGGAGAAAACAATTGAAGGAAGAGAATATCACTTTAACAATCACATTCACCCCTTCATAGAAAAGTTAGATAAAGAAGATTGGAGAAAAAAAGTAATGGATGTTCGTTCGTGGTTCAACTACAAGGCCGAAGAATTTTACAAAGAAACCAATCAGAAATTCAAAACTTATGAGGCTATGGGGCAGCTTTCGGGTGGAGAGAAAGCCCAACTTACTTATACAATTCTAGGGTCTGCAATTGCTTATCAATTTGGTTTGACCAAAGAAGGGTTACAAAGTAATTCATTCCGATTTATTGCTATTGATGAAGCCTTTAAAGCACAAGATGAAGACAAAGCAAGATATTTAGTAACCTTATGTAAGCAACTTCATTTGCAATTATTAGTGGTTACACCAAGCGATAACATACATATCGTGGAAAATGATATTTCATTCGTACACTTTGTAGAACGTAAGGAAGAAAGACATTCTTGGTTATACGATATGCCTATTGAACAATTTCAAGAACAAAAAGCGAACTACGTATTGTAATGATTTCACCACAGGAAATAAAGAAAAAAGCCGAAAGAAAATATGTTTCTTATCTTCAATCGCTTGTTGAGAACAAGCCCTTTGAAAAATTGGTTATTCGTGGTGATAAGTCGTACACTAAAACTTCATTCCCTGAATTTGAAAATGAAATACAGCTAATTACCAGCCAATCAAAGGAAAAAACAGGCTTTGGATACTCATTGGAATTTCAAAATGTAAAAACTAAATCATTAGGATATCAAACATTACCTACCTCAATATTCTTTGAAACCGAAAATGACTTTTTGAAGTTTTTAGGTAGAAAAAATGAAGTTGAGTTATTCTGTAAAAGCACAAAGTTTATCCTTGAAACATTCCCAGATTTAAAAGATTGGTTAATTAAAAATCCAAAGAAGGTAATCGCTAATCAAGCCGATTGGGAAAGTATTTTGAAAATATGTCAATACTTCAAACAAAATCCCAAACCAAATTTGTACATAAGAGAGCTGCCTATAAAGGTTCACACAAAGTTTTTGGAAAGAAATCAAGCTGTAATTAGGGAATTACTTGATATTCTTATTTCAGAACACATTAGAACAGAGGAAAAGTCATTTGAGAAAAGATTTAACTTGAAATATGCCGAACCACAAATTCGGTTTAAGGTACTTGACAAAGAGATAAGTCAAAAATTTTTCTCAGGATTTGATGATATAGCTATTCCTGTTAGTCAATTTGAAGTAATGAATCTACCAATAAGAAAAGTATTGGTTGTAGAAAACAAAACAACCCTTTACACAACACTAACTCTTCCGAAAATGAACAATACAATTGCAATTTTTGGAAGTGGATACAGTGTTATCAACTTAAAAAATGTAGAATGGTTCAACGTAGTTGATTTATACTATTGGGGTGATATAGATGTTCAAGGCTTTGAAATCTTATCTCAATTCAGGGGATATTTTCCTCATTCTAAAAGTGTTTTGATGGACAAGCAAACCTTTGATAAGTATTTTGAAAACGATAACGGTACACCAACAAATATTTCAGTAAAACTTAACCTGACAAGCAATGAGCAAAAACTATACGACATATTGAAAGAGAACAACTGGCGACTCGAACAAGAAAAAATCCCGTTTGAATATGTGAATGACTATTTTGACAATGAATAAACCAACATCTTACATCAATACACATTGCAAACTACTGAACCAATCGCAATAGGTAAAACTTACCAAAAAGCGTATCTGACTCAATACTCGGTCAAAAAGGAAGTAGTAAGATCTTAAAAAAACTATGTAAACGATAAAGATTTAAATATTTTATAATAAAATAACTACTGACATAACTGTTACATATTATTGTTCCTGAATTAACAGTCAGAATTCATCGCAATTTGTTATCTTTCGATCACTGAGAAAAATCATAATATATTTTACTCAAAGATTTATACACAAAATCGCATCAACAATACAAGAGAAGCATCTTACTTGAATGAAACTATATGTAAAAAAAGGAAAACAAAAAATCTATTTGCGTCATTCAGCACAAAACAGAAGCGAACTTGCAAGAAAAATTGGTGGATATTATTTTACAATTAATGGATTTAATTATAATGTCAATCAAGTTTTTGCAGAAAAAGAAAGCTCTAATACTGTTGCAGGAGGTGTTATTGGCGGTGCAATTGGTTTATTTGGTGGTCCAATTGGATTTTTAACTGGAGCATTAGTTGGTGGACTAATTGGAAACTCTTCCGAAAGCAAAGAGGAAAAAGAAGTTAATTATTTTAATAGAAGTCGTCTATGAAAAAAATTAACATAAAGTATTTTTCAATCTTCATTATTCTTTTAGTTATCTCATTTTTTGTAAGAGAATTCAAAGATGAATTGTTAGGCTTTTTAAAAACTATTTTAAATTCAAATACATTATTCTATATAATTACAATAAGTATATTTTTCATCACGATTTTGCATAAAATTCGATACAATGAATTGAATTTAGAAAACATATCTAACTCTAAGGAATTTAAATCAACTCTTGCTGAATTTATTTCATCAATAACTGACCCTTCCACCTTTATTTGTGCTATTGCAATACTTAAAGGCTTATTTCTTGATTATTTTTTTAATGATTCATACTTTACGAAATTTGAAACACCTGAAAAAGTCTTTATATTAATAGCCTCCTTTTATTTTTTTATAACATCTTTTTTAGAAATAAAAGAAATGTTTTTAGAATTAATGAGTCCAAGTTCTGAAGTAAAAGCAACTGACAAAAAAGTACTATAATTTACTAATGTATTTAAATGTAATCATGACGCATTTAAATATTTTTGAATCCATTTGAAATTATTGCTAACCGTATGTTCTTAATAAAATATTAGCACATATTAAATCGCAGCTGACAGTCACAATATTTATAAATGTTTAGGTATGACATTTGAACTTAGAAGCTGTATATGATAGGCTTTCTTTATGGAAGGTCACTTTGATTCAAGATATTTAAAACCAAAACAACATAAACCAGAAGATATTGATAAGCTGTTAGAAGAAGCGAATTCAATTAACAATAAAACTTATCATAAAGATGCCTTATCTAATACTAGAATTGATGATGACCCGCTTCAAGATTTTAGAAATGAAGAGATTGTTGAAAGAGACTGGTATAAACTTTATCCTGTCGATGAAATTGAAGATCATGAAAACAACTATCACGATCCACAGGAGTTATTACCTATAGACATTCCCCCTATGAACTATCAATATCCTTCTCAATCTGAATATTCTAATTTCAATAACACTAAGCAATTACATTTAAAACAAGATTATAAACATCCACCTGTTCATGAAATCACTCAAAATGAAGATGAATTTGATACTTCTGAACGTATCCCTATAAATAAAACCTATAAAAGTAAAAATTGGTTGAAAAGATGGTTAGGTCTTTAATTATTTAATAACCAAAACTAACTTTACATATCAACAGAAGGTTAGATTGCTGATATTTTTTTAAAATTTAAAAGTCATTATACTATTAATTACTTACATTTTATCTCAGCAATACAATAATTAACATTCTATAAACAAATTAAACACTGATAGCATATTAACTATCAGTTTTTATATTTCATAATGTCTAAAAATTACGTTCAAATCATCTTGATTGAATATTTGTTTTAAATTTATTAAATTACATCATAATTATGTTAAAATTCTCATTCAAAACATAAAAAGCTAACATTAAACCAACCAATTATGAAAACTAAATCTCTTTTTCTTCTTGCAGCTTTACTTCTTCCATTTATTTGTATTTCTCAAAAGATGACTCCTGATGTTGATCTTGTCTCTGAATTGGTACGACAAAAACAAATAGAAATTAAACAACGTGTTTTAAAAAATCTTGTCGTTAAAAATATTAAGACTACTAATTATACGACTTATAACACAATGTATAATTTGATTAATATTTTAACTACTGAAAAAAATAAAACCGTAATGACTCAAGACTTAGTGTCTGAGATTAGTAATTATTCTATTAATTATGTATTAGCTAATTTTTTTATTAATGAATATTCTAAAGAATCAATAATGGATTTTTATAAGGATGGTTACCTTAATTCTGAAGCAGGTGGTAGCGCATTAATCCCTCTTTACAAAGACAATCTATCTTCAATAATTTATAAAGAAAAAGATTTTGCTTCCTATAGTATGTATGGTAATGCTGACTTCATAGGAGAAGTAAATTATTATAGTTCAACAAATGATTTAATTCATCAGAATCAAGTTCGCCAAGAATTTAATAATAGTAATAGCTTAACCATAGTATCTAACTACATTATAGATGAACTTTTTATTCGATTATGTAATAAAGATATCGCAATTTTTAAATCTAATGGTCTCTTTCTTAAAAAAAACTTGGACACTAGATTTTCAAGCGGTCTTAATGATAATTATAACAATATAGACATTAAATTAAAAGATACAATTGATAAAGAATTAGATAATTTTATTAATGAACTAAGCTCTACAACTAAGGCTGTTAATACTATCTATAATGAAATGTTTGACCTTATAAATCAATCCAGCTTTGACATTTCTGATTTAAGTCAAATTAAGAAAGATGATATTCAACAACTGTTCAATTTCTTTTCATTTTCTTTACAAGGGTTTAAAGAGGAAATTGGTGGAAACAGCTTCTTATCTAGAATTGGCGAGTTAATAAACAAATATGTTATATATATTTCCTATGATGGGGATGAAGAAATGGTATTTAAAAGCTTTAAAATTGATGTAGAAGCTATTATTCTGTCCTTCGAATCTGAATTTTATGAAAAAGAAATAACTAGCCTAAAGAAAAATTTAATAGGAATTAAGCCATTCTTTATTATTGGGCTTAATTATGGATCTTTTGCTAGCTCTAATACCTCTATCATAAATAATGAAGATAATGGCACTATTTCAGATTTAGCCTATGTAAGCGAAAAAATGGGGCTTAAATTTGTCTTATTCGATTTTGACTATACACACTCACAAAAACCAATGCAATGGTATAAATATAGAGGAAAGTACAGAAGATGGCTTGAACCTACAAAAGACCCATTAATAGATGACATTTATTTGTCAATTTATGGTTCAGGTATTTTATACAATGTAGTTGACTTGAAATCTCAAGATAATTTTGATTTTGCTATGGTTGGAGTTGGTGCAGGTGTTACTTTCTTTAATAAATTAGAATTAAATATCTCCTACTCCGTTCCAATTATTGATAAATCGCTTTCATACGATAATGCTATGATAAATATAGGTTTTGACATTCCTATTTTTGAGTATTTAAGAGCCTTAAAAAATAAAGAAGAGTAAAAACTATATAGTTAAAGCAAATTTAAATCATGAATGTAAACTTAGAATACGAGCTATTAACTAAAGAGATTTATGAAACTTTATTGAATGAAGAGGGTGTAACAGTTAATGTACAACACAATGCTCTTGTTAAGGGTAAGGCGTTTACTCACCAAATAGATGTGTATTGGGAATATAAGGTCGCTGGCATAACTCATAAAGTAGCTATAGAGTGTAAAAATTATAATTCAAATGTTTCTATAGCAAAAGTTAGAGATTTTTATGCCGTATTAGTAGATCTCGGAACTGTAAATGGAATAATGGTATCTAAAGTTGGTTTTCAAAAAGGAGCTAAAGAATTTGCCGAATATTACGGTATTAACCTTATGGAATTACGAAAACCTAATGATAATGACTGGAAGGGAAGGGTAAAAACAATCGAACTTAATTTAAGTATAATAAAAACCAATGTGAAAAAAAGAAAATTTAATCTTGATACAGAATGGGTAGATAATAATATTGACTTAACAAAAGATTTCTCTTTTGAACTTAAAGGAATGGCTGATGAAATATGGATTTATGATGACAAAGGAGTGAAAATTATCAATCTCCATGATATTGAAAATTCCTTACCTCAAAACTGGAAAAATGAAAGTGATTTAACCTATATAAAAGAATTTGACCAAGGGTTTTTACATAATGATCAAATTGGACGAGTTAAAATAAACAGTATTGAGTACGTTTATGATGTCCTCAAAGGTAAAGAAAACCCAATCATTATTGATGGAACACAATCTGCTAAAGCAATTTTAAAAAATGCGCATTCTGGTGAAATTTTGTTTTTTGATAAAGAGGGAAGGGTGAAATAAATTATCAAAAAACACAGTATTGAAAAGACAAATTTGGCATACAATTTGTTAATTTTTCTTAAACTAAAAATAATGAGACTTTACACGACTATTTCAATTTTACTTTTATCAAACTTTCTATTTGCTCAAAAACCTTTATATTTTGATAAACTAAATGATTTTAAAAATGGCTATGCCTTAGTCCAAACAGGTAACTTAAAAGGGTTTATTGATGTTGATGGTAATCTAATTGGTAAATTAGATGTTATACAAACTTTAGATAACGGCACAGACTTTCAGGGTAAGACTGTATACTTACAACGTCAATTTGGGTTTCATAAAGATGCTATCAGAAAATTTACAGGCGAATTTATATTAAATCCAAGTTTTTCCATTCAAACTGTTAATTCATTTTTTATCATTAAGGATTTTAAAAACCTATCTAAACCTACCTTTAAAATAATGAATGAAAATGGTCAAATAATTTTCTCTGTCATTTCAAAAAACGGAGTTCAGGATCCAATATTACCTATCTCAAATGAACTGATTGGTATTAAAAATTTAGATGATAAATATTCTAAATACTATGCGATTAAAAGTTTAGTTTCCGATTTTAAATCGGATTATAACTATAAAAAATTCAAAAAATTAAAGAATGGATTCATCAAGGCGTTTAGGTACTCTGAAACTGAAGGAAAAAATAAGTGGGGGTTTTTAAACAGCAAAGGTGAGGTTGCAATTGATTTTATGTATTCTTATGAACCTAGTGATTTTAATGAAAATAAAGCTATAGTAAAAAATATTGATAATCTATTTGGATATATCGACAATGATAATAAAATTATATTAGAACCTCAATTTGTAGAAGCTTCTAAATTTGTCAATGGTAAAGCAATTGTTAGGCTTTACAATCATAAAAAAGTTAATAATATAACAAACTATGGGTATAGACTAATAAATGAAAAAGGGGAAATTTTATTCGACTTTAAAGAGCTAAGAGTTGATAAAAAATATGATGAATCAAAATATGATATTATTGAAAATGGTAACTTGATTAAGTTAAAACATGGTTCTAAAATTAGTTTATTTAATGTAGATAATTTTGAAATTAAAGAAACACCTTATAATAGCATTGGTGAATTTGACTCAAATTTAGCTTTAGTCGTCTTTAAAAAAGAGGATAAAAAGAAAATGGGATATATTAACGAAAAAGGGGAATTAGTCTTTTGTACAGAAACTAAAAATCAGTTTTAAAAGTATCCGCTAAACTTAAATTTATTTTGTAACCCCTTTTTTATAAAACAAGACAGGACATACACATGTTCCTGTCTTCTTTCTTTAAGGGTAATGCAAAAGGGAAGCCCTTTGCCAAGAATGCCTTTGATAAGTTCATTTGAACGGTTCAGAGGCAATCTTGCCTTCAATATAATTGAAGCCTCGATGTGTCGAAAAAGCCGATGGCGATTTTCGTCATAGCGAACAAAAATGTCCCAAAAGATTGCCATTTGAAATTTGGCTTTCGACTTGGGACATTTTTTTGTTAAGGACAAGCGTATTCTTCTCAAACTATAAGGAAGAATGAATGTTTTAATTTTAATATTTATGGTATGATATTTGGAAATTATATACTAAATTACTTTTTTATCGTTATTAAAATAGATAATTTCGCAATTCAAATCAATAGAAATAATGGAAAACAATAAAAGTGCAATAGAAAATATTTTGGCTTTAGCAGGACTTTTAGCCATTGTTGCTATTATTGTTCGTGCTTATAAATCTGTATCTTCAGAAACAGAAACACATGTTATTTCTGAAGATGGTTTAAAGGCTATTAAAGATCCTGAAACAGCAGATAAACTAAGAGAAGCTGTAGACCAATATCATGATACAGGAGATTGGGAAAAGACAAAATTAGAATCCATTTTATAACTTTAAGCTATGAATCTTACTTTAGGCTTCATAGCTTTTTTTATTGCTATTGTTATACCAGGAATCTTATTTAGAAGATTCTTTTTTTTCGGAGAGTTTTCAAAACAATTTAATACAAAAGACCCTGTATTACACTCTATTTTCTTTAGTATAATCCCAGGTATAGTTATGCAAATTATATGTGTAACTTTCTACAAATTATCATTTGGCTTCGAATCTAGTTATTTAGACGTTTTTACAATTTTTAGAGATATAACATCCGACGGAACAAATGGAACCCAAGATTCTACTAAAAATTTTATTGAAAATGATATATTAGTTTTTTTCATTTATTCAGTATGTGTATTTAGTTTTTCAGCTTTTGTAGGTTGGACCTGTAGTCGTTTTATAAGAGCTAGAAAATAGGATAAAAAGTATAAACTCTTTAGATTTAAAAACCAATGGTACTATATTTTTAGTGGGGAAGTTCTTAATATGAAAAAGTTTGAGGATGCTCACAAAGATGCTTTTAAAAGAAATAAAGGAAAAGATCAAGATACTTTAATGACCTATGCTGACATTCTCGTTTCTGTTAGTGATCAAAATGATAGAAAGGAATTATATACTGGTTATGTTGTTGATTATGATTTAAAAAGCGATGACATTTCTAAATTAGACAAGGTTTACCTAATTGACACTCATAGATATAAAAAGAAAAACCTTGATATAACTACTACTGAAGAGAAAAGTAAGGATTCTACAAATAAGCCCACTCAATCCAGAAATAGAATTAAAGTACCTGGTGATGTATTTGTTCTAAATGCAGATAATATTGTTAATTTAAATTTAACTTATATACCGTCAATTAAAAAGAAAATAGATAAAAAGAAAAAAGAAGAAAAGAAACAAACCTCTTATAAGTATATACAAAACACATATTTAATTATCATTGCTATAGTTGTTCTTCTACATTTTTTTTACAAGGCTTTGTACCTCGACAAAACATTTCTAGCAGATTACTTAATAAAAACAGGCTTTTTTGGTAAGCTACTTGTAATATTATTTATAAATCAAACCTTGTCTTTTGTAGTGCCTACTCTTATAAAGAAAAACAAGTTAGGTTATGATTTTAAAAAAGGTATTGGCTGGCGTTTACTCACTTTTATTCTATTAGGTTGTCTATCTTTTTGGTTTGTAATAAAACCTATAATATAAACAGCATCCTATCATTTATGTATCTTAAATCTAAACTGAAAAACCATTTTTGATGGCGTAAACGGCCAAACCAACTCTAGATTTCAATTCTAATTTTTCAAATAAACTATCTCTATAATTTTCAACGGTTCTCGGACTACAATACATTATTTCTGAAATTTCCTTATAAGTCATCTCAGTAGTTACATACTTTAAAAACTCTTTTTCTCTTTCACTAAAATCTACACAAGATTCAATAGAAGTAGAATTACCACTTATTGAAGTAATAATTTTGCTTGAAGCCCAATCGGGGAAAAATTGACCTCTTTCCATAAGGTTATTTAATCCTTCTATCAATTGAGTAGGTTGTGCATTTTTAAGCATATATCCTTTAGCTCCATTTTTTATCATTTTTATAAGGCTTTTATCATCATCTTGCATACTCAGTGCCATAATTAATACTTCTGGATAATTCTCCTTTAACCATTGTGCTGTTTCAAAGCCATCCATTATGGGCATACTCACATCTAATAATACTATATTAGGGATTTCTGATTCTTTATTTAACTTTTGCTGCAAGTCCAATCCGTTTTCACTAATATGAATCACTTCAAATTGAGGAAAGTTTGAAATAATACTTTTAAGAGCATTGGCTATTAAAACATGATCATCTACTATAGCTATCTTGTATTTCATTACACATTAATTTTAATTGTTAATTCTGTGCCTTCTTTAGTGCTTTTAATTTGGTAAAACCCATTTAGCATTTCAACTCTCTTTTTTATGCTCTTTAAACCAACACCATTTATGTTATGATTGCTAACTTCAAACCCTACTCCATCGTCTTTCAATATTAAGGTTAATTCTCTTAATTGATTTGACATTAAAATATTAATTCTTTTACAGCTAGAGTGCTTCAAGCTATTCTGGATAAATTCCTGAATTACTCTTAACAATATGCTTTTTACTTGATATGAATCTACATCAATATTAAAATTGTTATCAAAAGTGATTTCAAATGCTTTTAGGCTTTCTGTTTTTTTACATTCACTTTCTATAAGCTCCGAAAGGGAAGAACTCCTAATTGTATCATCGGTTAATGACTTAGAAAGTTGTCTCAGGTCAGACAAGGACTGATCTATTATTTCATTTACTTTTAAGATAGCATCTTTTCTATTGGTTGGGATCTTCTCCTCAAAAACCAACTGTTGTAGATAAAGACTGGATAGCGTAAGCTTTTGCCCTACATTGTCATGTATTTCCCTACCTATATAGCTCATGGTTTGTGTCTGTATCTCAACCTGAGTTTCTAACAACTCCTTTTTATGCATTAAGCTTACATTTTCTAGTTCTTCTTCGTGCTTTTTTTTCTTTTTTCTATACTCCCGAATAAAAACAATTATGCCTCCTATGAATGCCAGAAAAAAAAGATTAAATAGGATTAATGATAATATTATCGTCTCTTTCCCCATATAAATGCTATTGAAAATAAAATGTACATCAGGATATTAGTTGTTAGAAAATAAAAGTAATAGGCATTCCATATATCTAAATGGTTGGCGTATAGCTCTGGGCCAAAAATATGGAATGGATAATTACCTATATAGAACAATATTAAGCCTAGGTTAATATAAAACATTCTGTTCTGTTTAAACTGTAAAATATCATCTGTTTTTATTTGTTTGATAAACTCCAATATGATTAGGACAATTAAAATCATAGTCCCGACATTTACGCTTATAGAGAATACTTCATCTACATTCTTATAAATAACAGAAATTAATACCGTTATTACATATATAGAGGTACTTAGCATAAATAACTTCTTACTTTTTTGTGATTTTAATGCATATAGCCAATAAAAAAAGAGATATTCTAATGGCACACCGATGAATACGTAATATGCAATACGGTATTGCTTATCAATGCTTGTACCCTGCATCCAAAAATACTCTTGTATAAATATAATGACTAAATAAACAGAAAACCACTTCCAGTAACTTGTCTTTCTTTTAAACAGATATAACAAACCTATTATAACCGAAATTAGCTGACTTATTAGTAGTGCATTTTTTAAAATGTTAAATACCTCTGACATATAATATACTTAAAATCCAGTTCCTGTATTAGAATAAGGAGGGTAAAGTCCTCCATGATTTTGAGCGCTTACAGTTGGTTCTGTAACTGTTAATGCAAAGATGGTTTGATTAGCATTATAATTATCTGAACTAGTTAAATAGCTCGATGAAAGTCCTGTTGTGTAGCTTTGAGGTACTAAAGGATCAAAGTCATAATTTATAGAATCCTGCTTTATTGTTGGAATCAACACTAAAGTATGTCTTAATGCGTATTGTTCTGTTTTAGAATCCCTTATAAAACCTGATAAATCTCTAGCGTATACACTATTCCATGTCGCTTGTTTTGGATAACGTGCGTAATAAAATCTAATCCCTAAATCCTTACTGGAAATATTATTTTTTTTTGATTCCATTTCTAAATGATAAATGAATGTTTTAAGGGTTTCTAAATCTAACCTAACAGCTTTTGTATTGTCTAAATTAGTGCTGTTTTGATAAAGTGTTGTCATTTCATGAACTAAACCAATCTCTAAATTGCTCTTGTCAGAACGTTCATAATTTAGACACAACGTATTGTCATTAGACACGCTTCCAGTCCCTCTTGAAAAAGAACAGCTAATAAAGATTGATAAAACAATTAGACTAAAAATTGATACTATTAAATACTTTGCTTTCATAATTACATGTTTTTTTATTGTTGAATATAAGCAAAGTAATACTATTAATATCATCCTTATTAAGGTTATTGAAACCAAACTGCTAGGGTTAAATAACCTTTTTATGTTTCGTCTTACCAACAAAAAAGTTAGGTTAAACCATCATCAATTTTACTGCAATGTTATTAAACCTTTGTAAACAGAAAAGCAGGGAAGCCGAAAACTGCATTGTAGAGTAGGCGAAATTAAAATTTTATATTATGAAAAGCTTATTTTATTTTACATTAATTCTAAGTTTCATATTGTTTGTTTCTTGTTCTGGTGATGACCAAACCGAATCTTCATCCAATATATCTAAAGACAATTATGAAGTGTATGATTTAGAAAATGCCAAAGCTACTTTGGAAAATGGAGAATTGGTCGTTACCAAGATCAATGAAAATCAATCTGATTTTTCATTTAAATTAAGACCTCTGACCGACCAATATTGGTTTAATGTTTACTACTCTAACTTATTGATTTATGGTAGCAGAAAAGTAACAACTAAAGTAAATACATCCAATAAAGTTACAGGGGAGAAGTATTTGGACAGGGGTGTTACCTTTAATTCGGAAAAAATGCAATTTCATAATGGCAATGATATTATCTATAGTCAAAAGCTATTTGGAATTGGGCCTGAAGGAGAATGGAATGAACCAGATATTGACACTATTGTTTCTCCCCAGCCTATTTGGCCAATCATATGGGGTGCAGTAGCTGTAGGAGCATATGTTCTTGACAAATATGATTACAAAAGAATCAACGAATATGATGCCGACGGTAACCTAATTGGGTCAACTTCCGAACACAGCTGGAATTCTTCTGCTCCACCTACAGATGATGGTAATGGGAACACTGGGATCGTGATGGGAGAAACAAATGATTATCAATTTGAAATATATAACAACCTGTTAAATGAAGAGCCGATTGAAACTCCAGACCCTAACGAGCCTCAGCAAGTTGCCCCAATTGTAATTGACAATGTGGAATATAGTTGTACAGATATTAATATAATTAGAATCAAGGATATCATAAATGGAAGAAAACTTTAGAAAACTTAATTAATTTTTATTTAAAATAGCCTTTCAAATCTGGGAGGTTATTTTTAAATATCTAAAAATATTTTAATTTTAAAGTAGTACTATCTTAGTACAGAAAAATTCCCAGAGAATTAAAAATTGACACTCACTTTAGAAAGCATTTTAATAATAAAAACTAAACTTGAATATCAACCATATTTAAAATCGGTGTGTAAAGATCTACATTTTCATCAGATGATTCGATAGAAATAATTAAACTATACCTTACTGCATTGTCATAACGAATAAGTTTCTTTCTGGTTTTCCACCAACCGTTAACAGGGAATATTGCAATACTATTTCGTGTTGAAAGATCTGCTCCTGTTCCTGTCCATATATCTTTGTGAATGGCACCTTTATCTCTTATTTGGCTTCCTATAATCCAATTCTCGCCTGAATAAGATTCATTATTATCTTCTGATCTCGCTTCTCTATTTACTCTTTCTTTGAAACGGTCAATTGTTTCATTAGAATCAATCATTTTAAACCTTAATCCGTGTGATTGATAATAATAAGATTTGCTGTATTGTTTATTTCCTGGATTTGGCTCTATATAATATGATAAAGTTACTGTAAGAGAAACTTCACCATCAAACAAGTTAGATAAAGCATCAACTGGCCATGGAAGCGTATAAAGATGCATATCGTTTGTCTTAATAGCACTTCCATCTAATTGAAAAGGCATAAAAGATTGTTGAGCTATCAATGTAAGTGAATTATTTGCACTCTTTAAAGCTTTGAGATAATTTGGAACACCGTAACCAACTTGTCTTAACAAGCTAATCTTTTCAATTCTTGATAATTCATGTATTTGCCTATTTCCTAACATATTATTTGTCCAATATGCCGAATGAACAAGTAACCCTTTTATTGTTTCTGCCCATAATGTGGGGTATTGGTTACTTAATAATGAAGCATAGCGAGAAGCTAATCCAGAAGCTGCACTAGTATCACCGAAACTGCATAATGGTTCAGATCTAAAGTTCTTACCTGTAGACAATAATCTCAAAGAATCAGGATCAATAATACCATTATTTTGATTACCAAGATTTCCGCCTTCTAGAACAATTTCAGGTTTAATCGCCCACATATTATCCCAAGATATGGATGTGCTATTACTTGGAGACATGGCACCTGTTTCAGCTAAAGGTTGTCCACCATTAAATTGTTGCTGGTCTATAAATGTCTTTTCTGTATATGACCCAATGGTCAAAGCATTAAATGCTTGCGCAGGATCGTGAACAGATTCTCCGTAGTTTTTAACTGGATAGTCAGTAACATTATAGGTTTCGACATTCCCACCTGATACACAGAATACAGTTTTGTCCTCTGAAATTCCATTCTCCCCAAAACAAATTTTATCCACTGCACTAGACCAAGAAGAAGGCTTTCCTTTATCTCTTCCATCCGTTGCTGATACAGCCATAACCATAACTCTCTTGTTTTGAGGATTCATGGTTGTTGCTCGAGCTACAGCCTCTTCAGTTACTGCACCATATAATTCAGGATCATGAGGATTATTAGGATGTATCAGTTTTACCGATTCAAGGTTATAATAAATATTAATTTGAGAATTATCTTGTAAAATATCTGTCAAATCACCATACAAACATAAACCAGCCATTTGAGTTCCATGCCCTTGTCGTATAGTGTCTGCCGTACCCCATTCTGGTTTAACAGAATCCATATTTTCATCAGGAAGGAAGTCTTCGATTAAAGGATGTCCTCTGTTTATTCCAGTATCTAAGATAGTTATCAAAACACAATCATCTGTAACATTATTTACTGTTCTACTTTTTAAATCTTGAACCCAATTATTTGCATCTTGTTGTTCTAGACCTGTAAAGAAATTTGCAGCTTCTTTAGGTTTTCTTAGCTCTGCAAGCTTATCAGAATACAAAAGAGTAGTTGAAAGTGTTTCTGCTGTTGCTCTTATAATTCTGACTATATGTTCAGGAAACACTAATCTTCTTTCTCCAACCTCTATTCCTTGCTCTAACAAAATAGGTATCATAGAAGCTTCCTCATGTAAATCATTTTGAAAGTCATCTCTTCTAATCCAAACTTCCCACCATATTTGTTGATTATAATCTGGGAATGGAATTTCTTTTTCCTGCCAAAAACTTTCTAGGGTAGCTCTTTGAATTGAAGCAATATTATTGATTAGTTTCTGATTTTTTGGATTGCCATTTGGAGTATTTTTATTTTCATCTAAATAAGCCTCTATCTTATTTAAAAATTTAGATATCCCATTTGTGTTTAAAAAAACACAAGCTCTATATCGCTCATGCTCCTGACCATTTATAATTACCTGTTCTCTTTTTGAAGACACAAAACGATGATCGCCTCCTCTACCATCATCTAAACTATCAAAAGCCATTAAGCAATCTACTTCAGATATAAATTCTAGATATACGTAATCAGTGTCTATCTCTTGTCTGAATTCGTTTACCGCCACTCCAAATTGGTTCTGTATAGAAGAACCGTGAATGTTACGATTTCGTTCAGTTGGTACTACACGATCTCTTCCAGTATTTGGGCTTGTATAACTTTCAGCAGAAACATACCCAGAAACTAGTATGTGGTCTAAATCTCTAGGCATTATCTTAATTAAAATTGTTGTTTTCTTTTGTTTATAAATTTAAGAAGAGAAGGGATTGAAACCTTATCTTTATTTAAAACTATCATTTCTTTGATAGCATCTTTACAAGCACTCGATATATCAGCAAAACTTAACCCTTCTGCTTCTTTAACAACAGCTTTTAGGTTTTTACTATTAGTTAACATATATCCTTTAAATTGTATATTGATTAGTTCCAAAATTTCATTTTCTTTTGGTAATGGATATTGAATAATATCATCGAATCTTCTGAATAAAGCTTTATCCAATGACTCAGGTAAATTTGTTGCCGCTATCAATAAACTATTTGACTCATCTTTTTCAATATTCATCAAAAAACTATTTAACACACGCTTTATTTCTCCAACTTCATTTCCATAACTCCTGTTAGCTCCAATTGAATCAAATTCATCAAAAAGATAAACTGCTCTGTGTTGGTACATAGAATCAAAAATTAGCCTTAATTTTGCTATGGACTCACCCATATATCTGGAAATTAACCCATCAAGTCTTATTATAAATAACGGGACCTCTAAATCTCCTGCAATAGCTTTTGCTGTCATGGTTTTACCACAGCCAGGCGGACCAACTAACATTAATTTTCTTCTAGGCTCTAAATTATGTTGTAATAACTGATCAAATTTTTTTTGCTCAATTAGTATCCTATTAAGAGATTCTTTAACATCCCTAGAAAGCACCATGTCCTTAACTTTGATATGAGGACGATATATTTCAAGTAAATCTTTTAATTCTTTTTGGGCTTCATTAACAGGAAGAGTTCTTGTTTTAGAAACTGATTGAGTACTTCTTTGAATTTTAATTTTATCAATTAACACCTTTAGTTCCAGTGCTAATTTGGCATGGCCTTTTTTAGCTTCTGAAGCTGCAATTTGCATTGCCGTAGAGTAGAATCTGCTTTCATCTTCATCTCCATAACTTTTAAGTAATGCTATAATTTTTTCAGCTGCTGCCATTTTAAATAGTTAAGAATTAAGTCTATAAAAATATGTTGCAATAATATACAAATATATTTTTATTACATCGTTAAGAACGATAAAAATTACATCTTAACTCATAGTCTATTTTTTAGAAAGCTGTTTAACTTAACTAGTTTTTTCTTAGGAACTTAAGTAGTTAACTCACATCAAAAAACCTCATTAATTCTATTTAGACCATTCTAATGTAATAATTGATTTAAATTAAAATGTGTTAATTATCTATTTTTATCATTTACCATCTCTAACAACTTGATCAAGAATATTATGTCTATCTTGTAAAGAAGTTTTACGCCCCTTCTTATCATAATAGTTATGAATGCCTGCTTTATAATCATAGCCATTAGATGTTAGATGACCATTGTCCCATTGATGTAAGATGTAGATAGGCATATTAAAAGGTTCACGCCTTCTGTTGGTTGCATAACGCCACCATACTTTAAAATTACCATCATATTTTCCGTTTACACATTGACCCTCAATTTTCCACCAACTGCGAGGCATCTGGTTGACCTTATAATCTACAATCTTTGGATTTTCAGAAGGAAACATACCATTACCATTGTAGAGTTCAACTTTACCATTCAGTTTACCGTTTTTATAGAAGATTCTTTGTTGTAAACTACTTGTCTTGGTAACATTCTTTTCTTTATAATAGCTTTTAGCTTCGCCATCTAGAATATTGTTCTTGTAGGTCAATTCCTTTTTGATACTGCCATCTTCCCAGTACCATTTAAAATTACCTTCTCTACTATCAGGTTCAATTGAGGAAAAATACCCTTCAGAAAATTTATTGCCATTTTTATAGTAAAAAACCGCATTGGTACTTGGCTTACCATTGTCATCAAAACTGACACTGCTTCGGTAAGCCGATGGCGTATCAACAATCTTCCAATCTGATGACCAGTAGCGTTTCCATGTTCCTTTGTTTATTTTACTATCTGTTGATGTGTGAAATACATGACGTTGAATAGAACCATCTTCATTGTAGGTAATATGGTCTCCTGTAAAGCTTCCGTCTTCAGTTTTAGTGTAAGTCAACCTATTGTTACCATTTTTCCAGTAGCTTTCAAAAAAGCCTATCTTTTTACCGTTTCTGTATTCTGATCGTTCTTTAGGATTCCCGTTTTTGTGATGCGAGATATAGTTACCATGTCTCTTGTTACTGTCATAGTATGTCTTAACATAAAGGCTTCCATCTTCAAAAAACTTCTCATAACTCCCATGACGCATATCGTTCTTATAATGAATCTTTGATTTGATGTTGCCATTCTCATAGTAAACCTCTGAAAGTCCATACATCTTTCCGTTTACAAATTCATTGTTAATTAACAAGGTGCCGTTCTTATGATATTCCTTCCAGCTACCATGTTTTAGACCTTTACTATAGTTACCTTCGATGAGCTTTTGTCCGTTTGGTAGTTTGAGAATGGCTTTTCCTGTAAAGGGTTTCTGTTGGTTGACCTCGTACATGACACCGTTTCGTTCAGCCAACTTATCCATGTCCACTTGTCTTTGTGAACATGAGACCATTGGAATGAGTAGAATGAGCATTAGTAGTTTTCGCATAGTATTGATTTTTAAACGTTAAACAAGACAAACATAATAAAAATGTTTATATATGATGTATTTTATTTTAGGTAATTTAAGAGTTATGAAAAACCCAACTTTGTTTATCTTAAAATGATAAACAGTGGCAAAACAAAAAAATACCCCAAAAAAAATACTTGACTCTCGTATTCTAAAAATTGCAGAAAAATTAGAACGAATACGTATTGAAAAAGGTTTTACCTCTTATGAAAACTTCGCCATAGAGTATGGCATTTCAAGAATGCAGTACTGGCGCATGGAGAAGGGGACTAACTTTACTTTTCACAGTCTACTCAAAATATTGGATGCTCATGAGATGACACTAAAAGAGTTTTTTGAGGATATTGAATAATAAAAAAGACCATAACGATTTATGGTCTTTTTTATCAATAGAATTCAGATAACGAATACAACACCTTGTTTTTTTAATTAGAGTACTTGTCTCTGTTTGGAGTAAAGTGATCTGGTTAAAACCTCACAAGATATTATACTTCCTCAGTCATAATCAAAACTTAAAAAAGAGTTTAATTGCTCTTTTATTTTTTTAAACTTTTTAAATAATCATCATACCTTAACGCAAATGGGTTCTGTTCTACTATTTTTCTAGTGTCAGAGTCTTCTATTATTCTACCACAATTTTGGCACGCATAATGTCCTTGCCAGAGGGAATGAGTCGTTGGTTCTATAAAATTACCTTTCTTATCACAAGTTTGAAATCCTAAATCCATGGTGTCATTCCCACAAATACAAATCCAATGCTCTTCATTTCCTTTTAAATATAACTGTTCGGTACTCATACTATAATTACAATCAAAATAGACATCGATTAATAGATCTAAGCGTTGAACATAAATCATCCGATACCTATTACTAGTCTTAAAAACTAATAAAATGTCAACACCTCTAGTATATCATGATTCATTCATTATAAGAACATATTGAAAAACTTTAGACACTTTGATATGATATCTGTATTATCAAATTTTTAATTTTTAAAACATGAAAAAACTATTTCTATCATCTCTAATTGCTGTATTTGCTTTAACTTCAATACCCGTATTTGCAGCTTCTCAAGTTTGGAACTTTGATACACCTGCAAATTACTCAATATCAGATAACACAAAAGCTGAAATCAATAATAGCCTAGGTGCCTTAAAAAAAGACTATAACCCTAAACATGTATCATCTATCATAAATTCAAGTTCTCTCGATGGTGCATATGGAATTGATGTATCTGGTAATTATGCATTCGTAGCTGCCCGAAACATTAACCGAGTTCAGGTAATTGATATCTCTGATGTTAATAATCCTCTTGAGGTAAGTTTTATTGATCTTACTCCTTTTGGAGTAGACCACGTCGTGTCTTTAAAAATTCAAGGAAACTATGCCTATGTTACCGCAATTAATACAGATTCATTATCAATTATTGACATCTCTGACCCATTAAACCCAGTTCATATAAGCACTTTATTTGATGACCCTAGCTTATACATTAATGGAGCTTCAGGACTTGATGTGTCTGGAAACTATGCCTACGTTACAGGTACATTTGAACATAGTTTACAGATCATTGACATCTCTGACCCATTAAACCCGATTGGTGTAGGTTACATTTCTGATACTGCATCTTTAGGTTTAAGTTACGCTGCCTCAGTTAATATAGAAGGAAATTATGCTTATGTAGGAAGCCTTATTGATGATGCATTTCAAGTAATAGATATCTCGGATCCTTTAAATCCAATTAGTCTTGGTGTTTTGTTTGATAATCCTAGTCTAGAATTAGATGGTGTAACTATTGACGGAAGTGTAGCTATATCAGGTAATTATGCTTATGTAGTGTCGTCTATAGATGATGGTTTTCAGGTAATCGACATCTCAGATTCGTTAAATCCAGTTGGTTTAGGTAATTTAACAGATGATGCTGTGCTCGAACTTGATGGGGCTGAATATGTTAAAATTCAAGGTAATTATGCTTATGTGAGTTCTCAGGTTGATGATGGGATACAAGTAATTGATATCTCTGATCCATTAAATCCAATTGGTGTGGGTTCAATAACTGATGACGGGACTACTGCTTTAAATGGAGCAAGAGGAATCTTTCCATTAGGAGACTATCTCTTGGTAAATGCTTTTAGTGAAGACGGATTTGAGATACTTGATATTTCCCAACCCTACTATACTGATTCACCATATCTAGAGTCCAATACAGGATTTACATATACACAACCACTACAAATCTTTACAGAAACTCTTGGAACAAATAATAATGGAACCACAGGTTACCAAATTTCTTCTGATAACGGAACCACATGGCAGTACTGGAATGGTTCTGCTTGGACTGCTACCATAGCAACAGACGGAACAGAGACATCAACAGCAACTGAAATCAATAGTAACCTTTCTAGCTTTGACGCTTCTGGAACCTTTGTTTGGCGTGGGTACCTAACTTCAGCTACAGGAGTTGAGGCTGTTGAAATTGATCAGATACTTGTATCAGATAGTCTCACAGATACCGATAATGATGGTGTTCCAGATGATATTGAAATTGCAGAGGGGACTAATGAAAATGATCCAATTGATTACACTGATACTGACGGAGATTTAGTACCTGACTATGTTGAAGAGAATGATTCTCCAGCAACAGATCCTAGTGATAGTCTAAGTTTTACCGATACAGACGGCGACGGTGTTCCTGATTATGTAGAAACAACTTATCAACCTAATAACGGTGATCCTGCTACTGATGAAAATGATGGAACAGATTACCAAGATACCGATGGTGATTTAGTACCGGACTATGTAGAAACAATAGTTGATGGGACTGATGAAACTAATGAAACTGATTTTATTGATACCGATTCAGGAGGAGTTCCTGACTATATAGAAACAATTCTGTTCCCCAATGAAGGAGTGCCTGCTACTGATGAGAATAATGTTAATGATGATACTCAAGATACCGATGGTGACGGTGATACTGATTATGAAGAACTTCAAAATGGTACTGACCCATTGGATGAAGATGATCCACACCCATCATCTGGTGGAGGTTCATCTGTTCACTATACTTGTAAGGATGAGTCAGCTACCAATTACAACGCATTTGGCCGCCACAAACAATCATTGTGTGAATATGATACTGAAACAGTAATTCCAACCCAAGATAATCCTTTTGGAGGCGAACAATGTCCAGCACACCTTATTATCCACGATTTCATGAAGTATGGAGACACTAATGGACACTATAGTAGTTACAATAAAGGAATTGTAAGTGAAATATCAATTCTTCAAGCACATATTAATCGATTGCTTATCGAACAATATGGTCCACAAGCAGCTGGTCCAGTAGATGACTACTTCCGCTCACTGACCCATAGAGGGGTAGAACGTTTGCAAACAAGACTGAATACCCTCTTAGAAGGTCAAATTACACCACTTGTCATCGATGGTATCGTTGGGCCATTTACCCGTGCAGCTATTAATATGAGTTGTTAAAACTATTAATTTAGAAAACAGGTTTTTACCTGTTTTTTAAAATTAAATACTAAACTTCATAAACTGACTCCGTAAATATTTTTTCTCTAAAGCTAGATAGATTGCAGTTGTTTTAATATCACTGTGAACTAAAAGACTATAAATACCAACATTAACAATGGGGCACAATTGTTACGAAAGCTAAAACAAAAAGCCTATCGAAATAGACTTTTCGATAGGCTTGTATTTAATTTTTTACAAAGCAGGAAGATTATATTCGAAAGTAGGTAAACCTTTTTCTCGGATAATATTACACTCTCTTATTGATTGATCACCCATACCAATGCGAATCATACAATCAAGATTAAGTAGGAACTCCTCGCTTTCATCTCCCCAATTATCACCAATAATGATTTGTTCATCAACTGGAAACAGTGGGTAATTGTTAGCCAGACTACAAGCTACTCCCTTAGTGCTCCATTTACGTAAAATAGCTTGTTCATATGCTATTTTTAATACACCAACATTAGTAAGACCTGAAACAACCATTTTAGGTGTTTCTGGGAATTTTTTTTCAATAATATCGTAGGCTTCATTTATCATCTTATTTGCCAAGTGAATATCAAATTTTGTTGGAGGGCAATAACCCACTACTCCAATAAGTAATTTACTTTTCATAAAATATTCACTTTAGAGTTTTTGAAAAACACAAATTGTATCACCTCCTTTTTCAATAGGAGTTATTGGTACCAACCCCATTTTAATTTTACTTGCAATTGAAAGGTATTGCTTAAGATGAAATTTATAAACTTTTAAATTAGCCTCTCTAGTTTCTATTTCTGGATTATCTTTTGGATTTTCACTGAATTTAAAAACACAAATAAAAATCCCCTTAGGAGTTAAAACACGTGATGTTTCCTGAAATACCTTCCTTAAATCATCAAATGAACTTAAGAAGTTTAATGTGTAATCAGAAATTACAACTTCTATAGAATTATTTTCATATTTTAAACGACACATATCCATTTTTTCAACATTAAATTGAGGATATGGAAAAGTGGGTAGAGATGCTTCTCTTGGTGTTTTACAATCACCCCAAGAACTTTCTTTATCTAAATAATTCACATATTCCTCATGCAAAGCAACAGAAATGTCATTAATATCAATAATATTAACGATGTCATTTTGTATATTAGCTTTTGTTCTAAGATCAAATCCAATTTGTGTTACCGCATTAATATTTTTGGTAGTTGCAGAACCTAATACTAGAAAATTTATAGATTTTGGTTTTCGTAAGAAATCAAGAAGGTTATCTGGAAAAGAGAGTTTCTTCATTCTTCCTCTAGTAAGATTAAGGTCATAAAAACTACCATAATTATCATAATAGTTTTCAGCTGTTAATACAGTCTCAGCAGAAGTGTTTTTAGTATCTTTCATTTTTTTATATATTAATTTATCAATGTAGATTTTGGATTAGATAATCCAGATTTTTATAAATTCTAATACATATACAGCTGTTTGTAAAGGATAAACTTATTCATAACTTAAAGGTTTAGGTTAATTTAAAAAAATAGCTCATTTATTATCTCCTAGAGCCGTTTATTACATTGAGTATAAATAATTATATGTACTTACATAAATTTAAACGTCTTATTAGAACTAATCCCTAAAGTTGATTAATAGCGTTTTCACAAAATATTAGTTCGATGGATTAATTAATTATTAATGTCTCGTAAATGAGACATAATTAAATTCACTAACTCTAAGTGAATCCCTTGTTGAAATTTTGAGTCCTTGTCCTTCCTAGGCAAGGACTTTTTCTTGAAAAAGAAATGGATTTTGTTATGATTTAAACTATTAACCTTTGGTTTAAATTATTTATGAAAACAATCTACAAAACAACAATTTTATTAGCTTTTATTAGTCTGGCACAGTTGACCTATGCTGGGTTCGTATCTAATGACATTCCAAACGATCTTTTAAAATCCCGAGCTGTAGCTATGGGTGATGTTAATAATGATGGAAATATAGATATTTATGTAGGCAACCGTATTGAACAAAATAAACTCTGGTTAGGAAATGGAGATGGAACGTTTACAAATTCTGATATTTCTGGAGATGATACTGGTAATACTACAGATGTTGTTATGGCTGATTTTAATTCTGATGGAAATCTAGATATCTATGTACTGGAATGGTACATGAAAAACAAGCTTTGGCTTGGTAACGGTGACGGCACATTTACTAATGGTAATATTTCTACAGAACCTGATGAAGGTTCATCTGCTTATGGTGGTGTTGCAGTAGGTGACATTGATAATGATGGAGACATTGACATTTACAATGTTCCTTATGGAGCCTCAACCCAAAATACTCTATGGCTTAATGACGGTAATGCCAACTTCACACTAGGAACTACTATTCCTTTAGATGGTGTTGCTGTTTATTACGATGTGGTTATGACTGACTTAGATGCTGATGGCAATCTAGATATCTACCAAACTACACGTCAATACAATAAACAAAACAAGCTTTGGATGGGAAATGGGGATGGAACGTTTACTAACAACGACATCACCAATGACTTATGTTTAGATGCTAATGGTGGTTGTCCTGGAGGTAGTGTTAGTACTGGAGATATTGATAACGATGGCGATATAGATTTATATTTAACGGCTTATTACGATTATAGCTCAATGAATCTAAACAAGTTTTGGATAAATGATGGTAGTGCAAACTTTAGTTCACAAACCATAACAGATGATTATGGTGATACTGCTCAAGATTCAGAATTGGTAGACATTGATAATGATGGTGATTTAGATATCCTAATTGCCATGTACTATAACCGTCAAAATATTATCTGGATTAATGATGGTAACGGTAATTTTACTCAAGATAATATTATTGGAGATACGGGGTATTCTTTTAGTCTTGTAGTAGGAGATGTTAATAATGATAATGAATTGGATATTTATATAGCTAATGGAGATTACGGTATTGATGACAATAAGCTATGGTTACAAGATACACAAGCCCCAATAATTACTTTGAGTGGAAATGATCCTGAGACTATTGAAGTTGGTACTATGTATACAGATGCAGGTGCTTCATGTACTGATAATATAGATCCCACCTGTTCTGTGACTTCTGGTGGCACAATAGATACTTCAGTTATTGGCACTTATACTCTAACATATGATGCAATAGACTCCGTTGGTAATATCGCAACTCAAATAAGCCGAACAGTTCATGTGGTTAATACCGATATAGTCCCTCCTGTGATTACACTTAACGGTAATCATACACAAACCTTATATCTAAATGACACCTATACCGAAGATGGCGCTGTCTGTAGTGATGATAATGATAGCTCTTGTACTGTAATTATTACCGGAAATGTAGATACTACTGTAGAAGGTTCGTATATCATTTACTACGATGCTCAAGATATTTCAGGCAATGATGCACTTCAAATAACACGAACTGTCATTGTTAAGAAAAAATCATCAAGTAGTGGTTCTATAAAAGTTTCCAAAGCAACTCTAAAAGAGATTTTTGGCACATCTGAAGATACCACTATCGATGAGTCTCTAACTATCAGTGAGATTAAACCAAAAATCGGTGAAGGGAAGTTATGTGATGCACCTCATTTACTCACTCAAAACTTAAAAGCTGGTGCTCGCGATGGTTATTATCACTCTTATACTAAAGAACAAGTTAGTGAAGTTAAAATACTACAAACTCACATGAATCGTTTAGGTTTCAATAGCGGAGTTGTAGACGGAATCCTTGGACCGATAACTGATGGTGCTATTAAGCGTATGCAAATAACTTTAGGCATTTTTGCAGATGGTTACGTTGGTCCAATTACACGTGCTTTAATTAATACATCCTGTTAATTTGTTGGTGACTATTTCCTTATAATTTCAATATAGTATACTTATAAGGTGCCTAGGCACACAAAACTCTTTTTCATAAAAAGTAAATTCTTAGAAACAAAGACCTCAAAAATATAAGGTCTTTGTTTTTTTATTAGTCGCAAATAAAAAAGGGCTGAAATCTTCCAGCCCCAAATACAAATAAATTGTTCGCACGTTAAACTTTGAACCAAAAACGTACGAGTTAATTTTATCAAAAATATTGTGAATTTACAAGGGTTTTATGAAGAGTACAAAAACATTGATACTACTCAAAACTTTTAAAACTCAGATTAAGTCTATTAGTAAATTCTTTATTAATTTATGACTTGTTCTTCTTTTTTTAAGAATTAGATCAATTTAAAACTCGCTAAATTTAAAGTCTATAACATTTATTCAATTTACTTTTGTCACTTCAATATTTTTTTTAATTTTATATTAGAAAAATCTGTCAATCGACTAAGTCGATAAGATTACAACCATTAAAACTTGAAACGTTGAGCACAATCATTGTATTTAATACAAGTAAAATCTTATTTTTTAGGCGATAGGCAACTCACTTTTTTAAGAAGACCGTTTTCTACGCGCAAAATAGAAAACGGTCTTTTTTTATGGACTTAAATCAAAGAAAAATGAATTATAAATAAACAACATAGAGACATAAAAAAAGGGCTGAAATCTTCCAGCCCATGAATGAAATAAATTGTTCGTACGTTAAGGTTCGAATCAAAAAACGTACAGTTTAATTTTATCAAATATATATATTTGTTTCAAATTTATTCAACAATTTATCTAAAATTTAATATCTGTCAAGCCTTTAAAAGCTTGGCTTTGCTGGAAGGTTCATAGTCCTTATTTAAAATAATACTAGCATATAGTATGCTTTTCCTTTGTAATTTTAAATAATATAACTATGAAAACAGATTCTACTGAATTCCCGTTGATTATTCGCTGTTTTGGCGATTTGACCCTTATTCAAAAACAAAAGTGTTTTTTTGAATTAATCCTTAATGGTGCTGTTATTGCTACATCTGACAACTATACAGATGCTATTAAAAAGATGAATTATAAGTTTTATCAACTCATTGAACAACAAAACCGTAGACTCCTATAATAGTTATTTATTGTCAGCACTACTATAATCCATAGTAGTGCTGCTTAACGTTTCTTAAGCTTATCTAACTCTTCGAGCCTTTGTTGGACTTTAAACTCTTTAGCGTTTTCTAATTTATCCTTTTCAATTATGGTATTAAGTAATATCTCTACCACATTTTTATTGTAGTCAGACAAACTATTTATCATTTCTAACTTATCAAGTAATGACTTGTCCTTTACATGTCTTGATTTAAATAATTCTACGAAAGGAACCTCTATTGCATTCGCAATCCGTTCTATGGTTTCAATTGAAGGCGTCACCTTCATATTTTCTATTCTATTGTAAGTCGAAGCTAACATGTCGCTTCGCTCCGCTATATATTGTTGACTTATCTTCTTTTTCTTTCTTATCTGCTTAAGGTTGTTGGAAAGCGTCTCTTGTACTGAATTCATAGATCTCTAGTTTTATCAAACTTAAGTATAATTTATTATATATGCTAAATAAAACACTTAAAATTTGTTTTAATGTGTTTTAAAGCATATATTAGCGTATATTATGCATATTATGTCAAAAACAAAGCAAGACACTTACTCCTTTTCTAAAATTAACCTTAATAGGGTTAAGTCTAAGCTTTTGTTTTATGCCATAATTGAATACGAACGCTTTTTACAATCAAAATCATGTCCAACGCAATAATATACACTCGCGTTTCTACAGATGAACAAGCTAACAAAGGCTTTAGTTTACCTCATCAAAAACAAGTTCTTGAAATGTTTTGCCAACATAAAGATATTTCAATTCTCAAACACTTCAAAGAAGATTTCTCCGCTAAAAACTTTGACCGTCCTGTCTTTAAAGAAATTCTAACTTACATCGAAGCTAATAGAAAAAATATTGATTATTTCTATATTACTAGATGGGATAGATTCTCTAGAAATGTTGAAGAAGCCTATCGAATTATTCGTGAATTTAGAGAAAAGGGAATTGAAGTTAATGCTGTAGAGCAGCCATTAGACTTCTCTCAACCTGACTCCAAAGTCATGTTAGCAGTCTATTTAGTTATTCCTGAAGTTGAAAATGACAAAAATAGTATTCGTACCAAAGAAGGTTTACGTCGTGCTATGAAGGAAGGCTGTTTTGTTGGTTTAGCTCCTAAGGGTTACATTAACCATAGAAATCCTCAAGGAAAGTCAACCTTAGCTTTTGATGAAACTATGGCTCCTCTTATTAGAAAAGCTTTCTTAGATTATTCTAAAGGAATACTTTCTGCTGAAGAAGTAAGGAAGAAATACTATCATAAAGGATTAAAAATCTCTAAAAACACCATGCTTAACCTTTTAAAAAATCCTGTGTATTGTGGGAAAATATACATCAAACCCTGGAGAAAGGAAGAGGAAGTGTTGGTTCAGGGACTTCATCCAGCAATTATTGATGAGGATACTTTTGATAGTGTTCAACGTCTACTAAAAGGGAAACAGAAAGCTAAAATTCATAAGTTTTCTGAAATTGATGAAGAGCTTCCTCTTCGTGGCTATCTGGAGTGCAAGTCTTGTGGAAGGGCATTAACAGGTAGCGCTTCCAAGGGTAGAAATGGAAAACGTCATTTCTATTATCATTGTCAACCCAAATGTAAGGAACGTTATAAAGCAGATGAAGTCAACGCTCTTTTTGAAAACTTATTAAAGGAGTTTGTTATTAAGGAAGATGTGAAAAAACTCTACAAGGAACTTCTTGATGAAACTTTTAATGGAGAAAAGAAAGATAGGCAATTGCGTATTAAACAAATCAATAGGGAGCTAGAGACGCTAAACGCTAGAATGGAATCTATAGAGAATAAATTTTTAGATGATTTGATTGAGGCATCTATCTTTAAAACATTGAAACGAAAAACTCAGATGAAAATCAATGACCTAAAGAGTGAAATGACTAATATTAAAAGCCTTGATAAAAACATTGAAGAATATCTGAAACTTGGTATCTCATTTCTTCACGGTATAGACAGACTCTATAAAACTTCGCCTTCAAATATTAAAAAAAAGATTGTTGGTTCGATATTCCCTGAAAAACTCGTTTTTTTAGAAAACAAGTATCGAACCGCTAATTTGGATCCCTTCATCTCTCTAATCATTAGTAAACATGCGCCTTTCAAGAGATTGAAAATAAAAACACCCCGCCAAAATGACGGGGTGTCCATGAAAGCTCCCCCTCTTGGGCTCGAACCAAGGACCCTCTGATTAACAGTCAGATGCTCTAACCAACTGAGCTAAGGAGGAGTGTTTATTTTCGCTGTTGCGAGCGCAAATATATATGTTTTTTTAAATACTACAAATAATAATTTTAAAAAATTTAATTAAAAATTGCTTTTACTATATCATTACCATTTGCAAACAGCACTAAAGCTATTAAAATGAAGAAACCAACCATTTGAGCTTTTTCTAAAAACTTCTCTCCAGGCTTACGTCCAGATATCATTTCGTATAATAAAAACATTACATGACCACCATCTAATGCTGGTATTGGCAATAAATTTAAAACACCTAACATTATAGATAAAAATGCGGTTAATCCCCAAAAGGCTTGCCAGCTCCAAGTGCTTGGAAATATATCGTAAATAGCTTTAAAACCACCAACACCTTTATATGCTCCTGTTTTAGGATTAAAAATTGCTTTTAATTGTCCAAAATATGAGGTGATTTGACTGGTAAACTTTTTAAATCCAACGCCAAAACTTTCTCCAAAAGAATAATTTTTTGTTATAATTTTTAAATAACCTAATTCTTCAAAAGTTTTTAAACTTCTTGTTGTTACAACATCAAGTTTAGCATACTGATCAACTTTTAAATCTCTATTAATTGTAGTATTACCTCTTTGTATAGTTACATTAATAGTTTGCCCTTTTGTATCTTCTAAAATCGGAGCTACTTGATCAAAGTATTCTGCTGGTTTACCATTAATGGATTTAAAAATATCTCCTTTTTGTAGATCAACAGATTTATTTAAAGAAGTATCCATTATCTTTTCAACTATAAAAGGTTGACGCAAATCAAATAAAGATCTATCATCACTTGAAGATAATTGTCCTAAAAAATCTATGGGTAATTCTATTGTTTTTTCTTCTTTTCCTCTTTTTATAGTAACATTATTAGCTCCAATAATATTTCGTCTAATATCAGATTCATATTTTACAGGTTCTCCATCTACCTTAGTAATTTTATCTCCTGTCTTAAAACCTATTTTAGTTAAGATTGGATTTTCTATTACAAACCCATCTTTTAAGCTTGAAGCAGATATATCTGTATCTCCGTACACAAAAGATGCTACAATATAAATAACTAATGCTAGTAAGAAATTTACAAAAACACCACCTAACATTATTATTAAGCGTTGCCATGCTGGTTTAGACCTAAACTCCCAAGGTTGTGGTTCTTGCGCCATTTGCTCTGTATCCATACTTTCGTCGATCATACCAGAGATTTTTACATAGCCTCCTAATGGTAACCATCCTATACCGTAAACCGTTTCGCCTATTTTCTTCTTAAAAAGAGAGTATTTTACATCAAAAAAAAGATAAAACTTTTCGACTCTGGTTTTAAATGCTTTTGCAGGGATAAAATGTCCTAATTCATGTAAGACAATTAGTAATGACAGACTTAATAAAAACTGTCCAATTTTTATGATAAATTCCATTTAGTATTGTTATTCAATAGTAGTCGGCAAAAGTAAGTATTTAAGCTTAGTATAAAAAACTTAATACCTTATGCTTAAGTATAATTAACAAATTTTATGAGCTATATCATGTAGTTAATCCTCTTTTTACTCGTATTTTTGTATTCCGAATTTAAATTAACTTGGTATGCTTAACTTTTTTAAAGCTTATAAAAAATTTGCTATCGTATTTGCTATTATTTCAATTATAATTATTTCAATTTTTTACAACATTTTGAAGGTAGACAAACCTTTACCTATTTATCAACCTGCAGATGTAAGTACTGAATTGGTTGATAGCACCATTCAACACAAAATAAAATATCATAAAATAGCAGATTTTAGTTTAATCAACCAAAACGGAGATACAATTACCCAAGAGACTTATAAAGATAAAATTTACGTAGCCGATTTCTTTTTTACAACCTGTCAAACCATTTGTCCTATTATGACAGATAACATGGTAGATATTCAAAAAGAAATTAAAAATGATGATGAAGTTATGCTGCTTTCTCACTCTGTTACACCAAAAATTGACAGTGTTGCACAGCTAAAACGCTACGCCATCAAAAAAGGTGTTATTGATAGTAAATGGAATTTAGTTACCGGAGATAAAGGCGAAATTTACCGATTAGCCAGAAAAAGTTATTTAGCTGTTAAGGATGATGGAATGCCAGACGATTATGGCATGGTACACACCGAAAATTTTATGCTAATAGACAAAAAGAGACAAATAAGAGGCTATTACGATGGTACCAAAAAAGATGAAATTAAACGTCTTTTACAAGATTTAAAAACTTTAAAAAAAGAATATGAAGATTAGTTTTTAGCTTTCAATTTTTTTAGGCTAAAATTTTCCATTACTTTTGCTTCTTTAAAATCAATCTAAATAAGCTTGAACAATACACTAGACACATTAAAAAAAGGAGAAATAGCAACTATAATAGATGTTTCTTCAAAACATATACCTCTAAAACTTCTAGAAATGGGATGTTTGCCCGGTAATAGTGTTCAGTTGGTTCAATTAGCGCCTTTTGCAGATCCAATGTATTTAAACATTAACGGTAGTCATCTGGCAATTAGAAAAGAAACTGCTATTCATATTTTAATTGAAAAAGAAACTGCATGAGTAAGCAAATAAATGTCGCTTTAATAGGTAACCCTAATACTGGTAAAACTTCTGTTTTTAATGCCTTAACAGGTTTAAATCAAAAAGTTGGAAACTATCCAGGAATTACTGTAGAAAAAAAAGAAGGTATCTGTAAATTACCAAGAGGCGTTAAAGCGCACATCATTGATTTACCAGGAACTTATAGTCTTAATGCATCTTCGTTAGACGAAAATGTAGTTATAGAGCTTCTTTTAAATAAAAACGATAAAGATTTTCCTGATGTTGCTGTCGTAGTAAGTGATGTAGAAAATTTAAAACGTAACCTTTTACTTTTCACACAAATAAAAGATTTAGAAATTCCAACCATTCTTGTTATTAATATGGCAGACAGAATGAGTTACAAAGGTATTTCTTTAGATATTCCTTATTTAGAACAAGAGCTAAACACTAAAATCGCCTTAATAAGTACAAGAAAAAAACAAGGTATCGAAGGTTTAAAAGATTTAATTTCTAATTTTAGAGAATTGTCTACAGAACCGTGTTTAAACGCATCTGAGATTGATCCAGATTATTTTAACAAACTACGTAAAGCCTTTCCTAACCAACTACTTTATAAACTTTGGTTGGTAATTACACAAGATGTTAACTTTGGTAAAACAGATAGAAATGAAATTGAAGCTATTGCTAGTTTTAAAACCAAATCTAAAAGCGATTTAAAACGACTACAGCAAAAAGAAACTATTAAGCGCTATCAATTTATAAACAATACCTTAAAAGTTGGACAAACCATAGATGTTAGTCAAGCTAAAGATTTGCGCACAAAATTTGACCGTATTTTAACCCATAAAGTTTGGGGATACGCCATCTTTTTTATCATTTTACTTCTAATTTTTCAAGCTATCTACGACTGGTCTTCAGTTCCTATGGATTTTATTGATAATGCTTTTGCTAATCTTAGTGATTGGGTTAAAAATACATTACCAGAAGGCGCATTTACTAATTTATTAGCAGAAGGAATAATATCTGGACTTGGTGGAATTGTCATTTTTATACCACAAATTGCATTTTTATTTCTATTCATAGCTATACTAGAAGAAAGTGGTTACATGAGTCGTGTTGTTTTCTTAATGGATCGTATAATGAGACGATTTGGATTAAGCGGTAAAAGTGTTGTACCACTAATTTCTGGAACTGCATGTGCTATTCCTGCAATAATGGCTACGCGTAATATAGAAAGCTGGAAAGAGCGCCTAATCACCATTTTAGTAACACCTTTTACAACGTGTTCGGCTAGACTGCCTGTCTATTTAATTATCATTTCTTTAGTAATTCCAGAAGGACGATTTTTAGGGTTAAGTTACCAAGCATTAACCTTAATGCTGTTGTATTTACTAGGTTTTGGTACTGCGATTATTTCGGCATACATTTTAAATAAAGTGCTTAAAATTAAAAGTAAAACCTTTTTTGTGGTAGAAATGCCAAACTACAAATTACCATTGTTTAAAAATGTTGGCTTAACGGTATTAGAAAAAACAAAGTCGTTTGTTTTTGGTGCTGGTAAAATTATTTTAGCGATCTCTATTATACTTTGGGTTTTAGCATCCTATGGTCCTGGTGAAAACTTTAATAATGCTGAAGACATTATTAAAACCGAATACGCGTTACAAAATTTAAGTGAAGACGAATTAAGCCAAAAAATAGCTGCTCAAAAATTAGAACATTCCTTTATTGGTATTGCAGGACATGCAATAGAGCCTGCTATTAGACCTTTAGGTTACGACTGGAAAATAGGAATTGCAATTGTAAGTAGTTTTGCTGCTCGCGAGGTCTTTGTTGGTACATTAGCAACCATTTATAGCGTTGGTAATGATGATGAAGACACTATAAAAAACCGAATGGCAGGAGAAGTAAATCCAATACTTGGCGGACCTTTATTTAATTTTGCATCTGGTATTTCTTTATTATTATTCTATGCGTTTGCAATGCAATGTATGAGTACGTTGGCAATTGTAAAACGAGAAACAAACAGCTGGAAATGGCCAATTTTACAGCTTGTAATTATGACCTCAATTGCTTATATTACTGCTTTAATGGCATTTCAATTTTTAAAATAAAATGAACATTTTACAAAACATATTAGTTTTTTTAACCTTTGGTTTAGCTATTTCATTTTTAATCAAAAAATTCTTCTACAAAAAGAAATCGAAAAAAGCTTGCGGAACTGATAATTGTGGATGTAGTTAGCTCTATCCTAAAGCCACATCCAAGGTCATCATAACAATAAATCCACCAATAAATCCAAGTGTTGCTATGTCTGTATATTTATCTCTTTGGGTTTCTGGCACGACTTCTTCAACAACTACAAAAATCATAGCACCTGCAGCAAAAGCTAATGCATAAGGTAAAATTGGAATAAAAAAGGTGACTGCAACAGCACCAATAACTGCAAAAATAGGCTCGACTATTGCACTCATTTGTCCATACCAAAAGCTTTTAAATTTACTAACGCCTTGACGTCTTAATGGCATAGAAACAGCTAAACCTTCTGGAAAATTTTGTATTCCAATTCCCAATGCCAAAGCAACAGCGCCACCAATACTAGCTTCTGGTATTCCTGCAGCAACACCTCCAAAAAGCACACCAACTGCTAAACCTTCTGGAATATTATGAAGCGCAATTGCTAAAACTAATAAGGTTGTTCTGTGCCAAGGAGATTTTACGCCTTCTTTTTCGCTTTCTTTAAAATTAATGTGTAAATGCGGTAATACTTTATCTAATCCAAAAATAAATAATGCACCTAAAGCAAATCCTACTGCAGCAGGAATCACTTTTACAAATCCTTCGCCTGGACTCATTTCTATTCCTGGTGCTAATAAGCTCCAAAAACTGGCTGCAACCATAACACCGCCAGTAAAACCAAGCATACCGTCTAGCAAGGCTCTATTCATTCCTTTAAATAAAAATACTAGTGCAGCACCAGATGCTGTTAAAATCCATGTGAATAATGAGGCGTACAATGCACCTAATATAGGATCTATACTTTCAAAATATTGAATAATGCTATCCATTTTATACTAGTTTTATGTAAATATTATTTGAAATTAATTTAGAAATTTGAAGTGTTTTGTCTTCAATTTTTATAGTCATAGAATCGTCAAACTTTTCTTTTCCAACCACTTCTATAGATGTTCCTAAGGCTATGTTATGCTTACTTAAATATTTTAAAAAATCTGATGAAGAATCGTTTACACCAACACAAACACCAACACTGTTAATGTTTACTTTAGATAAAATTGTTTTTTCTCTAGTAACCATATTTCCGTTTTTATCCGGAATAGGATCTCCATGTGGATCATGCGTAGGAAACTCTAAAAACGCATCCAATTGGTTGACTAATTTATCAGATTTAATATGCTCTAATTGTTCTGCTACATCATGTACTTCGTCCCAAGTAAAATTTAGCTTTTGCACTAAAAACACTTCCCAAAGTCTATGTTTTCTAATAATTGAAGTCGCTACAATTTTACCATCTTTGGTTAGGCTAACACCTTGATATTTTACGTAATTAACCAAGTCTTTTTCGGCTAATTTTTTAACCATATCGGTTACAGAAGACGCTTTAGTCTCCATTTGCTCTGCAATTGCATTGGTACTTACCGCAGTAGTTCCATGCTTACCAAGATGATAAATTGCTTTTAAATAATTCTCTTCAGATAAAGTCACTAGTTCATTTTTAGATAAACAAAGATACAAATTTAATATATTCAAAAACATATTTTTAGACAAGCCTAAAAATATGTTTATATTTGCATAAAAATAATTGACTAATGAAGCTAGTTTCGCTCTTAATATCTCTATTTTCTGTAATATGTGTTGCGCAAAACACATATACAATTTCAGGCACAGTTTCTTCAGAAAACGCAAGTATACCTTACGCTAACGTTTATTTGGAAAACACCAAAATTGGAACTACAACTAATGAAAATGGTTATTTTGAAATTAAAAACATCGCAAGTGGTAATTATACAATTGTTGCATCTTACGTTGGTTTTAAAACTGAAAAGAAAGAAATTATAGTTGATAAAAACTTTAAAAACCTATCATTTCAACTTATAAATGACCAATCTTTAGATGAAGTCGTTGTTTCTGGAACATTAAAAGCTGTAAACCGATTAGAAAGTGCTGTTCCAGTAGAAGTGTATACGCCAACATTTTTCAAAAAAAACCCAACTCCAAATATTTTTGAAGCGTTGCAAAACGTAAACGGTGTAAGACCTCAACTTAATTGTAATGTGTGTAATACTGGCGATATACACATTAACGGACTTGAAGGTCCGTACACCTTAGTAATGATAGATGGTATGCCCATAGTTAGTGGTTTATCTACTGTTTATGGCTTATCTGGTATTCCAAATTCTTTAATAGAACAAGTCGAAATTGTTAAAGGTCCTGCATCTTCTTTGTACGGTAGCGAAGCAGTTGGTGGATTAATAAATATTATCACGAAAAGTCCAGACAATGCGCCAACGGTTTTTGCAGATAGTTTTATAAATTCTTGGGGCGAACTTAATGTTGACGCTGGTTTTAAAGCTAAAGTTGGCGAAAAAGCAACGTTGCTGTTTGGAACTAACTACTTTAAATATGATAATCCAATAGATAATAACAACGATAATTTTACCGATTTAACGCTTCAAGATCGAATTTCAATATTTAATAAATGGGATTTTAAACGACAAGATAACCGCATATTTTCGATTGCTGGACGCTATTTTTATGAAGATAGATATGGTGGAGAATTACAATGGAATAAAAATTTTCGAGGTGGAAACGAAGTTTATGGCGAAAGCATTTACACTAGCCGATTTGAAATTTTAGGTAAGTATCAATTACCGGTTAATGAGCATATCAATCTGCAATTTTCATATTCTGATCATGATCAAAACTCAGTGTATGGAGATACGCCATATTTAGCAAAACAACGTATTGGTTTTACGCAATTGGTTTGGGATAAACCTTTAAGAAATCACGATTTATTATTTGGCGCAGCGTTACGTTATAACTATTACAACGATAATACAACTGCAACTATAAATGCAGATGAAGTTACTATACCTTCTCTTTTTGTTCAAGATGAAATTAAGCTAAACGACAAACAAAATTTATTGTTAGGCGTACGGTATGATTATGATAACAGACATGGGTCTATCCTTACACCTCGTATTGCTTACAAATACAAACCAACTGAAGACGATATTATTAGACTAAATGCAGGAACAGGTTTTAGAGTTGTAAACCTTTTTACCGAAGATCATGCTGCACTAACTGGAGCAAGAGATGTAATAATTGAAGAGACATTAGATCCAGAACAATCGTACAATATTAACCTTAACTATCTAAAGAGATTTTACACTAAAAAAGGTATGATTTTCACTTTAGATGCTTCGGCTTGGTATACTTATTTTACTAATGCAATTTTACCAGATTACGATACTAATCCTAATCAAATTATATATGATAATTTAGATGGACATTCGGTTTCTAAAGGGTTAAGCTTAAACTTTGATGCTATTTTTGCAACAGGTTTTAAAGCTAATATTGGCGCGACAGTACAAGATGTTACACAAACTGAAAAGAACATAACGACACGACAAATTTTAACCGAACGTTTTACAGGAACTTGGGGAATATCATATAAACATTATCCAACGCATTTAACCATTGATTATACGGGTAATGTTTATGGACCAATGCGTTTACCAACTTTAGGCGATTTAGATCCAAGACAAGACTACTCGCCTACTTGGAGCATACAAAACATACAATTAACCTACGATAAGTTTAAAAACCTTGACATTTATGGTGGCGTAAAAAACTTACTAGACTGGACACCAAATAAAGGCAACCCTTTTATCATTGCTAGAGCAAACGATCCTTTTGACGAAAATGTTCAATTTGATAATAGTGGTAATGTTGTTGCAACACCAGATAACCCTTATGCATTAACCTTTGATCCTTCTTATGTCTATGCACCAAACCAAGGAATTAGAGTGTTTTTTGGGATGCGTTATACTTTAAAGTAACTCTATTGTTTTTCTAAAGTCATACCTTTTACCCAAAACAAGTTAGATTGATAAAAACGTAAAGCTGTTTTAATAACTCTATCCGATGTATCTCTTGGTGATTTAGATATGTATCTTGCATTAGTTTCATTAAAATCTAAAGTAAATTTATCGTCTAGAGATGAAGATGAAAAAGAAACAACCTTTTTATCTATTTGCCAATATCCTTTACCGTAAGTGTTAGTTTCTTTAGGTATTCCGTTTTCATCTCTTTTATAATTATGAAAGCTGAAAGTTCCGTCTTGATGTAACGTTAAGGTACGCTTTAATTCGAATTTTTCAGTATTTGTATGCAAAAGGTACACACCAGAAATATCTTGCGCTGTGCTTGAAACACTCCAAATAAAAAATAAAAGAGCAATGCTATATTTCATATTAAAACAATTGAAAAGTTGACTTCTATATTAATCACAGGAAGACAAATTAAAACCCACGTTCTTTCTGTAACTGTTCGTAAGCTTTTTGTACTTGTCTAAACTTTGCTTCTGCGCCTTGTTTGTGTTCTTCGCCAAGATGCTCTACACGATCTGGATGATATTTCATCACCATTTTACGATACGCACGTTTTATTTGGTCTACAGTTGCTGTTTTATCTATTTCTAAAATTTTATAAGCATTGTCAGATTGATTATAAAACATGGCTTTAATGCTATTATAATCACGACTGCTTATTCCTAAATAACCTGCAATGGTATAGATTTGACGCTCTTCTTCATCTACAACAATATCATCTGCTTGTGCTATTCCGAATAAAAAATGAAGTAATTGCAAACGCGCTGCATGATCCATCATAGTTTTGATCTGCAAACAAACCTGTCGCGTATTTATATTTTGATTATTAATTTGTTTAAATAATCTAAAGGCTTTGTTAGCTCTGTCTTTACCATACATTTCTACAAACTTCATACGAACATAATCAAGCTCGCGTTGGTCTTGGCTACCGTCTGCTTTTATAACTACAGAAGCTAAGATTAATAAACTTACTTCAAAATCTCCTGAAGTGGTTTGTGCTCTTTTTTGTTGCTGTGTACGGTAATCTGGTCGTGTTCTGTATCTTGGTCTTTGTTGTTTTGGTTGCCCGTCGCCTAACAAAGTTTCTTTACCGTCTGCTAATGCGTCTCCTAAACTACCTAAAGCTAACCCTATTATTGCACCAATTGGTCCGCCTAAAGACCAACCTAAAGTGGCACCAATCCATTTTAATGCACTCATTAATTTGTTTTTGTTGTAAATATAATACTTTGTAAGTATACTTTTTGTTGGTTTTGTTACTGGTTTTGGCTGGTAACTGCGTTAAGGATAGAGGCTTTGTTGGAGCGCCTTGCAAAGCGCGACTGCCGATAGCCTGACCTTATGACACCATAAGTGTTATAAGGTAACGCCAAAATAACTTTTGCATGGTTTTTGCTTATCTTTGCAAAGAATAGATTTATAAATACAAAAATTACATAAATATGTATCCAGCAGAATTAGTAAAACCAATGCGCGAAGACTTAACAAACGTTGGTTTTGAAGAATTACATACACCTGAAGCGGTAAAGGCTGCATTAGCAAAAGAAGGTACAACGTTAGTGGTTGTAAATTCGGTTTGTGGTTGTGCTGCTGCTAACGCACGTCCAGGAGCAAAAATGAGTTTAAACAATCCTAAAAAACCTGATCATGCGGTTACGGTTTTTGCTGGTGTTGATAAAGAAGCTACTGATGTTGCTAGACAGCACATGGTACCGTTTCCTCCAAGCTCACCAAGTATGGCGCTTTTTAAAAATGGCGAATTAGTACACATGTTAGAAAGACATCATATTGAAGGTAGACCTGCAGAACTTATTGCACAAAACCTTATGGATGCTTATAATGAGCATTGCTAAGCCTTAACAAGATTAAAGTATTATTTAAAAGCCACGATTTTTTATCGTGGTTTTTTTATTTTTGAAACTTAAAAAATCACTACTAATGAGAAAACTTTTAGCTTATCCGTTAACTTGTATTTACTTCCTATTTTTTGGGTTAAGCTTACTTGTTTTTCATCCAATACAATGGTTTTGCTTTAATGTGTTTGGCTATCAAGCACATAAAAAAAGTGTAGATTATCTTAATTTTTGCTTGACACGTTGCTTGCATTTTTTAGGCTGTACTTATCAATTTAAAGTGCCAAGCGATTTACCTACTAATGTGCCTGTAATTATTGTTGCTAATCACCAAAGCATGAACGATATCCCACCAATAATATGGTTTATGCGCAAGTTTCATGTCAAGTTTATTAGCAAAAAAGAATTAGGTAAAGGCTTGCCAAGTGTTTCTTATAATTTACGTCATGGTGGATCGGTTTTAATAGATCGTAAAGATGCCAAACAAGCACTTAGCAAGATTAAAGAAATGGCTGCTTATATTGAAAAAAATAATAGAAGCGTAGTTATTTTCCCTGAAGGAACGCGTAGTCGTGATGGACAACCAAAACCGTTTCAGACACGTGGTTTAGCAACTTTAATCGAGCATGCGCCTAATGCTTATATTTTTCCTGTTACGATAAATAATTCTTGGAAAACATTGATTTACGGAAAATTTCCTATGGGTATTGGTTATCGCCTAAAATATACTGTACATAAACCTTTAAAAATTAGTGATTACGATACACAAACACTTATAGAAACTACAGAAAACACCATTAAAAACGCCATCACTTTTGAAAAATAATCAAATTATTGAAGCTACTAAAACCTTTGTAAAAACGACTTTAAAAGATGCCGAAGGTGGACACGATTGGTTTCATACAGAACGTGTTTACAACAATGCGTTATTAATTAGTAAAGGTGAAACGGTAGACGAATTAGTTGTTGCGCTTGGCGCTTTATTACATGATATTGCAGACAGTAAATTTAATGATGGTGACGATACTGTTGGACCAAAAATAGCTGGAGAGTTTTTAATGAAACAAAACGTATCTACCAAAGTAATTAATCACGTTATTAAAATTATTGAAAACGTGTCTTTTAGTTCTAATATAGATAATGCTTCTGCATTTAAATCTAAAGAATTAGAAGTGATACAAGATGCAGATCGGTTAGATGCACTTGGTGCTATTGGTATTGCACGTACATTTAATTATGGTGGATTTAAAAATAGAGCACTTTACAATCCAGATATTAAACCTAATTTAAACCTTACAAAAGACGAATACAAAAAATCTACTGCACCAACTATAAATCATTTTTACGAAAAATTATTATTGTTAAAAGACAAAATGAACACTAAAACTGGTCGTAAAATTGCTGAAGAAAGACACAACTACATGGTCGATTTTTTAAAGCAGTTTTATGCTGAATGGCATGGTGAGAAGTAGTTTAAAATATTATTCCTAATCTTGTTCGCTGAACGAAGTCGAAGTGAAATAAAAAAGTAAAACACACCATCTTTTATACGTTATGCGATTTCTCTCTACGTTCGAAATGACTAACAAATTAATACTAAAATAACTTTAATTGTCCGTCTTTACAACTTTCGTGTAGGTTTGTGTTTAATGTTGGCATTACTTTATCTTTAAAATATTTAAGTTTAGCCAGTTGCATTAAATCTGAAACTTGTTTTGCAATATTACCTTCACCTTTCATGCGTGTTGCAAATCTAGAATCGTTTAAATTTCCGTTGTGACAGTCTTTAATTTGATTAAGTACTTTTTCTGCTCTATCTGGCATTTTTTTCTGTATCCAATCTGTAAATACTTGCCCAATTGCACCGTTAAGCCTTACTATGGTATGCGCAATACTTAATGCTCCAGCTTCACTTACTGCTTTTGCTAACGGTAAAATTTCATGACTGTTTATAGATGGTATTATTGGCGCTAACATGACATTAACAGGTATATTATTTTCACTTAAAATTTTTACGGTTTCAAGTCGTTTTTTTATGGTAGCTGTTCTTGGCTCTAGTATACGCCTTGTCTGTTCTGATAAAGATGTAATGGAAATATTTACACTAATTAACTGGTCTTTTTGCAATGCTTTTAAAAGATCTAAATCTCTTAAAACCAAAGCATTTTTAGTAATTATTGAGACTGGATGTTTATATTTTAAAAATAGCTCTAAACATTTTCTGGTTATTTCAAATTGCTTTTCAGCCGGTTGGTAGCAATCTGTATTGCCAGACATAACAATTGGATGTGCTTTCCATGATTTCTTCTTTAAAAAATCTTCTAAAAGTTGTGGCGCATTTTTTTTTACCAGAATACGTCTTTCAAAATCTAAACCTGCACTATAGCCCCAATATTCGTGACTATTTCTTGCATAGCAATAAATGCATCCATGTTCGCAACCTTGATACATATTCATAGAATATGACATACCAACATCTGGAGAATTTACTTTATTTACAATAGTTTTTGGATAGACTTCTAAATATTGTGTTTTGTCATTGTCTGCTACCTCACCTTCTTTTTCACAATATTCTAAAAAATCGTCTCTTACTTCTTGAGATAATTCAAAAAAACGATTGTTTATGTTTTGCTGCGCGCCACGTCCTTTTTTTATCAAACTATTAAACATATTTTATATTTTTTGTAAAATTACAAAACAATATTATGCTTATGTTTTAATTTTTAATAAATAATAGCACTCATTAAAACATATTATATAAAAAAGGTGAGCCATATTTAGCTCACCTATATAAAATTATGTTTTAATAGATTATTTACCAGGAAAATCTGCTTTTCTTTTTTCTAAAAACGCAGTTGTACCTTCTTTAAAATCTTCGGTACCAAAACAATCTCCAAAATGCTTAACTTCTACTTCAAAACCATTAATACCATCTTTATAATTAGCATTAATAGCATCTATAGCTTTAGCTATTGCAACACTAGAGTTTTTGATGATTTTTCCAGCAATTTTTTCTGCTAATGGTAATAATTCTTCTTGAGTCACCACATGATTTACTAAGCCATAACTTAACGCCGTTTGTGCATCTATCATTCCTGCAGTCATAATCATTTCCATAGCACGACCTTTACCTATTAATTGAGGTAAACGTTGAGTACCACCATAACCAGGTATTACACCTAAACTAACTTCTGGTAAGCCCATTTTTGCATTATCACTTGCAATTCTAAAATGAGCCGACATTGCTAATTCTAGTCCGCCACCAAGTGCAAACCCATTGACAGCAGCAATTACTGGTGTACTTAAATTTTGTACATAGTCAAATAAAATTTCTTGTCCTTTTGCTGCTAATTTACCTCCGTTTTCTACATCAAAATTTGCAAACTCACTAATATCTGCACCTGCAACAAAAGCTTTTTCGCCGCTACCTGTAACAACAATCACTTTTATATCTTTATCTTGATCTGCCGCTTTAAAAGCTTGATGAAGTTCTTCAATTGTAGCTTTATTTAAAGCATTTAACTTTGATGGTCTGTTAATTGTAATTGTTGCTACACCTTGATTGGATGTACTTAAAATATTTTCAAAATTCATAATAGAAAAGTTTTAGTTATTTAGGAAATGAAACCGTAAAAGTAGTTCCTGTGTTTTCTTGAGTTACAAAGGTAATGGTTCCTTTATAAGTTTCTACAATATTTTTTACCATAGCTAACCCAAGCCCCATTCCGCTTGACTTGGTAGTAAATTTTGGCTCAAAAACTTTGTGTAAATTTTCTTCTGAAATACCTACACCGTTATCAGAAATATTAATTTTTACTTCTGTACCTAAATCTAGTACCTGCACTACAATTTTTGGTTGTTTAGTGTCTGGTATGGCTTGTATTCCGTTTTTAACCAAGTTAGTAACTACACGTATTAACTGAGTACGATCAAACTTGGCAATAATTTCTTCTTTTTCTGGTAAAAACTCTATATAATCTTCGTTAAAAATATCTAGTGCTAAATCTATAATTTTAACTACGTTAAGCATTTCGTTTTGCTGTGCAGGCATTTTTGCAAAGTTAGAAAATGCACTTGCTATAGAGCTCATTGTGTCTATTTGCTGGATAAGTGTTTTACTGTATTCGTCTAACTTTTTGATAATATCGGGATCTTGTGGGTCAAATTTTCTTTGAAAACTTTGTACCGTCAAACGCATTGGCGTTAAAGGATTTTTAATCTCGTGCGCTACTTGTTTTGCCATTTCTCGCCAAGCTTGCTCACGCTCACTTCTTGCTAATTTAACAGCACTTTCCTCTAACTCGTCAATCATACTATTGTAAGATTTTACAAGTGTATCAATTTCAGAAGAAGACGATTTAATAGCAATTTTTTCATTACGTTTTTCAAGTCTAATCTGCTTAATCTTTTCACTAATCGTTTTTAGGGATTTTGTAATATATTTTGAAATTAAAAATGCTAAAAACACTGCTATGATTAACATCAGTAAATAAGCATATCCTAAACGCTCAAAAAACTCATTCAACTCGCGTGATAGAAAATCGTCATTTTCTAAATATGGTAAATTTAAAATTGCTAAAGGCTTAAATTTTTGATCTGTAATGTAGGTATAAGACGACCTAAAACTTTGTCCTTTTACATCACGTTTTTGCACATATCTATGATCAACAGTCGAATTTAAAATATTAAGTACCTCTGCATTTAAGCATTTTTCTTTGACATCTTGTGGTAATGCTGCTTTAGACGAAATTAATAAAGTACCTTCTAAATCATACAGATTAACTTGAAGCCCATGTACGTCTGCTATTTTATAGATTTCTTCTTTAAAAATGAAGGGAATTTTATCGGGAACAACCTCAAAAGACGTTTCTCTTATCACAAAATTTATGTGACGTTTTATACTAGTTTCTTTACGTTCTAAACGTTGTTTGTGGTAATCTTGTGTTTCTTCTCTATATTGATACGCAGCTACTAATGCTATTAATATAGAAGCTAATAGCACTAAAGAAATCATTGCTATAAATATGCGTAATCGTAAAGAAAGTTTTCCGAATTTCATTTCTTAAATATAGCAATAATCAAACCAAAATATTAGATTAAGATTTAAGCGTTAGGATTTTTTTCGCGAATGCGTTTATAGATCTTAAATCCAAGCATTAATAACACTCCTAAAACTACAATACCTATAACACCAAATACCCAGTTTATGGCGCTTTTTAAAATTACTAAAAACACAACTGCAAAGAGTATAAATGTTGCTCCTTCATTCCAAAGTCGCATAAAATTTGAAGTCTTTTTAACTTCATCTTTTTGTAATTGTTTGTAGTAAACATGGGTCATATAATGGTAAATATATAATAAAACTACAAAGGTTAATTTAACATGCATCCATGGTTGTTTTAACCAAACAGGCTGCAAAATAAGCAACCAAATTGCAAAAATAGTTGCTAAAATTGCGCTTGGCCAAGTAATGATAAACCATAAGCGTTTTGCCATTAACTTTAATTGTTCTCCTAAAATTTCTTTATCTGGCGATGGTTTATGATACGCTTCTATTTGGTATACAAATAGTCGCGGAATGTAGAATAAACCCGCAAACCAAGTCACAACAAAAATAAGGTGTAACGCTTTTATGTAATTATAATATTCCATTAGTCTTTTGGTGCTAAGTTAGTTTTAACTTCACGATATAAAAAATAAGCTGTAATTATAGTAGATAGGACATCTGCAATTGGAAAGCTAATCCAGACACCAAGTTCTCCAAACATATTTGGCAATACCAACAACAACGGTATAAAAATAAAACCTTGTCTTGTTAAAGTAAGTAATAATGCAGGTGTAGCTTTACCAATTGCTTGGAAATAAGCTGCTCCAATAAGTTGTATGGCTATAATTGGTGTTACTGCAAAAACCCAACGCATAGCATGAGGTGTTTCTTTTAAAACTTCGGTATCTGAAGTAAATAGTTTTGTGATAAACTCAGGAAAAACCATTAACAAAATAAATACTAATGTTCCTAAAACAACAGCGTATTTAATGGCTGTGAAAATGGTTTCTTTGACCCGTTTATAGTTTTTTGCACCGTAATTAAAACCAGCTATTGGTAAAAACCCTTGTGTAATACCATACACAGGAAATAGAGCAAACATTAACATACGACCAACAATAGCGTAAGCTGTAACCGATGTTTCTCCTCCTAATTTGTATAAAATATTATTTAAAAATAAATACGTAACACTAACCACAGCTTGTCTAGATAAAGTGACAAATCCAAGACTAGCTATTTCTTTTACTATTGGAGTATCTAACCTAAATTGATTAGTTTGAATTTTTAAGGTTGAATATTTTGAGTAGAAATACCATAAAATATACATAAAACAACATAAGTAAGATCCTGTTGTTGCCCAAGCAGCGCCTGCCATTCCTAAATCTAAAAACTTGATAAAAACAACATCAAGTATAAGATTACCGATAGATGGTATTAGCATAGCGTACATTGCAAATTTTGGGTTGCCTTCTGCTCTTATTACTGTATTACCCATCATGCAAAGCGCCAAAAACGGAACGCCATAAAGAACTATTGTATAATAGACTTTTGCTGGCTCAAAAATATCACCTTTTCCGCCAAAAGCGGGAATGATATTATCTACAAAAAACAACCCAAAAACTACAAATATTATTGTGAATAATAGAGTTAACGTAATTTGATTACCAAAAACACGTAATGCTTTTTTGTAATTATTTTCACCTAAAGCACGAGATATAATAGAAGATCCTCCAACACCAATACTCATCCCTAAAGCAGCAATAAAAAAAGATACCGGAAGTACTACATTAATTGCCGCAATAGCAACAGATCCAATCCAATTACCCACAAAAATGGTATCTACTAAAATGTTTAAAGACATTACTAGTATACCTATGGATGCCGGAACTGCTTGTTTAACCAATAATTTACTTATAGTTTCTGTTCCTAAATTAGATGAATTACTATTTTTCATTTAGATTGTTGCAGGTGTTTTTGCCCATTCTTCAATCCATTTGACTAAATTATTTACCCAATTTTGATCGGTATTTAAGCATGGTACCGTGGTAAAATCTTTACCGCCAACTTCATGAAAAATCTCTTCACCTTCCATAGCAATTTCTTCTAAAGTCTCTAGACAATCACTAACAAAAGCTGGCGTTACTATTGCCATATTTTCTATACCACTTTGACCTAAACGCTCTATAGTACGGTCTGTATAAGGTTGTAACCATGGATCAAACCCTAACCTAGACTGAAAGGATGTTGAGTAAGTTCCTTCTTCTAAATTTAAATATTCTGCAACTAATCGTGTTACTTCTTTACATTGATGTTTGTAACAAAACTCATGTGCTTTACTTTCGGTTTTACAACATGCACAATCTATAATATCACTTGGTTTACAATGTCCGTTGGTGATGTCACTTTTTCTAATATGGCGTTCTGGAACACCATGATAAGAAAACAATAAATGGTCGTAATTTTTACCTTGTAAATGAGATTTTATTGATTCTGAAAGCGTCTTTATATACTCTGGTTTGTTATAAAACGCTGGCAGGCTTTCAATCTTTAAATTAGGGAAATGTTGCTGCCTAATTTCTTCAGCTAAAACCAAAATAGTCTCTGTAGTTGCCATAGCAAATTGAGGATAAAGCGGTATTAAATATACGTCTTCTACACCTTTATCAACTAACTCTTGCAATCCTTTTTTTATGGTCATACTTCCATAACGCATTGCTAACGCTACAGGATACTCTACTTGCTCTTGTACTTTTTGTTGTAATTCTTCACTAATAACAATTAAAGGCGATCCGTTTTCCCACCAAATTTTTTGATACGCTTTAGCGCTTTGTTTTGGTCTTGTGTTAAGAATAATCCCTTTAACTAAAAGGGTTCTTGCCCATTTTGGCACATCAATAACACGCGGATCCATCAAAAATTCTCCTAAATATTTTTTTACATCTTTCGGGTTAGGGCTATCAGGAGAGCCCAAATTAACTAGAAGTACTCCTTTTTTCATTTGCAAAAATTTAAGAGTGTAAAAATACAACTCTAATTTTATAATACCATTTTATTTCTTTTAGTTATACATACTTAAAGTCTATGATTACATAAATAAAACCTTTATTATCAAATTTAGTTTAATATATTTACCTTACTGCTATTACATTAACATATGAAAAAATATATCATTGCGCTTTTCTGCGCAATTTCGCTTACATCAATTGCTCAAGAAAAAAATCAAAGTTTATTATGGGAAATATCAGGTAATGGTCTAACCAAACCATCCTATATTTATGGGACAATGCACGTTAGTAAAAAAGTAGCTTTTAGACTAGACGATGTTTTTTTTGAAGCTTTAGATAAAAGTGAAATTGTAGCTTTAGAGTCTGATCCTTCTTCTTGGTTACCTTTTAATTACCAAACCCTTACACTTTCTCCTCAAAATTATAGTTACAGAAATTATGACAAAAACTTTTACTCTAATTTAATGGGAATTGAACATCCTGAAGAAGTAGAAATTAGAGGAAGTATAAGAGCAGATAATCGTATGATTAACGGTTATTTGTATCGTAAAGATGGATATTCTGACAACTTTGAAGAAGAAACTTACCTAGATATGTTTATTTACCAAGCTGGTAAGAAAAAAGGAAAAGGTGTTTATAGTTTAGAAGATTTAGAAGAGTCTCGGTTTTTAGTTGGTAAAGCTCAACACAATGCCACAAAACCAAAAATAGACCCGTGGTTACAAAAAATTTACGAAAAAGAAAGTCCGTATTTGCTTCAAGAAAACACCTACAGAGACAGAAACCTAAAGCTTTTAGACTCTATTGGAGAAGCTACAAATACAGAGTTTTTTAGAGAACATATGCTATACAAGCGTAATGCAAATATGGTGCATGTTATGGATAGTTTAATGCAATCTAAAACTGTATTTGCAGGTGTTGGTGCCGCACATTTACCTGGCTCTAAAGGCATGCTAGAAATGTTTAGAAAAAAAGGATACACAGTAAAACCATTATTATCTAAACAAACCGAGGTTGGCAAGGCTAAAAAAGATGCAATTGAAGATTATATCCTACCAGAAAAAACAACTTTAAATAGTACACCAGATCATTTTATAAGCCTAAATACTTTTACCAAACTATATGAGTTTGCTTACGGAAGTCAAAAATATTACATCTCTCCAGATATGACTAATGGTGCATATTTAACCATTAATCGCTTTAATACTTTTAACTATTTACCTCATGAAAAAGACATTACTTTAAAACGTTTAAATGACTTTTTATTTGAAGATATTCCTGGAGACATCATTAAAAAGGAAAAAATAACATCACCTTATCCTGGCATAAGTATTTTGAATAAAACCAAAAAAGGCGATTATCAAAAATACCATATCTACAAAACACCTTTAGAGATAATTATTATAAAATTAGCTGGTCCAAAAAATTATGTTTTAAATCAAGAGGCAGATATTTTTGACTCTATTACTTTTAAAACACAGACTTCAGAGTTTAAAAATTTCACTTCAAACTATAATAAATATGAAGTTGACTTTCCTGAATATATGATTACAGAAAACCTTGAAAATGCAGGACAAAAACTTATACAAGGTAAAGTTGATAATAACTACTACTTCTTAAAAGAAGGCGCTTTTAATGATACTTTTTACATAGAAGAAGATAAGTTTGAAGCTAAATTTATTGTCACTAACTTTTTTAAAGATTTAGATATTGACGACCATACTGGTAGCTTCGATAAAAAACCATATTACAGTTATACTGGTATTGCAAAAAAAGATTCGACCAACGCAGAAAACATACATCTTAAAAGCATTATAAAAGATGGTAGTTATTATCTGTTAGGTTACGTTGGTGAAGATACCCAAAAAGCAAAAGCATTTTTCGATTCGTTTAAATTTAAAGCTACCAAACATCACGGATTTAAAAAAACTATAGATACTACACTATATTTTTCGGTAATTACAAACACAAAAGCACCATCTTTTGATAATTACTACGGTTACAGCAGCAAGAAAAAAGATTATGAAGAAAAAACAAAAAGCACTACTTACTTCTCTAAAGCTAACGAGCAAATAAACATCACTAAAATCAAATTTCATGACCTGCAGATGTACAAAAACATTGATAGTTTATGGAACGAGATTGACAATAAATTAAATCCTTTTAAGGATTATAAAGACTACGGTAGTGATTATAAAAAATATATAATAACAGATAAGAAAAAGTATCAAAGAGATGATAAATATTACTATGATTTCACTATAAAAGACTCGTTAAGCGCTAAAGAAATCTTGGTAAAAAACATCCTTAAAAAAGGTGCTCTTTTTGAACTTAAAACTTTAACAGATTCTATTGCTGAACCTTCAGAATTTATCACTAAATTTTACGACACCTTTGAACCGTTAGATACACTTTTAGGTAAATCGGTATTTAACGATAAAACCATTCTATTCTTTGAAGCATTAAAAAATAATGACAGCATTGTCTTAAATGCAGAATCTAAAATTAAGTTTAGCAAAGCTAATGCTAGCACAATGATAGATTTGATTAAAAACTTCGAATTCCCACAGAATAAAGAAGATTTAAAAACCTTTTTAATTTCAGAATTAAATAACTTAGAAGATCCTCGTACCGATGCTTTTCTAAGACAATTATACTTAGATTCCTACTCAGAGCCAGACATACAAACAACCATTTTAAAATCTTTAATTAATAAAAAGACAAAAAAGTCTTATAGTCAGTTTTTAGAATTACTAAGTAAAGATTTACCTCTAGATAAATCTATCAATTACATGTTTTACAGCTATCAAGATTCTTTAGAATTAAAAAAGATGCTGTTTCCTAACATCATGCAATACACTACAATAAAAGAATACAAAGAACCTGTATACAAACTTTTAACTAGACTAAAAGATAGTAATGTAGTAAAAACTAAGATTTACAAAAAATACAAAAAACAGATCTTAACAGACGGTAAAATTGAGATAAAACGTAGTTTAAGTAATGGTAACAATTATGGTTACAAATCCTATAATAGTATCTTACCACAATATGTAAAACTACTATTTCCTTATAGAAACGAACAAAACGTAAAAATCTTTTTCGAAAAACTCTTAGACAGCGACAACAACCAAGCACTAACAACCTATTACGTACTGTTAGAAAAAGCTAAAGAAGATATCCCAGAAAAGCTTAAGAAAAAAACCATAGAAGAATTTAAAAATCAAGCTATATTAGTAGATAAAATGTATCGCCATAAGCTATTTAAGCCATACTTAAAAGAAAAAATAACTCAAGAGATGTATGCAAAATCTACTCTTTTTGAAAATAAAACAATTCAAGAAGAACGTGATTCTATTCAATTTATAGGCAAAAGAAAATTTACAACAGACAACAATAAAGAAGGTGAAATTTACTTTTACATGTTTATCAAAAAACGTGAAAAAGATGAAGATAAACGCTTCTACTACGCTGCATTTTTGAATCCAGAAGACCCTAAAAAACTACAAACAAAAGTATTCTACAAATCTGGTTATAGTGGTGATTATATTGACGACAATAAAGAAGACGATAAACTTATTGAAGAAGTCCTAGATCAAGTCAAATACAAAGACAGAAAACGACTTAATGATTAATAATAAAAGAGGCGCTAAAAAGCGCCTCTTTTATTTTGATAAAATATATTTTTTTGGTGTTATGCCATACTTTTTCTTAAAAGCAGCTATAAAATGACTTGCTGTACTATAACCAACCCTTAACCCAACTTCATTCACATTATGCGCTCCAGACTCTAATAGTTTTCTAGCAACTTCCATTTTATAATCAAATAAAAAACTAAATACAGAATCTCCGTAAATTTGTTTAAAACCTTCTTTTAATTTTTTTAAAGGCAAACCTATTTCGTCAGAAAGCTCTTGTAAAGTTGGTGGTTCTGACATCCTTGTAATTATAACATATTTAGCTTTTTTAATTTTTGCAACATTGCTTTCGTCTACTAAAAATGGACATTGCTCTATATCTGCATCTTCACCTTTATTAAAATAAAGACTTAAAAGCTCATAAGCTTTTCCCTTAAAGTATAGATTTTTGATAGACGAATTTAAATTATAATTCACAATTTGATTTAATGTAATAGCCATAGATGGCGAAATTTTTCCATCCTTATAATATTTTTTATCACGATTATCTTCACTTAAAAAGGTGATATAATTTGCTTCTTGAGAAAATAAACCGTGAAATTTTTCTATTGAAATCAATAACGTCACCAACCAACAATTTGAGTTTACTTCTAGATGTATCGGTAAATCTCTTTCTGGATTGTAAAGCAATAAAGAAGATTCTTCCTTAATGTCCAAACGATAAGTTCCATTATTAAAAACAAAAGTACTTTCACCTTTTAAGCAAAAATGAAACTGTATAAAACCACTATCTATAAAACGTTCAATAACTTGATTTTCAGAGGTTTCATTTTGATAAGTTAAAACAAAAACCTCATCATCAACTTGGGTTTCATTAAAAGAACCTTTAGCGTTATTTTTTTTAGCTATTGAAAGTGACATATTTATCTTTTATTTAGAATGATTCTAAACAAAAGCGCTTAAAACCATTGTGATTACTACAAAAGTATGATAATTGTCATTGTTTTGAAAAAAACATGCATAAAAAACGCTAATCGATATTAAAAGTTCCTTTAGCGTTATTTTTTATTTAGCTTACTATATAAATTTGTATCGTAATAAAGTCCCAGTCAGGTAAACATGGAGCATTATCAAAAGTCTTTAGGCACTTATTTCTATGCCTTAGGTTTAAGTTATAAAAAAGCAGACGCAGAAATTAGAGGTCATTTTAGTTTAGATGAAAATTCTAAAACTGCGTTATTGCAACAAGCTAAAGCCAACGGAATAGAGAGTTTAGTAGTCACATCAACATGTAACAGAACCGAAATTTATGGTTTTGCACAACATCCATATCAACTAATTCAATTACTTTGTGACAACTCAAAAGGCAATGTAGAAGAGTTTCAAAAATACGCTTATATCTACAAAGGTAATGATGCAGTCTCTCACTTATTTAAGGTAGGATCTGGTTTAGATAGTCAAATTTTAGGTGATTTTGAAATTATTGGGCAACTTAAAAAGAGTGCTTCAGAATCAAAAAAATATAATTTATTAAACCCTTTTTTAGAACGTTTACTTAACTCGGTAATACAAGCTAGTAAACGCATAAAAACAGAAACAGATATTTCTACGGGCGCAACAAGCGTGTCATTTGCATCGGTACATTATATCTTAAATAATGTAGATAATGTTTCAGAAAAAAATATTTTACTATTCGGAACAGGAAAAATTGGTCGTAACACATGTGAGAATTTAGTAAAACACTCTAAAAATTCGCACATCACATTAATAAACCGAACAAAAGATAAAGCCGAAGCTATTGCAGGAAAATTTAACCTCATTGTAAAAGATTATGCAAACCTGCAAGAAGAGATTAATAAAGCCGATATTTTAATTGTTGCTACTGGTGCACAAAACCCAACAGTAGACAAACATCTTATCCAATCCAAAAAAGGCTTATTAATTTTAGACTTATCTATACCTAAAAATGTCAACGAAAATGTAACCGACTTAAAAAATGTAAAGCTGGTACATTTAGATGATTTATCACAAATTACCGATGAGACTCTAGAACGTAGAAAAAAACATATTCCTGTAGCAGAGTCTATTATAGAAGATATTAAAACAGATTTTGATGCTTGGTTAACTACACGCAAATTTGCACCTACAATTAAAGCATTAAAAGATAAACTATTAGACTTTAAAGCTGCTGAATTAGATACGCAACGCAAAAAAATGGCTAACTTTAACGAAGAACAAGCCGAATTAATTAGTAATAATATCATTCAAAAAATTACTAACCATTTTGCGCATCACTTAAAAGACGATTTAACCTCAACAGACGATAGTCTAGAACTTATAAAAAAAGTGTTTCAATTAGAAAACACCACAACCAATGTCTAAAACCATTAGAATAGGAACTCGCGATAGCGAGCTAGCTCTTTATCAAGCCAAAGTAGTACAAAAATTATTAGAAGAAAAAGGTCATAAAACCATATTAGTACCTTTAAAATCTACAGGAGATATTGTCTTAAACAAACCACTTTACGAGCTTGGTATTACCGGAATTTTTACCAGAACATTAGATATTGCAATGCTTAATAACGATATAGATATTGCTGTACATTCTTTAAAAGATGTTCCTACAATATTACCAAAAGGCATCGTACAAGGAGCTGTTTTAAAACGTGGCAACATCCGTGATACATTGGTGTTTAAAAAAAATGAAGAGTTTTTAGCTTCAAAAAACGGAACCATTGCAACTGGTAGCTTACGTAGACGTGCACAATGGTTAAACCGCTATCCAACCCATAACGTTGTAGATTTAAGAGGAAATGTAAACACACGTTTACAAAAGCTTGAAGATAACGATTGGGACGGCGCCATTTTTGCAGCAGCAGGAATAGGTCGTCTAAATTTAAGACCAGAAAATTCTGTAAATTTAGAATGGATGGTACCGGCACCAGCACAAGGCGCTATTATGGTTGCAGTTTTAGATGATGACGAAGAAACTAAAAACATCATCTCTGAAATTAATCACGAAGAAACTGAGATCTGCACAACTATAGAACGTACATTTTTAAATAAATTAGAAGGTGGTTGTAGTGCGCCAATAGGTGGATCTGCTTACATTAAAAATGACGAAATTCACTTCCATGGTGTATTACTAAGTAAAGATGGCACTAAAAAAATTGAAGTTAAGCGCACAAAACCTGTTGGTGAACATTATGATTTAGCCGAATGGGCTGCAGAATACATCATTGAACGTGGCGGAAAACGTTTAATGGACCAGTTAAAAGATGAAGATAAACAGGTTAATATCTACTCTACAAAATCATTTACAGAAGATCAACGCTTCTTATTCAACGAAAAAGTAACGCCAGAAAGTAGCGACTTCATTAAAATAAGCCTTAACCGCATTCATCCAAGATTTGTAAAAAACGAGATTGAAAACGTAGTTATTACTAGTAAAAATGCTGTCGAAGCTTTATTGACAAGCTTCTCTCCTATCGAGCTTAAATTTAAAAACATCTATTGCGTTGGAAGACGTACCAAAAAACTAATAGAAAAAAGAATTGGCAAGGTTAAACACAGCGAAAAAAACGCAAAAAAACTAGCCAATTATTTGGTTGAATATATGGAAGGTACAGAAGTAACTTATTTCTGTAGCAACTTACGCTTAGACGACTTACCTAGCATTTTAGAAAACAACAATATTAAGGTAAACGAAATTGAAGCCTACCAAACAAAATACGATAGTTTAAAAGTACCTGAGTCTGTAGAAGGAGTTATGTTTTATAGTCCTTCTACAGTACAGAGTTATAAAAAAGAAAACATTGCTAATGGTATTGCATTTTGCATTGGCGAAACTACAGCAAAAGAAGCAAGCAAACATTTTAAAGATGTACGTATTGCAAAAGTACCAACTGTAGAAAGCGTTATAGAGTTAGTAAATGATTACTTCCTGCAAAAGTAGGAATCTTAATGATTAAATTAAGATAGCTGTCATTCCTGCATAGTCAGGAATCCATAAAAATGAAATATTAATTAAATAGGTTCCTGCTTTCGCAGGAATGACAAAAATATGATTAAGAACGATTTATTTTTAAGAGCATTAAAAGGAGAAACCGTAGAACGTCCACCAGTATGGATGATGCGTCAAGCAGGTCGTTACCTTCCTGAATTTATGGAAATTAAAGCCAAATACGATTTCTTTACACGTTGTCAAACACCAGAATTAGCAAGCGAAATTACCGTACAACCTATACGTCGTTACGGTATGGATGCAGCTATTTTATTTAGTGATATTTTGGTAATTCCTCAAGCCATGAATATTGAGGTACAAATGAAGCCTAATTTTGGTCCCTATTTACCAAATCCAATACGCACACAACAAGATGTAGACAATGTAATTGTACCAGATGTTACAGAAGCTTTAGACTACGTTTACCAAGCCATAAAAGCAACCAAAGAAAAACTTAATGACGAGATTCCGTTAATAGGTTTTGCAGGTTCACCATGGACAATCTTATGCTACTGTGTACAGGGACAAGGCAGTAAAAACTTTGATAAAGCCAAAAAATTCTGTTTTACAAATCCAGTTGCAGCGCATCAAATGCTTCAAAAGATAACAGATACAACCATTGCTTACTTAAAAGAAAAAGTAAAAGCAGGTTGTAACGCTGTGCAAGTATTTGATTCTTGGGGCGGAATGCTTTCTCCTGAAGATTATCAAGAGTTTTCATGGAAATACATTCAACAAATCATAGATGCCTTAAAAGACGATGCTCCAGTAATTGCATTTGGTAAAGGTTGTTGGTTTGCTTTAGACGTTATGGCAAAATCTGGCGCATCTGCTTTAGGTGTAGATTGGACGTGCTCACCAAGAAACGCGCGTTATTTAACTGGCAATAACATTACTTTACAAGGTAATTTTGATCCAACACGATTATATTCTTCACCAGAAAAAATTAAAACTATGGTGACAGATATGATTAACCAGTTTGGAAAAGACAAATACATCGTTAATTTAGGTCATGGTATTTTACCAGACATACCTTTAGAAAACGCAAAAGCATTTATAGATGCTGTAAAAAACTATAAAGCTTAAAATTTTTAAGGCGTTACCTACTTTTTTAGTAACATTTAGTCATAAATTTCAACTAATAGACGTAAAAAAGTAGGTCGCGCTTTCACTACTCGCTCTCTGCGAGGAGCTCAAACAAACCGTTCAATCGCTAACGTGTCAAGGAGAGCGTAGTCAAAGCACAACTTTTTAAACTAAAGTTATGATAAAACACATACTACAAGGGTTACAAGGTTATGCAGGAGCTTTTGGCTTAATTTCAAAATTAAAACTCTGGAAATATTTTTTCATTCCCATCATCATTAGCTTTGTAACAGCAGTAATTATTAGTATTTCAGCTTACGGATTATCAGATAACATTGGAAATTTTATTGCAAAAATATGGTTTTGGGATTGGGGAAAAGAAACCTTTACAACCGTTTCTTCTTTTATTGGTGGTTTTGTAGTTGTTGCTTTAGGCTTAATTCTTTACAGACATATCATTATGGCACTTTCTGCACCATTTATGAGTCCAGTTTCAGAAAAAATTGAAGCACATTTAACAGGCATCCAAAAACACCAACATCGTAACACATCGTTTTCAGAGCAATTATCAAGAGGTATCAAAATAAACCTAAGAAATTTAACTAGAGAATTATTACTAACCATACCAATATTATTAATTAGTTTTATTCCTGTAATTGGCATAGTATCAAGTATATTACTATTTTTAACACAAGCCTACTATGCTGGTTTTGGTAATATGGATTACACCTTAGAAAGACATTTTAAGTATAACGAAAGTATAAGTTTTGTCAGACGTTATCGCGGTATTGCAATAGGTAATGGTATTGTTTTTATGCTACTACTTTTAATCCCTATTTTTGGTATCATACTAGTATTACCTTTGTCTGTTACAGCTGCGTCTTTAAAAACTGTACAAGTGATTAATGCCGAAAAATTAAGCCATTAAAATGAATTTAAGATTTGACAACTTTGAAATCAATCCAATCCATAACGGTGACGCTTGGAAATTATGCGATTTTATGGTTGCAAATCAAGATAGGTTAAAACGCTATTTTCCTAAAACATTAGCTCAAAATTTAACTCCAACGTTATCTCAATTATTTGTCGACAAAAAAGTAAAACAGTTTAATAATAAAGAAGAATTTCTATTTACAATAAAACAATCTGAGTCAAGAGAATTAGCAGGTATTACCTATATAAAAGAGCTAAATTGGGATACAAAACAAGGGGAATTTGCCTACTGCATTGGTTATCCATTTGAAGGAAAAAACATTACCTCTAAAGCTGTTAAATGTTTAAGCGAATTTGCATTTAATCAATTACATTTAAACACCTTACAAATTATAGTTCATAAAGATAATATTGGAAGCGTAAAAGTCGCCGAGAATACTAATTTTAAATGGATTAAAACTTTAAAAAACGAATTTACTCCAAATGGCGAAAAGCCATTAGACATGGAATTATACGAATTACATAATGAAACATAAATTTTACCAATACATACAAGACTTACAAAACACAATTACTGCTGGCTTAGAGGCTATAGACGGAAAAGCCAAATTTGAAGAAGATATTTGGGTTAGACCAGAAGGTGGCGGCGGACGTACACGCGTAATCCAAAACGGAAATGTGTTTGAAAAAGGTGGCGTCAATATTTCTGGTGTACACGGTAAATTACCAGATAGTATGCAAAAGTATTTTGGTGTAGAAGATGCCGATTTTTTTGCATGTGGTTTAAGTCTTGTTATTCACCCAAAAAGTCCAATGGTGCCAACGGTACACGCTAATTGGCGCTATTTTGAAATGTATGACCAAGACGGAAATATTGTAGACCAATGGTTTGGCGGCGGACAAGATTTAACGCCTTATTACCTTTTTGAAGAAGATGCGAAACATTTTCATCAAGTGTGTAAAACAGCTTGCGATAAACACAATCCAGAGTTTTATCCAAAATACAAAGCCCGTTGCGACGAGTATTTTTATAATACACATCGTAACGAAGCACGAGGAATTGGTGGATTATTTTTTGACTATTGCAAAGCAACAGAAGAAATGAGCATGGAAAACTGGTACAATTTTGTAACCGAAGTTGGTAATAGTTTCCTTGAAGCTTATCTCCCTATAGTAGAAAAACGTAAAGAATTACCTTACACAAAAGTACAACGCGATTGGCAAGAAATACGTCGTGGTCGTTATGTCGAATTTAATTTAGTACATGATAAAGGGACTTTGTTTGGCTTAAAAACAAACGGACGTATAGAAAGTATTTTAATGAGTCTTCCGCCACATGTACAATGGGTTTACGACCATAATCCAGAAGACGGTAGTGACGAAGCTAAATTGTTAGACGTACTAAAAAACCCTAAAAACTGGGTATAATTTATGGATTGCTATTGCGGATCACAAAAGTCCTATAAAGAGTGCTGCGAAATCTTTCATAAAAATGGAGGTAAAACAGAAACAGCAGAACAATTAATGCGTTCAAGATATTCTGCTTTTGTATTGGCAAATGGCGATTACCTAATGCAAACACATCATAAAAGTACAAGACCTACAAAAGACAAGAAAAATATCGAAAAATGGGCAAAATCTGTTCAATGGATAAAATTAGAAGTATTAGAAACTACTGTAAATACAGTAAAATTTAATGCGTTTTTTTTTGAAAACGGAAAACCAGATGTTATCCACGAAAATTCTAAATTTGTAAAAGAAAATAACCATTGGTATTATCTAGGTTTTGCAAAATAAATCATTTAAGTAAACACTTAAAAAACATAATTACATGTATCCTTTAAGAAGAAACAGAAGACTAAGAACTAACGAGGCTATAAGAAGCTTAGTTAGAGAAACCATTATATCTCCAAACGATTTTTTAGTACCACTTTTTGTAGTAGAAGGTAAAGGCGTAAAAGAAGAAATTGCTTCTATGCCAAACTACTATCGCTACAGCTTAGATTTATTAGAAAATGAAGTCGAAGAACTATGGAAGTTAGGCTTAAAATCGGTATTGCTATTTGTAAAAGTACCCGACAACTTAAAAGACAATAAAGGGACAGAAGCTTTAAATCCAGATGGACTAATGCAGCGCGCTATCAAAACTGTAAAAAACGCATGTCCAAACATGTTAGTAATGACAGATGTGGCTTTAGATCCATTTTCGTCTTACGGTCATGATGGTATTGTAGACAACGGGCAAATTATTAATGATGATACTGCTGAAGTTTTAGCAGAAATGAGCGTCTCTCATGCAGAAGCTGGTGCAGATTTTGTTGCGCCAAGCGATATGATGGATGGACGTATTTTAACCATTCGTGAAGCTTTGGAAGACGAAGGTTTTATCAACACTGGTATCATGAGTTATTCTGCTAAATATGCATCTGCTTTTTATGGACCATTTCGTGATGCGTTAGACTCTGCTCCTGTAGATATGGTTGATGTACCAAAGGATAAAAAAACGTACCAAATGGATTATGCAAACCGTTTTGAAGCCATAAGAGAAACCGAAATGGATATAGACGAAGGTGCAGATATTGTCATGGTAAAACCAGGATTATGCTACCTAGATATTGTAAGAGAAATTAAAAACGAAGTCGATGTTCCTGTTGCAGTATATCAAGTTTCTGGTGAGTATGCCATGCTTAAAGCTGCTGCCGAAAAAGGTTGGCTAGATCACGATGCTGTAATGCTAGAACAAGTTACAGCAATAAAACGTGCTGGCGCAGACATCATTGCAAGTTACTTTGCTAAAGATGTTGTAAAATTATTATCGTAACTTAGCATAAACTAAAATCAAAAACAACCTATGGGATTACTCCTATTTTACGCTTTTATATCTATTTTCTTTTCGTTTTTATGCTCTATTTTAGAAGCTGTTTTACTTAGTATTACGCCAACATTTATTAATGTAAAAAAACAAGAAGGTAAACATTATGCTGAAGATTTAGAATCATTAAAAAAAGACGTAGATCGTCCGTTAATAGCCATTTTAACACTTAACACTATTGCACATACAGTTGGAGCAATATTAGTTGGTGTACAAGCAAAAGCAGCATATGCAGAACTTTATGGCACTGAAGCAAAAACTATTTTAGGTGTAAGTTTTACAGAAGATTTAATGGTTGGTGTTGTATCATCAATCATGACGGTTTTAATATTAGTTGCATCAGAGATTATCCCAAAAACCATAGGCGCAACGTATTGGAAAAAGTTAGCTAACTTTACTACAAAAGCGCTTCATATTTTAATATTTCCGCTAAAATGGACAGGTATTTTATGGATTTTACAACTTACTACAAAGTTAATTGGTGGTAAAGGTCATCATGGTAGCGTACTAAGTCGTGAAGACTTTCATGCGATGACAGATATGGCTCACGAAGAAGGTGTATTTCAAGAAAACGAAAGTAAAATCATAAAAAATCTTTTAACTTTTAAGGATGTAATGGCTAAAGATGTTATGACGCCTAGAACAGTTATAAAAACTGAAAGTGATACCACATCTGTAGAAGACTTTTTCAAGAAAAACCTAAACCTTCGTTTTTCAAGAATTCCTATTTATACCGATGCAGAAGATAACATTAAAGGATTAGTTTTAAAAGACGAAATCTTTAAAGAAATGGCTTTAGGTAATGGCACAAAAAAGCTAGCAGATTTAAGAAGAGATATTATAATTGTTCAAAGAAATTTACCAATACCAACCCTTTTTGAAAAACTAGTAGAAACTAGAAACCACATGGCTTTAGTAGTTGACGAATACGGAAGTGTAAGTGGTTTAGTAACTATGGAAGACGTTATAGAAACGCTTTTAGGACTTGAAATTATGGACGAAAGTGATAACGTTTCAGATCTTCAACATTTAGCAAGAAAAAGTTGGGAAGCACGTGCTAAAAAACTAGGAATTATAGAAAACGAAAATTAATGGAAACCTGCTACATCAATTCGCCTTTAGGAGTCACTAAAATCGAAGGTGATGTAGATGGTATAATGTCTATTTCGGTATTAAATTCTAATGAAAAACTAACCGATATCATTCCAGAACTCTTACAAGACTGCGTTTATCAACTTAACGAGTATTTTGAAGGTAAACGACAAACCTTCAGTTTAAAATTAAATCCGCAAGGCACAAATTTTCAACAAAAAGTTTGGAACGCTTTGCAAACTATTCCTTACGGTACAACAACCACTTACCTAAAATTATCACAACAATTGGGCGATGTAAAAGCTATTAGAGCTGTTGCAAACGCCAATGGTAAAAATCCGCTATGGATTGTTATTCCGTGTCATCGCGTTATTGGCAGTGATGGAAGTTTAACAGGTTATGCTGGTGGATTGCACCGTAAACAATGGTTGTTAGAGCATGAAAGTCCTTACAAACAACAAACTTTATTTTAATGTATAAAACAGCGACACAGATTCTAACACGTTTTTTAAAACCTTCAACCATTTACAAATATGGTTTTAATTGGTCGCCAATGTATAGACGTACTACTGCAAAAATAATTTCAGTAAGTGATAATTTACATTACGTAAAAATCAAAATGTCTTTAAATTGGAAAAACCGAAATTATGCTGGTTCTATATTTGGAGGAAGCATGCTTGCAGCAACAGATCCAATTTATATGATACAACTAATTCAAATACTTGGTAACGATTACGTTGTTTGGGATAAAGCTGTTACTGCACGATATAAACGACCAGGAAAAGGGACAATTTATGGCGAATTTATTTTTGATAAAAATGAAATCCTTGATTTAAAATCACAACTACAACAAACACCTCAAATAGACATTATAAAAACCATGCAATTAGTGAATGATAAAGGAGACACGATTGCCGAATTTGATAAAACTTTATACATCGCTACAAAGACGTTTTACAAAGAAAAAATTGCGTCAAGAAACGCAAAGAAAAAAACTAACTAGAATTTATTTATATTTAATTTTTCTAAACTAACTTTCTAAAATGAGAATCTTAAAAAAAACTTTAAAAGTAATAATCAAACTTTTTGCACTAATAATTGCAACCCTTTACATTACCGATACAGACTATTTAATAAAAGCAGTACGCACCATCTATCTACGTGGTTATACTACTGCATTTTTAGATGATTATAAGCGTTTTGACAATGCAACAATAGATATTAGCCAACCTCAACCATGGACTAATCATAAAGACTATAATACTGTTAAACCTACCAAAAAGCTTGAGGAAATAAACAAACAAAATAAAACTATAGCTTACGTTATTATAAAAAATGACAGCATTTGGTTTGAGAAATACTATGATGGCTATGATGAAAACTCAAAATCAAACTCATTCTCTATGGCAAAAAGCTATGTATCTGCTATGTTAGGTAAAGCTATTATGGAAGGTCATATAAAAAGTCTAGATCAACCAGTTTGTGATTTTTTACCAGCTTTTTGCGATGGTAAAGCAGCGCAAATGACGGTTGGAGATTTATCTTCAATGAGTTCTGGAACCAATTGGGACGAAGCTTACTACTCGCCTTTATCCATCACTACACGTGCTTATTTTGATGACGATTTAGCAAAAGTAATCAATGGTTTAAAGGTTGTTAATCAACCAGGACAAGCCTTTAAATACGCAAGTGGTGACACACAAATGCTAGCTATGGTTATAGAAAAAGCAACAGGTAAAAAACTATACGACTATTTAGAAGAAAGCTTTTGGAAACCTTTAGGTAGCGAAAACCAAACCCTTTGGCAATTAGACAGCGAAGCACATGATTTAGTAAAAGCCTATTGCTGTATTGCTAGCAATGCTAAAGATTTTGCACGTTTAGGAAAACTATACAAAGACCATGGTAAATGGAATGGACAACAAGTCTTAGATTCGGCATTTATAGCAAAATCGGTAACACCTAGATTTAAAGAAAGTCCAGAATACGGTTACGGTTGGTGGTTAAAAAAGGTAGGAGACAAATCCTTTTTTATGATGCGCGGTCATTTAGGTCAATATGTTATTGTAGAGCCAGAAGACAACGTAATTATTGTTAGACTTGGGCACAGTAAAGGACCTGGTGACGCTTTAGCTACTTTTACACCAGATATTTCAACATATATAGAAGAAGCTTATAAAATGCTAGATGAAAACTAATTAATAACCTTAGTAATGATTAGCAAACTAAACCTAGAACACATATTATTTTTAGATATTGAAACCGTTCCTGAAACTCAGCATTTTTCTGATTTAGATACTACTAAACAAGCTCTTTGGGAACACAAATCGCAATACCAACGTAAAGACGATTTTTCCGCTGAAGAATTTTATGAACGTGCAGGTATTTGGGCTGAGTTTGGTAAAATTATATGTATTTCGGTTGGATATTTTAAAATTCATGGTGATACAAGAGTGTTTAGAACAACTTCTTTTTTTGGTGAAGAACGTCAACTTTTACAGGATTTTAAAAACCTGCTTACTACACATTTTAGTCACGCAAAACATTTACTTTGTGCGCATAATGGAAAGGAATTTGACTTCCCGTACATTGCAAGACGTATGATTATAAATAATATAGAGTTACCATATAAACTTAACCTTTTTGGTAAAAAACCTTGGGAAGTACCTCATCTAGATACTTTAGAATTATGGAAGTTTGGCGACTATAAAACCTTTACTTCTCTTAAATTATTGACTAATGTTTTAGGTATACCTTCTCCAAAAGATGATATAGATGGTAGTGAAGTATGCAGAGTGTATTACGAAGAAAACAATATTGACAGAATAATTACCTATTGCGAAAAAGATACTATAGCTGTAGCACAAGTGTTATTGCGCTTAAGAGGCGATAGTTTATTAGAAGAAGACGAAATACTTCATGTTTAAAATCTTTATTCAAATTTAAAGTTGTCAGGTCGAGCGTAGTCAAGACCTAACTCTTTTTAATTCTAAACCACATTTGAGGTAACTGAAAATAAAAAATCCAGAGTTTTCACTCTGGATTTTCAAGTTTAATGGTTGGCTGGTTAGTTAAGGGATTATTCTTTTATAAATCTTTTGATTTTGGTTTTTTCGCCAATGTTCAATTGTAAAATATAAACTCCACTATTAAACTTAGAAACATCTATACTAGACTTGTAATTACCTTTTAGTACTGTTTGTCCTAGCATATTTTTAATTTCAAAACTTTGTGCTTCAAAACCAACTAAATCTATGTTAAGTATTTGCTTAACAGGGTTTGGATATAGTTTAAACTGCTTATCAAAATCATCCTTTGTAGTTACTATGCTAGTAAATGTTTTAACGTTATTTGTTAAACAGAAATTAGTCGTTTCATTACTTGTAAACGATCCACCAGAAGCTAAAACAGCACCTGTATCTGTATTTGTTAATGTGTACGATCCATTTCCGTATGAACAGCAAATACCATCTCCGTAAGCATCTGTAATTGTAAAGTTATAACAACCATCTTCTAAACATCCAATAGGAATATTTAAAGTAGATCCATCTGCTTGTGATCCATAAGTACCGCCAGACGCAACTGTTTGACCAGAATTGTTGGTTAATGTCCAAGCGGTTTCTTCTGGATAGTTATCAAAAGTAATTGATAATGTTACATTAGAACAACCTGCATTACCGCCACCAGAAGTAGATAGGTTAACAGCATCTACAGCCATATCGCCTTGCCAAGTTGTACCAGTTACACCATTAAAACGTAATTGAACAGTACCACCAACATAAGCACTTAAATCAACAGTAGCTGTTTGCCAAGAATTACCTTGGTTACCAGATTGGTTCCAAACATTAGTCCAGCTTGCGCCATTATTATCACTTGCTTGTAAAGCTAAACTTCCCATAGAAGTTGCACCGTACATATGATAATCAAAACTAAAAGTTGCTTGAGATTCTGCACTTAAATCAAAACAAGGTGAGTTTAAAATCGCTCTTTTTGTCGAGTAATTAGGTGAAGAAGATTCCATATACACATAATACGTACCAGCACTTGCGCTAGATGGTCCAGTGTTACTAGAAGGTGTTCCGTTGGCATCAACAGTCCAGTTAAAGTCATCTGATGTTGATTGCGTCCAAGCACCTAAAGTATTTTCAAAACTTTCAGAATAAGGGAATGCACTAATACCGTCAGAACAAGATCCTGTTGTTGGTTGTGTAACAATTATTGTTCTTGTTACTTGTGAAGCAGCGTTTCCTGCTGAGTCACTAACATTATAAAATCTTGTGTATGTTCCTGCTGTGTCTGTATTAACAGTTCCTGTTATGACAATGTTTGAAGAAATGTCTCCATCTTCATTATCTGTAGCAGTTGCGCCTAATTCAGTATAAGTATCTCCAACTTCTAAATTAATTGTAGATGCTCCAGTTAATGTAATTACTGGTGGCGTTGTATCTGGTGTTCCTGTTATAATGTTAACCGTATAATCTTCAACTTGACCATAAGAAAAAGCCTCACAAGATGTTGGTATACCGTTATATTTCATAGAAACTCTCATTCTTGTTGCTCCGTTAGTTGCAGATGCTGGTACTGTAAAGCTTCCGCTAACTGGTGAATTTTGTGTTGCTGCATTGGTCCAAACTTGCTCACCAGAATCTGTAAAATCGCCATCTTGGTTGTAATCAATCCATACAGAATAACCTTCTGCATAAGTAGTTCCTGTCCAAGTTGGAGTTACTGTTACCGTATAACCAGAACCTTTAGATAAGTCTGTAGAAATACTTGTAAAATCTGAATACGTTTGAGCTCCTGATGTATTATCTATACTTGCTAATTGTACTCTAGAAATATATTCGTCATTAACATTATTTCCTTGTGATGCACAATATTGTGGACCAGTTTGGCAAGGCGCGCAAGAACCGCCACAGTCAACACCTGTTTCGTCTCCATTTTGTACACCATCGTTACATGTTGGTTGTGGCGCTGCACCACATTTATCTGATAAAGCAAGACTTCTTCTTACTCCGCCAGCTTCTAAAACAGCACGCATACGATTTTTTTGACCTTGCGTGAATAAGTTCATACAAGAATCGTCTGAGTAATCCATATAATTTTGTGGCATATCTGTAGATCCACAAGACGTTTGTCCTGTTGGACATCCATAATTAGCGGTTTGGTGTGTTGGTGTGTCACTTACAAAATCGTTACCACAATTAGAATCTCCCCAAATGTGTCTTAAGTTTAAGTAATGACCTACCTCATGAGTTGTTGTTCTACCACCATCAAAAGGTGCAGAAACACTACCTACACGACCAAAATAATTATATGCCATCACAACACCATCTGTTGCAGCATTACCACCTGGAAACTGTGCGTATCCTAAAATAGTATTACCGTTACTTGTCATTCTTGGTACAATCCACATATTAAGATATTCACTAGTATTCCAAGGATCTACTCCGCCAGTAGAAGAACGTTTCATATCATCACTTGTTCCCCAATCTTGTCTAGTTACTTGCTTTCTAGTAATACCAGTTGTAGCATTTCCGTTAGGATCTACAGTTACTAGACAGAATTGAATCTCTGTATCTGCAGCTTGCGACCAAGTGTTATCTGCATCTGGATTTGTCCTTCTAAAATCTTCGTTTAATACATCTAACTGAGATTGTATTTGAGCTACACTAATGTTTTCTGTAGAGTTTCGATACAAAACATGTACTACAACAGGTATGGTTATTACACTACCATCTACCCTATTGGTATTGTTTTGCATTTGCTGTACTTTTGTTTTAGTAAATGCCTCTATTTGAGCCATTCTTTGCTCAAGTTTTGGGTTTTGTTGTTTTCTGTACTCTAAATTTTCCATTGTTGCACAATGACGTTTTTGTGCAAAGGAGAAAGCCACAAAAAACAAACCTAAAATAGTTAAGGTAATTTTGTTTTTCATATTTAATGTTTAAAAAAATAGTTAATATTTTATGAATATATTAACAATTACATTAAATACACAACAATAAACTAAAATTATAATCAAATAACTTACCAAAAAATTATATAAGACTTTACTTACGGTTTTAACCGTATTGCATTGAAAGAATTTGATTACTTTTACCTTAAATGAGCAAAAATTTACTTCAAATAAAAAACCTCTCTATTGGCTTTAAATCTGATAAAGAATTAAAACCAATTATTAAAAATATTTCATACGACATCTTTGAAAATGAAATTGTTGGTGTTGTTGGCGAATCAGGTTCTGGAAAATCTGTTTCTTCTTTAGCAATAATGGGACTATTACCTAAAAAAATAAGTCAAATAACTTCAGGAGAAATTGTTTTTAATAAAACAGAATTAACATCTCTTAATTACAAACAATTACAAAATATAAGAGGTAACGAGATTGCCATGATTTTTCAAGAACCTATGAGTTCTTTAAATCCATCTATGCGTTGCGGTAAACAAGTCGAGGAAATTTTATTTAAACACACATCATTAAACAAAAAGGAAGTTAAAGCAGAAGTGATTTCACTTTTTGAAAAAGTAAAACTACCAGATCCAAATCGTGCTTACTCAGCCTATCCTCATGAAATTTCTGGTGGACAAAAACAGCGTGTCATGATTGCTATGGCTATTGCCTGCAAACCTAAATTATTAATTGCAGACGAGCCAACAACAGCATTAGATGTTACCGTACAAAAAGATATTATTTTATTATTGAAAGAACTTCAGCAGGACACAAAAATGAGCATTTTATTTATTACTCATGATTTGTCTTTAATTTCTGAAATTGCGCAACGTGTGTTAGTGATGTATCAAGGTGAAATTGTAGAACAAAACAAAACCAATCTTATTTTTAAACATCCAGAAAACGAATACACCAAAGCACTTATTAAAGCTAGACCTTCTTTAAAAGAAAGGCTTAAACGTCTACCAACCATAAAAGATGTCATGCAAAAGACGGTTTCTAAAGAAACTATTACTGCCGAATTGAGAGCCAAAACACACAAGGAAATCTATAGTAAAGCTCCTATTCTTGAAGTTGTTAATTTAGAAAAAGAGTACATTTCTAAATCAGGTCTTTTCTCTAAACCAGAAAGTTTCAAAGCAGTTAACAACGTGAGTTTTAAATTATATGAAGGCGAAACTTTAGGCTTGGTTGGCGAATCTGGTTGCGGTAAATCTACCTTAGGAAACGCTATTTTATTGCTTAACAGACCAACATCAGGTCACATTTTTTATAAAGGAAAGGATATTACAATTCTTAATAAAGCTGAAGAAAAAGTATTACGTAAAGACATTCAAATTATTTTTCAAGATCCATTTGCTTCTTTAAATCCGCGTTTAACCGTTGGAGAAGCAATTATGGAACCTATGCAAGTACATAAGCTTTACAACTCAAAATCTGAAAGAAAGGAAAAAGCAATAGACATTTTAAACCGTGTAGGCTTAGATGAAAGTGCTTTTAACCGTTATCCACATGAGTTTTCTGGCGGACAACGCCAGCGTATTGGTATAGCACGTACAGTTGCGCTTCAACCAAAACTAATTGTTTGTGACGAGTCTGTTTCTGCATTAGATATTTCTGTGCAAGCACAAGTTTTAAATCTTCTTAATGAACTAAAAGAAAACTTTGGCTTTACCTATATTTTTATTTCTCATGATTTAGCAGTTGTTAAATACATGAGTGATCAATTATTAGTTATGAATAAGGGTAAAATTGAAGAACTAGATGATGCAGATGCCATTTATGAATCTCCTAAGAAAGAGTACACAAAAAAATTAATAGAAGCTATCCCTAAAGGATTATAGCATAAATAGTTTTTTGGTAAGTACTAAAAGATTTTTAGTTAATCTAAATGTATTTTTTAAACCAACATAAACTTTGCTTATATAATTTGTAGGTTGTTCAGGTAGGTTTGAAGCGTAATACATAAGCAAAAGTTTATGGTAGATTTGGGATATCTATTTGGTATAATTTGGGATTACTAATATGAGATTTATTTTAATTAAATCGGTTTAAAAACATAAAATTTCGATGAAATGCGTTATTTTTTAACATTTCATCGAAATTTTATAAATATTCGTGTTATTTTTCTTACAAAAAAATATTATCTAAATATCCATTTCTGGTATATCTCCATTAATAATTAATGTGCCTTCTGTAGCATTTTTAATATCTTCAACTGAAACTCCTGGAGCACGTTCTAATAGTTTAAACCCTTGGTCTGTTACTTCTAAAACAGCCATATTAGTTACTATTTTTTTAACGCAACCAACACCTGTTAATGGTAAAGAGCATTTTTTAAGAAGTTTAGACTCTCCTGCTCTATTGGTATGCATCATAGCAACAATAATATTTTCTGCACTAGCTACAAGATCCATTGCTCCTCCCATACCTTTTACCATTTTTCCTGGTATTTTCCAGTTTGCAATATCTCCATTTTCCGCCACTTCCATTGCGCCTAAAATGGTTAAGTGTACGTGTTGACCACGAATCATAGAAAAACTCATGGCGCTATCAAAAAAACTAGCTCCTGGTAAGGTTGTTATGGTTTGTTTTCCTGCATTGATTATATCTGCATCTTCTTCACCTTCAAAAGGAAATGGTCCCATACCAAGCACTCCGTTTTCACTTTGAAATTCTACCTCAATATCGTCTCTTACAAAATTAGCCACTAAAGTTGGTATACCAATACCAAGGTTAACGTAATAACCATCTTTAACTTCTTTTGCAATGCGTTTTGCTATTCCGTTTTTATCTAACATTTTATTTAGTTTAAGGTTGTGGTTTATAAAACTATAAGCCTTATAAACATTTAATTTTTTGGTCTTACTGTACGTTGCTCTATACGCTTTTCAAAAGTTTCTCCTTTAAAGATACGTTGCACAAAAATACCTGGTATATGTATTTGATTAGGATCTAATTCTCCTGCCGGTACTAATTCTTCTACCTCAGCTACGGTAATTTTTGCTGCGCCACACATTACTGGATTAAAATTACGTGCTGTCCCTTTAAATATTAGGTTTCCTGCTTCGTCACCTTTCCAAGCTTTTATAAAAGCAAAGTCTGCTTTAAAGGCATGTTCTAAGACATACATTTTACCATCAAATTCTCTGGTTTCTTTACCTTCTGCAACTTCGGTACCATAACCTGCTGGTGTATAAATAGCAGGAAAACCAGCTTGAGCTGCTCGGCATCTTTCGGCTAATGTCCCTTGTGGAATAAGTTCTACGTCTAATTCTCCAGACAGCATTTGTCTTTCAAATTCGTCGTTTTCTCCTACGTAAGAAGATACCATTTTTTTAATTTGCTTTTTTTGAAGTAATAGCCCTAAGCCAAAATCGTCTACTCCTGCATTATTAGAAATACATGTTACGTTTTTTACGTTTCGTTTTACCAATTCTGCTATTGCATTTTCAGGAATTCCGCTTAACCCAAAACCACCTAACATAAAAGTCATGTTATCTTCGACACCATCTAAAGCTTCCTGAACTGTATTAACGGTTTTTTTTATCATCATTTAGTTTTTTAGTGGTTTAAATTTAAGAATAAAAAAAACCATTCTGAAAAGAATGGCTTTTAAAATTTATCGTTGAAATATTTTAGAATTCTAATTCATCAGGAACATCTTCTTCTGGCATATCTAAATCTCCTGAATTTGAATTATTTCCTTCCCCATACTTATCACAATCCACAATAATAGAAAGGTCTTTAGGTTTTTCAAATTGATCTTTTGATACATCTAATTCTTTATCTTCATAACAACTTTTCATGTACATACCCCAAATTGGTAATGCCATAGATGCACCTTGACCGTATGTAATCGATTTAAAGTGAGCTGCTCTATCTTCTGCACCAACCCAAACGCCAGTTACTAGATTTGGTACCATACCCATAAACCAACCATCTGATTGGTTTTGTGTAGTCCCTGTTTTTCCTGCTATTGGGTTTGTAAATCCATATGGATATCCTGTGATAATTTCTTTATAAACACCACTATTTGGCATCCAAGTACGACGTAGTCTAGCTCCAGATCCTTCAGTGGTTACTCCTTCCATAAGCTTAACTGTAACATAGGCAGCTTCTTCACTTAAAACATCTCTAGTTTCTGGTACAAATTGGTATAAAACAGTATCATTTTTATCTACAATAGTAGTAACCATTACTGGTTTTGTATAAACACCTTGATTTGCAAATGCAGAATATGCGCCTACCATTTCATATAAGCTTATATCTGGTGTACCTAATGCTATTGATGGTACTGCTGGTATTTCTGATTCTACACCCAAATCTCTTGCTAATTTAGATACTGGTTCAGGACCAACTTTATCCATCAATCTAGCTGTAATGGTGTTAACCGAGTTGGCTAATGCTGCCTTTAAGGTCATTTCTCCACTATAATCTCCATTTGAGTTTTTAGGTGCCCATGCCTTTTGATTTCCAAATTTACCAGCCTCAATAGTGTATGGTGCTTTAGGTAATTTATCACATGGCGACATGTGCAATTGATTAATTGCTGTTGCATAAACAAATGGCTTAAATGTAGACCCTACTTGGCGCTTACCTTGTTTTACGTGATCGTATTTAAAGTGTTTATAATTCATACCACCAACCCAAGCTTTAACATGTCCGGTTTGTGGATCCATACTCATTAAACCTGGTTGTAAAAAGTGTTTGTAGTAACGCATAGAATCCATTGGTTTCATAATGGTATCTATTTCTCCTCTATCCCAAGAGAAAATGGTCATTTCTGTTGGCTTATTAAAAGACGCTATAATTTCTTTTTCAGATTTTTTTAAATCGTACTTCATGTGTCTCCAACGTTCTGATTGTCGCATAGAACGTTGCATAAGACTTTCTATTTCATCTTTATCTAGATCTAAAAATGGTGCTGTTGGGTTACGGTCTGGTGTATTTTGATGAAAAAATTCTGCTTGTAATTTTTTCATGTGCTTTACAACTGCATCTTCTGCATATTTTTGCATACGAGAATCGATAGTTGTATACACTTTTAATCCATCTTGATATATATTATATTTAGAACCGTCTGCTTTATAATTTTTCTTATCGTTTGCCCAGTCTTTTAAAAATGCTCTAAGGTATTCTCTAAAATAGGTAGCTGTACCATCGTTATGAGATTCTGGATTAAAATTTAAATCCAACTCTGTTTTTTGAAGTGAATCTTTAATTTTTTGATCTAAAACACCATATTTGGTCATTTGTGCTAGTACAACATTTCTCCTGTTTTTTACACCTATAGGATTTCTATCTGGTCTTGGGTTGTATAGAGATGAATTTTTAAACATACCTACCAGCATGGCAGATTCTTTTACTGTTAGCTCTTTTGGCTCTTTACCAAAGTAAATTCTTGCTGCAGACCTAATACCGTCTGCATTGTTACCAAAATCGTATATGTTGAAATACTGAGCAATGATTTCTTCTTTTGTATACTGACGTTCTAAACGAACTGCAATAATCCACTCTTTAATTTTTTGTATTAAACGCTCTGCGATATTTTTTGATCCTTCACCATGAAATAACTGTTTAGCTAACTGTTGAGAAATGGTACTTGCTCCTCCACTTCCTGGTTTTAAGACTGCACGTAATAAACCTCTTGCATCAATACCAGAATGATCATAATATCTAGCATCTTCTGTTGCTACTAAAGCATCTATCAAATTTTGAGGTAAGTCTTCATATCGTACTGGAGTACGATTATCGTTTAAATAAAATTTAGCTAATGTTTTACCGTCTGAAGAAATAATTTCGGTAGCTAAATTGGTTTCTGGGTTTTCTAATTGTGTATGGTCTGGCATTTCACCAAAAGCACCAACAGATGCTAAAAAGAATATTAAAACGATTAAAAGAATGCCTCCTAAAAAAAGCATCCAAAACCATCTGATGTATTTTTCGAAACCTGTTGTTTCTTGTTTTTTAGTTTTTGCCATCTATGCCAATTTATTCTGTTTTTTCTATCCTAAAACCTACGTCTGTAATACCTTCTAAATTTACTACGCCATTTACATTTCCGTTTTGGCGCATTGCGTGCTGTATGTTTACTTTATATTCTCCTTTTTCTTTAAAAATTACACCTTCTTTATACCACAACTTATTTTCTTTTACAGAAGATAACCCTTCGCCTAGCCACTCGCCATTTGGTTTTGTCATTGCGTATTGTAAAGTGTCTGTTATTGCTTTTCCGTGAGGGAATTTCATTTCAACAATTAAATATAAATTACTGAATTTATAAGCATTGGTGTTTCTTAAATTAACAAACAGGTTGTAAGGTTTTATAGAATCTGGTGGATTTATTTTAAAACTTACTACATCTTCTTTATTCCAAGCTGTAGACACACTTTTATATTCGTCATAAACAGCTTTAGAATCACACGACATTGCTAAAACAAATAGTAATAAAACAATTATATTATTTGTTTTCATTGTTGTTGTTTGGTTTGTTTTTATTTGGTCGACGTTTTTGAGGTCTTCTTTTATGATTGTTTGAGTTGCTATTAGTGTTTGTATTACTTTTAGCTTCTACTTTATTTGGTCTATTACGCTTTCGGTTTTTATTAGTTTTACGTTTCTTATTGTGTTTTGGTTTATCAAAGCGTGTTAAACTATCTTGACCAACAACGTTTTCAAACTCGGTTTTAGTATCTACAGTTAAGTCTGCTGCGTATTCTTCTAAACTAGCAACTTTCTTTTTTTGTTTATTAATTTCTATAATTTCGTTGGCTTGTTCTGTGGTAATTAAGTGCCAATTCATCCATTCGCCTTCATAAGCGTACCACATATGTCCTTTAAAAATGTCTGTTTTTTGGCATACTGCAGTACCTTTTTCGGTATATAATTTTGTATCTGTTTTAGGAAACGATTTTAAAGCATCTAAATACGCATCAAGCTCGTAATTTAAACAACATTTTAATTTACCACATTGACCAGCTAATTTAAGTGGATTAAGTGATAATTGTTGGTAACGTGCTGCACTTGTGCTTACCGATCTAAAATCTGTTAACCAGGTAGAGCAGCATAGCTCACGACCACAAGAACCAATACCACCAAGTCTTGAAGCTTCTTGACGAAAGCCAACTTGTTTCATCTCTATTCTTATTCTAAACTCTTTAGCGTATACTTTAATTAGCTCTCTAAAATCTACACGTTCTTCAGCAGTGTAATAAAAGGTTGCTTTGCTTGCATCACCTTGAAACTCGATATCAGAGATTTTCATCTTAAGATTTAAATCTATAGCAAATTGACGTGCTTTAACCTTCATTGGTTCTTCACGGTCTCTTGCTTCGCTCCAAATATCTATATCTTTTTGTGATGCTTTACGGTATATTTTTAAGACATCGTTTTTGGTATCTACTTTCTTGCGTTTTATTTGTACACGCACTAATTCGCCCGTAAGGGTAACCATACCAATATCGTGACCAGATTGAGCTTGAGTAGCTACAATATCTCCAATACTAAGTGTTAATTTTTCGGTGTTTTTATAGTAGTGTTTACGTCCGTTTTTAAAACGTACTTCTACCCAATCAAAAGGTTCTTCTCCGTTAGGCAAAGACATGTTTGCTAACCAATCAAAAACCGTTAATTTATTGCAACTATCTGTACCACACGTTCCGTTATTTTTACAACCTTTAGGCTGTCCATCCTTTCCTGTAGCGCAACTTTGACAAGCCATACTATTTTATGTATATATTGAATCTAAAGGAGTTAGCTTTAGATGACGATTAATAATTTGTGACTTTTCGCTTTCGCGGAAAATGAGCCACTTCAATTTGTAAAGATAAGATTATTCTTATGACTTTAAAATAATAAAATTTAGGTGTTTTTACACGTCTTTAACCGAAATTATATTTACTGGACATGCTTTTGAAGCTTCTGTACATGGTTCTAAAATCTCGTAATCGTTAGATTTTAGAGTAAAAAACCCTTTTCTATCTGTTGAATGCAGCAGCACTGTTTTGCCGTCTTTTTTTGACATCCTGAACTGGTTTGGTGCCAACTCTACACAGTAATTACAACCAATACATTTGTTTCTTTGTAAGGTAACAACAACCATTAGGCTTCTACTTTATTTTCTACAATTTTATAAAGTTTGTCTGATGGTCTTACTCTAAAGTCTAATGGAATAGTGATTGAGTCTCCTTTTGTTCCTTTTTCTAACGCTTGATCATTAACCAACATTTCTTTAAGCTCAAACTCTTTAGCACCTGTTGTTGGACCGGTAATTAGCAAAGTATCACCTAATGACAAATCATAAGCTTCAATTTTAAATTCGCCAATTTTAGCTTTTGGATAAAAATGAACGCCTTTACCAATATACACTTTCTTTTGCGTTGCATGAGATCCTGAACCTTTACTCCATTCGCCTAATTTTTGACCTAAATAATAACCACTCCAAAATCCACGATTATAGACTTTTTCTAGCTCTTGCATCCAACCAATAACTTTGTCTTTATCGTAAGTGCCATTTTCTACACTATCAATTGCATCTCGGTAACATTTAATCACTCTAGCAACATATTCTGGTGCACGACCACGACCTTCAATTTTTAAAACTTTGATTCCAGCATCAGCTACTTGGTCTAAAAAGTCAATTGTACAAAGATCTTTTGGAGACATGATATACTCGTTATCCAATTCCATTTCAAAACCAGTTTCTTGATCGATAACGGTATATTTTTTTCGGCAATTTTGTTTGCAAGCACCACGATTTGCAGACGAGTTATGTGAGTGTAAACTCATATAACATTTACCTGAAACCGCCATACACAATGCACCATGACCAAAAATTTCGATCTCTACTAAACGACCTGATGGTCCTTTAATTTGTTCTTTTTCAATTTGCTCTGTAATGTGTTTTACTTGGCGTAAACTAAGCTCTCTACTTAACACCATTGTATCTGCAAACATGGCGTAAAACTTAACTGTTTCTATGTTTGTGATATTAATTTGTGTTGAAATATGAACTTCCATACCCAACTCTCTAGCTACAGCAATTACCGCTTGATCCATTGCGATTACTGCAGTAATATTAGCTTCTTTAGCTCTTTTTACTAAGGTTTTTACGATGGATAAATCGTGATCGTAAATAATAGTATTAAGAGTTAGGTAAGTTCTTACATTTTTAGCTTGACAACGTTTAGAGATTTCTTCTAAATCGTCTAAAGTGAAATTAATAGACGCACGAGCACGCATATTTAGTTGCTCTACACCAAAATAAACCGAGTCTGCGCCATTATCTAAAGCAGCTTGCAAGGATTCAAAATTTCCTGCAGGCGCCATTAATTCTATCTTTTGCATCGCACTAATCTTGTTTACTTTTTTAAAGTTTCAAAAATATTGCGTAAGTCTTTTTTATATGGTAAATGGTCTGCTCTACCTTTTTTGAAGATGTCATTACTGTTACCTTGTCCTTTACGTAGTGCTTTTTGCTCTTCATAAGGCAATGCGTTTATATCTTTACACGTAGATGAACAGCAATTATCCATTTCAGCTTTACAATCTTCACACTGGATAAATAATAAATGACAAGCATCATTTGCACAGTTTACGTGCGTATCACAAGGTTTTCCGCATTGGTGGCATTGTGCAATTACATCGTCGCTAATTTTTTCTGCTCTTCTTTCGTCAAACACAAAATTCTTTCCTATAAACTTATTTTCTAAAGCTTTTTCGTTGACTTGTCTTGTGTATTCTATTATTCCACCATCAAGTTGATAGACGTTTTTAAACCCTTTGTGTTTAAAGTAGGCACTAGCTTTTTCGCAACGGATACCACCAGTACAATACATTACTAATTTTTTGTCTTCTTTATGTGCTTTTAAATCATCTTCAATAATATCTAAAGACTCTCTAAAGGTGTCTACATCTGGCGTTACGGCGTTTTTAAAGTGACCTATTTCGCTTTCGTAGTGGTTACGCATATCTACTAATACCGTGTTTTCGTCTTCTATTAAATCGTTAAACATTTCGGCATTAACGTGTATTCCTTTGTTAGTAACATCAAAAGTTTCGTCGTTTAATCCATCTGCAACAATCTTATCACGTACCTTAACTTTCAGCTTTAAAAAAGACATGTTGTCTTGCTCTACAGCAATGTTAAGTCTTACATTTTCTAAAAAGTCAATACGGTCTAAATGAGTTTTGAAGTTTTCAAAATTATCTGCTGGAAGTGATAATTGGGCATTGATACCTTCGGTAGCGACGTAAATTCGACCTAAAACATCTAAACTATCCCATTTTATGAATAGTTGGTCTCTAAATTCTTGTGGATTGCTAATGCGCGCATATTTGTAAAAAGACAGTGTAAGACGTTCTTTACCTGCTTTTTCAATAAGTTCGGCACGTTCATTAGCACTTAATTTGTTGTACAGTTGCATGCTATACTTTCGTTTTAAGAGTTAATAAATGAGGTGCAAAGGTAGAATTTAAAATGGGTATTGCAAGATTAAAGATTGCATTTTGATGTTATTTTAATGAAAAACAAACAGTTAACTTATAAAAAGAAAAAAGTCCTTTGTGTTTTACAAAGGACTTTTAACAGACTAACTCGTTAATAATTTTTTAATTTTTTTATTAAAAAATGTTACGAGTTAACCTCCATCGGCTTTACAACTGCTATTTAAGAAAATAGAGATTGAAACGCCTAATGCATTAATCAAGATTATTTTTTTTAAATATTTCATTCCTTAGCAGTTTAGAATTAATATCTATAAAGAGGAATAAATTTTTTTCTTTTTCATAGCTATTTTTTCCCTCTTTTGTTAAGTAGATGCAAAAAGTTTAAAAAGGTTGCGTGAGAAAAATAAAAATGGTTAAAAAAGTAGTATTTTAGCATTGAAATTTTATAAAAAGAACTGAAAATGAGCAAAGAAAACGAAGCAAAATTAAAAGCTTTACAACTAACACTAGACAAGCTAGATAAAGCCTACGGAAAAGGAACAGTAATGAAAATGAGTGATGCTGCTGTTGTAGATGTAGATGCTATACCTTCTGGATCTTTAGGTTTAGATATCGCTTTAGGTGTTGGTGGTTACCCAAGAGGAAGAGTTATAGAAATATATGGACCAGAAAGTTCTGGTAAAACCACATTAACCTTACATGCAATTGCTGAAGCACAAAAAGCAGGTGGTATTGCAGCATTTATTGATGCAGAACATGCTTTTGACCGTTTTTATGCTGAAAAACTAAATGTAGATATCGATAATTTAATTATTTCTCAACCAGATAATGGTGAGCAAGCTTTAGAAATTGCAGATAATTTAATCCGTTCTGGAGCTATAGATATTGTTGTAGTCGATTCGGTTGCTGCATTAACTCCAAAAAGTGAAATTGAAGGAGAAATGGGTGATTCTAAAATGGGATTACACGCACGTTTAATGTCTCAAGCATTAAGAAAATTAACAGCTTCTATTAGTAAAACCAATTGTACCGTAATATTTATTAACCAATTACGTGAAAAAATTGGAGTCATGTTTGGTAACCCAGAAACTACTACTGGTGGTAACGCTCTTAAATTTTATGCTTCTGTTAGATTAGATATTAGAAGATCTACACAAATTAAAGACTCTAACGGAGATGTTATGGGTAACAAAACAAGAGTTAAAGTGGTTAAAAACAAAGTAGCACCGCCATTTAAAACAGCAGAATTTGATATTATGTACGGTGAAGGTGTTAGTAAAGTTGGAGAAATTTTAGACGTAGCTGTAGATAAAGGCATTGTAAAGAAAAGCGGATCTTGGTTTAGCTACGAAGACACTAAATTAGGACAAGGTAGAGATGCTGTAAAACTAGTTATAAAAGATAATCCAGAATTATTTGAAGAACTAGAAGGCAAAATAAAAACCGCAATAAAAGAAGAACAATAAAATAAAATCCCGATTAATTCGGGATTTTTTATTTTTATACGCAACCTTTTTACAACTAATGCATCTATTAAGTACTTAATAGCAATAAACATAGATGAAAAAATTAATATTATTACTGATAAGCTTTAGCTTTATGATTACTTCTTGTAGTGTAGAGGATGATACACCAACAGAAAATTATCATATAGAAATACTACCTGTAGAGTCTGCTACTGTGCCAGAATCTTTTACATATGGAGAAGATCATGAAATTACGGTTAGCTATATTAGACCTAGCACTTGTTACGAATTTAATGACATATATTTCTTAAAAAACAATAATGTAAGAAATGTTGCAGTAATGACCACAGTATGGGATAACGTAGTAAATTGTGTAGACTTACAAAGCATAGAAGAAAAAACATTTACAGTTAAAGCAACTCAATTAGAAAACTATATTTTTAAGTTTTGGCAAGGTGTTGATGATAGCGGAGAAGATATTTACTTAACCGTTGAAGTACCTGTTGAGCAATAATTTTTTTTAATTAATAAAATATGCATTGAGTTTAGAACAGCTCATATATAATTGTCAAAAAAATGACACAAAAGCGCAAAGTGAATTATATGAACTTTTTTCAAGTAAATTATTCTCAATCTGCTTAAAGTATTCTCGTAATTACGCAGAAGCAGAAGATAATTTACAAGACAGTTTTATTACCATATTTAACAAAATAAAACAGTATAAAAATAAAGGAAGTTTTGAAGGTTGGCTTAAAAGAATAACAATCAACACTGCATTACAGCGTTACAGGCAACAAAAAGTATTTGACATTGTTAACGAGGATGCAATTGAAGAGGAAGAAGAAGTAGATATAGATGAAAATAACGTAAGCCTTGAGTTTTTATTAAACTGTATACAAGAGTTACCAGATAGATACAGGCTAGTTTTTAACTTATACGTTTTAGATGGTTATTCTCATAAAGAAATATCACAAATGCTAGACATAAATACAGGTACTAGCAAATCTAACCTAGCAAGAGCTAGGCTAATATTAAAAGAAAAAATAACAACATATACTAGCGGTAACAATTCGCAAAGTTTATAGATGAGTAAAAAGAATTTAGATAGACTATTTCAAGAAAAGTTTAAAGATTTTGATACTAAGCCAGATAAACATGTTTGGCAAAACATTAAAAAACAACTTGAAGAAGAAAAAAACGACAAACCAGTGTTAATCATTCCACTATGGTTAAAACTTTCTGGTGTTGCTGTTTCTATATTATTAATGTTGTTTTTAGGCAACTCTTTATTTAATACTAATATAGAAAATCAGCCTATAATTGTAGATTCTCCACAAAAAACAGAGAGTAACACAACAACTAAAAAGCCTAAATCAGAGCTAAACAATAAAGAAACTAATATTACTACTACAGTAAAAAATAAGAACTCTGTTACAGAATCTAACTTACATAAAACAGAATCTTTTAATAAAAAAGAACCATTAAATAATCAAAACACAAATAACTTAACTACTTCTAGTGTAAAATCTGCTGTAACAGCAATAAATAACTCTGAGACAACGTCTACAAAAAAACAAAGTACTTCTAATAATAAAAAGGCTGTTTTAGAAGATAAATTAGATCAAACTGGTATTGCAAAATCTTCTAACAATACTAATAATAGCAAAGTGCCATCAAATAATCTTAAAGGCATACAAAACAATAATTTAAAACTTGATAGCAGTAAGGCTTTAGCAGAAAACAGCTTAGAAAAAAATAATTTAGATAAAGAAGAAAAAGAAGACCAAAAAGAAAACGCAATTGAAACTGCAATTGCAGAAAACGAAGAATCAAATAATGAAAAAGAAGAAGATTTTAACAGGTGGAGTATCTATGCTAATGCTGCACCTGTTTATTACAATAGTTTTGGTAATGGGTCTTCTATAGATGAGCAATTTATGGGTAATAATAAAACCGGCGAAATAAATACTGCTTACGGACTTAAGTTTGGTTACGCTGTAAACGATAAAGTTAAAATTAGAACAGGTATTAATAAACTAAATTTAAGTTATGATACCGATGATGTAATTGTTTATCAAAACGTAAGTAACAACCCTAAAGTTATGAGAAACGTTAGATTAAATAAAATTAACAACTTGGATATAAACGTTATTAGCGGAAATGAATCTTTTTTACAAGTACCAAATATAGGTTTTGTTAGAAATGTTTCTTTAAGTCAACGTATATCTTATTTCGAAGTTCCTTTAGAAGTAGAATATAATTTAATAAATAAAAAAATTAGTTTAAATATTATTGGTGGTGTTAGTTCTTTCTTTTTAGACGATAACGAGTTAATATCTGAATTTGAAGGAAATCAAACTAAAATAGGAGAAGCTAATAATCTAAATTCTGTGAGTTTTTCTACAAACTTCGGTGTTGGATTATATTACAATTTTTCTAGACATCTTCAGTTAAATTTAGAACCAACTTTTAAATATCAAATTAATGCTTACAATAATACATCTGGAGAGTTTAATCCTTATATTATTGGGTTATATTCTGGCTTAAGTTATAAATTCTAAGTTTTAGTTGTTCTTCTTCAAATAGAAGAAAAACTGCTATTACAAAAAAGCTATTCTGTGCCAAGAGTAGCTTTTTTTTTGGCATAAAGTTTGATTAGAATAAATAATCAATATAACCAGCTCATGAAAAAAATCAACTTACTAATCGCTCTTTTTCTTTCTATTCAATGTATATCTCAAAATATAGATCAACTTTATTCTAATTATTTTGAAAACACTAGAGAAATACCTTACCTACATCTTAATAAAACTTCCTTTATAAAAGGTGAAGAAATTTGGTTTCAATCTTACGTTATTGAACAAAACTCTAATAAACTTCACCCGACAACATCTAATCTATATGTTTCTATCTTTGATGAAGCCGGACAACAAAAAGAACAACATTTAATACATGTTAAAAATGGTATTGGTTATGGTAGTATCCCAATAGATTCTACATTTACTCAAAACAACTATTACATTAAGGCGTCTACAAACTGGATGAAAAACTTTAGTGAAGATAATTCTTTTACTCAAAAAATTTCAATCCTATCTGACCAAAAAAATATTAATGCTAAAGCAAGCTCTGAAGATGATTTTTTTGAGTTCAAACTTATGCCTGAAGGTGGTCATTTACTTGAAAATACAGTTAATAACATTGCTATATTGATTAAAAATCAAAACAATAAAGGTGTAAAAACTAAAACAGGTATTATTAAAGATAGTAACGGTAATAGTATTGGAGAATTTAACACTAACACTTTAGGTTTTGCAAATGTAAACATACCTATTACAAAAGGTGAAATTTATACTTTTGTAGCTACACTTAACAATGGGACTACTTTAACACAAAATACCAATGTGCCAAAACAAACAGGTGTTACGCTTAATACAAAAATATTAGATGATTATTTTGTGTTAAATATACTTACCAATAAAAAATCTTTAAACATCCTTAATGGTAAAAAGTATAGAGTCTTTATACATACTACTAGAAGTTTTAAAAACATTTTCTTTGACTTTAATAATACTGATAAAAACTACGTTTTATTACTTAAAAAACAAGAGCTCTTTAAAGGCATAAATATTATTACATTATTTAACGAAAAAAATCAACCTGTCTTAGAACGATTAATTTATAACGATCTTGAAGATACTTCTAATAAGATTAAAGTTACAACCTCTAAAATCAAATATGACTCTATTCAAGCTACGATAATTAACTACTCTAACGAAAAAATATTTTTAAGCTCAAGCTTTTTGCCTTCTAGTACTAAAGCTTATAAGCCTAACAATAATATTAAATCACAAATTTTACTACAACCTTATGTAAAAGGGTTTATAGAAAACGCTAATTATTATTTTAACACTTCAAAAAATAAATCTAAAGATTTAGATCTATTATTACTTACACAAGGCTGGAGCAAGTATAACTGGGGCAATATCTTTAACAATCCTCCTAAAGACAACTTTAATTTTGAAAACGGTATAGATGTAACTCTAACTTTTAAAGAAAAACTAAACTCTAAACAATCTATTTTAATCTTCTCTGATAAAAATAACCTAGTTAAAGAAATAAAAGACAATCAATCTCCTGTAGAATTAACTAACCTTTATTTAAAAAAAGATAGTGACTTTAATTTTGGATTAAAATTTAACGAAAACACACTAAAAATAAACCCTTATATAAACTATTACAACTATAGTTTAAAAGATGTATTTGATAAAAAAAACTTAATACTTAATAAAAATTTTGAAATTAAAGTTTCAAACTTTAAAGATTTACCATCTAATGTTACAGTTCTTGAAGAGGTCATCCTTAAAGCTAATAAAAAAGATAAAGAAATTAAACCTTATGGTGCTGCTACTATCCTTACTAATGTTAAAATGAAAGATGTCTTAATCCCTTCTGGCGAAACAATTATTGAGTTTTTAAAATTTAAAGGGTTTGGATATGTAAATAATCGCTTTCTCCCTAGAAGAAAGTTAAGTAATGGAAAAATAAGACTTGATATTATAGAAAGTTCTACGGATCAAAATACAGGAAACTCTACAGATCAGAACTCAATAGATGGTAGTGTTTTAAACCAAATAAAAAAAGAAGATGATGGTTTATTAATACATCCATCTGTTCGAGTATATTTAAATAATAATGAAATCACTAATACCCTTTGGGCATTAGAAAACATCTACACAAATACAGTCAAAGAAGTTTATTATGGTGAAGACCCAGGTAGATTTGGTGAAATAATTTACATCTATACTCTTTCACCTCAAGAATATACTTCTAAAAAAAATCAGTTTTCCACAGTCAAAATACCTGTAGGCTTTAACCAAGAAAAAGAATACTACTCACCAAAATATCCATCTTTTTCAAACTCAACATATAAAGAATTTGGTGCAATTTATTGGAAACCAAACATCATATTAGAGCCTAATAAAACTATAACTTTTAGTGTCCCTAAAAACTATCAAAAAGAAGCTAAAATATTTATTGAAGGTATAACAGAATCTGGTCAATTAGTATCTAAAAATCAATTATTAAACTTTGAATAAATTTAATTGTTTTAATATAATTGATCTAGCCTTTTCATTTAAAGACTTAGTATCATTAACGCTTAAATCTAATGTCGGTATAAAAGGATGCATTGTTGCTCTTAATACACCTGGTCCACCGCTAAAAAAGGTATAAGAAAAACGTTTTTTATTATCTGCAAACGTTAATGGTACAACTGGTATTTTGTGGTTTATAGCTAGTCTAAAAGCACCATCTTTAAACTCGGCTAAATCTATATGTTCTTCAGGCACCATGCCTTCTGGGAAAATACAAATACTTAAACCTTGTTTTAATCGCTTTTGTGCCCTCATAAAAACACGTTTTCTGCTTTCTGCATCACCACGATCAACTAAAATACAAGTGCGCTTATAGAAAAACCCAAATAATGGAATTTTTGCCAACTCGGCTTTACCAACAAAAACAAAAGGATTTTTTACTGCTACCAACATTAGCATAATGTCAATCATAGACGTATGATTAGCAATAAACATATAGCTTTTTTTGCGCTCGGTTTTTTGCAGATAATTAATTTTTGTTGGCATACCCATTCCAACTAAAATAAAACGCGCCCAAAAGCGGGCTAATTTAAAAAAGTATGGATACCAAGATTCTTTAGAAATAGAAATTAAAAGCAACGGAAATAACACAATTATTGGTAAGGCTACCAAAACGTAAAACCAAATACGGTAAAATGTCCAAAAAATGTACTTAAATATCTTCATTTGGATTCAAAACTAATTAAATTAATTGAGCTATTCTACTAAAAAAATTACCTTTGCCATTCAGAATTAAATTTAATCATGGCAAGAATACTTACAGGAATTCAAAGTACAGGAACACCACATTTAGGTAATATATTAGGTGCAATTTTACCTGCTATAAAATTATCAGAAAACAGTGATAATGAGTCTTATTTGTTTATAGCAAATTTGCACACCTTAACACAAATTAAAAATGCAGAAGAGTTAAGACACAACACCTACTCTGTTGCTGCAACCTGGTTAGCTTTTGGATTAGACATAGAAAAAACAGTGTTTTATAGACAAAGTGATATACCTCAAGTTACAGAACTTGCTTGGTATTTAAACTGTTTTTTTCCGTTTAAAAGAATGCAATTAGCCCATGGTTTTAAAGATAAAGCAGACCGTTTAGAAGATGTAAACTCTGGATTATTTATGTACCCAATGCTTATGGCTGCAGATATTTTATTGTATGATGCAGAGATTATTCCTGTGGGTAAAGACCAACTTCAACATATCGAATTTACAAGAGATGTAGCCTCTCGTTTTCATGCAAAAATGGGTGAAGCTTTTGTTTTACCTGAAGAAAAATTGCAAGAAAACACCATGCTTATCCCAGGTACAGATGGCGAAAAAATGAGCAAAAGTAGAGATAACTACATCAACATCTTTTTACCAGAAAAACAACTTCGTAAAAAAATAATGAGTATTGAAACAGATAGCACGCCGTTAGAAGAGCCTAAAGACTGGAGTACGTGTAACTGTTTTGCTATTTACAGCTTATTAGCTAACGAAGAACAAATTGCAACAATGAAAGCCAATTACGAAAATGGTAATTACGGTTATGGTCATGCTAAGCAAGCGCTTTACGAGTTAATCTTAACCACTTTTGAAGCTCAAAGAGAACGCTACAACTATTACATGCAAAACTTAGATAAAATAGACGAAGCGTTAGCTATTGGTGCAGAAAAAGCCAAAAAAGTAGCAGATAAAGTATTAGCTAGAGTAAGAGAAAAGGTTGGATATTAATTAAATAAGCTCAAACAATTTTCCTGGTAACGGTCTAACTACACCTTTTAACTCCATATTAAGTAAAATACTTGCCATTTTGTAAGTTGGTAATTTGCAGTTTATAGCAATAACATCTAAAAGCTCTTTATCGTTATCTTTTAGGTAGTTATATACTATTTTTTCATCTGCATCTAACTCTACAAATAACTGTTTTTGTATTGGTGGCTTTTTTAACGCTTCTAATTCCCAATTAAGCATATAAGGAATATCGTATGGTGTAGATAGTAAATGTGCTTTTTGTTGCTTTATTAGATTATTACAACCAATGCTTTGACTATCTGTAGTACGTCCAGGCACTGCAAACACATCTCGATTATATGAATTTGCAATATCTGCAGTTACAAGGCTACCGCCTTTTTCTGCAGATTCTATAACAATGGTTGCTTGACTTAAACCTGCAATAACACGATTTCTTTTTAAAAAGTTGTTACGATCAAAAGTATCACTACTCCAAAAATCAGTATAAAAACCGCCATTATTTTCTACTTCAGCCACATATTTTTTATGCACTTTAGGATAAATTTGGTTTAATCCATGCGCTAAACAACCAATGGTTTGCAATTTGTTTTTTATTGCTGCTTTATGTGCAGTTATATCTGTACCATAAGCAAAACCAGAAATAATTATAGGCTTATATACTGCTAAATCTTCAATTAATTTTTCGCAAAAAGCTATACCAGATGTTGTAATTTTTCTAGTACCAACTATGCTAATAATGTGTTGGTTATTTAAGTTGATATTTCCTGAAGAAAACAATAAAATAGGTCCATCTAAACAATGTTTTAATTTTTCTGGATACGTATCATCTAAAAAATAATGACAATTTATACCTTCATCTCTTATGTATTTTAGTTCATTTTCTGCAGCTTCAAGATGATTTGATTTATGCAATTCACTCAATAAAACTTCACCAATACCATCAATTTTTAAAAGATTACTTCTTTTTTCTTTAAAGACAGCTTCTGCACTTCCGCAGTGATTAATTAGCTTTTTTGCAGTAGTATCTCCAATTTTTGATACGTGTTGTAAGGCTAAAATATGCAGTAATTGGCTATCTTTCATTTTATATTAATCTGATTTTTAAGCTACAAGAAAAGAAATTTATTGCTGTTAATAAATAATAGGGTCTAAATTTTATTCGCTTTTAAAAATTTATAACTTTGTTTTTATGCAATTAGAAACCTACATAAGCGATTTGTTATACCGTTACGATTGTGTGACTGTACCAGAGTTTGGTGCTTTTTTAACGCAACGTAAATCGGCTACAGTACACGATTCTACCAACGCGTTTTATCCGCCAAAAAAAGTATTATCTTTTAATGAACAAATACAAAATAACGATGGTCTTTTAGCACGTTATATTGCAGATGTAGAAAAGATTCCTTTTGAAGTTGCTACGCAAAATATAGCAATGCGTGTTAAATCGTTAAAATCTTATTTAACCGAAGGAGAAACTTTAACCTTTGAAAATATTGGCGATTTAAAGTTAAATAATGAAGGTAAAATACAGTTTACACCATCTTATCACCTTAATTATTTAACGGATGCGTTTGGTTTATCTCAATTTGTAAGTCCTTCTGTAACAAGAGAAGAATACAAAAAAGAGGTTGAAACAATTGAAAAAGAAGTCCCAACTATTGCAATTACACAAGAAAAACGTAAAAGTAAATCTTATCTTAAATACGCTGCAGTTGCTATTCTTGCATTAGGTTTAAGCGGTTTTGGAGTAACTAAATATTACAAAAACATAGAAAACCATAACCAAATAGCCCAAGAAGAAGCAGATGCACAATTAGAAAGTCAAATACAAGAAGCTACATTTGTAATAAGTAATCCTTTACCTGCTGTAACATTAAATGTAAACAAACAAATAGGTAATTATCATGTGATTGCTGGAGCTTTTAGATTAGAAGAAAACTCTGATAAAAAAGTAGAACAGTTAAGAGCTTTAGGTTTTAAAGCAAGAAAAATTGGTACAAATAAATACGGATTACACCAAGTTGCTTACGGTAGTTATACGTCTAGAGAAGACGCTTTTAACGCTTTAAATTCAATAAGAAAAGAAAGTAATAAAGACGCTTGGTTGCTTATAAAAAAGTTAGACTAAGTAATGTTTAAACCAAATATTAAAAGCCTCACAATTATAATTGTGAGGCTTTTTGTTTTCATAATTATTTGTAAAAAGCTAAACTAAAAATGTAAATCGTCTTACCTTTGCAAAAAAATAAATTCTATGACACCAAAAACTGCCGAAAGTTCTAAAACAACATTAACCGATTTAGTATTACCAAGCGAAACTAATCCGTTAAACAACCTTTTTGGTGGCGAGTTACTAGCACGTATGGATCGTGCAGCAAGTATTAGTGCAAGACGCCATAGTAGACGTATTGTAGTAACTGCTTCTGTTAATCATGTAGCATTTAACAGAGCTGTGCCTTTAGGTAGTGTTGTAACTGTAGAAGCTAAAGTATCTAGAGCCTTTAAAAGCTCTATGGAAATATTTATTGATGTTTGGATTGAAGATCGTGAGTCTGGAGAACGCACAAAAGCTAATGAAGCTATTTATACCTTTGTTGCTGTTGACGAAACAGGAAGACCTGTAAAAGTACCAGAACTTGTACCAGAAACCGATCTTGAAAAAGAACGTTATGCTGCTGCTTTAAGACGTAAGCAATTAAGTTTAGTTTTAGCAGGGAAAATGGAACCTCAAGACGCTACAGAACTTAAAGCTTTATTTGAGTAATTACATTTTATAAACCCATTCTGCAGGGTTTTGTGATGCATTATTTTTATAAACGCTAAACTTTAATAAGGTTTGACCATCGCTGTCTGTAAAAACTTCGCCAATCTCTTGTTTTGTAGAAATCTGTTCGCCTTTTTTAACGTAAACTGTTTTTAAATTACCATAAGCTGTAATGTAATTACCATGTTGGATTAAAACCACAGGATTACTCTTTTTTTGCACCATTACAGCTAAGACTTTACCTTTAAAAACAGCTCTAACTTTAGCATCTTTTTCGGTAGCTATTCTTACACCGCTACTTTGTATTTCGACACTAGGATTTATAGGAGATCTTTGTTTTCCGTAACGTAGTTTTACAATTCCCTTTTCTACTGGCCAAGGTAATTTTCCTTTGTTACTTATAAAGTCTGCTGCTATTAATTTTGCTTCGGCTGTTAATGCAAAACCAGATTTGTAAGTAGACGTTTTGCCTGCTTTTTTATTAGATTTTGCTATTTCGGCTTTAATAATTCGGTCTATTTCTTCATCTATTTTAGCAGCTTCACGCTGCTTTTCTTTTATTTGAACAGCATACTTATTTAAGTCTTTTTTAATCTCTGCCATTATAGATTGATGTTGCTTTCTATCGGCTTCTAATTGATTTTGAATGACCTTATTTTCTGCAATTAACTTATCCTTTTCTTCTTTTTGCTTAACTAAATCTAAGTTTAAATCTTGAAGCTTTTTTGCTTTTACTTTTATGTCTTCAGCTTGTTGTTTCTGCACCTTTGCATATTGGTTCATGTACTGTAAACGCTTATAAGCTTGTCTAAAATTATCTGAAGACAATAAAAACATTACACGGCTTTGTTCGCTTTTGTTTTTATAACTTTTTTGAATCGTTTTTGCGTAATTTTCTTTTAAAATGGTGAGCTCGTCACGCAATTGCGAAATTTCTTTTTGATTATTATTTATAGATCTAGTTAATAAATTAGCTTGTTGATTGGTGACTTTAATTAAGTTATTAGTCACACTTAACTTATAGTTTAAGTCTTCTATTAAAGCGGTTTGATCCTTCTTTTTGTTTTGGTTAGAAAAAAGAAGATTGTTTATTTTTTTAATTTCGTTTCTAAGCTCTATTCGTCTTGCTTCAAGCTGATTTTTTTTATTGTTTTGCGCTTGCGCGGAAGTGATGCCAAGCAACAAAAACATTAATGAAAGGGTTAGAAACTGATTGAATTTCATGGTTATAATTCTATTTTTTTATATCCTGAAGGAATGCTAAACGGAAAACGTACATCTTCATTCAAATCTACAGATTTTAATTCTAAATTAATCACTAGTTGATCTTCATTTTCTATAGCAAAAATCTTTGTTTCTGAAGGTAAAGTTAGGTTGTCTACTTTTTGATAAGATAAATAGTCTATTTGTAAAATTCTACGTTCTTTAGGTTGTGCAATTTGCTGAGAATCCATTTTAAAATGACTTGGGTTGAACATTAAAAAAAGCTCGAATAAATCGCGTTGTTTTTTTGGTTTTAATTGGTAAGATTTGTCAAAAATATCAATCTCATAATCTTTATCATTTAGTGAAAACATAGACTGACCTAATAGCATATTTTGTACTTTTTGAAAATCTAATTCTGTCCCTAAAAGATTACTTAAATACGTAAAATCGCCATCAAAATAAGTGTTATCTAGTTTGTTATAAAATGCGACTCTTGTTGGTGTTATTAGTGCTTTTACTAACCCTAATTTACTCATCCAAATGGTTTTATCTTTTTCTATACGAAGACTAACGGTTGTTCCTTCAGATTTATTCTTTTCTATGTATTCAATTTTCATTTTACCTACTAAAGTCTTAAAATCTGATTCTACTTTTTCGGTTTGTTTAATTAATTGTTTTGCTGTTAATCTATTGTTTAGTTCGCCATTAGCAACAATAGTTTTGGCTGATTTACAACCAACAAATACAAATAAAAATAGTATTGTATATAGAGAAAATTGAGTTTTAATAGTCATTAATTAGATAATTGTAATTTTTTTGCTTTATCACTAAACGTTTTTGCTTTATTTAAATTGTTTGTTGCAGTATAAGCTTTGGCTAATTGATTATAAAAATCGGCTTCCATTGGTTTGTCATCAATAATGTAATCTAAGCCCATTTCTAAGCTTTCTATAGCTTCTTTAGGTCTGTTTAAATAGTTTAATGACACGCCATGAGTAAGATATAAAACTGGTTGCGATGGGAAAATTTCTATACCTTCTTGGCTACGATCTGCTGCTTGTTTAAATTGTTTTAAATCTATGTGAAGAAGTATTATATTTCTTAATATCCCAAAGTTTTCTTCTTCTTTTTGAAGTGCTTGTTCGTAAAAACTTATTGCTTTTTGTTTTTCGCCTTTAAGTAAATAATATTGAGCTAACTCTACCAACGTTTTACCACTAGATTCAATTTTTGTTAGCATTGAAGTTACATCTACTAAGTCTTGCTCGTATTGTTGATTTTTACTGACAAATTTTACAAAATCTGCTAGTACTTTTATTTTAGATTCGGGATTAATTTTTGAGCTTTGTAAAGCAATTTTCATAGAATTAATTGCTTTATCGTGGCTACCTTCATCTAAATAAAATTTATATAATGCTAGATGAACAAGTTGGTTTTTTGGATTAATTTCTAATAGCTTTTTTGCTGTTTCAAACGCTTTTTTCTTGTCGTTATTTTCGCTGTAACGATAGATTAATCTTAAGTAAGTTTCTTCAGATTCTGGATTTTTATCTACGCGTTCTTCAAGATTTTCAATTTGATCTTTTTTTCTACCTGTTGCGTTGTAAATGCGGTTACGCAGTAAGTCTCTATCGTCTGTAATACCGTATTCTTCATCTAATTCGTCAAGAATTTTTAAAGCGTCTTTAAAATTTCCTGTTTGCACATAAATGTTTGCTAAATCCTCTTTATAATCTGGATGGTATTTTACTAATTGCCTTACGGTTTTTATGGCTTTGTTATATTCTTTTTGCTGAATGTAAACATGATACAGCTCGTCTAAAACCCATTCGTTATCAGGCTCTATTCTTAACGCATCTTTTAAGGCATCTTCGGCTTCTCCAAAATTTTTAAGCTTGTTGTAGTTTTTTCCTAATTGATAATAAATAACCACATGAGAATCGTCTAATTCTAAGCAACGTTTTAAGTTATCTACAGCACGGTCATAATTTTCTATACCGTGTTGTTTCATGGCTTCGTAGAAATTATTTTGAAATTCGTCTTCAAAATTTCCTAAGTCGTCATTTGGTGTTTTATTAAAATCTACTTGGGCATAGTTAATCTGCGGAATGGATAACATTCCGAAAAGGAAATATAAGATGTAAAGCGTTTTTTTCATCTAAATAACCTTTTGCTTAAGGTTTAAGTGACTATTTATTTTAATTAGGTCAATAATTATTCCAAAACAGAATAATCGCCAATGCTAATTTTGGTAAACTTACCGTCGTACTTAACGTGGTTACCAATCATAGCTTCGTCTAAATTAGCATTTTTTATACTAGTTTGGTTTTGTATTAAACTATTTTTAACGGTTGAGTTTTCGATAACACAATTATTACCTACAGAAACATATGGTCCAACTGTTGCGTTTTTAAGCACTACGTTTTCTCCAATATAACAAGGTTCTATAATTGTTGAATTTTCATTTTTTACAGAGTCTGAAACTAATTGCTCTTCTCCATCTGCTTGTAAAAAGCCTAACATACGTTGGTTTGTGTCTAATGTTATGGTTTTGTTTCCGCAGTCCATCCACTCACTAACTTCGCCTGTTTTAAAGACTTTTCCGTCTGCCATCATGCCTTTAATTCCGTCGTTAATTTGATATTCGCCACCATTAATAATATTATTATCTAATACTTTTTGAAGTTGATCTTTTAATTGGCTTACTTCTTTAAAATAGTAAATACCTATAACTGCCAAATCGCTAACAAATTGTTGTGGTTTTTCTACAAGCTCTATAATTTCCTTTTTGTCATTTAATTTAACAACGCCGTAAGCTTCTGGTTGATCTACTTGCTTTACCCAAATTACTGAGTCTGCTTCTGGATCTAAATTAAAATCTGCACGTATTAAAGTATCTGCATAAGCGATTACTGCTGGTCCTGATAAACTGTCCTTTGCACACATGATAGCATGACCTGTTCCTAAAGGTTGATCTTGACGATAGATTGAGGCTTTTGCACCTAAACTTGTCGCTAAATCTGTTAAACTGTCTACCACATCGTCTCCAAACCAAGCTGGATCACCTAAAACAAAAGCAACTTCGGTAATTGGCTGTTTTAAGACCTTTGCGATATCTTTTACTAATCTATGTACAATTGGTTGTCCTGCAACAGGAATTAATGGTTTTGGGACTGTTAAACTATGTGGTCTTAGACGAGATCCTCTTCCCGCCATAGGTACTATTATTTTCATTTTTTTATGCCTGCGAAAGCAGGTATCTTTTTTAATTAAACTTATTTTTTGGGTTTTAGATTTCTTTTTTCAGGAATTTATTCTCTTATTTTATTAAAGTTAAGATTCCAATTCAGACTCAAATCTGTCCAGTTAGGATTCATTTCTTCTATTAACTCAATTTTCCAGTTTCTTTTCCATTTTTTAAATTGCTTTTCTCTTTTTTCAGCAATTAATCCATTATCATATTCTTCAAAATAAACTAATTTATCACAATTGTATCTAGCTGTAAATGATTTAGGGTATACTTTTAACTTATGCTCCTTAATTCTTTCGCCTATATTGTTGGTTACACCTATGTATAAAACTCCATTAGGTTTATTTGTCATAATTATAGACGTACCAAAGTTTCATTTTTACTTGCTTAGAGATTCCTGCTTTCGCAGGAATTATTTAACACCTGTACTTCCAAAACCGCCTTCTCCACGAGACGTTTCAGAAAGTGTTTCTACTTCAATCCATTCGGCACGTTCGTGTTTTGCAATTACTAACTGTGCAATACGCTCGCCGTTTTCTATCGTAAAATCTTCGTTAGAAAGGTTGACAAGGATAACACCTATTTCTCCTCTATAGTCTGCATCTACAGTTCCTGGTGCGTTTAAGACAGTTATTCCTTTTTTTGCTGCTAAACCACTTCTTGGTCTTACTTGCGCTTCAAAACCTATTGGTAACTCAATAAATAAACCTGTTTTAACTATAGTACGATCCAAAGGTTTTAAGGTTATTGCCTCATCTATATTTGCTCTTAAATCCATTCCTGCAGATGCTATGGTCTCATAGTGTGGTAAAGCGTGATTAGATTTATTAATGATTTTTATTTGCATGAAATGTTATTTGAGTAATTTTTTAATTTCATTTTTTTCAAGTTGATAAACTATGCCTAAAAGTACAATTATTGCAGTAAAACCAATAAAATAATTACCTCTAAAATTATAAAAATAGATGAAAGAGAAACTAATCGACACCAATAAATAAATGACTATTTTCTTTAAATTGTAAGGAATTGGATAGTATTTTCTTCCGAAGAAATAAGATAAAAACATCATTAAACTATAAGCGCAAAGTGTTGCTATTGCAGATCCTTTAAATCCTATTTTAGGTATTAAAATGTAATTGATTAACAATGTAATTACTGCACCAAAAACCGAAATATAGGCGCCATATTTAGTCCTGTCTGTAATTTTGTACCAAACGGATAGGTTATGATAAATACCAAGACAAAAGTTTGCTAATAGGATAAAAGGCACTATCCACATGGCGTCATAATAAGCTTCACTTCTGATAATTATAGGTTTTATTATATCTGCAAAAACAACTACCGTTACTAAGATAATTGCCCCAAATGCAATAAAAAACTCTAATATTTTGGCATAATTTTTTTGTGGATCTTTAGTTTTTGAATGGCTAAAAAAGTAAGGCTCTATACCTAACCTAAAAGCTGTTGCAAAAAGTGTCATAAACAAGGCTAGTTTATAACATGCAGAATACATACCTATTTGGTCATCTGCTATATTTTCTGGCAATAATTCTTTTAAAAGAATTCGGTCAAAGGTTTCATTTATAGAATACGCAACGCCTGCAATAAGCACAGGTAAAGCATAGTTCATCATCTTTTTCCAAAGTTTAATATCTATTTTAAACTTCACTTTTCTATAAAAAGGTAATAACCAAACCAACGTTAATGCGCTTGCAATGACGTTAGAAATGAAAATATAATTGATTTCAAATTTTGGTTTATAAATAGAATTGAAAATTGAGTTAGTTTCGGCTAAATCTTTTAAGTAAACTAATAAAAATACATTTAATCCTAAGTTTACAGCTACGTTTAAAATCTTAATTATAGCATATTTTGTAGGTTGACTTGTAGCTCTTAACCAAGCAAATGGTATAATTACTAATGCGTCTAAAAGCAATATTAAAAAGACTAAGTTTAAGTATTGTAAGTCAATTTCAATTAAAGATGAAATTTGATTTCTGAAAAGAAAAGCAATACCTAGAACAGCTAAACTACTTACTGTTAAAGATGTTGCTGATGTATTTAAAACATTTTTTTGATTTTCTTCTTTATTAAAAAATCTAAAAAACGCGGTTTCCATACCGTAGGCTAAAACCACATTAAATAAAACGAAATAAGCAAAAATAAAAGATACTTCGCCATATTCAGCTCTTGATAACACTGAAGGATCTGTATATAATGGCACAAGTATAAAGCTTAACATTCTGGGTAAAACTGTTGCTAAACCATAAATAAATGTTTGCTTAAAAAGAGATTTAAATCCGCTCAAAAGGTTGTTTATTTTGACCTAAATGTATTGAATTTGTTACAGTAATAAAAACATTAATTAATTGGTGGTCCTTCTGGATAGTAAACACCTTCTTTTTCTTCTATATTTGAAACCTTATAATACTTTGTTGTACCATTTTCTATATAACTAATTACACATTCTCTATTTTCTAATTGAAAAGGAAAAAAACCTTTAGTTGTTAGAGCGTTACCTTCTTCATTAGTTAATCTTTTAGTTAATCGAGAAAAATATTGACCTTTTAAAGGTGTTAGTTTTCCTTTCATTTTTCTAAAGTACACACTATCCATTTTAATACTTGAATGGTTTGGATAAAGGTTAGAAAAATAAAGGTTGACACCAGAGCTACCAATAGCTACACCTGTTGTCCAATGCTGTAAATACGTTTTAGTTAATTGAATTGGTGCTTGTTTTTGTAATGCATATTTAGAAGGTGAACAATTACAAATACAAATAAATAACGCAATTAGTGTTATTGATTTAAGGGCTTTCATAATGTAAGTAGGTTAATAATTAATTTTGTTTTGGTGGCGTACTCGGAAAATACTCGGTTTGTTTTTCTTTTATATTATCAATTTTATAATACTTCTTTTTATCGTTTTCGGTATAAATGATAACGGCTTCATTTTCTTTTAAATCGAAAGGAATTTCTGCTTCTGTTTTAGGAGAGAAATCTTCATTTTGATTAGCTTCAGTTAAAATACGTCCTATAAACAGATTTGGATTATTTGGTTTAGTTTCTAATAAAACTTTATGCCCTCTAAAATATAAACTGTCTAGTGCTATATTAGTCTTTAAGTTAGTTACAGGAATAAATATATTAATACCTGATCCGCCATTTTTAACTCCTGCAACCCAGTTTTGATAATAAGGTTGTTCTATTTTAAAACTTACACTATCTTGAAGTTTTTGGACACTAGAGCATTGTAAAAAAAATGCAAATACTATAAATGTAAACGTGATGTATTTAAAAAAGTTAATCATGAGCTTAGTTTTTATAAATATAACAATCAAATTGTATTCCATAAAAAAAGCCTTATCAAAATTGATAAGGCTTTTTATTTTTTATAATTGCTTTGAGTTTAGCACTATTAATTATTTAATGCTTCTGCACCACCAACAATTTCTAATATTTCATTAGTAATTGCTGCTTGACGTGCTTTGTTGTAAGTTAATTTTAATTGATCTCTTAACTCTGTAGCATTATCTGTTGCTTTATGCATTGCTGTCATACGTGCTCCATGCTCACTAGCAAAGCTATCTCTTACACCTTTATAAAGCTGAGTTTTTAAAGATTTAGGGATTAACTCTTCTACTATTTCGGCTTTAGAAGGCTCAAAAATGTAATCTAAATTAACGTTTTCATCCTGTTGTATTGGAACAATAGGTAAAAACTGTTCTGTCATTACTATTTGTGTTGCTGCATTCTTAAATTTGTTGTAAACGATTTCAATTTTATCAAACTCGCCTGTAACAAACTTATCCATTAGCATTTGTGCTATTTCTGCAACGTTATCAAAAGTTAGATCGTCATAAATATCACTTTTGTTAGCAATAACAATTCCTTTTTTTCCAAAAGCGTCATTAATCTTTTTTCCTATTGCTAAAACAGATACTTCTTTACCTGCGTAAACATTATCTATCAAATTGTTTGTTTGTTTGATAATGTTAGAGTTAAAAGCACCACATAATCCTCTATTTGAAGATATTGAAACTATTAATACTCTGTTTACTTCACGTTGGTCTGCAAATTTACTTCCTGCATCTGCTTCTAAAGTTGCACTTAAGCTTTGTAAAAGCTCTGTTAACTTGTCTGCATAAGGACGCATTGCTGTAATAGCGTCTTGGGCTTTCTTTAACTTTGCAGCAGATACCATTTTCATAGCACTGGTTATTTGCATTGTTGAAGATACCGAAGATATCCTATTACGTATTTCTTTAAGATTTGCCATTTTTTAGTAATTAGTATTGAGTATTCAGTAGTGAGAAAACTTTCTATCTCACTACTCAATACTAAAATCTATTATTATGCTTTATATTTAGCTGAAAGGTCTTTTGCTACTGCAGATAATGTATCTGTAACCTCGTCAGTTAATTTTCCTGCTTTTAAAGTATCTAAAACATCTCTGTGTTTAGCATTTAAGAACTCGATGTAATCTCTTTCAAATTCTTTCACTTTTTCTACAGGTACATCTCTTAATAAGTTTTTAGAACCAGCGTAGATAATTGCTACTTGGTCTTCTACTGTATAAGGATCGTTTTGTGCTTGCTTTAAGATTTCTACGTTACGCTTACCTTTTTCAATTACATTTAACGTTGCAGCATCAAGGTCTGAACCAAACTTAGCAAATGCCTCAAGCTCACGGAACTGTGCTTGGTCTAACTTTAATGTACCAGCTACTTTCTTCATTGACTTAATTTGCGCAGATCCACCTACACGAGATACCGAGATACCTACGTTAATTGCTGGACGTACACCAGAGTTAAATAAATCTGACTCTAAGAAAATCTGACCGTCCGTAATAGAAATTACGTTAGTTGGAATATATGCAGAAACGTCTCCAGCTTGTGTTTCGATAATTGGTAAAGCTGTTAAAGATCCACCACCTTTTACTACTGGTTTTAACGATTCTGGTAAATCGTTCATGTTTTTAGCAATATCATCATCTGCAATTACTTTTGCAGCACGCTCTAATAATCTTGAGTGAAGGTAGAAAACGTCTCCTGGATACGCCTCACGTCCTGGTGGACGACGTAATAATAAAGATACCTCACGGTAAGCAACTGCTTGTTTTGATAAATCATCAAATACAATTAAAGCTGGTCTACCAGTATCTCTAAAATACTCACCTATTGCAGCACCTGTAAATGGCGCGTAAACTTGCATTGCAGCAGGATCTGATGCATTTGCAGCTACAATAGTAGTATAAGCTAAAGCTCCTTTTTCTTCTAAAGTTTTAGCAATGTTTGCAACTGTAGACGCTTTTTGTCCTACTGCTACATATATACAATATACAGGCTCTCCTGCATCGTAAAATTCTTTTTGATTTAAGATGGTATCAATACAAACTGTTGTTTTACCAGTTTGACGGTCACCAATTACAAGCTCACGCTGCCCACGTCCTACAGGAATCATGGCATCTACAGATTTAATACCTGTTTGTAATGGCTCGTTTACTGGTTGACGGTAAATAACACCAGGCGCTTTACGCTCTAATGGCATTTCGTAAGTATCACCAGCGATAGGTCCTTTACCATCAATTGGATTTCCTAATGTATCTACTACACGACCAACAATACCTTCACCTACTTTAACAGAAGCAATACGGTTAGTACGTTTTACTGTAGAACCTTCTTTTACTCCAGTTGATCCTCCTAATAATACAATACCTACGTTGTCTTCTTCAAGGTTTAGTACAATACCTTCTAATCCTCCTTCAAATTCTACTAACTCTCCGTATTGAGCATTTGATAATCCGTAAGCACGTACAATACCATCTCCTACTGTTAATACTGTTCCAACTTCGTCTAATGAAGCACTTGCTTCAAAACCAGATAGTTGTTGTTTTAAGATTGCTGATACTTCAGCTGGTTTTACTTCTGCCATCTTATTTAGATATTAGATGTTAGATTTAAATCTAACTATATTTAATTTATTGTAAATTCTCTTTTTAATTTGTTTAGTTGGTTAGCAATACTTGCGTTGTATTGTGTATCTCCAACTCTTAAGATGAAACCTCCTAAAATGTTTTCATCTACTATATTTGTTATTGCTGCTTCTTTACCTGTAAGCTCTTTTACTTTTGCTTGTACTTTATTTTCTAACTCTTTTGTTAAAGGTACTGCTGTTGTTACTTGTGCTACTTGGCTGCCTTTTTGTTGCTCAAAAAGGGTTATAAAACTTGAAGCCACTTCTGGTAATAGAGATATACGCTTGTTAGCAATAAGTACATCTATTAAATTAACTGTTGCTTTGTTAGTATTTTTAAAAACTTCTAACAATGCCGATTTTTTTACAGATGAACGTATTACAGGACTGTAAAGCATATCTTTTAAATCTTTACTCTCAGCAACAGTATTTTTTATTAGCTCCATATCTGTATTTACAGCATCTGCTGTATTACTTTCTGTAGCTAAACTTAGTACTGCTTTTGCGTAACGTATTGCTGCTCTTTCTCCTGCCATTTTTTGACTAGTTTAATTTTGCGTCTCCTAACATAGACTCAACTAATTCTATTTGTTTGTCTTTGTTAGATAATTCTTGACGTACAACTTTTTCTGCTATCTCTAAAGATAATCCTGCTACTTGACCTTTTAGCTCAGCCATAGCAGATTTCTTTTCGCTTTCTATTGCTGCTTGAGCTTGCTCTATAATTGTATTAGCTTGCTCTTGTGCTTCTGTTTTAGCGTCTTCAATCATTTTTGTTTTTAACTCGCGTGCTTCTTTTAACATTGCTTCACGTTCTGCACGAGCTTCTTTTAATAACTTATCGTTGTCTGCTTGAAGATTTTGCATTTCTACTTTTGCATTCTCTGCTGCTTCTAATGCGTTTTGGATACCATCTTCACGAGATTGTAATGCATCTAAGATTGGTTTCCAAGCAAATTTTCTCATTAATACTATAAGTATTACTAAGATTACAGCTTGCATTATAAATAAACCTACTGAAAAATCGTTTAATAAAGTTTCCATTTGATATTGATTACTTCTTTGTGTTTGTTTAATTTAAAACAGCTTCTGCAACCAACCGTTGCAGAAGTTGTCTTGTTTTGTTTTAGGATTATTTTCCTAAGATTAATGCACCGAATGCTAAACCTTCTAATAAGGCACCGATGATGATCATCGCAGTTTGGATTTTTCCAGCTGCTTCTGGTTGACGAGCAATACCTTCCATTGCTTTTCCACCGATTTGACCTAAACCGATTCCTCCACCGATTACGATTAATCCTGCTCCAATTAAATTGTACATACTAATTGATTTTAAATATTAATTAAACAAATTCTTATTAATGATGGTCATGCTCTTCAACCGCCATACCTATAAATAACGATGATAACATCGTAAAAATAAATGCTTGTAAAAAGGCTACCAATATTTCGATAACCGAGATAAATAATGCTAACACTAAAGACATACCTGTAGATGCTACTGGTCCAAATGCTTCTTTCATTGTTATCATTAATGCTATAAGACTCATTACAACAAAGTGTCCTGCTGTCATGTTTGCAAACAAACGAACTAATAAAGAGAATGGTTTAATTAACACAAATCCTACTAATTCTATTACTGCTAATACTGGTCTTAATATTACTGGTACTCCTGGCATCCATAATGTATGCATCCAGAAATCTTTGCTACCACTAAATAAATAGATTACTGCTGTAAATATTGCTAAACATACTGTTACAGCAATTTGTCCTGTTACGTTAAATCCTAATGGCGTTAATCCTAATAAGTTTAATATCCAGATAAAGAAGAACACTGTTAATAAGAAGCCCATAAATTTACGGTACTTTTTCTCTCCAATATTTGGCTTAGCGATATCGTCTCTTACATAGATTACTAATGGTTCTAATACACGACCTATACCAGTTGGGATGTTTTTTCCTTTTTTGTAGCCTTTTGCTAAACTACCAAAACCTAAAATCATTAATAATCCAGCTAGCAACATACCAAACACACTTTTAGTTATAGAAAAATCTAAAACTTTGTGTGCATTTGTTGGGTGATGTGCATCATCAAAAGCAACAGTTGTTGCACCATTGTCTAACTCGTATATTTTACTGTGTAATTTCACCAATCTAGTATCTCCTTTTTCTACGATTACTTCACCGTTATCGTCATGATGAAACTCTGAAGACATAAACGTCTTTAACCCATTACTTGTCCAAACAATTACAGGTAATGGCATACTCCAATGTTTTCCTGTTTTATTATTAGTAAACAAATGAAAATCGTGAGAATCTTTTAAGTGATGTTGAATATACTCTTTAATTTCTGAAGGTGTATCAATTGTATTACCGTTGTGGTCTTCTTGATGAGACTGGTTTGTATCTGCTAATGAAACAGAAGTTATTAATACACAGAATAATGCTATAATTAATTTGATAGATCTTTTTGCAATCATCATTTTTTCGCCTAATTAAAGTTTTGCCTTTAAATTTCGTGCAAATGTAAGCATTTATTTAAAAATTTAAAGCTTTTTTTTATTTTAAAAAACAGCTTTTTTTTTTGAGTTAAATAGCTGATTATATAAGCCTTATTTATTAGTTAGTAGTTTACCTACTAATAATGCTTCAATAATTAAAAAAATAAATAAAGGAACCACCAAACTTATTCTTTCTTGTAGCGCTTCTAATTCTACCGCAAAGACTGATTTTTGAAAAATTAACACAAATGCTCCTATTTTAAAACACATTAGCATTAAATAGGCGTAACCTACTTGATTTGGTAGTTTGGTAAAAAGAAATTCTATTATTAAATATACTATTATTGCAGATAGTGCATGAAAAAGATAGACACTAAATAATGAGTACTGAAGCTGAATATCTACTAGTGATTTATTTAGTCCGTAACTAATAAAAAAAGCAGCTATTATTATAGCTACAGATATTATAATACGTTTTAGCATTATTTTTTGTTTGTAATTTTTATAACTTGATAGATAACCGAAAACATTGCAACAGCAACTGCAATTAATGTTACTACCTTATAATAGATTTGATTGGTTGTGTTGTATTTTTGGTCAAGCCACTCGCCAAGCTTGCTTCCTAAGTAAATGGTTAATCCCATTTGTAAAGCAATAGAAGTAAACTTTATGTATTTATTAGGCTGTTTTTTGTTGTTTTGATTTGCCATTTATATCTTTTACAGAAGATTTCATCTCACAAGTTACATTAAATGTTGCTCCTGGCTCTACTGCTAATTTTTCGGTAACAACATCTCCTTCTATATGTGCTGTAGATTTTAATGTTAATGTACCTGTTAATTCTATTGTACCGTTTAGTTTTCCTTCAAAATAAGCATTGCTACATGATAACTTACCTGATATTTGACCATCTTTACCTACTACAACCTTACCTGGTGTTTGTATATTTCCTTCAATAATTCCATCTACACGTAAGTCGCCTTCACTAAAAAAATCACCTACAATTTTAGTTCCTTTTGCTATTATATTTTGGATAGAAATATGTTCTTGATTTTTGTTTTTCTTCATAATTAAGGGAGATTATTGATTTGCTATATAAGTGTCTAAGTTTTTATGTATTTGGATAATCTGGTAATTTTCTTGCGAAATTCCAAAAAATGGTCTATCTATTTTCTTTTTATCCTTTTCTTCTACAATATTAGCAAACCCTTTTGCGCCATCTATACTTTTTATACCATGTACTACTAAAAATGTTTTATCTTTACTATAAACATCTACAGAGGTTGATAAATCGTAGTAAGATATCTTTTCTATAACTTTATCTAGTGTTTCTTTAAACTCTTTTAGCTCTACTTCTTGTTTTTTATCAAATTGATAGACTACTTTAAAGTTTTTAGATACATCATTTGGCACAAATATTTGTTTACTTAAAGACTGTAAACTATTAATTAGATTTTGTGCTTTTATACCTTCTTCTGTGTTAGCATAATCTAATGCTATTTGGTTTAAGGCATCCATGTAAGCTGTGTAACCATTTAATCTACCGTTTGCTGTTGCTTTTAGCAATTCAAATTTTGGCACAATTGGATCGCCGTCAAAGTAGTTTATATATTGGTCACTATCTTCTATAACAGATTGATATTGTTGCTCTTCAAGTTTTTTATAGGTTTGCTCGTAAAGATTTTCTGGGCTTCCTTCATTGTCTGCAACAGCTTGATTTGGATTCTGTAAAATAAAAGCATATCTAGAATCTGGATAATTACTTATTATATCTTGCTTAGTAATTTCAGCTTCATTTGTTTGTCCTAAAATTTCATAGATTTTATACAGATTATATTTTGAAGGTAATATTAAACGTTCTTCTGGTGCACTTTTTAATAAGGTTGTGAATTTTGTTTTTGAAAGCTCGTATTCTTTAAATTTCTCTTTATAAATTAACCCTAATTGATAGTATGCATAATTTCTTTCTTTCATTAAACTATCAATGTCTTTATCTGTGCTTGGTAATTGTTTTAAGTAATAATCTGGAGAGAATTTCTCGTTTTCAGAATTATTTTCTATTGCAGAAGCAATTGCATCTTGAGAAGCAAATCCACTTCTACCATTACTTGACCAACGCCAATTATCTTCATTACTTCTTTCTCCCCAAAGTTGTTCAAATTGGTTTTTACCGTAAGCGACAGTTTCTTGATTGTAAAAATAGAAACTTGATGCGTTACCTGCTGGCGAAGCACCACGTGGTGGACCAAAACCACTTTTTTTGTTAGTTGTGTTTTGCTGAAAATCCTTTATACGTTTTTGAGTTTCTAAACGCTCTTGCTCTTCTTCGGCTATAGCTTTTAATTTATCTGTATAATCTTTAAAATACTGTTCTCTTTCTGCTATTGGCATGGCGACTAACTTTAAAATACTGTCGTTAGCTTCTGCAACACCTTCGTAAAAGATAACATCTTCTAAATTTTCGTTTTTCTTTTTAATCACACGGTATGGTTTACTGTTTTCTACCATATTGATTAATGTACTGTCATAGTAGGCGCCTGCTAGTTTATACTCTGTATTGTCAAAATAGTAATTACCTAAAGTTTCGTAGTTTTTGGCAACTAAAATTTTGTCTTTAGAATTGGTGCGAAGTGATTTATTGTAGTAAGCTATTGCTAAAGAATCGAATTTATTTTCTAAATGAAACTCGGCTATTTGGTGATAAATTTTATCTAAAAACGGACGGTTTTCTCGATTTTCTTCAAGTTTGGTTAAGTGTTCTAAAAATTCGATTTTATTACCGTTTTCATAATCGAAATTTTTAGATTTTTCTACTTCTGCAGCAATAAGATATTGGCGTGGTATTTTTCGGTTTAAATCTATAACCTCATCAAAAGCTATGTTTGCACTGTCTTTATCTTCTAAAGCATTGTAAAGCTGACCTTTTATAAAGTTGAAACGACCTTTTTCTTCATTCTTTTTTGTGGCTTTAGATGCTGTTTTTATATGCACAATAGCACTATCTAATTGCTCTAAATTAATGTAAGCTTGTGCCAAAGTAGATGTGGCATCTGCAAGTTGTTGGTCTTGTAAATCTTCTTGCTCTAAAAGGCGTTTAAGGTTTTCAATAGCAATTTCGTTATTTTCTAATCGCATATTGGTTTTTTCTCGCCATACCTTTGCTGTATTTATTTTATCAGAATCGCCATAACTTGATAAAATCTTATTAAAGGCGTTTAATGCTGGTACAAAACGTTGGTCAAAATAACGTGCTTGACCTAATAGTAAATAAGCTTCGTCTATTTGTGGATTATGCTCTTTACCCTGAATATTCATACCGTGTTTTTGAACGGCTTTGACAGCTTTTTCTTCAGCTTTTGTAAAATCAGAGTTTTTGGATTGTCCTGGTAAAATAACTTCTTCTCTGATTTGCATACGCTCTACAGGAAGTATGGCCCAATAATTATCAAAATAAGTAGCGTTTAGACTGTTACGTCCTTGCTCTAACGCATTGTAACCATTAAATAATGTGTTATATTCTGCAGTTACTGCGTGAAAATTACGACTTATAAAACTATCGTTTTTACGAGAGCAACTTGTAATTGTTAGTACTATAACCGTAAAGGCTAAACTTATTTTAAATGCTAATTTCAATGCGGTTGTATTTTGTGTAATACATAACTGTTTACATGCAATTTTATTATATTTTTTGCATGTAAGAGCGTAAAAATAAGCATCTTTTTTTAAATAACTTAACGCATATCAATTTACAGAGAAAAAACTATAAAATATTACACTTCTGATATGCCCGAAAAATGCGCTTCTAATTCTTTTAAAGTCGCCTCGCTAGTTTTAATATCTTTTACAACTTGACCTTTATCTAAAACCACAATACGCTCGCAAACATCAGTAACGTGTAATAAATCGTGACTTGACACTAAAACAGTAACACCTTGTTTTTCGGCTAAATCTTTTATGATTTGTTTTAACCTAATTTGCGTTGTTGGGTCTAAGTTTGCAAAAGGCTCATCAAGAATAATTACTTCTGGATTACCAATTAATGCTGCGACAATTCCTGCTTTTTTCTGGTTTCCTTTACTTAAATCGCGTAAATATTTTTTCTGATTTAATATTTCACCATGAAAAAAGTCTTCAAACTGCGCTAATAAATTGTCTACGTCTTGTTTGTTTTGTCCGCGTAAATCACCAATAAAATAAAAATATTCTTCTGGTGTTAGGTAGCCAATTAAGAAGCTTTCGTCTATAAATGCAGAGGTAAACGGTTTCCAGTCTTCACTTTTATTAACGATTACTCCGTTATTTTCTATTTGACCAGTTGTTGGTTGTATTAAATCAAGAAGTAAACTAAAATAGGTGGTTTTTCCTGCTCCGTTATTTCCTACTAATCCAAAACTTTGTCCTTTTGGAATTTCTAAAGTTGAAATATTTAAAACTTCTTTACTGCTATATTTTTTTGAAAGGTTTGTTGTCTTTATCATGATTAAAAGTGAATTTCTAGTTAATTATTTTCTTTGTAGGCAGCAATGGTTTTATATTTTTCTGCTTTGTAAATCTTCTCTATAATTTTAAACACCTTGTTTTTAAATAAAAATCCTAAAAGACCACACAAAGCCACTAACATAAACCCTAAAAGTTCACCATGTAAAAAGTGCCCAAGTGCATAGATAGCCATAGGTAATAATAACTTAGGAACAATTAATAAAAGTGTTTTTGCATTAAAAGATTTTTTGTCACCAAATGCTTTTTTATTAGAGGTCAAATCTATTGGCGTTTTTATGTATGCTCCGCCCCAAAGTACCACATGAGAATTTAAGCCAATATTATAAATTGCACCAACAACTACAGCAGCATAAGCTTGCCAGCCCCAAAACAAATAAAACGTTGCTAACACTGTAGATATTACTGTTGCAATGACCATTAAATACCATTTAGACTCTAAATAATCTTTATACTTTATATTCTGGCTCATCATTAAAGGATAATAAGCACTATCCCAACTTGGTACAAATTGGCCAAAACTGAATAAAAAACCGCCAGAGACAAAAATACCGGCAAAAATACGCCAAAAGGGTCCTTTATAGGCTTCTATAGATCCTGTAAAAAATAAGAGTCCATAAAAAATGAAAAGCACACTCATTAACACTGTAGTTTTAGAGCGCTTGTTTCTTTTAATTAATCTAATGTCGTTTTTTAAGAATGTTGCCATACTACCAAAACGGTTTAGGTAAGTAAGATTATCGTTTTCTGCAATTTTAACTTCTTTAGCCAGACCTGCATCCAAATAAAAATGAGCTCTAAAATAATTAAACGCAAGTTTGTATAATATAAAAGCAAAAATTAATGGTAATAACGCTAGATAAGGAAGGTCATAAAACCATTTAAAAAAGCCGGCTGTATATTGTGTAACATCAAAAACATCAAAATATAATAAGCCTAAAAAGGCTAATATAACTGCTAAAATGGCATAGAAAACAATATCTTTACTATTAACAAAAATATTAATAAAATTGTTTGAATAGATTAATGCTAAAATAGTAAGGTGCCAACCTAAAATATTAATTACAGGATAGTTTCCTTTTACAATCAAAACAACAGAAAATGGAATAAAGAAAAAAGCATGAATAATATTAAAAAAAGAAAACATGCTTTTAGCAATCCCAAAGTTGATAATCTTATTTTTCTTTATGGGTAGATGTAGCAATGGTTTTATTTTAATAATCGGCATTTTTTGTAAAAAATACCTAACTACTAAATCAATTAAAAGGTAAAAAATAAGGTATTGATTGATCGTTACAAAGGGATCTAAATTTAGTTCTTCTTTGATCAAAAAATAGGCTCCAACTCCGATTAATAAAAAATATAAAACCATTATCAAGCCTAAAAAACCCATAATAATTTTAATTGCTAGATTACTGCCAAAGCTGGAAGATCTTATAAAAGCTTTCCACTCTAAACTTATAAATTTACCGATCATAGATTAGTGTTTTTGGTTTGGTTTAATATGTTAGTAGTTAAAGTTGCTAATTTGTTACAAGCTGTATTCTGGATAGGTTGTATTTAACAAGTCTTCTGCTTTGTTTGGTATAACTCTAAAGCTTATATAATTAACTAAATATAAGAGTGTAAAAATTGCTGCAGTTAATAAAACTAATTTGGTATTAGATATAAAAACATCACTCCACATTGAGATATTATAAAATTGAGATAAAAAAATTATACCAATACTTCCTGCTTGTTTAAAAATAAGCTCTTCTAACAACCATTTTTTACTAGATATTTCTTTTCTTTTTCTAAACTCTCTATTAAGCTGTATACTTCTAAATAATGTCCAAATTGCTAATACACCAAATATTATAAAGAAAAAATATTTAGCATAACTTGTTTGAAGTAGTGTAAAAAAGGTAACAAATAAAGTTGCGGTTATTATTATTTTTGGGATAGAAAACCATTGTTTAAGTTCTGATAATAAATATTTGTAATAACGTTTATTCATTGCTTTTTGGCGTTGCTCTACCACATCCATAAAACCAAAAACACCAAACTTTTTAAAAGATTGATCTCTTGCTTCTTCAAAAGACAGCTTAGGGTTTTCTTGCCAAATAGATTCTATATCATTAGCTAAATGGTCTACAAGCTCGGTTTGTAAATCGTAATGATATACATAATGATTTCTTGTAAAGGCGTATAAATCTTGTAATTGTGATGGTGTTACTTTCAAAATCTAATTAGTTAATTTAGAAAAAATATTTCTGTATTTATTATAATATTTAAAGTAAGTGTTTGTACTAGACCTCATGATAGGGTAAAGTAATATTGCTGTTATAAATAATATATAATATGGTTTATTATCTTGGTCTTTATTAAGCATTACAAACAACTGAAAAACCATATTGTATAAACTCCATGCCAACATTATAATACCAGAAGACATTGTAATATTTAAAGACCGTTTTGAAACCTTATCCTTTATTGAGTGTAAAGCGCTAAAAAATAATGGTAACATTAGTAACCCTAAAACCAATGTACTTGACACTTTAGGATAAAAATTAAAACCATAGTAACTAATAATGCCAAAAGTTGTATACTCTAATAAAAACTTAGGGGTAAACATTAAGTTTTTTAATTCTTGCCAATGTGCTTTTCTTAGTTTTCGGCCTATACTTTTCTGTTTTTGTCTTTCAAATTTTTTAAAGCCATTATTATCTGCATACAATCCTTCTTTTAAAAGTTTACCATGATAAATCCCGTAAACCTCTGTACTATTTCCAAAACTTTGATGCACTTCTAATAAAGCTTCGTTAAATGAAATTCCTTCTTCTTCTATTTTTTCTTCTACTGCAGATGCAATATGATCTAATAGTTCTACACGTACATCCCAATACTTAACCTTAGATTTGATTAAGTAATTGTCTATATATTGTATTTCTTCTTTTGTAAGCTTCATTACTCTAAACCAAATTTAGGATTAACTAAAATCTGCATGGTTTTTATATACTCTTGTAATTCGTTTAATTTATTAACGGTTTCTTTGTTTCCTTTTTCTGTAAGTTTATAATATTTACGTAAACGATTATCAACTTTTTTCATCTCAACTTCCAACAAACCATCTGCTTCTAATTTATGAAGCGCAGGGTATAATGCGCCTTCTGTAATTTTAAGTTCTCCTTTAGTAATTTCTTTTACTTTTTGGGTAATTTCATATCCATACATTTTATCACTTTCATTTAAAAGCTTTAAAATAATTGTAGTTAAACTACCTTTATATAATTTAGAATTTGCCATAATTCAAATATACATAATTTTCTTATGCATAATAAACTTAGGTATTAATTTTTTATAAAACAGACCACTTTCCGTTTAGGCTTCATTATTTTTGCATTAAAATTTAAAACTATGTCTCAATTTCATACACTAAATATTAAAGATATTACACGTCAAACAGATCAATGTGTATCTATAACTTTTGCCGTACCAGACCATTTAAAGGAAGATTACAAATTTAAAGCAGGACAATACATTACTTTAAAAACTGATATTGAAGGTAAAGAAGTAAGACGCGATTACTCTTTGTGCACTTCTCCGTCAAGCGGAAATCTAACCGTTGCGGTTAAAGAAGTAGAAAACGGAACATTTTCTAAATATGCTAATCAAGTTTTAAAAGTTGGCGATACTTTAGACGTTGCGCAACCACAAGGTCGTTTTACCTTTACACCTGACACTTCAAAAACTAGAACCATAGCTGCGTTTGCTGCAGGTAGTGGTATAACACCGGTTTTAAGTATTGTAAAAACAGTTTTAGAAGAAGAGCCAAACAGTAAATTTGTATTAGTTTATGGTAACAAGACATTAAAGGACACTATCTTTTTAAATGACCTTTTAGATATACAAAATAAATATAGTGACCGATTAACTATCCAGTTTTTATACAGTCAATCTCAAGAAAAAGATGCGCTATTTGGTCGTATTGAAAAAAGCACAGTCAACTTTATTGTTAAGAATAAATACAAAGATGTAAATATTGACGCATTTTACCTTTGCGGACCAGAAGGTATGATTAATACCGTAAAAGATGTGTTAGCAGAAAATAATATAGAAGATAGTAAAGTCTTTTTTGAATTATTTACAACAACTTCTTCAGTCTCTGTAGAAGATTTAGAAGAAGTCACTGACGGAACAACATCTATAACCGTAATTGTTGATGACGAAGAAAAAACATTTACAATGTCACAACAACAATCTGTTTTAGAAGCTGCTTTAGAGCAGGATTTGGATGCTCCTTATTCTTGCCAAGGTGGTATTTGTAGCAGTTGTTTAGCAAGAGTCAAAGAAGGTAAAGCTACAATGAGACAAAACAATATTTTAACCGATAATGAAGTTGCCGAAGGATTAGTCTTAACATGCCAAGCACATCCTGTATCTTCAAAAATTATTGTTGATTATGATGATATTTAAGCGCTTTGTCGGTTTTTATTGTGTTTTATCGAACAATTCAAATCGTTGGATATCATTTTAAAGTTCTTAAACAAATCACTATAAATTAGCTAAAGATTAGAATGCTACAAATGTGTTAGTTTAAGGGATAATATTAATATGAATTAGTAGTAAAATCTAAAAAGCCTCAAGAAATTGAGGCTTTTTTTTATGCTTTTAAAATAGATTGAATTTTTTCTATAACTTCTTCTGAAGCAATACTTCCTGCAACATCCTTATAGTCTTCTGGATATTTATTACCGTAAATTGAAGTAGGTATTTTAATAAATGTATTTCTATTTGGTAATAAATGATAGTCTAACGGTTGATTAAACGCTGAAAAACCAGCATAAGGATGAGTTACGCCCCAAATTGTTAATACCTTTACACCTAACATGGCTGCTAAATGGGCATTACCAGAATCCATAGCAACCATTAAATCTAAATTAGAAATTAAATCTAATTCGTCTTCAAAATTTAGTAAACCTGCAACATTTACAACATTTTTTGAACTTGACAATTCACTTAATTGCTGCTGTTCTGCTTTAGCTCCAAATAAAAATATATTGTATTGCTCTTCTAAAGCATTAACAACGTTTTTCATTTGTGACAAAGGGTACATTTTTGAAGGATATTGAGCAAATGGTGCAATACCTATCCATTGTTTTTTTGATGGTTGTACTTGCTCTACAATTAACTTAGGAAGCGTTTTTCTTTCAGGAAACCTTGGGTTTGATAAGTCTAAAGAATAGCCTAATTTTCTAAACACGTCGGCATATCTTTCATGGGTTGTTTTTAAGGGTTTAAAACTGTCACCATTTATAAGTGCCTTCTTCTCTGCTCTACCTTTATCAATTTGCACAAACGTCTTTCCGAAAAAAAATAACTTTAAAATTTTGGTACGTAAAACGTTGTGCAAATCGGCTACTTCATCAATATTTAGCGCTTTTAGTTCTTTGTATAATTTATACAACCCAAAAACACCTTTATGCTTTTGCTTTTCGTCAAAAATAAAAACCGAAGTATTGGTTAAATCTTTAAAAAAAGGCGCAAAAAAAGGTCTAGTTAACACTGTTAACTTGACCTTTGGATGTTGTTGTGTAAATGCTCTCAACACAGGAACTGTCATAGCAACGTCGCCCATTGCAGAGAGACGTATAACTAAAATGTGTTGTGTTGTTTGCATTTCAACTTATAATTAAATTGAAATTATTTCTGATTTCTTAACACAGGATTAAGCTCATCATCATTATACATTTTCATCTGCTTATACACTTTCATGTACTTATCACCTTTAGAAATATCGTCTAAAAGTGTATCTATTGCTGTGCTTAAATCTACACGTTGCTCTAATAATACATCTAGTTTTTTCTGGCAAGCTTCTTTGTGTGCATCCGTAGCATCTTCACGAGTTGCTTCTTCATGCATGTGATAGATCTTTAATGCTAAGATTGATAACCTATCTATTCCCCAAGCTGGACTTTCAGTATTAATAGTTGCATCTGCTTTAGGTGTAACATCTTTATATTTTTCTAAAAAATAACTATCAATATACTCTACCATATCGGTTCTATCTTGGTTAGAGGCATCAATTTGTCTTTTTAATTTTAAAGCTGCGACAGGATCTATTTGTGGATCTCTAATAATATCTTCATAATGCCATTGTACGGTATCAATCCAACATTTACGGTATAATAAGTGTTCTAAAAGGTTAGATTTTTTGTCATAAGGGTTTGTAAACGGTTGATCTACGGTATTGATAACGTGGTATTTCTCTATAACGTCTTGAAAAATTTTATTGGCTTTGTCTGTAAACATATTTTGTAATTTAAGACTGTAAAATTACACATTTTAAAAATAAAAATGAGTCATACCTTAAAAGGCTTTACAAATAATAATAAATTTGTAATTCACATTAATAATTAAGTCATGATTGTTCATAATTTATCTGAAGAAAACTCTATCCTAAATCAATTTATAGCCGAACTTAGAGACGTTTCTGTTCAAAAAGACAGTATGCGTTTTAGAAGAAATATTGAACGTATAGGTGAAATTTTAAGTTATGAAATGAGCAAAACCTTAGAGTTTTCTTCTAAAAAAATAACAACACCTTTAGCCGAAATGGAAGTTAAAACTCATGACAACAATATTGTTTTATGCTCTGTTTTACGTGCTGGCGTACCTTTACATAACGGATTACTTAATTATTTTGATGCAGCAGAAAATGCTTTTATTTCTGCTTACAGACATCACAAAGAAAACCCTGAAACTTTTGAAATTGTTGTTGAATATTTAGCCTGTCCTGACTTAAATAACAAAACATTGATTTTAGCAGATCCAATGCTAGCAACTGGACAATCTTTAGTGGCTACCTACAAAGCTTTACAACCTTTTGGGACTGCTAAAAACTTACATATTTTTGCTGTTATTGGCGCTAAAGAAGGCGTTGAGTATTTAGAAAAACATCTACCTAAAGATGCCCATTTATGGATTGCTACTGTAGATGATAAATTAAATGATAAAGGCTATATTGTACCTGGTTTAGGAGATGCTGGCGACTTAGCTTTTGGTGAAAAACTACAAAACTAACAGCACAATTGGTGCTATTATTAATAGTGCTAAAAATGAGTTTTTAAACCAATTATCGGTAATCGTTTCTATGTAATTCATTATAATTACAGATAAAGGCGCGAATAAAAATATCATCTCACTACCGTTTTTATTTGGAGTAATTATAGCAATTGCAGTCGCAAACATACAAGCAACAAACATAATTTTATATGATGGTCTGTAACTTCTCATTTTCTTTTTAATAGTTGTTAAATAAAATACAGAAGACCATAACCCAAAGGACAATAAAATTGTTATTGCACCAATGAGTTGAAACGAATTGTATGCTGTATAATTAAAGCTGAAGGCTATTTTCTGAGGAAAAATTGAAAAAATATCACCATAAAATATTACTGAAACTGCAGTCAAAATGACAACTAAAGTTGCTAAACCTAACACCGGAATAAAATAATATTTTGCTTTAGATTCAGAAAAAAACAATAGTGAAATTATGATTAACGGAAAGAATAATATGGACCAAAAATAAAAGACACTAGCTAGTCCTATTAAAAATCCAGAATCGAATAATTTTTTAATGATTTCTTTTTTAGACCTAATGCTTATCATTCGGCGTAAAGCCATCAAAATAAACATATTAGAAACTATAATTTTATAAGATATAAATGTTTGTGGTACTGCTAAAACAAATAAAGCAAACACTAAAAGTTCTATATTACTTTGCTGTGATAGACCATTTTTTACAACAATAAAATGAAGCAATAATACTGAAAAAAACACTATTAAAAACATGCTTATTTTAGTACCTAAACCATAATTTACCGATAGACTGTGAGCATACTTAAATTCTAATATTAAAAGTGAAGCAAGTAGCACACAAAACACTATTAAAAAATTAATTGGTTTGGATTTACTAAAAATTGTTGTAATCATTAACTCTTTTTGTATTTTTGCTGTATAAATATACAATCATGAAAGATTTTTTTTACGCAATACAAGATTTATTTGTTAACGTTTTATTTGCTCCATTAGACGCTTTAAGAGAATTAGAGTTAGAAAACTGGTGGGCAGCAAACATAATGAACTGGTTATTTATGATCATTGGTTTTGTTGCATTTGTTTATTGGATGGGACAATTAAAAAAGTTTAATAACAACAACGAAGAAGATAAAAGTATTTCGTCTCATTCTTATTTATAAGTCGAAACCAATATCTTTTCTATAATACATCTTATCAAACTTTAGATTATTTTCTATAGTTTGGTAAGATTTTTTTATGGCCTCTTGGTAAGTTTCTCCGTAACTTGTAACCGCCATAACACGTCCGCCAGACGTTACTATTTTACCGTCTTTTTCTTGTGCACCAGCATGGAATAAAATAGAATCCATAGGCTTTTCTACTCCAAAAATTTCTTTTCCTTTTTCGTAAGCTTCAGGATATCCTCCAGACACTAACATGATTGTTGTTGCAGATCTTTGATCTACTTCTAAAGTAACTTTATCTAATGTTTGATTTGCTATAGCATCCATTAAAACAACAAAGTCGTTTTTAAGTCTTGGTAAAACTACTTCTGTTTCTGGATCGCCCATACGCACGTTATACTCTATCACTTTTGGATCGTCACCAACTTTTATTAAGCCAATAAACACAAACCCTTTGTATGGTAAATTATCTTTTTGTAAACCTTCAATAGTTGGTTTTACAATTTGATTTTCAATTTTATCTAAAAACGCTTGATCTGCGAATGGTACTGGAGACACTGCACCCATTCCGCCAGTGTTTAAACCTGTATCACCTTCGCCAATACGCTTGTAATCTTTTGCTGTTGGAAGTATTTTATAGTTTTTACCATCGGTTAACACAAAACAACTTAATTCTATTCCGTCTAAAAACTCTTCGATAACTACTTTGGTACTCGCATCGCCGAATTTAGCGTCTACAAGCATCCTTTTTAGTTCGGCTTTAGCTTCCTCTAAATCATTTAAAATTACAACACCTTTACCAGCTGCTAATCCGTCTGCTTTTAATACATACGGCGGATTTAAAGTCTCTAAAAACGCATAACCGTCTTCTACATTTTGCGCGTTAAAACTTTGGTATGCTGCAGTAGGAATATTGTGTCTAAATAAAAATTCTTTTGCAAACTCTTTACTACCTTCTAAGGTTGCTGCTGCTTTTTGAGGTCCGATTACAGCGACGTTTTTAAGTTCTTCGTCTGCTAAAAAGTAGTCATGAACACCTTGCACTAAAGGATCTTCTGGTCCAACAATAACCATTTCTATATTGTTGTTTAGTACTACGTCTTTTATTGCAGGAAAATCGGTTACCGAAACTGGTACATTTTTAGCAATTTTTGCTGTTCCAGAGTTTCCTGGTGCTACAAAAAGGTTACCACATTTTTCGCTTTGCGCTAATTTCCAAGTTATTGTATGTTCTCTTCCGCCAGAACCTAATACTAAAATATTCATGAGTTGATTGTTGTGTTGTTTGGCACAAAAATAATTATTTAAAAGAATTCTGTTAGGATTTAATCAGATAGTTTTAATATTTAAATTCGCTTTCAATTTGTAATTGAAATTTATCAAATATTGTCTGTTTGAGTAATTTTGAAATATGAGAAATTGTATCGAGATCTATTTTAGTTAAAATTCTTGTTTTCGATACAAATTTTCACTCTTTCTAATCGTGAAAATTCACTCAAACTGACGAATTTCATTATAAAGTGTAATATATTTACAATATAAAATTCAACCTTTTGAAACGATTTGAATGGTCTTTACGTCTTAAAGGTTTCCCGATAAAGGAAGCTAAAAAAACCTTGCGCTTAATTGAAAGTTATGACGAGAAAGCGTATGCTAATTTTCTAAGTAGACAATTACGCAGTATTGTGCAATTTCATTTAGAAAACACGCCATTTTATCAAGAGTTATGCAACGGTATTAACTCCAATAATTGGAACGAATTACCTGTGTTAACCAAAGCTAATTTACAGCAACCTTTAAAAGATCGTTTGTCTAACAAATACACCGAAAAAACGGTACATCAACATAAAACTTCTGGCTCTTCGGGTACGCCTTTTAGCTTTGCTAAAGACAATTTTGCGCATGCTATGACTTGGGCTACGTTTATGCAACGTTATGCTTGGTATGATATTGATTTAAATACGTCTAAACAGGCGCGTTTTTATGGCATTCCGCTAGATAAAAAAGGGTATTACAAAGAGCGTTTAAAAGATTGGCTGGGTAATCGTTTTCGATTTTCAGTTTTTGATTTGAGTGATGCTGCTTTAGAAACTGTTTTGAAAAAGTTTAAGCATACAAAATTTGATTACATTAACGGTTATACCAGTAGTATTGTACAGTTTGCTAAGTTTTTAGAGCGAAAAAACATCATTCTAAAAGAGGTTTGCCCAACATTAAACGTGTGTATTGTAACCTCTGAAATGCTTTTTGAAGCCGACAAACAATTGCTTGAAAGACAATTTAATATTCCAATTGTTAACGAATATGGCGCTGCAGAATTAGGTTTAATCGCTTTTCAAAACAAAGACAAGCAATGGTTAGTTAATAGTAACCATTTATACGTTGAAATTTTAGACGAAAATAACCAACCTTTACCTTACGGAGACACAGGAAAAGTAGTAATTACTGATTTGTTTAATCGTGCGCATCCATTTATACGTTACAAACTTGGTGACATTGGACGTTTATCTAAAGCTAGCACGTTACAACAACCCATTTTAGAACAATTAACAGGGAGAACTAGTGATATTATTAAATTGCCTAGTGGAAAAACCTCAGCAGGATTGACCTTTTATTACGTCACTAAAACTGTGATGGATACTAAAGCCAACGTTAAAGAATTTGTTATCGAACAAACCAAATTGGACTCTTTTTTAATTAGTTACGTTGCTAAAAACTCTCTAACAAATGAGCAAAAACAAGCAGTACAAAACGCGGTTGATAAATACTTAGAACCAAATCTTAAGCTAGTTTTTGAGCAAAAAGAAGTGTTACAACGTCAAAACAGTGGTAAGTTGAAGCAGTTTATTTCTTCTCTGTAGGAACAATCAGCTTAGATTTTACCATAAAATGTTCCCAAAGAAAAATAAACATTCTGTAAAGCGATTTTATAGTACTAAATCCTAAGCCTTTTTTATAGACTAGGTAATTGTATTTAAGTAATTCTATTTTATTAGAAGAAATTGAATTTTGCCTAACACGATAATACGCTAAAGATTCTTGAATACCTAAAGCTGGTTTACTTGACTTTTTAATTGCAGCTAACCATAATAACCAATCTTGTCTTTTTCTTAAATCGGGACTTGTTATTTTGCCTAAAGTTTTGGCATTGTACATTCCTGTTAAGTTGCCAATGTAGTTTGTTTTTAGGTATTTATTATACGTAAGTTTTGGTATGGCTTGTACTAATTTGTTTAGCGGTTTACCGTTTTCATCTATTTGCTCGTAACTAGAAAAACTAACGTCGCAATTATGAGTTTGCATAAATTGAATCTGTAGGTCTAGCTTATTGGGTTTCCATAAATCATCTGCGTCTAAAAACGCTATGTAATCACCTTTTGCTTCTAGTATTCCTTTGTTTCTAGATTGTGCAGCACCTAAATTGGTTGGATTTTGAAGTAGTGTAATGTTAGAATATTTCTGCTTAAAATCTTCTACAATTTTGATGGTATTATCTGTTGAACCATCGTCTATAAGCAACAATTCCCAATTAGAATAGGTTTGATTTACAACGCTATTAATAGTTTTCAGAATAAATTTTTCTGAATTATACATTGGAGTAATAATGGACACTAAAGGTTGCATTAATAGGCTTGTTTTTGTCCCTTAAAGATATTAATTGTAGTCTGAAAAATGATTTTTAAATCTAAAACTAATGACCAATTTTCGATATAAAAGTTATCGTATTTAACACGGTTTATAATGTCTTCATCATTTTTAACTTCTCCTCTATACCCTTTTATTTGCGCTAAACCGGTTACTCCTGGTTTTACATTGTGTCTAAAAATGAAGTTATATTTATCTATTTTTTTCGAGTAATCTTCTGTGTAAGACAGCATATGTGGTCTTGGTCCTACAACGCTCATATCTCCTTTTAAAACGTTATAAAATTGAGGTATCTCGTCTATGCTTGTTTTCCTTAAAAATTTACCAATTGTAGTTAATCTGTTATCATCTTGTGTGACGTAAGTTCCTTTAACTTCTTTAGTTTCTCTTAAGGATCTAAACTTATAGCAATCAAACTCTTTATAGTTAATCCCGTTACGTTTGTGCTTATAGAATAAAGGTCCTTTAGATTCTAGTTTTATTAAAATGAATAATAGCGGCGTTAACCATGATAAAATAAAAACAATTACAAATAACGAAAACAAAACATCAAAAGTACGCTTAACCAATTTATTAAAACTATTATTTAAAGCGACTTCCTGCATAGATAAGACAGGTAGGTAATTGTAATAATCGGTTTTTAATCGCTTTGTTATTAATTTATTGGTTTTGGGAATAAACTTGATATTGCAATGGTGCAAATTGGCGTATTTAACGTATTTATTAACTTGATTTTCTGTAAGCTCGTCAATCGAACAATAAATCTCGTCAATACCAGAATTTTCATTTAAAAACTGAAAACTATCTTCTATGTTACCTGTAAATTCGTTTTCATTTTTAGTGTTAGCAAACATTCCTTTTAGCTGGTATCCTAACTCTTTTTTTATTTCAAAAAGTTGTTTAAGTTCTAATGCGCCTTCGCTTTTACCGACTATGATTACACGTCTTACGTTTCCGTTTAAATAGCTTCTAAAACTCTTTAAAACATAAAAACTAATTAGTTTAATAAAAGCTATGCAAGCAAAACTGTAAATAAGGTATTTTAATGTTGTAAAAGCTTGGATATCTATACTTCTAAATATCCCTATGAAAGCAAATACAATGATAGCAAATACAAAAAATTGCTTGATTAAAAGTGAAATTATATTAAGAACAGAGGTATATCTATATACTCTATAAAAGTTGATTAATGATGTAGACATCAACCAAGCGATAGTTGAGTAAAAGATGTATAATAAATGCTTATTATTTAATAACGCTGAAGAAAAAAAGTATAAATTCTCTTCATTAAAATTGAAAATATAAAACGCAAAAAGATTGATGACAAAAATGTCAAAAAGCACCAAAAATGGTCTTAACAACCAAGAATATCTACCGCGTTTAAACTCCATAAACTATTTATTTATGGTAATTAGTAAAGTCTTTGTGTTCGCTTTTGTAAAGCTCTTCTTCAGTTAAACTTTTAAAATATTCGAAAGTTTTTTTCATGCCTTCTGCTCTGCCAACTTTTGGTTCCCAACCTAAAATATCTTTAGCTCTTGTAATGTCTGGTTGACGTTGCATAGGGTCGTCAATTGGTAAATCTTGATAAATTACTTTTTGATCTGTACCTGTTAGTTGGATGATTTCTTCTGCAAAATCTTTAATTGAAATTTCATGCGGATTACCAATGTTTATAGGATTTGTGTAATCACTTAATAGTAACTTATAAATACCATCTACTTGATCTGACACGTAACAAAACGAACGCGTTTGAGACCCATCACCAAAAACGGTTAAATCTTCGCCACGTAAGGCTTGTCCCATAAATGCAGGTATAACACGACCATCATTAAGTCGCATACGTGGTCCATAAGTATTAAAAATACGAACTATTCTTGTCTCTAAGCCATGAAATCTATGATACGCCATAGTAATGGCTTCTTGAAAGCGCTTAGCTTCGTCATAAACACCTCTTGGTCCAATGGTATTTACATTACCGTAATAATCTTCTGTTTGAGGATGAACTAAAGGATCTCCGTATACTTCTGATGTAGATGCAATAAGCATTCTAGCACCTTTTGAACGTGCTAATCCTAAACAATTATGCGTACCTAAACTACCAACTTTTAAGGTTTGAATAGGAATTTTTAAGTAATCTATTGGACTTGCTGGTGATGCAAAATGAAGTATATAATCTAAATCTCCTTCTATGTTAATGTAATTGGTTACATCATGTTCTATAAATCTAAAATTAGAGTTTCCTGTAAGGTGTGCAATATTTTTAGAGTCACCAGTAATAAAGTTATCCATGCCGATAACAAAATAACCTTCACTTACAAACTTATCGCATAAATGCGAACCTAAAAAGCCTGCAGCACCTGTAATTAAAACTCTTTTTTGACTCATTTATCTGCCTATTGATATGTATTTAAAACCTTCGTTTACAACATCTTTAACTTCGTACAAATTACGTCCATCAAAAATGGTATGACCTACCATTAGATCTTTCATTTTAGAAAAATCTGGAGTTCTAAATATACTCCATTCTGTAGAGATTATTAAAGCATCTGCGTCTTTTAACGCTTCGTACATAGAATTAGCAAAATTAATTTTAGTGCCTAGCTTACGTTTTACATTAGACATAGCTTCTGGATCAAACGCTGTAATGTTAGCGCCTTGAGACAATAATTCTTCAATCATATACAATGAAGGCGCTTCACGAATATCATCAGTTTCTGGTTTAAATGCTAATCCCCAAACTGCAATGTTTTTACCTTTTAAATCGTTATTAAAATGATTTTCTATTTTAGGAATTAATACTAATTTTTGTCTAACATTGACATTAATTACTGCATCTAATATTTTAAAATTATAGTTATTTTCTTGTCCTGATTTATGTAATGCTTTTACATCTTTTGGAAAACAAGATCCACCATAACCTATACCCGGAAATAAGAAACGCTTACCTATACGAGAGTCTGTACCCATACCTATACGCACCTTATCTACATCTGCTCCAACTTTTTCACAGAAGTTAGCTATCTCGTTCATAAACGTTATTTTTGCTGCTAAAAAGGAATTTGAAGCGTATTTAGTAAGCTCGGCAGATTTTTCGTCCATTATAATAATTGGATTACCAGATCTAACGTATGGTTTGTATAGTTTCTCCATAAGTTTTGTTGCACGCTCACTACTAGATCCAACTACTATACGTTCTGGTTTTAGAAAGTCGTCTACAGCAAATCCTTCTCTTAAAAACTCTGGATTTGAGACTACATCAAATTCTACTTTTGCATGTTTTGCAATAGCAGCTTTTACTTTATCTGAAGTACCAACAGGCACCGTACTTTTGTCTACGATGACTTTATAATCTTTGATTAGTTTACCAATATTGTCTGCGACACCTAAAATATATTTTAGATCTGCAGATCCATCTTCATCTTCTGGTGTTGGTAAAGCAAGAAAAATAATATCTCCATGCTCTAATCCTTCTTCTAGACTAGTTGAAAACCTTAGTCTATTTGCTTTAATGTTTCTTTCGAAAAGTACATCTAAATGTGGTTCGTAAATTGGAACTTCTCCATTTTGCATTTTATTAACCTTTTCTTGGTCAATATCAATACATAAAACTTCATTTCCTGTCTCTGCTAGGCATGTTCCGGTAACTAAACCTACATAACCTGTACCAATTACGGCTATTTTCATTGGGAATTATACTATTTTTTTATCAAAAATTTCATAGTCGGAATTCATACTAATAAACTCTGGAACTATATCTTTCATTTTTTTAACGATTGCATTTTTATCTTCCTCTTTAGCAATCGTTATCAGTTCTTGAATGTGTTCGTTGATTTCTAAATGAGAATATGTCTCTACTTTAGCAATCATTATTTTCTCATTATATGTAGGCAGTGTTGTAGACTTGTCGCTTAACAATTCTTCATATAGTTTTTCTCCTGGTCTTAATCCTACTACTTTAATATCTATGTCTTTATAAGGTGTAAATCCTGCTAGTCTAATTATTTTTTTAGCTAGGTCTATAATCTTTACAGCCTTACCCATATCAAATATAAAAATTTCGCCTCCATTGCCCATTGCTCCTGCTTCCAAAACTAACTGACAAGCTTCTGGAATAGTCATAAAGTATCTAATGATGTCTGGATGCGTTATTGTTAATGGTCCACCTTCTTCAATTTGCCTTTTAAATAAAGGTACAACAGACCCATTACTCCCTAAAACATTACCAAAACGTGTTGTCACAAAGTTTGTTGTTGCTTTGTTTTTTTTATTAACCTTTTGTTGAAGAGCTTGAACATAGATCTCGGCAATTCTTTTAGATGCACCCATAACGTTACTTGGGTTTACCGCTTTATCTGTTGAGACCATTACAAACTTTTCTGCTTTATACTTACAGGCTAAATCAGCAACATTTTTTGATCCAATGATATTAGCAAATACAGCTTCTGAAGGATGACATTCCATTAATGGGACATGCTTATAGGCTGCTGCATGATATACAACATCAGGTTTATATTTTTCAAAAACTGTTTCTAATACATCTGCTTTTCTTACATCTGCAATAACAGCCTCGTATTGTAGTTCTGGAAAGTTATTTTTAATTTCTAATTGAATATTATATAGAGGCGATTCTGCTTGATCTAAAATTAATAGTTTTTTAGGTTTGTAATTAGCTACTTGTCTAACGATTTCGCTACCAATTGAACCTGCTCCACCTGTAACTAAAATTGTTTTATTAAAAATTTCTTTAGCAACTAATTTATTATCTAGCTTAATAGGATCACGCTCTAAAATATCTTCAATTTGTATTTTTTGTATTTGAGATGATAAATTTGTTTTGTTTTCTATATCAGAAATTAATGGTGCTCTAAACACTTTATAATTGTGCTCTAAACAGCTATCAACAATTTTAATACTTTCTTCTTTTGTAAGGCTGTTATCTGCTAGGATTAAAGCTTGTGCATTATAAATTCTTAAAATTACAGCTGTCTTGCGATTTATATGTATAATTGGTAAACCTAATATTTCTTTACTTTTATTTTTACCTTCTTTATCAATAAACCCTAACACATTATATCGTGCCGGCTTTTCGGATTTTAAAGCACTTGCAATTGCTATTGCATTTTCGTCTGTACCGTATACTAATACATTTAATTTTGTATCAATATCACTATAGCTTTGATATATTTCAAAAATTTGTTTTACTAAAACTCTAAACAAAAATAAACCACAAAACGAAATAACGGCATAAATAAATAATTGTGGAATAAAGAAAATCTCTTCTGATGTAAACAAATAATATCCATAATGGATTAACAATACTGAAAGTAAAGTAGCTGCTGTTGCTATTAAAAATTTAGCAGCATCTATAAATGTAGAGTGTCTAATTAATCCTGCATAGGTCCTAAATAGGATAAAGAATAGTATATTAATTAACAATAAGACAACCTCTTGTGAAGAAAAACCAAAATCTACAATTATCGTCTTTTGTATTTTGCTTACAACTAACCTTGTTATAAACAAAGAGATAAGTAATGTTATTGTATCAAAACATAATATAGCCCATCTTGGTAGGTAACCAATATTTTTAAAATCTATCTTCTTACGACTAGATTCGATAACTTGGCGGAAGGCTTGTTTTAATTGATTAAGCATCTGGGTTGTTTAAAAACAGTTTACAAATATCTTAAATATATCTACAATATAGAAATTATTGAGTTTAAAACGCTTTTATAATAAGATATTAACCTTTTGCTAATAAACTATTTACCACATTTTTTATACGGTCAAGCTCATTCTTTGTTAAGTTTGATCCACTTGGTAAGCAAACGCCTTTATTAAAAAGAGTCTCGCTTACATTGCTTCCATAATAAGGTAACCCTTTAAAAACTGGTTGAAGGTGCATTGGTTTCCAAAGTGGTCTTGTTTCAATATTTTCTGCATCCATAGCTGCTTGAAATTGAGCTTTTGTAAATGGCGCATCATCATGAATTAATATACAACTTAACCAAAAATTAGAGTAGTAATCTTGGGTTGGTTGCTGTTGTACCTCTATACCCTTAACGTCTTTGAATAAGTCATTATAAAACTGATTATTAGCCCTTCTTAAGTTAATATGTTTGTCTAAGACTTCCATTTGACCTCTTCCTATTCCTGCACTAATATTACTCATTCTGTAGTTGTAACCTATTTTTGTGTGCTCGTAATGCGGTGCATTGTCTCTAGCTTGTGTTGCAAAAAAGATAGTTTGTTTCTTTTCTTGTTCTGTATTACAAACTAATGCGCCACCACCAGAAGTAGTAATAATTTTATTTCCGTTAAAAGATAATATTGAATATGCTCCAAACGTACCGCATTTTTTTCCTTTATAAGTTGAGCCTAAAGCTTCTGCAGCATCTTCAATTATTGAGATTTTATATTTATTTGCAACTTCTAATAATTGATCTATTTGTGATGGCATACCGTAAAGGTGAACTATTATAATTGCTTTTGGTGTTTTTCCTTTAGCTATTCTGTCTTTTATGGCTTCTTCTAAATAGTTTGGACACATATTCCAAGTCTGTTCTTCACTATCTACAAAAATTGGTTTTGCTCCCAAGTAAGTTATAGGGTTTGCAGATCCACAAAAGGTAAATGTTTGACAAATTACCTCATCATCTCTTTTAACACCTAATTGCAATAAAGCTAAATGTATAGCTGCTGTACCAGATGATAGACAAGCTACATGCTTATCATTATTCAGGTAATTTTCTAAATCATTTTCAAAACCAGTTACATTAGGTCCTAATGGAGCTATCCAATTGGTGTCAAATGCTTCTTGTACATAATTTTGTTCTGTTCCTCCCATATGCGGTGAGGATAGCCATATTTTTGGTTTCATTTAAAAAATTTTCTTTACTGGGTTACCAAAGTAAGTTCCTTCTTTTTTAATATTTCTTAATACTACAGACCCAGCACCTATTCTTACATTAGAACAAATTTTTACTCCTGGAAGAATAACTGCTCCTGTACCAATAAAAACATTATCACCTATTATAGCGCCACCTCCTATATCTACATTTGCCATTAATGAACAATAGTCTCCTATTTTAACATCATGACCAATTTGAGAACCTGAATTTATAAAAACTCCTTTTCCTATTAAACAGTTACAAGATATTATAGTATTAATGGTTGCTACACAACCGGTATCAATAGTTGAGTATTTTCCTAAAGTTGTAGTTGAGTGAAAAAAGCTTAAAATATTGAATGATTTATTTTCTTTTTGTAATTCAAAAATTTTTTTCTTTACATTACTATCAGATATAGCTATAACAATATTACCTGCTTCTGTTAAAGATTGTAATGAGATATTATTGATTATTTTTAAATCTGTTTTATAATCATCTAATTTATTCAAATTATCATCTAAATAACCTATTATATCATACTCATCACTCAAATTGGAATTACTTATCCAGCTTTCTATTTCTCTTCCAAAGCCGCCAGCACCAACTATTACTAACTTTTTATTGTATTGAATATCCTCCATCAATTTTTATATTTTGTCCTGTTATCCATTTTGATTGATCAGATAATAAAAAAGATACTAAAGGTGTTATATCATCTACCTTACCAAAACCTAAAGGATGCATATTTTTAATTTCTTGAATATTTTCTTCTGAAAGTTGAGAAAAAAGTTGTTCTGTCATTGGAGTAACAACTACTCCTGGTGATATGCAATTTGCTCTTATATTTCTTCTTGCTAACTCTAACGAAGCTGCTCTTACTGCTCCTAAAACAGCAGCTTTAGATGAGCAATAACCAACTTTACCTGGCTGACCTAATTCTCCCATAACAGAAGAGAATAATATTATACTAGAATTATTGTTTGTATATTTTTTTTTAGAGAAAAGCCTTAAAAATTCGATACCAGAAAATATATTAATTTCAAAAAGTGAATGTATTTTTTCATGTTTATAGACAGAAAGCGGTACAGTTTCTTCTTTTCCTGCGCAATGAACTAACCCGTCCAATTTGAAACTTTTGGTTATGTTGTTTAATAATGACTCTATCTGATCTATTTGAGTTAAGTCTATTGAGTAGAAGCTAAACTTACTATGATCGACTAAATTTTGATGTAATTTACTTTTATCTCTACCTAAACCAATTACAACAGCGTTTTTAGATATTAAATCTAAACAAATAGCATTTCCGATTCCAGAAGTTGCTCCTGTGACTAATATGGTTTTATCTTTAAGTTCCATTATGTATATATTTTATTTAGACTAATACTCTATCAAAGTATATATTTTAGTCTTAGCGTTTATAAGTATTGATGTGTTCCCCCAATTTAAACCAGAACCATATCCTGTGCATAGTAATCTTAAATCTTTATTAAGATTTTTTAACTCTGTAACTATCAATAGCGGTATAGAAACGCCGCTTGTATTTCCAAATCGATCAATATTTAGCAATACTTTATCTTTATCTAAAGATAATTTTGATGCTATTTGCTTAATGATAAATTTATTTGATTGATGAAAAAGAAAATAGTCAATTTTCTCTTTATTTAGTTTAGAAGATTCAAAAAAACACTCAATACTTTTAGGAATTTCGCGCAGTGTGAAATCAAAAACTTTAGAGCCATCCATTTTTAAATAGATTGATTTATTATCTATAGAATTTTCATTAAACGGATAGCGATATCCTCCTTCAGGTATTTGAATTGCATCAGAATTTTTACCGTCAGAGTGAAAACTAAAAAACGATTTTTCTTTTTGTTTCGTATCTTTTGAAATTAAAATTGCTGTTGCTGCATCCCCAAATAACATTGAAGTACTTCTATCTTCTTTTGTTAAAATTTTAGATAATGTTTCTGCAATTACAAGAAGTACTTTACCTCTAGAATTTGATGCTATTGAATAGGCTACGCTTAGGCCTTGTACAAATCCTGCACAACCTGCATTGATATCTAAACAAAGGGTTGTTTCTGATAAACCTAATCTATCTTGAAGAATATTTGAAGTAAAAGGTATTTTATAATCAGGTGTTTGACTTAAAAATATTAAAGTAGTAACGCTTTCTGAACATTTTTTGTCTTCTAGAATTTTTTTTGCTGCTTTATAACCTAAATCTGAAGCAGTAATATCTTTATCTGCATATCTTCTATTAATTATACCTGTGGTTTTTTCAAATTTTCTAATTTCTTTTGAATCTAAAATATCATCAAAATATAAATTATCAACCTTGTTTTTGGGTACACAAGCCGAAATAGCTTCTATTATAACAGTATCAAACTCTTGAGTCATTTTAATCAAATTTTTCTTGACCTATTTTCTCTATAATAGACTGAAATGTTGTCAATTCTTTTATGTCGTCTGCATTTAGTGTAACATCAAAATTATCTGAAACAAAACCTATTAGTATCATTGCTCCCATAGAGTCCCATTCGTCTAAATCTTTAAAGTTTGTATCTAGTGTAACCTCTGTTTCTAGTTCTAACTCTTCTGCTAACTCTTTTAAAAATTCTTGCTTATTCATTTTTATAGTTTTTTATTAATTTTTACTAAACCTCCAGACCATGATAGCCCTACTCCAAAGCCAACTAAGACTATACTTTCTGGGTTTTCTATTGTTTGAGAATATTTTTTTAATGCTATTGGTATCGTATTAGAAACCGTATTACCTCCATCTTTTAAATCTATATAAAATCTATCTGTGTCTACTTTTAGCCTTTTTCTCATAAAGTTAAGCATATATGCGTTAGCTTGATGAAATATAAATTGATTTATCTTTTGTTTTTCTATATTATTTTTTTCTAAAATCTGATTTGTAAAGGTAGGTATAACTTTAGATGTAAAATTAAAAATTTCTGGTCCATTCATATAGATATGATTATCTGTATAAAAATTATCTGTTCCATATGCTTTTAATTTTGGGGAATCTTCTCTTTTATATTTTCCACCTCCATTTTTAATTATTAATTTGTCGTAGCCACTTCCATCTGTTCCAAACAAAAAACCTTTAATATTTTCATCTTTGCTTTTTTCTATTAATGTAGCTGTTGCAGCATCTCCAAATATTAATCTATTTGTTTTATCCTCTGGATGTATAAATTTACTATAAGTCTCAGAGGTTATCAATAATACTTTTTTTGCCTGATTAGACTCTATTAGTGACTTAGCAAAACTTATACCATAAGTGTAGCCTGAACATCCTAAATTAAAATCAAAAGCTCCAATATTTTTATTTAATCCAAGTCTGTCTTGAATAATACATGCTGTTGTAGGTAAAATATACTCTGGACTTTGTGTACAGTATAAGATATAATCAATATGTTCTTTAACATTATTTTTGTTCAGTAGCTTTTGTGTTGCTTTACATGCTAAATCTAATGCTGTTTCGTTATCGTCTGCAATGTACCTTGTTTTTATACCAACTTTTTTTTCAAACTTATTGTAATCATAAGTTTTAAAAATTTTTGATAAATCACAATTTGACAAAGTTTTTTTTGGGTAATAATACTCTATAGCGGTAATTTCTGCTCCCATTTTCTTAATTATTTCCTTTAAAAGGTAGTGTTGTTGCTTGACCTGAAGTGTTAATATCTTTGCTAATTAATACCTTTAATATAGTTTTTAATATAATCTTAATATCTAACTTAAAAGATATATTATCTACATACCAAACATCATATTCAAACTTTTTACTCCAACTTATCGCATTACGACCATTTACTTGCGCCCATCCTGTAATGCCTGGCTTTACTAAATGCCTCCTTTTTTGGGTATTATTATACAAAGGTAAGTATTCTGGCAATAATGGTCTTGGACCAATCAAACTCATATCGCCTTTTAATACATTTATAAGTTGAGGTAACTCATCTAAAGAGGTTTTTCTAACAAACTTACCTAGCTTTGTTAATCTATCTGCATCTGGAAGCAAATTACCGTTTTTATCTTTTTTATCGGTCATTGTTTTAAACTTAACTACTTTAAAGATTTGTTCGTTTTTACCTGGTCTTTTTTGAAAGAAAAACACTGAGCCTTTATTATTTATCAATAATAGTAATGCTACCAACAAAAATATTGGACTAAAAACAATAATAGCTATAAATGATGCTATAAAGTCTAAAATTCTTTTAAAAAAAGATTTATACATTATCTAAATTTTTATATTCTTCCAAAATTTCGTTCCAAATAAACTTTTGATCGTACTTACTTTCAATCTGCACTCTTGCATTTTCTTTTAATTTGAGATAAAGCCCTTTTTCTAACAGTAATTTTTCCATACTTTGCTGTAAAATAGTATTATTTTTTACTGGTACGATTATTCCATTGATATTATTTTTAATTATTTCATTACAACCGTTTATATCACTTACAATTGAAGGCAGTCCCATTGCACCTGCTTGCATGACTACATTAGGAAAACCTTCTCTATAACTTGGAAAAACTAAGACATTAGCCATTAAAAAATATGGTCTTACGTCTTCTACGTAACCCACTTCTATTATATTAGGATTTTGTTTTATCTCTTTTTGGTTTTTGTCTGATATTGGATCTAAATCGTTTTCAAATGGTCCTACTAAAAGAAGTTTAGTATTATTGTATTTTTTATTTATTTTTTTAAAACTTTCAACCAATTCGTTAATCCCCTTGTCTTTAACAATTCTACCTACAAAAATGTAAACAAAATCTTCTTGTTTAATATTTAATTTAGTTTTTTTTGATGTAATATCTTTATTTAAAAATTTATTTGAATTAAAATATTCTAAGTTTATTCCGTTTGAGCTACCATAACCTATAACTTTTAGCTTTTTTTCTTTTGCTAAATTTTCTTTACTAATTATTTTTTTTAACTCAAAGGAATTAGGATATACCTTTGTTGCACATTTGTAAGTGAGCCACTCTACTTTATTTAAAATAATTCTTTTAAAACCTGTTGCCTCTAATAGTGGTAACCCTGCAACTGTATGTAATCTGTTTGGCACACCTGCTAACTTTGATGCAAGCATTGAAACCAAACCTGCTTTTGGTGTATGAGAATGAACTATGAAGGGTTTTTCTTTTTTTAGAAATTTATAAAAATTAAAAACAGCTTTTAAATCTTTTAATATTGTTATTTTTCTTGTTAACTCTAAATAAAAAACACTTACCTTTTCTTTATCCCCTACTTCTTCTAATTTTTTTTTATCAGAAGAAACTGCTGTCACCTCAAAATAATTTTTCATAAAAGACATTTGTCCTCCTAAGAGCTTCTCTAACGAAAGCGGTATTGTTGTGACTCTAATTAGCTTCTTTTTCATAAAAAAATTGTTTTTTTTGAGATAAATAAATGCCTAATGCTAAATAAGGAATAAACATAACTTTCATCCTTGATGCTAGACCTAAGTTATACATATAAAGACTTAAAAACAAAATTATTAGTAAAGATGTACTTAGTAAAAAAAAAGAAATTTGATTTAAATACGTTTTTTTTCTGAATAATAGATATAGAAACAAAATTGTTGTTATTAAAAAAAATAAGTTTTCAAATGAAATAATGTAATACACCAACGAAGATTTAGCGTCTAAAAACAATGGTCTAAACAAAACCATATTCATCCGCTCTAAATAGTTAGTCGTTTCTATAGGTATGCTGCTGTTACCGTGATCTAAACTATAAGAGTTAATTTTAGCAAACACATTTGTTATTGCTTTAATTGATATTGTTTCTATTTTTAAAAATGTTTTTAAAATGGGTAAGGAGCAAATAAAGAAAACAAGTGAAAATAGCGCTAGCTTTATTTTATATAAACGTGTTTTTTTTGAAAATAAATAAAATGTAAGTAAAAGAGACATAAGAATTATAAGACTTAAATAAGGTCTTATAAATAGTAAAAAAACTAAAGATATTACTAACCAAATAAACACAGGTTTTATCTTCTTCATTTGACTAAAAATCAAAGCCATAAAAAAAACAACTAAAGCCTCTTTACTTAAACCGGACGACCAAAAATGTAAACTAGGAATTATTAATAAACTAGCAAAAAAAATAGATTGAAGACTTTTAAATTTTAACTCTCTAAAGAATATTACAAAACCAATTAAACTTATTGTTGAAAACAAAAAAGATAGAGTAAAAAAATTAATATTAATTGATGTAAGCGGATATATCAAAAAGGACATAAAAGAATTACCTGGTTTAAGTAAAGCAATAATATCTGATGATTCTTTAGCTCTTTCAAAAAAGATATAACTATCTTGTTTTGCTATAAGATTTAATTTGTAATTAAAATAAAAGAAAATATAATGATAGATGTAAATTAAACGGACAAATAAACTTGTTTCTTTTATAAATAAATAAATTACTATAGATAAAATTAATAGACAAAAAACTATATTCATACACTATTTTGAAAAAATATATCTGAAATTATTTTATCAAGTCTATACCCTTTCTACTTAACCCTAAAATTGGCACATGTTGATTGTCGATTTTTTTTGTGATTAATTCGCCTTCTTGTTCTCCAAATTCCACAAATCTATTTACAGTAAAATATTCTTTAAAATCTTTTGGAGTAAATACATGTTCTTTGCCTTTATATGATATTTTAAAATGTTCTATAATTACTTTTTTAGGTTTAACATATCCTAGTCCTAAGTAAAGAACTGTTGGATATTCAAAATCATATCTTGCTTTAACTTTTCCTTGTACTTCTTTAAAGTTTTCTGAAACTTGTATAACTGTTTTATCTATTGTAGTCTCGTTATCAATATCTTTTAAAACAAATTGAAAGGTGTCTGCTTGATCTGTTTTTATTGATGCGGTGACTATAAAGTCATAATTAACCTCTTGTTTAACTTTTTTAGGTTCTTCTTTTTTGTCTTTGCAATTAAAAACAATTAAAACTAATAGACTTAAGATGATTTTTTTCATTCTGTTTTTTTTCAAATATAATAATTAAAAGTTGAGCGTCAATACACTTGTAATTTAACTTATTAAATTTTTTACTATTCTAAATTTACCACTCTTTTCTACTAATATTTTATCTACACGCCTAACATGTATTTTCATTATTTGACCAACTCTATCTCTCCAGTTTTTTAAGAAAATTTTTTCATTTTTTTTATCAAATGTTTCGTCTGTTACTATCAAAATTGTAATTTCTTCTATACTTTTTTGTACAACCTGAAATTTTATAATACCTTCTACTCCTTTTAAAGTATTTGACACATTACCTAAATTGATTTTACCTGTTTCTTTAGAAAAAATATAATCATTTAATCTACCGATTACCTTATCTATCTTTGGGTTTTCGTTGTTGCAACTACATTTTGGAGAATCAGATTTCTTTATCATATCTCCAATATCATATCTGATTAAAGGAGTACCATGTGTCGTAAAAGATGTTACAACTAACCTTCCTTGATTTACTTCTCTATTATCATGATCTAAAACTTCAAAAACACCTGTTCTTATATCTAAATGATAATTACCTTCCTTACATTGGAAAATAAAAGGAGCTCCTTCTGATGATGCATATTGATCAATTACTATCGTGTTATAATATATTGAAAGAATTTGTCTAACTTCTTTAGATACAGTCTCTGCTGTAGGAAATATTGCTTTTATAGTGTTTTTTGGAAATACTATGCCGTTTCTTTTACCATAATTTGCAATTTCTAACAATGTCGATGGAAAACCAACAATAAATTCTGGTTTGAAGTTTATTAAGTCGTTTAAATAATATTTTAAATAATTTTCATTAATATGAAATGTAGAATAATATCTCACTTTATTTATAAAATCATACTTCCAAAACCTATTATTTTTTATGTCTTTTTTTGAAAGTAAATTTTTACCACTAAACCAAGCTGTTTTTTTTCCTAATTTATAACCATATTGACCTCTAAAATTGTCTAAATATGCATATCTTCGATTAGTATCATCAATCGTAAAAACGACTTTTAATGGTTTTCCTGTTGTTCCTCCTGTTTTTGATATAATTCCATCTTTAGGTTTTATAGTATGTACTTCATTTATATTTTTTCTTAGATCTTCTTTTTTTAATATTGGAAGTTTATGTATATCTGAAATTGATTTTATAGTACTTAAATCTATATTTTTATAAAACTTTTTATAAAAAGTTGATTTAAATTTTGCTTCATTAATAAATTTTATGAATTTCTCATTTTGAATATTCTTAAGCTCATTGAAGCTTAAATCGTCTTGACTCTTAAATAGTTTTTTATATTTTTTATATTTTCTTCCATATCTTTTACTGTATAAGTATGTATTAAAAAGAGAAATAATTAGATTTTGTAAAAATAAAGGGGATTTAAAGAATAGTTTTTCCATTAATTAATTGTTTTATAGATTACTTTTTTCTCTTCATATTTAAAAAAACCTATTATTAACTGTAAAAAATATGCTGGACATAGTAAGAGAAAGAAAATACTTCTTTTTCTTAATGTCCAATAAATTAAAAAACTTAACAACAATACTATTGTCAAAACTTTAAACCAAACAGATAATGATGACAAAAGTGTTAAAATTGACAATACAAAAAAAATAAAACTTAAAATTGTCTCACTATTAAAATAATATAAATATTGAAATACAGAACCATGTTTAACTGAAGATTTTAAACCCATACCTGGTGCCCCATAAAACCGCTTTGCTTTTGGAGATAATGGAAGATAAAGATTTAATAGTTGTATGGATAATTTAGGGTTATCTGTATGATGTTTATTTAGCATTTCTTTTGATAATACAACTTTACCTTTATTTTTAATGATTCTAGAATATAGTTCATTTTCTTCATTGGCTATTACATTAGGATTCCAATTGCCAACTTCAAGCACTTTTTTTCTATTTAACAATACGAAACCGCCAAACGTATCTGTTTTATCACCATCCTTGTTCCTCTTTAATCGCATTCGTTCTTTTCCATTTTCAAAAACATCTAGAGTTAAACCACTTATACCTATAGTGTTTTCCTTTATATGCTTAGCTATTAACTGTTCTACGGTTTGGTTATTCAGTAAATTTAAGACCATATCAGAATCCATATAAAGGATATATTTTCCTTTAGCTTCAATTGTGCCAATGTGTCTTCCTGCTGCTGCAGATAACCTTCCTTTACTTGATAAACCAATATATTTCCAACCTAATTTATTTACTATTTTTTGTGTGTTGTCTGTAGAATCAGAATCCACATAAATTATTTCTTTCGCAAAAGACAATTCTGGGTAAGGCCTTTCAAGATAATTTTTTCTTAAAAGATGCTCGCTATTACGTCCAATTATTACAACACTTATTTCCAAATCGGTATATTTTTTAAAATGTTAACTATATCTTTTTTATTCATCAAAGTGACTATTATTATAGAAGTTAAAGAAAAAATTATTTTGTAAGTCACTGAATAAGAACTAATCATATATAAAAGTATAATTAATACTATTAAAACAAGCGTTTTAATTGAATAATTAAAGTGATAACTAACTTTATTTAAATTATATCTTGTATATATTACACCTATAATTAATGAAATAATTCTAGATAATACTAACCCTTCTAAATTAAATATTGGTAATAAGAAATAAGCACTTACTAAAAAGCTAATATTTTTAAAAACAGTATTAATAAATACCTTTTTATCTTCTCCTTTTAAAATTAAAATGTTTGTATTTAAAGTTTCATAAAAGTCGATAAAAGCTGTAATAATAAATAACAATAAGATTAATTTATAGTCCGCAAATACTGATCCGAAAAGCTCTAAAATAAAGTTACTAAACACTATTAATACTATTGATATTAATGTACAAATTAAATAATTGGCACTAATAATTTTTCTGTAATACACTCTTATTTCATCAATTGCATTTAAATGAATTAGGTTTGATAAACTTGAAATTAATCCTCTATTGATAATTTGAGGTATTAACTTAGAAATAAAAGCCACCTTCATTATACCAAAGTAAATCCCTAAAAACTTTAAATCAAAAACCATTAATATTATTATTTGATCTAATTTTTCATACAAAAAAGTTAGAAAGGTTGACAAATACATTGTTATCGAGTACCTCCAAAAACCACTAGGAAAACTGTACTCTTTAGTGTTAAAAATTAAAAAACTTTTAAAATTCTTACTAAGAATAAATATAATACAGAAAACTATTGCTACCGTAGAACTATAGAATATTAAATGCCAGCTTTTAACTCCTAAATAATAAAAAATAATTAGGAAAAAAAATAATAGAAAAAAATATAACTTGGAAGCAATCGCAAAATCTTTAAGCTGTAATATTGCGCTTTGACTACTATTTAATATATAATAAGTTAGGTATAAAACGGACCACAAAACAATCCATTTATACATACTTACAGGAGGAGTATTATCCCCAAGTAATCCACCTAAGTCAATCAACTTAAATACATCTAGAAACCAAATTATAGAAAAAACTCCTAATAATAATAATAAGGATTGCTTAATGTATTTAGATATAAAAAAAGGGATTTCTTTTACCTTTAAAGATGGTATGTATTTAATCATTAGATTAGGGCCACCAAACATCCCAATAGTAATTACAAGGTTTAGAAGAATTTCTAAAAAACCATATTTACCTAAAAGTTCAGGCGATATTCTACCAAGTGTTAAACTAATTAAAAATTGAACAGGAGCTGCTAAAATATTAATTACTAATATCCACAAAAAACCACTTTTAGTTTTAGTATTAATATCACTTATAGTATCTTGATTAGAACTCATTTGATTGGTTTGTCTGAGATTTATGATAAGAATAAAATATCACAATTAATAACGCTGGTATTATCATATATTTTTGTCTATTTGCAAGCCCTAAATTATACATATAGTAGGCATTTATAATTAAGAATATAAGGCTATAAAAAAATAAAACACTTATAATTTTACTTTTAAAGACTCTATTAAATGAAAACGTAAAAAGGCCTTTTAAAATAACAATAAATAAGATTATATTCTCAATTGCTACATATTTTTGCATATAACTTTGAGCCGTAAATATATCTGGTCCGAATAAATAAATAAATACCTTTTGTGGAAGATTATGTGTTTTTGGATCGATATAGGAACCCATTTCTAATTTTCTTGTAGCGTAAACAGATATGTATGATAGTTTTTCTTCTAAAAAAATAAACAACTCAAAGTTAAATTTAACTTTTGCTATATAGTATGTTGCAAAGCTTATAATTATAAAAGAAGTAAACCATAAAAAATGCTTCAATTTTGATAATAAATGTACTGCATGATATAGCGCCAATCCTAATAACAAATAAATAATCACATAAAATCTAATGAATAATATTAAAACTAAAAAGAAAATTAATCTAAGTAGTTTTTTATTATCATAAAAAATTAGTCTGTAAAAAACTACCATGGTTAGATAAAAAATTAAGCTGTCTTTACCCATAGGTGAAACCCAAAGATGAAAACCTGGTAGAAATAAGATTATCGTAGAAATATTTAATTTAAATATTTGCATTGGATCATCCCCATTTAATCTTGAAAATAACTTATTTAAAATAAGAAAACCAAAAAACGAAAAAGAAGAAAATATTATAAATAGTGATAAAAAGTTTAATTTAAAGTAATTAATTAATGGGTATATTATAAATTTTATAAAACCTGCACCAAAACCAAATAAACTAAACCAATTAGAAGTATTGCTAACCACTGTGTAATAAGTAAAAGCATCACTAGATTCTTTTGACAAAAACCAACTCACTATACAGCAAAAAAAATGTAATAAAAAGAGGAATAGATAATTAATATTGCTGATAGAGTATTGTTTTTTATTTCTATATCCATATATAAAAATAGTAGTTATTAAAACTAACTGAAATAAAAAATTATAACCATCTAATATTAACTCCATACCTCTTTAGATTATTTAGCTTTTTTGCGAATTAACATATAACAACGGGCTAAAAATTGAAAAAAATAAAATACCATGAGATCGGTATAAAATTGTCTCAAATAACATGTTAACTAATACTATCGCTAAAAATGACAAGTATAAATAATCTTTATTTTTTATAGAAAACTTAAAAAAATAAAAGAAAAAATAGAGTATAGACAAAAAAGCAATTATCCCAGAAGATAAATAGATATGTGTAAAATTATTGTGAGAATTTAACTTATTATTATACTCATTTAAATAATTGTTTTCTTTATAGCATTCTAATAATTTATTGCTAACAGAGCCTATTCCATAACCAAAAAAAGGATGTTCTTTAATTAAAATTAAACTACAATTATTTATTGCAGCTCTTCCGCTAATGTTTAAAGTGTTGTTGTTTAAACTGTTTTTAAAAAAGTTAGAAACTTGTTTATAATTTAAATTAATTAAGATATTAGATTCTATTTTGCTTTTCACAAAAGAATTGTTTGCTAAAAAAAAACTAGAAACAATAATGAAAAGCAAAAAAATCAGTCTTAATTTAAATTTTCTTAATCTTTTAATTATAAGAAAAAGTAAAGCGATTAAAAGCACTGCAATATTAGGCATAGAAAACCAATGAAATAAAACAAAACAAAAAAATAGAGCTATAAGTATATATAAAACTTTTGCAAACCTTTTCTCAGTTCTGGAAACAAGAAAAATCAAAATAAAAATTGAAAACAAAACAAACATTGATAAGTACGCTTTATGAAACATAAGGTACGGTGGTTTGTATTGAACGTGTATTGCTTTTTGTAAAATCTGATTAAAGGAAATTGTAAAAGACTTTACAAACTTTATAGGATATATTTCATGCCTAAAACCAAAATCTTTATAAGGAGATAACTTATCTACAATAAAATTATACAAGTAAATTATATATATAAAGTTAGCAAAAACAAAAGCCTTTAAAACAGATAAAAACCACTTCTTAAAAAGGCATTTATTAAAATAGAAAACAAAAGGGAATAATAATAAAGGGAGACCTCGTTTAACTTCTTCTAAACCTTTAGATAAATTATCTGTATAAACTATAGAAAAAATCATACAAAGATAAAATAATATGTGTACTAAGAATGACTTTTTATTACTACTAAAATTAGCTGTTAATTCGCCATGATTTAGAACTATTACAGATAAAACAAAAATAACAGATATTATAGAACTAAATGCAAAAGGTAAAATAGGAAAAAGAACTAATAAAACTAATAAACCATTACTTATGACTAAATGTCTATTTACAGATAAAAATATATTCATTTTCTATTAAAGAAGCTCTATTTATTTCTTACAATCTTTTATCTATTAAATCTATTGCTAAATTCCCTTTAACATCATAAACAATTCCTTTATTAGATTTTAATTTTTTTAAATCTAAATCTAAAAATTCTTTATGTGATACAACGTGTACAATTGCATCATAGTTTGTTCCTAGTTTTTGAATTGTTGAAATGTTATATTCTTCTTTAACCTCTTCTTGATCTGCCCAAGGATCATAAACATCCACATCCATATTAAAGCCTTTTAGTGCTTTATAAACATCTATAGCTTTTGTGTTTCTAATATCTGGACAGTTTTCTTTAAAGGTAATACCTAACATTAACACTTTAGCATCCTTAATAGTAATGTCGTTTTTTACCATTAATTTTAAGACTTCAGTTGCTACATATTCTCCCATACTATCATTTAAACGTCTTCCTGCTAAAATTATTTCGGGATGATAGCCTACTTCTTGTGCTTTTTGTGCCAAATAAAAAGGATCTACGCCTATGCAATGTCCGCCTACTAAACCTGGTTTAAATGGTAAAAAATTCCATTTAGTGGCAGCTGCTTCTAGCACCGCATGTGTATCTATATCTAATTTATTGAAGATTTTAGCTAATTCATTTACAAAAGCAATATTTATATCGCGTTGCGCATTTTCTATTACTTTTGCAGCTTCTGCAACTTTAATAGTTGGTGCTAAATGTGTTCCTGCTGTAATAATAGATGCGTATAAATTATTTATTTCTTCCCCTATTTCTGGTGTAGACCCTGAAGTAACTTTTAAAATATTAGCTACTGTATGTTGTTTATCACCAGGATTAATACGTTCTGGAGAATAACCACAATAAAAATCTTGATTAAATTTTAAACCACTTGTTTTCTCTAAAACAGGAACGCATTCGTCTTCTGTTACTCCAGGGTAAACCGTTGATTCGTAAATAACAATATCTCCTTGTTTAAGTACTTTACCTATAGTTTCTGAAGCTTTGATAAGCGGTGTTAAAATAGGTCTATTATTTTTATCTACCGGTGTTGGAACTGTAACTATGTAAACGTTACATGAAGAAATATCTTGAGCTTTATCTGTTAGTTTTAAACCTTTATTTTCATTCTGATTTAAAACAGCTTTTAAATTTTCGTCACTAACTTCTAAAGTATCGTCATGACCGCTGTTTAACTTATCTACACGAGAAGTGTTAATATCAAAGCCTGTAACTTTATGTTTTTTTGCAAACTCTACTGCTAGAGGTAAACCAACATAGCCTAAACCTATTATTGCAATTGAATAGTTTTTGTTTTCAATCATTTTATTCGCTTTAAATTATACAACCATACCAGCAGCTACAGTCTCATTAGTAGTATCATCTACCAAGATAATACTTCCTGTTGTCCTGTTTTCTCTGTATGAGTCTATCATTAATGGTTTTGTTGTTCTTATTTTTACTTTAGAGATGTCGTTCATCTTTAAGTCTTTATCCTCGCTATTACGCTCTAAAGTATTAATATCTATTTTATAAACCACTTCTTTGATCATTGCTTTTTGATCATTAGACGTATGTTTTATAGTATATTTTGCTCTAGGCTTTGCTGGACTATTATTTAACCAACATAGCATCACCTCGATATCTTGAGATGCTTCTGGTTTGTTGTTAGAACGTACAATCATATCACCTCGGCTAATATCAATATCATCTTCTAATGTTATTGATACAGACATTGGTGCGTAGGCTTCACTAACTTCTCCTTCAAAGGTGTCTATACTTTTTATTTTTGAAGTAAATCCAGAAGGCATTACTGTAACCTCATCATCTTTTCTAAAAATACCACTAGCAACACGACCTGCATAACCACGATAATCTCTAAAATCTTCACTTTGTGGTCTTAAAACGGTTTGCACAGGAAAACGTGCATCTACTTTATTTACATCGCTACTAATATGCATCGTCTCTAAAGTATGTAATAATGGTGCACCTTGATACCAAGACATATGTTCTGAACGGTTAACTACATTATCTCCTAATAATGCTGAAATTGGTATAAACCTTACATCCTTAACTAGCATTTTAGATGAAATACTCTCAAACTGAGAAACAATGTTATTATAAGCATCTTCTGAAAAATCTACTAAATCCATCTTATTGATACATACGATAATATGTGGAATTTGTAGTAACGAAGCTATAAAAGCGTGTCTTTTAGTCTGTTCAATAACACCATGTCTTGCGTCTACTAAAATTATAGCCACATTTGCTGTTGATGCGCCTGTAACCATATTACGTGTATATTGAATATGTCCTGGTGTATCTGCTATGATAAACTTACGTTTTGGTGTTGTAAAATACCTGTAAGCCACATCTATGGTTATCCCTTGCTCTCTTTCATCTCTTAATCCATCTGTAAATAACGCTAAGTCTACACCATCATGTCCTTTTTTCTTACTTGTGCTTTCTATCGCTTCTAATTGATCTTCAAAAATAGATTTTGAATCGTATAATAATCGACCAATTAGTGTACTTTTTCCGTCGTCTACACTTCCTGCTGTTGTAAATCTTAATAATTGATTATTGTCTAACATAATTTATGCTTTAGGCTTTAGGTACTAAGCTTTAAGCCGTTTGTCTAAAGTAAATAGTTTTCGTTTTATGATATTTATTTTTTGACTCATTTCATCCGAAACTTCTTCTGATATATAGTTTAAATCTTTTGATAAAATGAAAAAATATTCTAATTCGTGTGCTGATCCTAAGCAAATCTGGATAAATCGTGAAAACTCTTTATCTGACTTCCTGCCACAACCTTCACTAAAATTTGAAGGTAAACTATATGCTGCTCTTTGCATTTGAGAAATGATTTGATATTTTTCGTTTGTTGGAAATGATTTTGTTAGGTCATAAACTTCTAAGGTAAGCTTATGACTTAATCGCCACACTTCATATTTTTTAAAATCTCTCAAATTTAAATATTTATTTTTCGCATAAAGCCTATCGCCTAAAGCTTATAGCCTATCTCCTATTATCTCAACTCTAAAAATATCCTTCTCTTTTTCTATCTTCCATTGCAGATTCTGAACGCTTATCGTCACTTCTGTTACCTCTTTCGGTTTGTCTCATTGCTGCTACTTCTGTAGCTATCTTCTCTACAGTATCTGCATCAGATTCTATTCCTCCTGTTATTGTAATGTCTCCTAAAGTCCTAAAACGTATTTTTTTAGTTACTACTTCTTCACCTTCATCTAAAATTAAAAATTCAGATTTTGGGATCCAAGAGTTACTTCTCCAAACCACTTCTCTTTCGTGAGCAAAGTATAGTGATGGAATTGAGATGTTTTCTCTTTTAATATAATTCCACACATCCATTTCTGTCCAGTTACTTATAGGGAATGCTCTAAAGTGCTCGCCCTCAAAATGCTTTCCGTTAAAGATGTTCCATAATTCTGGTCGTTGATTTTTTGGATCCCATTGTCCAAAATCGTCTCGATGTGAGAAAAAACGTTCTTTTGCTCTTGCTTTTTCTTCATCACGTCTTCCTCCACCAATCGCACAATCTATTTTATTAGCTTCAATAGCATCTAAAAGTGTTGTAATTTGAAGTGCATTACGAGTTGCATTTTTTCCTTTTTCTTCAGCAACTCTACCTTGGTCAATAGACTCTTGAACAGATCCAACAATTAAATTAGCGCCTAATTCTTTAATTAAATTATCTCTAAATTGAATAGTTTCAGGGAAATTATGTCCTGTATCTACATGCATTAAAGAAAATGGTATTTTGCTTGGGTAAAACGCTTTTCTAGCTAAATGTGTAACGACTATTGAATCTTTACCACCAGAGAAAAGAATGACTGGATTTTCAAACTGTGCCCAAACTTCTCGCAAAACAAATATTGCTTCACTTTCTAATTCATCTAAATAGTTTAAGTAATACTTACTCATTGTCCAGTTTTAATTTTGGTGTTATGTGGTCAATAATTTTATTAACCGCCTCTTTTACAGATACTTCTTCTGTTTTTATTTCTATATCAGGTTGTTCTGGTGCTTCGTAAGGCGCCGATATACCTGTCATGTTTTTTATCTCTCCTGCACGTGCTTTTTTGTAAAGCCCTTTTACGTCTCTACGTTCACATTCTTCAACACTAGTATTGATAAAAACCTCGACAAAATTACTGTTTTTAACGATATTCTTGACGTTTTCTCTATCTTTTTTATAAGGTGAAACAAATGCAGCTAAGACAACTAAACCTGCATCAATCATTAAGTTAGAGATCTCGGCTATTCTTCTTATGTTTTCAGTTCTATCTTCAGGTGAAAATGTTAAATCATTATTAATTCCTTTTCTAATATTATCACCATCAAGTGTGTAGGTTTTTATTCCTTTTTCAAAAAGTTGCTGTTCTACAAGGTTTGCTATTGTCGATTTTCCAGATCCTGATAGACCCGTAAACCAAATCAAAAATGAATTGTGATTATTTTTAGACTTTCTGTCCTCACGACTTACTTGATAATCGTGTTGTATAATATTTTTACTTATATCTAATTTATTTCCTTCTTTCATCTAATCCATAATTTATTTTATACCACGTTCTTTCATGTAAATAGTATAACAGCATTTTTGTAATTACTTCTGCAAAACCTATTTTAAGTCCTGTTAATGGGTCACCAGATATAATCCACGCTAAGATTATTGTGTCTAAAGTGCCTATAAATCGCCAAGTTAATGTTTTTGCTATGTGTCTTTTTTTGCTTTCTAAAACTTTACCATCTTTTGATAAGTTAATTTTAAACCATGTTCTTTCATGAAGGTAATACAAAACCATTTTTGTAATCACTTCTGAAAATCCAATTTTTAATCCTGTAAATGGATTACCAGATATGATACATGATAGTACAATGGTATCTATTGTACCAACAATACGCCAAGTAATGGTTTTGGCAAGGTGCCTCTTATATGAACTGTCTTTCATTTTATTTAGACACTAAAAACCAAGGGTTTAATAAATCTTCTTTGTTATAAAGTAGTGGTTTATTGGTTTCTTTAGAAATTACAGAAATACCAACAGCATTACAGATAGCTTGTCCTGCAGCAGTGTCCCATTCCATAGTTGGTGCAAATCGTGGATATACGTCTGCTTTACCTTCTGCGACTAAACAGAATTTTAAAGAACTTCCTTTTGATACTATGTGTACCTCTTTACCTTGTTGTTTTAAATCTTCTACATAATCAAGTGTTTCTTGACTCATATGAGAACGACTTCCAACAACTTCTACTAATATTGAATCTTCTTGTTTTGGTATCAGTTGAGTTGCTGAATTTAAAACTACATCTATTGAAACATCATGAATATTTAATTCTGCTTTAAAAGCTTGTTTGCTTTCTACATCTGCAACATAAATGGTTTTAATTGAAGGTACATAAATGACTCCTAATTTTGGAATACCATCTTCGGCTAATGCTATGTTTACAGTAAACTCTCCATTACGTTTTATAAACTCTTTGGTACCATCTACAGGATCTACAATCCAGCATTGATTCCAGTGTTTTCTTTCGTTATAATCTGTCTGTTTATTTTCTTCTGAAATAATTGGAATTTCTGTGGGAATTAAAAACGAATTGATAATATCGTTTGCTCTTTTATCTGCTTCAGTTAACGGCGATTTATCGTCTTTGTATTCTACTTCAATTTCAGAATTATAAACCTTCATTATTTCCTTTCCGGCATGTAATGAAGCTTTTATTGCTGTTTCTAAGTTTTTTGAAATGCTAAATGCTTTCATTATTATCTATATAATATTTTATCGTGTGTTCTATTCCTTCAGAAAATGAGAACTCAGGATTGTAATCAAAATTAGCTTTGGCTTTAGATATATCTGCCAAAGAGTGTTTTACATCGCCTTGTCTTTCCGGTCCGTTAGTTACTTTGGAGGACGTTGAAATATTTAAGGCAGAAAGTCCGTTTTTAATGGCTTCAACTAATTCATTTAAATTAGTGTTATCTCCAAAAGCAACGTTATATACTTGATTAACTGCTTTTGGGTTATCTGTTAAAGCTGCTTTTATATTGGCTTGTACTACATTTTCTATGTATGTAAAATCTCTTGAGTGTTTTCCGTCTCCATTGATAATAACCTCTTCATTATTTAAAAAACGACCGATAAATTTTGGGATTACTGCAGCGTAAGCTCCGTTTGGATCTTGTCTTTGCCCAAAAACATTGAAATATCTTAAGCCAATAGTTTCTAATCCATAAGTTTTGTAAAAAACATCTGCATACAGTTCATTAACGTATTTAGTAACTGCATAAGGTGATAATGGTTTGCCTATATTGTCTTCTACCTTTGGTAATTGTTTACTATCTCCGTAAGTGCTAGACGAAGCGGCGTACACCATTCTTTTAACTGTTGAAGAGTCTTTAGCAGCAACTAACATGTTTAAAAAACCAGAGATGTTGACTTCGTTAGAAGTTATTGGATCATTAATTGATCGTGGTACAGAACCTAAAGCTGCTTGATGTAAGACGTAATCTACATCTTGCATTGCCTTTTTACAAGTGTCCAAATCTCTAATATCGCCTTCTATAAACTCGCAGTTAGAGTGTTTGATAAAGGCACTAATATTTTCAATTTTTCCTGTTGCAAGATTATCTAAGACAACAACTTTTTTAGCGTTATTTTTAAGTAAATATTCTACTAAATTTGAGCCAATAAAACCTGCGCCACCTGTGATTAAAAAGGTGAGATTGTTTAATTCTTTATTATGAAAGTTGGTTGTGTACATAATTTTATTAATTATTTATTTATTTGTGTTAAACATGTTTCTAAACTTTTCTTCCATTGTATTGGTTCTAATTTTAGAAGAGAATGTATTTTACTAGTATTTAATACACTATGCTTTGGTCGTGTTGCAAGTGTTTTAAATGTTTTTGAGTCGGTTTTGTAAAGGTTAATATCTGCTTTTGATTGCTTAAAAATTTCTTTTGCAAAATCATACCAAGTGATTTGTCCTTGGTTTGAATAATGATATATCCCAAACTTTTTAGATTGACTGTCTATGATTTTTAAAATGACTTCAGCTAAATCTTTTGCATAGGTAGGGCAACCTGTTTGATCATCTACAACACTTAATTCTTTTTTTTCTTCTGATAACCTCAACATAGTTTTCACAAAATTACTCCCAAATTCTGAATATAACCAAGATGTACGAATAATAAAGTGTTCTGGTAGGTTAGATATTATTGCTAATTCTCCATCTCGTTTTGTTTTTCCGTATACAGATATTGGATTTGTCCTATCTTCTTCGGTATAAGGTAATTTTGCTGTTCCATCAAAAACAAAATCTGTTGAAATATGTATCAAAGTCACGCTATTTTTAAAACAAGCATGCGCTAAGTTTTTAGCTCCAATTTCATTAATTTGTTTGGCTTTTTCTTGCTCTTCTTCAGCTTTATCTACTGCTGTGTAAGCAGCACAGTTAATACAATAGTCAAAAGTATTATTTTTAAAATAAGCTTCTACTTCTATATTATTGGAAATATCTAAATCGTTGCTGCCTAAAAACACAAAATCTAACGTCTTAAAGTCGTTAGATATAGATTGCAAACATTGTCCTAATTGCCCTTTTCCTCCTGTTACTAATATTTTTGTCATTGAAAAAACTGCTTTAAGGTTGGTAAGTTTTTATCTTTTTCAGATACTAACAACTCATCTTCATTTAGCAACCAATCTATGCTTAAATCGGAATCATTATACATAATTCCAATTTCTGCATCTTTGTTATATAAATTATCACATTTATAGTTAAAAACTGCTGTTTCACTCAACACTACAAAACCGTGTAAAAATCCTCTAGGAACAAATAACTGCTTCTTATTTTCTGAAGATAATTTTACAGAAACGTGTTGCAAATACGTAGGTGAATCTTTTCTAAAATCTACAGCTACGTCTAGTACTTCGCCTTGTGTTACTCTTACTAATTTAGCTTGAGCAAACTCATCTTTTTGACCATGTAATCCTCTTAAAACTCCACGAGAAGAAAAAGACTCATTGTCTTGTACAAAATTTATATTTTGGTTTATGAGTTTATCAAACGTTTGTTTGTTGTAGCTTTCAAAAAAATAGCCTCTTGAATCACCAAAAACAGTTGGTTCTAGAATATAACAACCTTTCAGCTTAGTTTCTTTAGCAATCATTAGTCTTCTTTTACTAAGCTTATTAAATGTTTACCATAACCACTTTTTAAAAGTGGCGTAGCAAGGTCTATTAACTGTTGTTTAGTTATAAAACCACTTGTATAAGCAGCTTCTTCTATAGCTCCTATTTTTAATCCTTGACGTTCTTCTATAACTTGAACAAATTGAGAGGCTTGCATTAAAGATTTAAATGTACCTGTATCTAACCAAGCCGTACCTTTATCTAAAATACTTACTTGTAGCTTACCTTGCTCTAAATAAGCTTTGTTTACATCTGTAATTTCTAATTCGCCTCTATGACTTGGTTTTATATTTTTAGCAATATTTACTACTTCATTATCATAAAAATATATACCAGGAACTGCGTAATTTGATTTAGGTTTTTCGGGCTTTTCTTCAATAGAAAGTGCTTTGCCTTCTTTATCAAAATTAACTACGCCATAACGTTCTGGATCTGTAACGTGATAAGCATACACAATACCTCCATCAGGATTATTATTTGCTTTTAACAGGTCTGCAAGTCCTGTTCCGTAAAAAATATTATCTCCTAATATTAAGGCTACTTTATCTTCTCCTATAAATTCTTCTCCTATAATAAATGCTTCTGCTAAACCGTTTGGTGCGTCTTGTACTGCATATTGAAAAGTACAGCCTAAGCTTGATCCATCTCCTAAAAGCTGTTTAAAAAAAGGAACGTGTTCTGGTGTAGAAATTATTAGAATTTCATTGATACCAGCTTGCATTAATGTAGAAAGCGGATAATATATCATTGGCTTGTCATAAATAGGCATTAACTGCTTACTTAATACTTTTGTCAATGGGTGAAGTCTTGTTCCTGATCCGCCTGCTAAAATTATTCCTTTCATTAATCAGTATATTTTTTTAGGTACCAATCTATGGTTTTTTTTATGCCTGTTTCAAAGTTTTCGTCTGCTTTCCAGCCTAATTCGTTTTCAACTTTAGAAGCATCAATTGCATATCTAAAATCATGTCCTGGTCTATCTGTTACAAAAGTTATTTGATCTTTATATGATTTGTCTGCAGGCTTAATTTCATCTAAAATTGAACAGATAGTGTTTACAATGTACAGATTATTTCTTTCATTTCTACCTCCAATATTGTAAGTTTCTCCTGCTTTTCCTGTTTTAAAAACTAGGTCTATACCTTTACAGTGATCTAATACATATAACCAATCTCTAACGTTTGTTCCATCGCCATAAATAGGAATGTTTTCTCCTGAAATAGCTTTTCTTATAATTGTTGGTATAAGCTTCTCATCATGCTGTTTTGGTCCATAATTATTAGAACAATTTGTGGTAACAACATTCATTCCATACGTATGAAAATAGCTTCTAATTATAAAATCTGAAGATGCTTTTGATGCACTATACGGACTATTTGGTGCATAAGGCGTATTTTCTGTAAACAATCCTGTTTCTCCTAAGGTACCATAAACCTCATCTGTAGATATATGATGAAACCTGTTGTTTTCGCAACCGTCTTTGTGTTTAAATGGTGCTTCCATCCAATTGGATTTTGCTACATCTATTAAATTGAATGTCCCAGTAATATTTGTGTCTATAAAAGCGCTAGGACTGTTAATAGAATTGTCTACATGAGACTCTGCTGCAAAATGAATAACACCATCAAATTGATATTTATTAAATAAAGATTCTATTAAGTTTCGGTCACAAATATCTCCTTTAATAAAAGTATAATTTGGATTACTCTCTACTTCTTTTAAATTAGAAAGCTCTCCTGCATAGGTGAGCTTATCTAAATTAACAACATTTGTACCTGGATTGTTGCTAAGATAATGTAGAATAAAATTAGACCCTATAAATCCTGCGCCTCCTGTAACAAGTATTGTTTTAATCTTCATAATTTAAAGTAAATATTATAACTTTTTTAGCTATAAAGAAAATGATTAGCAGTATAAATGCTAAAACTGGGAATATAATAGAATATTTTTCTAACCAACTAGAAGACGTATTTCCTACTCTTTGAAAACTTGATATAACTTCAAAGATAACATCTTGCTCTATTTTTTCTTCTTCTAATTTTTTTATTTCGTTTCTTATCTTTTGTTCTTCTTTTAATAAGTCAAATTCTCTAGTTTTAGAGCTTTCATTTGAAGTAATTGAAAACTCGCCTAGTCTAACATTTTGTTTTTTGTTATCGGCTTCGGATCTAACAACATCAATATAAAATTGTTTTAAAGAATCTACTTGCTTTAATTGATCATAAAGATTTTGCTTCTGAATTTCAATTAAAGTGTCTCTTCTTTTCATCTCCTTACTAGTATAGTCATTGGTAAAAGAGTTTAAAATACCTCCTTCTAAATCTTTAAAAATATCAGACTTATATGCATTAGCTTTTATTAGAAAATATTTACCAGCATACACGCTCCTGTTTTCTAAAAACTCTTCATAAGAATACTCTTGAGCTCTAACAGAATCTAGCTTGCTAATAAACTCTTCATACTGCAATAACTTATCATTCTCTGTTTCTGGTCCTGGTTCTATCTCAAAACTTTTAACTTCGTTTATAACATCATCCCCAACTTTAAATATGTCTTTTAAGGTTTCTTTCTCGTTATTAGAAATTAATGCGTTAAAATAATTAATGTTAGTTACTAATTGATATTTTGAATTGAAATATGGCTCTACCAACATTTCTGTAGTATAAATTGTTGGTCTTGATTTTTCTAAAGCATAACCTACTATAGCTGCTATAAGCAAAACTCCTAAAACTATTTTCCAGCTTTTGAATAGTGTTTTTAAGGCATAAATAATTGAAGAGAAAATTGTTTTAAGAATGCCTTTAAAGAAATCTAAAACTTTGTTTATTGCATTTCCAATAAGATTAAAAAAAACAATTAAGTCTACTTCTTCGTTTTGTTTTTGATTATTTGGTAATTCTTTACTCATAGCTTTTAAGCAAATATTTGTTGTAATATCTTACGTGTTATTAAATATGTTGGTTTTACTCCAGAAGTACCTAAACCTCCTGATGCTAATGTACTTCCTGTTTCTAACGGATTATCACTTGCGTAATAAGCGTATCTTACTTTTACATCTGGATTAATACTTCGTCTTACTTTAGATGCTGCTTGTATAGCTTTTTGATAATGCGCACCTTCCATTTCTAATCCAATAACATTCCATGTTGAATTAAAAAAGAATTTAAGTATGTCTTTATTTTGAAGTGATGTCCCTAAAACAGTTATCATAGACCCTTCATAAACATCTACACCTTGACCTTCTAAATCTGCTTTAGATAATTCATTTGTGAAAGGATAGTTATCTGCTGTACCTTCAAAAATATGAGCAGAAGGTATCATAATATCTCCTTTTCCTCCTTCTAATATTCCTGCTTTACCCATAATTGATACAGATTCAATATTTAAAAATACTTTATCTCCTTCGTTAGTATATGGTTTTAAAAACTCGTCAATGGTTTCGTATGCTTGTTCACCAAACGCATAATCCATTACAAATAAAACTGGTGCTTCTTTGTCTTTAGATGGTTTAGGCAAATTTAAATCTGTTTTAGAAAGATCTATTTTAGATGTATCAAAAATCTGAACGTCTATGTTTGTTCCCGATTCATCTTCTATAAAAATCATTCCTTGCTGTAACGCCTTTTGCTTTACTTTATTGCGAAGCGATGTATTGTTACTTTGACTTAAACTTTCGTAAACTTTAAATATATCGTTTTTAGAAGTTTCTGATTTTAATGCGATTGGTGCAAAAAGTGTATTCATAACACTGTGTAAATTTGCACTAATTATATGGATTGGTCTTTCTAAAAGCTTATGCTTTTGAAGTGTTTCTTTAATTCTATTTGCCCAAATTTCTCCATGTAAATGGTGCCCTAATCGTTCTCTTAATACAGGACTAAAAGTAACTGTTCTTTTATTGTTATGAACAACTTCTTCTATTGCAAGATTACCTAGCCAATAGACTATTTCTAATAGACGTTCTGGCTTATTTGGTAAAGCAAAAGCGTTGTAAACTTTAGTAAGTTCTTTAAACGTTCTTCCTAGTATATTAGCAGTGTGTGTTATTGCTATTTCTCGTTCTTTTTGAGTAAGCTTTTTTGTCTTTAAAACTGCTTGTTCTAACTTTTGCCAATCTCTTGTTGTTGCTCCGTTTTCATCAATAAGAACACGCTTACTTATTTTATGAGACTCTACAAACAAAAAGGTTAGATGGGTTAAGATATCGTATATTTCTGATCTACCTCTTGTTATTTCAATATTCATTTGCTCATCATCAATACGATAACAGTTACGACGTCTTTTAGGAGGTATTATAACCTCAAAATGTGAATCTTTATAACCTTCGTCACTTGTTAAATTGATAAATCGGCATTGTTCTATCCCGTATGGTAAACGGTCTATAACATAAAGCAAGCCTTCTAATTCTGCTTTTTCTTCTGATATAGAACCATAAATTTCTGGTCGTAAAACCAATAATGCTTCTCTTAATGTTTCTCCAGAAACACCCATTGGCTTATAAAACCCACGATTAAACAAGTGTCGCATGGTAATATACATGCGTTCAATTGCATTTGAGCTTTCTTGAGCTCTAGTTCTTTCATGTGGTTTTTTTATACTCATTATCTAGTTTTGTTGAGGCAAATATAATATTATTTAACCAATAAGAATGCTTTTAGGGCTTCAGCTATCTTTCTATCATTAGACAGTCTTGGCATTTTATTTTGTCCACCTAATTTACCTATAGATTTCATGTAGTTTTGAAATCCATTTTTTTCAATTTTTGTGATTTTTAATGGTTGAAGTACTTTTCCTTCAATTAAATCAAAATAATAACTGTTTTGCTTTTGCAAGGAAGCATCTAATTTTTTCGCTAAAGCGGAAAGGTTTTCTGGTTCATTTTCAAATTCTATAAACCATTCGTGATACGGTAATCCTGAATCTGGATTGATTTGCGGTGCTACAGTAAATTCATTTATTCTAATTGAAGTATTTGTTGTTGCATCTTTCATTGCTTGCTCTACTTCTTTACCAATAACATGCTCTCCAAATGCAGATATGAAGTGTTTAATCCTTCCAGAAACAATAACTCTGTAAGGCTTTGTGTTTGTAAACTGAATGGTATCACCAATGTTATAAGCCCAAAGTCCTGCTGTTGTTGATATAATCATAACATAATTTACACCAACCTCAACATCCTTTAATGTGATTCGTTTAGGGTTTTCGTTGAAAAAATCTTCTGCTTTTACAAACTCATAAAACATACCTGAGTCTAGTTGTAAAAGCATTCCTTTTTCATCTTGCTTGTCTTGAAAAGCAAAAAAACCTTCGCTTGCAGGATACAGTTCTATACTATCTACTTTTCTTCCTATTAGATTTTCAAATTTAGCGCGATACGGTTCGTAATTAACACCACCAAAAATGAATAAATTGAAATTTTTAAAGATATCTCCTACCTTTTTTCCTGTTTTTTGCTGCAGTTTTTCAAAATACATTTGTACCCATGACGGAATACCTGATATTACTGTCATGTTTTCTGGCAATGTTTCTTCTACAATAGCGTCTACTTTGGTTTCCCAGTCTTCAATACAGTTAGTTTCCCAAGATGGCATACGATTTTTTTGAAGGTATTTTGGAACATAATGTGCTACAATACCCGATAATCTTCCTAATTGTACTCCGTTTTTTTCTTGAAGCACTGGACTACCTTGTAAGAAAATCATTTTTCCGTTAACAAAATCTGCATTACCTGTTTCGTGTATGTACATTAAAATAGCGTTTCTAGCTGCATTTACATGTGTTGGCATACTATCTTTGGTAAGCGGAATGTATTTTGCGCCAGATGTTGTACCAGATGTTTTTGCAAAGTATAGAGGCTTACCTTTCCAAAGTACATTTTCTTCACCATTAACAACACGGTCTACATATGGTTTTAAATCTTCGTAATCTCTTATTGGTACACGTTTTACAAAGTCTTCGTAAGTATTGATACTTATAAAATCGTGGTCTTTACCAAATGCGGTTTCTGTAGCTTCTGAGATAAGGTTTTTAAAAACTTTTTCTTGAGTTTCAATGGGATTATTTGCCCATTTTTGAACTTTCTTGTAGATGCGTTTTGCAAATGGTTTTGCTAATATGGATTTAAATGAAGGCATTACTTAAAATCTATAAAATTAGTTGGGTTTACTGGGTAACCATCGCTCCAAAGTTCAAAATGAAGATGTGGTCCTGTGGTTAATTCGCCAGTATTTCCGGCTGTAGCAATAACTTCTCCTGCTTTAACTAAATCTCCTTGAGATTTGGTCAATGATGCATTGTGTTTGTATACAGAAATTAATCCTGAGCTATGTTCTATTAAAATTACATAACCTGTTTGCGCTGTCCATTCTGCAAAAATAACCGTTCCGTCTGCGGTTGCTTTTATGGGCGTGTTTTCTTCTACAACAATATCTACAGCATAATGTTTACTTTTTACATCATAAGGCTCACTAATGGTACCATTTACCGGTGGGAAAAGTACAAAGTTTGTTTTTGCTGTAGCAGTTTCGAATAAGCTATATTTATCTTCTTTATCTACTTTTTCTCTTAACAAAGAGTCTTCTTTTATTGGTGATAAATCTACCTCACTAACCTCTTGCTTTACTGCTTGGATTATTGAATCTTTATCAAAGTCGGCTACACTAACTTCTCCTTGTAAAACTTGCTTTATTGACGCAAAATATTTTTCGTTAAAATCTATAACGCGTTGTAAGGAATCTGTCTTATAACTTAACGCTATAGCTTTCTTTTTTAAAGATGTTGAAGAATAACCAGGTATGTATTCTTTTAAAGGCGTAAATGCAATTAATAGTGTTGTAAATGCAATTAAAAATATGGCCGATAATGTACCTATTACAAATACATTTAATCGGTTTAAGTTTAAAGATAAACGCTCTTCAAAAGTATCTTCATTTAAAATAACTAAACGGTACTTGTGTAGTAGTTTCTTCTTTATTTTTTTTGATTTTTTTTCGCTTTTTGCCATAGTAAAAAACAAAAGTAATTAAAATATTATGTTAAGCACTTTAAGCAAATGCTAAAGTTAGTGTTTAAACGTTATTATTTAAGTTTAATTATTAACTTTGTAGCCTAAATTAAAAAGTTATGATTTCTAATAGTATATTTTTAGGTGTAGTAGGACCTTGGCAAATTGCCATAATTGTTATTTTGGTTTTACTTTTATTTGGAGGTAAAAAAATACCAGAATTAATGCGTGGTCTAGGAAGTGGAATTAAAGAGTTTAAAGACGCAAGTAAAGAAGATAATAAAGAGGAAAATAAATAATTTTTCTCATTCTTATAAAAAAAACCCAATGCAAATGCGTTGGGTTTTTTTATGCTTTATGCCTAACTGTTATTTAACTTTAAGCGACTTTATAATTGCTTCAAGCTCTAAAACAAAGTCTCTTTTATTTACGGATGGAGCAAAGGTAAACCCTTCTGCAACTATGTACCTATTGTTTGGTTTATCCTCTATCATATAATTTACAAAAGGACCAGCATTAAAAGTACCTTCTATATCCCAAGTACTTCTTACCTCGTAAGTTGGTTTATTGTCAATTGTTGTATTGAATAAAAATGGCGAGTAAGCCTCTTCTGTCTTCATATAACTACCGTCTAAAGGTCCTGGTATATACTTTTTACCCAAACTATCTCTGTGTTTTATAACTTGCTCTATAATATCTCCTTCTTTATTGATAGAGTCATAAGGAATGGTATATAGCATAACGTTGTTTGTTCCTGTGCTTAGGTTTTTTCTTATCCAGAAAAAGTTATCGTCCTTTTTAGCAAATCTGTAAATAGAAGGAAAACTAATTGTAATGCCTAGTTCTTTCTCTACTTGATCTGTGTTTAATACAGATTTTTTTATTTGATCTTGGCGCCATTTAACTTCTTGCGCTTTAAAAGCACTAATTATTTTATCCTTATTGGTTTTTAAAATTTCGATAATTTGATCGTTGTTTTGTCCTGTTACAAATACTACTTTCTGTGGTTTAGCATAGACATTATTTGCTATTTTTAAACCCGCTTCTTTTCCTTTGCTAACTCTTAAAACTGTTCTGTTTTTTGTAGCAAAATCTTTAAAAACTTGAGGTGGAATTTGATTTACATCAAACATAGGCTCGTTTTGTGGTAAGCCAGGTACATTTGTAGTTACTACATCTCTTACTGCATCTCCTACACTACCTTTCCATAAATCACTATCAATAACGACAGAAAGGTTATTTAAAACTCCTGATGAGTCTTGTACGTATCTTTGTTCTTTTTTATTCTTATCATTACACGCAATAGTAAGTGTAGCTGCTAAGACCAATAAAATTATTTTTTTCATTTTATAACGATGTTTTAATTTGAAGTTTAGCCTTTAGACAGTTTTAATGTCATACCAGGCTTTAAATTAGTACCACTAATACTATTCCATTCTTTAATATTTTCAACAGAAATTCCTGAAAATTTTTGAGAAATACTCCACAAGCTGTCTCCTTTTTGAACGGTATAGGTTTTTCCTTTATAGTTTTTTAGATTTGAACTATTTGAATTTGAAGCTGTTGATTGCCTTATTGCTGCACCATTACGTGGGTAAATAGTTAAGCGTTGACCAATTCTTAAATTATTACTTCTTAAACCATTCCAACGTTTTATTTGACTAACTCTTACTCCAAATTTTCGTGCAATTTTTCCTAAATAATCACCTTGTTTAACACGGTATCTAGTTTTTGTATCTGTATTAAAAAATTGAGGTAACGGTTTTTCGCGTTTATCAAATTCTGCTTTAGCATAAGCATACATTTGGTCTTCGTTATTTACAAAAGCGCCAATAATATTTCTTGGTAATCTTAAAGTGTAATTTTTTCCTTCGATGTGAGGAATAATATCTAGTTTGTACGATGGATTTAAAAACTGAAGCGTTTCTATCTTAACACCTGTAAACTCTGATACTTGATCCAAAGTAATCATTTGCTTAACGCGAATCGTGTCTGTATCTATATAATTAAATTCTGGTTTATGCTGAATGAAACCATGCTCTTCTGCATATTCAAAAATATACATAGTGGCTAGAAATGCTGGAACGTATCCTGCTGTTTCACGTGGAAGATGTGGACGGATATTCCAATAGTTTTGATAACCTCCAGAACGTCTAATGGCTTTACTTACATTACCTGGTCCAGAATTATATGCTGCTAGCGCCAAGTCCCAATCGCCAAATAATTCGTAAAGTTTTGCTAAGTATTTTGCAGCAGATTCTGTAGATTTTATTGGGTCACTACGTTCGTCTACATAACTGCTTACGTCCAAACCGTATTGTTTACCTGTTGCAAACATAAACTGCCATAATCCTGTAGCACCAACACGAGATCTAGCTCGTGGTTTTAAAGCAGACTCTACAATTGCTAGATATTTCATCTCTAGAGGAATATCGTAGTTGTCAAATTCGCGTTCAAACATTGGGAAGTAGTAATTACTTAATCCCATTAAACGCTCAAAAGATTGATGTCTGTTCTTTAAGAACATTTTTATCACACTTTCTAACGCAGGATTATATTCTACATTAAAAGGTGTTTTTGCATTTAATCTTTTAAGCCTTGCTTTTAGTGTGTCTGTGGTTAATTCTGGATAGTAAACTGCTTTATAGTTAAGCCCTTTAACATCTCTGTAAATGGTATCAAAAAGTGTTGTACTATATAACTCTTCTAACCATTTTTTATCAATTTCTGCAGCGTATTCATCATCTAAAAGTGCTTCCGGAATTTCTGTAGAAATTGCTTTAATTGACTTTTTATAATACGTCTGACCATCAATAATTGTATCTATCTCATAACTTTCTCCAGAAATTAATTGGTCTTGTTTTAGCCTAGTTGAATTGGTTTGCAAGGAATCTTGCGCCAATAACCAGCTACAACAAAGTGATAAAATTAAAACTATTAAAAATGATTTTTTTAAAGACATATAAAGCGTTTATTGCTTAACGTTAATTATTTATATTTTATTCTAAGATAGCAGCGATACCTGGTAAAGTTTTTCCTTCTAAACTTTCTAACATTGCGCCACCGCCAGTACTTACGTAGCTTACTTTATCTTCAAAACCAAATTGTTTTACTGCAGCAACAGAATCGCCACCACCAACAAGTGAAAATGCACCGTTTTTAGTTGCTTCTGCAATAAAATTACCTAATTCTACAGTACCATTAGCAAAGTTTTCCATTTCAAAAACACCTAAAGGACCGTTCCATAAAATGGTTTTAGATTCTAAAACAACATCCTTAAATTGCTCTAAAGATTTTGGTCCAGCGTCTAAACCTTGCCAGCCATCTGGTATATTATTTATATCACAGATTTGAGTATTTGCATTATTATCAAACTTATCTGCTGCTTTAACATCTACAGGTAAATGTATTTGTACATTTTTCTCTTTTGCTTGTTTTAATATATCTAATGCTAAGGGTATTTTATCGTCTTCGCAAATAGAATCTCCTACTTTACCTCCATTAGCTTTGGCGAATGTAAAAGACATACCGCCACCAATAATTAAATGGTCTACTTTATCTAAAATGTTTTCTATAATTGTAATTTTAGAAGACACTTTTGCACCACCAAGTACTGCTAAAACTGGTTTTTCGCCAGTTTTCATGACTTTTTCTATACTTTTAATTTCTTGTTCTAAAAGGTATCCGAAGCATTTGTTTTCTGTAAAAAATTGTGCAACTACAGTTGTAGATGCGTGTGCACGATGCGCAGTACCAAAAGCATCATTTACATAAATGTCACCTAATTTTGATAATTGTTCTGCAAAACCTTTATCGCCTTTAGTTTCTTCTTCATGAAAACGTAAATTTTCTAAAATTAAGATTTTTCCAGGTTCTAGATTTGCTACTGCTTGCTCTACATCTTCTCCAACACAATTGTTTACAAACTGAGTTTCTACACCAATAATATCTTCTACTTTAGATACAATATGCTTAAGAGAAAATTCTTCTTGCACACCTTTAGGACGACCTAAATGAGACATTAAAACACAACTACCACCATCTTCAAGTATTTTGATTATTGTTGGTTTAGCTGCTTGTATACGAGTGGCATCTGTAACCTTAAAATTAGCATCTAAAGGCACATTAAAATCTACTCTGATTAAAGCTTTTTTGTTTTTAAAATTGAAATCGTTAAGCGTTTTCATTAGTTTTTAATTTTGTTGTTAATCGAGATTGGCTTTAAAAATCCAAGCATCTCTATATCTATAATTTGTTCTTAATTCTTCCATAAGCTTAAAAGCTTCTTCTGCGGTATCGCTTCTAAGTACGTAAACGTAGTTCCAATTATTTTTTGGGTTTACAAATACGTCTGCATCAAATCCTTTTTTTATTAATGATGCTGTCCATTTTCCTGCTCTTTGTGCTTCTGAAAACACATTAGTAATTACATAATAACCTCCTTCTATACCTATAACAGATGTAGATTTTTTTCGTTTTAAATATCTAAAAGCATTAGAGTTTAACCCTTTTTTGTAATATACGTAAGGTGCTCTTTTTGTATCTTTAGGATCTTTACTTGCTATAGTAGAAGCGTTAGATCTTACTACTTCTGGTTCTACTTCGGCTTTTTTGCTTACTGGCGTTGTTTCTTGTACTACATCTTCAAAAAATGTTTGTGCAATCTCGGTTTGAAATGCGGTAAAGTATAAGTAAAAACGATCTGATTTTGTTTTTAATCTCATCGTTGTTTCACTTATATCATTACTAATTATTGTGTTATTATAATTAGGGATTTTTAATTGAGCAATATCAAAACCTAAAGTGTTTTCGCTATTAGGGTATCGGTCTCTATTGACCATAGAGTTGTTGGTTATTGTGCTATTAAAAAAGTTTTGCTGGTATCTTGCACCATTACTTAAGGATTGAAATTGATTGCTATTTGCTTTTAAAATGGCACACTCGTCTAAATCTAAATTATTATCTCCTTCTAAAGCAGATACAACTAAAGAAGTGTTTACTTTACCTTGATTAATAGATTTAAAATTTTTAAAGTTTATATCTACTGGTCTACTATTTATTAATGCAAAACCATTGTAAGTTGAAATGTACTTTGGATTATCTGTAGGTGATTGATAAATAACATACAACATCCAACCTGCTGCACTACCACCAGACAAATAACCTTCTGTTGCTTTAACATTTGCAACAGTGTAGTTACCTGCTTTATCTTCTGTGTTTTGAAGTAATTTTGTAACATCTGCATAACAAACATATGGCGAGTTTATTGCATGCGTTACATTAGTTGATCCGTCATAAATAATATCTCCTGTAATGTCTTGATAATCTTGATTTGGAAGCTTAATTTTTATTTGATTTATTACTGGTGATCGCTCTCCATTACCTCTAAAGATATAATTATCCTTTTTAGCTTTTCTTGTGCCTTTTTCGTACGCGTAAGTTGCTGTCCAATATAAACCTGCATAAACAATTTTTTTAAAATCATCAGGTAATGTTAATTTTGCTTGACTAGAAGAAAACGTTTCTGGGTTATCATCAATATCAACATATTTCATTTTAATATTGTCGTTGTCTTCTTGTCTATTGTTGTATGGTTTTTTACTGTCTTCACTTAAAAGATTATTACCAATAACAGCAGCATCTCCAAAGATATAAAACTCGTTAACCGGCTTAAAAGAAACACCATCAGAAAGCGTGCTATCTATAGCTACTTTTACTTCTTGAGCTACTGATATATTTATACTTAAAAAAGCAATAAAAAATACAGATAGATATTTCATTTAATTTTAATGATTAAGTAATTTTCAAATATAGACATTTAGAGTGATACAAAACAGTGTAATTATTAAAATCAAGCGGTAAGATATTCGCTTTTATTTTAGAAGAAAACTATATTTGCTTTATGCTTTTTAGTGATATTTTAGGACTTCAACATATAAAAAAACACCTTACAACTAGTGCTGACCATGGTCGTATACCACATGCACAGTTATTTATAGGACCAGAAGGGTCTGGTACATTACCTATGGCTATTGCCTATGCACAATACATTTTGTGTGGTAACAGCAATGCAGAAAACGATGGTAATAATCAAGCTTGCAACTTAAAGTTTAATAATTATTCGCATCCAGATTTACATTTTGCCTTCCCGGTAACTACAACAGATAAGGTAAAAAAACATCCAGTTAGCAGTGCTTTTTTAGAAGAATGGAGGCAATTACTAACCCAACAACCTTACGGAAATTTATTTGACTGGTACAGACTTTTAGGTGTAGATAATAAACAAGGACAAATTGGTGTAGATGAAGCCCAAGATATAGTTAAATCTCTTAGCCTTAAAGCTTATGAAGGTGGCTATAAAATTATGCTAATTTGGATGGCAGAAAAGCTTAACACGCAAGCAGCTAATAAGCTTCTTAAGTTAATTGAAGAACCGCCAAATAAGACTATTTTTTTATTAATTGCCGAAGACGAAGAGCAAATTATAAATACCATTAGATCACGTTGCCAAATTATACATTTTCCGCCATTAGCAGAAGAAGATATAAAAAACGGATTGATAAAACAGTTTGATATTAATGAAGCTGATGCTACTAAAATTGCACATCAAGCCGAAGGTAATTATAACAAAGCATGCGATTTAGTCTATCATGATAGCGAAGACACTCAGTTTGAAAAATGGTTTATATTTTGGATTAGATCTGCTTTTAAAGCTAAAGGAAACAAAGCTGCAATACACGATTTAATTGGTTGGAGCGAAGAAATTGCAAAAACAGGTAGAGAGACACAAAAGCAATTTTTAAACTTCTGTTTAGACTTTTTTAGACAAGCCTTACTGCTTAATTACGGTGCTGAGGATTTGGTGTTTTTTGAAGCTAAAGCTGAAAAATTTGACTTGTCAAAATTTGCTCCTTTTGTGCACAATAACAATATTTTAGATATTTCTAACGAGTTACAAGATGCAATTTATCATATAGAACGTAACGGTAACTCTAAAATAATTTTAACTGATTTATCTATAAAATTAACTAGACTTTTACACGCTAAGCAAGAGTAGTTTTAAGCTAAAATTTCCTTTATAATTTTAATATCTTTAAATATAAACTAATTAACTATGATTTCTATTTTAGACCACATTACCGAAATAATTTTATTACTTTTTTTAGCCATCACTTTTTTACAATCTGGATTAGATAAAATTTTAGATTGGAAAGGAAATATTGGTTGGTTAAAAGAACATTTTTCTAAAACTTTTATGGGAAAGATAGTAGAAATTAACGTTGCCATTATCTTAATAATAGAAGTTATTGCTGGTATTTTGGCAGTTTTAGGTATATACCAACTTATAGTTAATGATAACTCTACTTTAGGGTTTTATGCTGCTATTTTAAGCGCTATTACATTACTTTTATTATTGTTTGGGCAGCGTGTAGCTAAAGATTATGACGGTGCAAGAACTATTGTTATCTATTTAATTCCTACTCTTTTTGCTTTGTATTTAATGCAATAGATTAAAAGTCTGTCATATTTACCTTAAATACCCAGTTGTCTTTAAAAAGATTTTGTTCTAAATACGATTTATGTTGCATGTAAGCATCATAAAAGTTTTCTGTATGAAAGATATAAACATAGTAAAGTTTATTTTTTTCATCTATTAAAAAATCGCTATTATATCCTTTTTCTTTTAAGTCTTTTTGCCAATTAAAAGCATTTTGAGGTGAAGAAAAAAACTTTGTAATAACGTAATATCCTTTTTTAGCACCTTCAATCTCTGCTGCATTTTTTTCTAAGACAAGTTTAAATTGTTGAGTTTCTAAAGGCTTTTCTTTAATCTTTAAAGCTTCAACATAAGTAGAAGAACTAATAATAACATTGCTTTGCTTTATTTGTTGTTGCTGGTAACCAGATGTAGCTACTTTTGGGCTTAAAGAATTTTTATCCTCTTGTTCTTGGATAACTTCTGGTTTTTTAAGCACAACATTTTCTGCTTTAACTTCATTATTTACAACTGTTGATTTAATCTTTGTTTCTGCTTTAATTTCTATTTTTTCCTCAACTACTTTTGGCTGTTCTTCTTCTCTTGTTGTAGATTTTATAACCATAGCTTTTTCGGGTAAATTTACTTCTATTTCATTGAAAAAAGATTTACTGATTTCAGTTTCAAAAGCAGTAAAAAACAAGTAAAACCGGTCTTCTTTTGTGTTAAAAAGTAGCTCTACATTATCCGTATTATTATCTATAACTATTTCTTTATTTTTTGGTACTTCTAGACGTGCAATATCAAAGCCTAAGGTGTTTTTACTATCCGGAAAACGCTTAATATTACTATCTATACTGCTATTAAAAAAGTTTTTTTCTTGTCTGTTTATTGTACTTAATCGTATTGCTGTTTTAAGATTAGGATTTGCTATTATACACTCGTCTTCAGTAATATCTGCATCACCTTCTAACGTTGCTAAAGTTAGATTTGTATTTATTTCTCCTTGTTCTGGAGATTTAAAATCTTTCAAATTTATAACAACAGGCTCTGTACCAACATGAGCAAAACCATTAAATGTTGTGATGTATTTTGGTTGTTCGGTTGGTGCTTCATAAACAATATAAAGCATCCAACCTGCTGAGCTTCCACCAGCAACAAAACCTTCTGTAGCGTGTATGTTTGCAACTGTAATTTCGCCATTTTTTTCTTCGGCATTTTGTAATAAACTAGTTACATCTGCATAACAAGCGTAAGGAGAATTTAGATGAAAACCACTTTTTTTATAGCCATCAAATATAACTGTTCCTGTAATTGTTTGATAAGATTGGTTTGGTAGTTTTAATTTAATATTTCTTATTAAAGAACGGTTTTTCTGTCTTTTTCCTGAGAAGAAATGTTGCCCGTTTTGAGAGCGTCTTTCTCCTTTAATATAACTATACGTTGCTGTCCAATAAAGTGCCGCATAAACTATATTGTTTTGATTTTCAGGAAGTTGAATATAAGAAGAACTAGAATTAAATGTAGAATCATCATTATCAACATCTACAAATGTCATTGGTATATCATCGTTAGCAATTGATGATTCATTAAATGGTGTGGTTTTTTCTTTACTTAAACTATTATTACCAATAACCATTGCATCTCCATATACATAAAACGATTTTTCCGTTTTAAATGAAGTTGCAACTTGAGCGTTAAGTTGATAAAAAAAAGTAAAGAAAATGATTAAATGCGTTAGCAATTTTCTCATAGTCTTTTATAAATGATTAATAGCACGATAAATATAATTAAAACTATGAAAACAACTGATAAATAACAGTTTATAAATAAAAAAAAGCGTTAAACCGAAGTCTAACGCTTTTTTTATAAGTAAATATTTAATTACTTTTTGTAATTATTATCTAAGTCTTTTATAATTGTTTCTGTAAGGTCATATTCATCTTTTGCATACATAACGCTTGGAGAAGACTCTACAGTACCTAAAATAACATCAAAACCATTTGTTTTACCGTATTTTTTAACATAATCCTTAACCTTAGTAATTAAAGAATCCATTTCTTCTTGATAAGGTTTAGATATTTGTTGTTGCTCCATTTGAAATTGTTGCTGCAACATTTGCTGTTTTTGACCAAGCTCTTCATATTTAGCTTGAGCTTTAGATTGACTCATTTTTTGAGCTTCCATCTGGAATTTTTGAGCTTCCATTTGAAAAGCTCTTCCTATACTATCCTTTTTAGCATTAAAAGCATTAAGCTTTGTTTCGTATTTTTTTTCTAAATCAACTTTCTCTTGCATTTCGTTAATTACTTTTCCGTTGTCAACATATCCTATTTTCTGTTTTTGACAAGAAGTAATAAAAATTGCAATAGATAAAACCGCTAATATTTTTTTCATCTTAATTTTTGTTTTAATGAATTTTCGCAAATGTATAAAAATTAAAAAGTGATAAACACATTTTATGTAAATATTGTACTAATAAGCAAAATCTATTTTAATTTAATTTTAAAATAATTATTAGCTATGAAAAACAACTTCAAATAAAGCGATTTAAGACACTTTCTAAAAAAGGTAAGGTTATCTGTTGTTTAAGACTAAAAATTAACCTTATGCTTTTTTAAAATAAGTTTTAACTGTTTTTAAGCACATAAATTAGCGAAGAATACTCACTAGTACGACTTGCATTTAAATTAGATCGTAATCCGTTATAAAAACCTTTAAAAATATTTTTACGTCCAGATTTATATTGTTCAGAAAGTAAGCTAACATAAAATGCATCAAATAGCATTGGTTTAAGTTGTTCTATTTCCATATCAATAGAAGCAAATAATTTTGATATTGAATTTTGATCAAAATGCCATAAATGTCTTGGCACATCATAAGCTGCCCAAAACTGATTATAATAGTTTGCATCAAAACTTTTATAATTTGGTACAGCTACCACTAACCTACCTTTAGGTTTTAAAAGTTTTTTTAATATTGAAATTTGATATTCTAAATCTGGAAGATGTTCTAAAACATGCCAAAGTGTAATTACATCAAAACTATTAGATTCAAAATTATTTAACTGTTCGATATCAAAAACTGCGTTTTCTGTTTTTTGATTTGCTATTGTTCTTGCTTCTGCATTTGGTTCGATTCCAGAAACTATCCAATTATTGTCTTTAGCTGTTTTTAAAAAATCTCCTGTACCGCAACCTACATCTAAAAGTGTTTTTGTTTCGGTTTTAAAACCATTGATTAGTTTTAGTTTTTGTTTTAAAGAAAAACGTCTAACTAAATGATATGCTTTTTCAAACCAATTTCGTTTTGCATCTGTGTGAGAAATGTAATCTTCCGTTTTATAATATTCTGAAAGTTGATTAGTTTTTGGTTGAGGAAAAGTCTCTAAAAAACCATATTTTTCATTCTCCTTTAATTGAAACATTTCACCAGAAACGGAATGATCTTTTATATATAATTGTGTTTTTTCTTTACTCATAAATTAAAATCTAATCAAAAAAAAGGGAAGAATTGAAACTAAAAAAAATAAACGTTCCACGTGGAACGTTTAAAATTTATCGTCCCAAATACACCAATAAAACAGAAATATCTGCAGGAGAAACACCACTTACTCTTGATGCTTGAGATATGGTTACAGGTTGAATTTTATTTAATTTTTCACGTGCTTCCATACTCATCGATTTAAGTTTTGAGTAATCAAAATTATCTGGTATTCTGATATTTTCTAGACGCGTTAGTTTATCTGCGTTATTTTTTTCTTTAGCTATATATCCTGAATATTTTACTTGTATTTCGGTCTGTTCTATAATCTCATTATCTAGATTATGTTCTTCGATGTAATTTGAAACAGACTCGATTTTTTTCATATCTTCAATATCAATATTTGGTCTAGCAAAAATCTTAAACATCTTATCTTGCTGTTTCATTAATGAAGAATTTTTAGACTCTAAAATCGGATTTATTTCTCCTGTAGTCACACTAGTATTTTGAAAAAACTCTACAAACTTTTCTGCTTGTTCATGTTTTTCTTCCATACGTTTCAAACGTTTTTCAGATGCTAAACCAAGCTCATATCCTTTTGGTGTTAATCTTAAATCGGCATTATCTTGACGTAATAACGTCCTGTATTCTGCGCGAGAGGTAAACATACGATACGGTTCTTTTGTTCCTTTAGTAATTAAATCGTCAATTAAAACACCTATGTAAGCTTCGTCTCTTTTTAAGATAAATTCATCTCTTTCTTGAACTTTTAACGCTGCATTGATACCCGCCATTAAACCTTGAGAAGCTGCTTCTTCGTAACCCGTTGTTCCGTTAATTTGACCGGCAAAATATAATCCTTCTACTAACTTAGTTTCTAAAGTATGCTTTAATTGTGTAGGCGGAAAATAATCATACTCTATAGCATAACCAGGTCTAAAGAATTTGACATTTTCAAACCCTTCTACAGAGCGTAGAGCTTTAAATTGTACATCTTCTGGTAATGAAGTTGAAAAGCCATTTATATAATATTCGACAGTATTCCAACCTTCAGGTTCTACAAATAATTGATGTCTATCTTTATCTGCAAAACGGTTAATTTTATCTTCAATAGAAGGACAATATCTAGGTCCTAAACTTTTTATACGACCATTGAACATTGGTGAACGATCAAAACCACCTCTTAATAAATCATGTACTTTTTCACTTGTATAAGCAAGATGACAACTACGTTGTTGAGTTAACGGTTTTGTGATATCTAAATAAGAAAATTTATCAGGATTTTCATCACCAGGTTGTTCAATCATTTTAGAAAAGTCTAAAGATCTTCCATCAACTCTTGGAGGCGTTCCGGTTTTCATTCTACCGGATTCAAAACCTAAATCAACTAGTTGTTCTGTAATACCTGTTGCTGCTTTTTCTCCTGCTCTACCACCACCAAAATTTTTATCTCCAATATGAATTAAGCCATTTAAAAATGTTCCGTTAGTTAGTACAACAGACTTTGCTTTTATTTCAATTCCAAGCGACGTAACTACACCTTCAACCTTACCATTATTGACTAAAAGACCTCTAACCATTTCTTGATAAAAATCTAAGTTAGGTGTGTTTTCTAACATCAATCTCCAGTCTTCTGCAAAGCGCATACGATCGCTTTGTACCCTTGGACTCCACATTGCAGGTCCTTTAGATTTGTTCAACATTTTAAATTGAATTGCAGATGTGTCACTAACAATACCAGAATAGCCACCAAGCGCATCTATCTCTCTTACAATTTGTCCTTTTGCAATTCCTCCCATAGCAGGATTACAAGACATTTGAGCAATGTTTTGTAAATTCATAGTTACTAATAAGGTTTTACTACCCATATTAGCAGCTGCAGCTGCAGCTTCGCTACCAGCATGTCCTGCTCCAACAACTATTACATCGTAAACTTCGTTAAACATATTATTTTGATTGTTCCACGTGGAACGTTTTTAAAATTCGACTTAAATTTGGCGTGCAAATATACAACAAACTATGACATTTCTTTTAACATGAAAAGTGCTTCGTCTTCTTTAGCGCGCATTAGTTTGGCATCATCTTCGGTCTTATCTTTAAAACCACAATAGTGCAAAATACCGTGTATGATTACACGATGTAGTTCTATATTAAAATCTACATCAAAATATTTAGCGTTATCTTCTACCCTTTCAACAGAAATAAAAATATCTCCAGATATAGTTTTTCCTATTGAATAGTCAAAACTAATAATATCTGTTAGGGTATCGTGATTTAAATACTGAACATTTAATCGATGTAAATATTCGTCATCACAAAACACATAACTTATTTCTTCTTTTTTGCAATTATGATGCTCTATAATTTTTGATATCCAACTTGAAGTTTTAGCTTCATCTAATAGCTTAAAATCGGTTTCGTAATTAAAACTAATCATTTTTTTGTTTGAAATATTCTTGTACTTTTTGCTTATAAATTTGCTGCAAAGGTAAGCTTTGTTTATTCAATATTTCGGTAGTATTAAAATATTGTTTTGCTTTGTCTATCTGATTGTTAGTTGTATTAGAAAATGTTTTGGTATTGGTTTCAGATTCACGTTTTGAATCTTGTCCTTGTTGAAAAGTTGCGTTTTCTAACTTTAGTAATTGATGTTTTAATTCCATCATTTTAGTTAAAGTTTCATTAGTAAAGCCTTCATTGATTAATTTTAATTCTACATCTTCCATATCGTTTAAAAGTTTTTTAGCATCACCATTTCCTCTTAAACCATCTTTCTCTAAACGTTGTTCTAGTTGTTGACGTAATAATTGTTGTTCTTGATAAATTTTGAATAATTCGGCATTCATCTGTTCATTAAAGTCTCCTTCTCCTTGTAGACTTCCGCCTTGTCCTTGTCCGTCACCATCTTTACCGCCTTCTTTACCGTTTTTACCTTTTTCTCCTTTGTTTCCTTTATCTCCTTCTTTACCTTGATTACCTTCATTCTCTCCTTTCTGATCACCTTCATTTTTTCCATCTTTGCCAGACTTTTGTTCGCCTTGCTGACCTTGTTGTCCGTCTTTACCTTTTTCGCCTTTTTTCATTGCTTCTTCCATTTTTTTAGCCAATTCTTCTTGACTTATTATAATATCTGGAAGTGGCATATCGCCTTCTCCTTGACCTGGAGATGGCATACCCATTTGGTTTTGCATATTATCTAAAGCAGCACTTAAAAAATTAGCTAGATTATTAGCAGACGTTAACGCATATTGTTGTGAAGATACACCTTGATATAATTGATTTTCTGATAACTGATCTAATGCTTTATCAATATTAAAATACACATCATTAATTTCTTTATTGATTTGTTCTGAGAATTGTGGTTGTCTTAAAGAAATTGCAAATAAACTATCGTCTACATGCTCAAAATGTGTACGTAAATCGTATTGCTTTTTTAAGTACTTAGCATATTCATTATGGTTGACTTCTATACTTTTAAACTTGTTCATTAAGTCTTCTTCATCAAAAGAAAATACGACTAAATTATCAATGATTTGTCTAAGCATTTCTATATCTTCTTGCAATTGTTTTTTACTACCTGAAGACATTTGCATTTGCATACTCATACTCATCTGTTTCATTTTTTGAGCTGCATTTTTTTGATTTTGTTTTGCAGAATTTTGTTTATCCTGCTTTTGTTTTGGGTCAGTAGATTGTTCTTTTTTTTCTAAATCTTCACTTGCCTGTTGTTGATCTTCTTTAATGTTTTCCTCTGTATTTTTATTACGAGGTATATCCATAGGCGATTTTAAATCGTCATTTTCTTTTTCTAAATCTTCAAGTTGTTTCTGGATGTCTTCAAACTTTTTATTTAGTTCGTCTTGCTTCTCTTTGGTATTTTTTTCTGAATCTTGATTAGCTAATTTATCTTGTTCTTTGGCTAATTTATCAAGCTCATCACTAATTTTTTCCATCTTTTTGGACACGTAGTAGCGTTTGGTCAATTCTAATAATTGCTCCATACTACGCTTTTGGTTTTTAGCTTGTTTAGCAAGATTATCTAATTTCTCAGTAAACTCTTCTTTTTGAAACTTTTCTTTAAGTTTCTCTAATTCTTCAAGTAGCTTTTCATCTTTTTTTAATTGCTCTTCGTTATCTTTTAATCGCTCTTGTAACTTTTCTTTAAATAAATCTTCTTTTGGATTATCCTTTTGAAATTCTTCTAAATTATTTTGAAGCTTTTTGTTGAATTGCTTCATCATGTCTTCTTGTTGCTTTTGACGCTTCAAGAAATTTTGAAGTTTCTTCTTATCGTTATAATTAAGTTGAGCTTTCTCTTTTTGCGTTTTTGAAATCTCTTTAAGTTGTTGTTCTTGTTTTTGAAAATTTTCAAGAGATTTGTTAAGATTTTTTATAGTTTCGTTTTGCTCGTTAAGTTGCTTTTGTTCTTCTTCGTCTTTAGTACGCTTTCTGTATGTAAACACAGAACTTTTTGTGCTTTTGTTTTTATTTACCGCATCGTTATCAAAAACTTCAAAATACAACTCGTAAGGTATACCGGCTTCTATATCTAAATTATTTGGGAAAGCAGTTAAAAACTCATCAAAATTAGAAGATGAAATAGGTATGTTTTTTACAATTTTATTGGTTTCATTTTCTGATGGATAATAAACTAATTGTAATTTAGATAAGCCATAATCGTCACTAATTTGACCTTTAAAATACAAGGTTTGTTGGTCTAAGCTATCTGTTTTAGATTCAATTTTAAGTTCTGGATATTGATCTTTAATAACCGAAATACTATACGCTAAATTCTCGTAATTTTTAAGGTTTTTATTACTTGTGCTAATGTTATAGTCTAAATTATTATAAACGCGTTTAGAGGCTTTAAAAACACCATTTTCTTCTGTAGTAAACGCTAAAGTATCTATACTAATTAAATCGACTTGATCGGTTGCTTTGGTGTTAAGTTGCCAAGTAATTTGTGTGCCTTGTGGTACAACTGCATTACCAATACCTTTTAAAACTTCGTTACGTTTGTTGGTATAGTTTGGATAATTTAAAACCATCTGAAAATTTAACAATGTTGGGACTTCTACAACATGTAATGTATATGGTTTTGAGTTAACACCATTAGCAGATAAATTAAAAGTAATGTCTTGTTTTGGTTGCTCAAAAACATACTCAAAAGTACTTGGTTGACGCTGTTGCAAAAAATAAGACTGATCGTTAAAATTGATTTGTGCATCTTCCGGAACAACATCTCCTTCGGTTTGTACAAATAACCTGAAGGTTTTGTTTTCTTCAGTTTGCAAACTTTCATTTATAACAAAAAAACTGAAAGGTGCTGGCGGCTCATATGCAGTTTGATAATTTACTACTCTTTTATAACTATCTGTAAACCAATTAGTTTTTCCTAACACAAAGCTAAATAATAAAATAGCAATAGGAATAACGGCGTATTTTAAATATTTAGTGTTTTGTTTAAAATTAATCGCAAAATTGAAAGGAATTGGGCTTAATTCTTCAGCTTTTTGATCGATGCTGGCTAGAAGTAATTCGCTGTTATCGTTAGTTTCTTTTAGTTGAAGTACATTAAGTAACTTATCATTAACTTCAGGAAAATGATTACCAATAATCGCCGATGCTTGTTTATAGTTAATACCTTTTTGAAGTTTAAATAACTTGGCTAAAGGCAATGCAATAAATTTGATAAACAAGCCAACCTCAACTGCAATAAACAACCAAAATAAAACTGTACGTAAACCAGAATTTAACCACAGAAAATATTCAATTAGTAACGTAATAATAAGATATAACAAGCCAATACTAAAAAACAGGATAGCGCCTTTAATCAACTCATTAGTGTAATATTTTCTAATAAATTGTTCTAATTTGGTTTGTATGATATTGAAGTTATTCAAAGCCATCGTTTTAATTAACTTACTAAAATACAGTTTTTATTTTTTTATGTCTGTTAAAGGCGCTTAAAACTTGTTTTTAAATAGTTCTTTGTGTTTCTTCTACTCTATTCTATCTTTGCACTTTCAAACCAAAAGAAATGTCAAAACAAGTTAGAGTGCGTTTTGCACCAAGTCCTACAGGACCTTTACATATTGGCGGCGTACGTACCGCATTATTTAATTATTTATTTGCAAAAAAATACAACGGTACTTTTGTGCTACGTATAGAAGATACAGACCAAAACCGTTATGTAGAAGGTGCAGAACAATACATTATAGATAGTTTAAATTGGTGTAATATTCCGTTTGATGAAGGTCCAAATAAAAATGAAAAATTTGGTCCATACAGACAAAGTGAACGTAAAGACTTATACAAACAATATGCCGATCAATTAATTAAAAGTGGTCATGCCTATTACGCATTTGATACTGCAGAAGCACTTGATGCACACAGAAAAGACCATGAAGCTAAAGGAAAAACGTTTATCTACAATTGGCATAACAGAGAAAAATTAAGCAACTCTTTATCGCTTAGAGCGGAAGACGTGCAAGCTAAATTAGATGCTGGTGAAGATTATGTAATTCGATTTAAAAGTCCGCAGGATCAAACACTTCATCTTAAAGATATTATTCGTGGTGATATTAAAATTGATACCAACATTTTAGATGATAAAGTTTTGTTTAAAGCAGACGGAATGCCAACCTATCACCTAGCTAATATTGTTGATGACCATTTAATGGAAATTACGCACGTTATTAGAGGTGAAGAATGGCTACCAAGTCTTGCTTTACATTACCAATTATACGATGCTTTTGGTTGGGAAGCACCAGAATTTGCTCATTTACCGTTAATCCTAAAACCAACAGGAAAAGGAAAATTAAGTAAACGTGATGGCGATAAATTAGGATTTCCTGTATTTCCTTTAGAATATATATCTCCAGAAGGTGATGTTTCAAAAGGTTATAAAGAAGATGGATATTTTGCTGAAGCTGTTGTTAACTTTTTAGCCTTTTTAGGATGGAACCCTGGAACAGAACAAGAAATATTTAGTTTAGAAGAACTTATAGAAGCGTTTGATTTATCTAAGGTGAATAAAGCCGGAGCACGTTTTGATCCAGATAAAATTAAATGGTTTAATCACCATTACATGCAAGAACAAAATAATGATGATTTAGCTGAAGCGTTTAAACAAAACCATGAAGCATTAAAGGACATAGATGTTAATTACATATCAATGGTTGTTGGATTAATTAAAGAACGTGCAACATTTGTAAACGACTTTTGGGATTTAAGTAATTTCTTCTTTGTGGCTCCAACAGAATATGACGAAAAAGCTTTTAAAAAAGCCATTAAAGACGATACAAAATCTATAATGACCGAAGTAAAATCTATCATAAATAACATTGAAAATTTTGAAGTAGAAACACTTCAAAACGATGTAAAAGGTTGGATTACGTCTAACGACATTGGTTTTGGTAAAGTGATGATGCCACTACGTTTAGCCTTAGTTGGTGCATTACAAGGACCAGATGTTTTTGACATCATGTACATGATTGGTAAAAACGAAACTGTTAAACGTATTGATAGTTTAATTGAAAATATAGGTTAAAATATTAATCAAACCCTTTGTACATTTTGATTTCAATTTTATAATAAAACGTCAGTTCGAGTGATTTTGAGGAACGAAAAATTGTATCGAGAACTTGTTTGGATTAAAAAATTCTATTCTCGATACTGATTTTACTCATTTTCAATCGTAAAATCCACTCGAATTGACGAATTTTTTTATGATACACAATAGAATAATACATAAACAAAAAAGCCTCTAATATTTAGAGGCTTTTTTTATTAATTTATTTGGTATAAATTTTAAAACGTTATCAATAAAGCTATGGTTAACATGCTTTGATTTCCTTTAAATTTTTTATTAGTAAAATTAGCAGCATTAGAATCATTTAAATCACCAAGTATATTAGTAAAACCATAGATATATTGTCCTCTTATTTTAAAGTTTTCAAAACCTGCGGTTAATCCAACAGCACCATTCACATTAAAATTAGTAATATCTACAAAATCTTTAGCCAATAAACTATCAAACTCTGCAACAAACCATTCTTCTTGACCTTCGTCATCAAATTCTAAATCACTATTGTACTGTAAAACTGGTCCAAAATCTAAAGTTAAATATGGTCCTGCTAATTTTGCATGTACTAAAAAAGCAACTTGAGCGGTTAAAATCTTGTAATCTATAGGCTCAAAATTGCTGCTTAAAGCAGATGCAAATCCGTTTACACTCATCTTATTTTCAGATAATTGCATACCATAACTTACATTGTACCATTTATGAGGAATATCTACCGTTGCAGACATATGTGCTAACCAACCTGTATTACTTTTAGTTTCAAAATTATCAGTAATAATATCAAACTGAGTCAATCCACCACCAAGAGCAAATCCGTTTTTTATGTTGTAAGAACTTCTTTGTGCAAAAGAAAATGTAACAAATAGACTACAAATTGCTACTAATAGATAAAGTTTAAATTTTTTCATTACTAATAATATAGATTAGTGAACAAATATAACTTAAATTAGTAATCAATAAAGTAAAACCAAAAACCATTAATTATGCCTTTTTTAATTCCTATTGTAGTCTTAGGACTAATCATTTTAATTTCAGCATTTTTTGTTGTTAAACAACAAACTGCAGTAATTATAGAACGCTTTGGTAAATTTCATAGTATAAGACAATCTGGTCTTCACTTAAAAATTCCTTTAATAGATAAAATTGCTGGTCGATTAAGCTTAAAAATTCAGCAATTAGATGTCATTGTAGAAACTAAAACATTAGACGATGTATTTGTTAGACTTAAAGTTTCTGTACAATACCGTGTGTTAAGTCAAAAAGTGTACGATGCCTTTTATAAGTTAGATTATCCGCATGAGCAAATTACAAGTTATGTATTTGATGTGGTACGTGCAGAAGTACCTAAGATGAAATTAGATGACGTTTTTGTTAAAAAAGATGATATTGCATTAGCGGTGAAAGCTGAGCTAAACGACGCGATGTTAGACTATGGATTTGACATTATTAAAACTCTTGTAACAGATATAGATCCTGATGCACAAGTAAAAGCTGCAATGAACCGTATTAATGCTGCAGAACGTGAAAAAACTGCTGCACAATATGAAGGTGATGCACAACGTATTTTAATTGTTGAAAAAGCTAAAGCTGAAGCTGAAAGTAAACGTTTACAAGGTCAAGGTATTGCAGATCAAAGACGCGAGATTGCACGTGGATTAGAAGAGTCTGTGGAAGTTTTAAACCGTGTTGGTATTAATAGTCAAGAAGCATCTGCTTTAATAGTTGTAACGCAGCATTACGATACGCTACAATCATTAGGTGAAGAAACTAATAGTAACTTAATCTTATTACCAAATGCGCCACAAGCTGGAAGTAATATGCTAAACGAAATGGTTGCAAGTTTTACCGCAAGTAACCAAATTGGTGAAGCTATGAAAGAAGCTAAACGCAAAAAAGAAGAAGAATAAAATCTAAAATAGTAAACACAAAAAAAGCCTCTATTAAGAGGCTTTTTTTATTTATTTTCTTTTTCATAATTATCTATCAAACTTTGTAAAGAATTTAGATAATCTTCTAAAGATTGTTTATCAATATGTGTTTCGTTATTATCCTTTGGTAATGTAATACGTTGCTCGTCTAAATACTTTTGTAGCTCTGGATAATCTTCTTCTATTTCTCTTGTCTTAGCTGTAATTTTACTTAATAATTCTTGTATTGCGTCCATTTTATTTTTGATTTAAGTTATCCATTCAAAATAATTCAAATCACTTATAAATCAAAAGATTATATACTAAATGGTTGTTAAAATTTATATATATAAAAACCCGCTAAGTAAAACTTAGCGGGTTTTAGTTTGTGTTTTATATTAAGCTAACTGTTGCGCTTCTTCTACTAACAACTTGTTTTTGTCTTCTAATGCTGTATTTATAAACTCATTAATAGCTTCGTTTTTTTCTAAGCCATTTTTAAGTAAAACACCAAGTGTGATCATTGTAATAATACGCGTACCACTTTTCTTTTTAGAAGTATTAAAAAGTGGCTCTACATCTTCATAAGATACGTCTTTGGCTAATTCTAAGATTTCTGCTTTTGCTTTTGCTCTAGCATCATCTGGTAGTCTATCATACTTTTTACCAAAAGACTTTATTTGCTCTATTGCAGGACGATTATTAGTTTGCTTTTGAGGCTGATTCTGGTTTTGTTTTGGTGCTTGTTTTGCCCAACTATCACGTAAACCAACGGTTTTATTAAATACTAAAGCGTCAGATTTAGAATCGTCATCCACATTAAAATACCCTAAACGTTGAAACTGAAACTGCTCTCCTACTTTAGCTTCTGTTAAACTTGGCTCAACAAATGCATTGATGATGTTTAAAGAATTTGGATTTAAAAATTCCATAAAATCTTTACCTTCATGACTGTCTGGCGCTTCGTCCATAAACAGTCTATCATATTCTCTAACTTCAGCTTTTACAGCATGTTTAATAGAAACCCAATGTAACGTTCCTTTTACTTTTTTAGAGGTATCTGTATCGTAAGTACAATGTACTTCCGTAATATTACCTTCAGCATCTTTTACAACTCTTTCAGCTTTGATGATGTACGCATTTTTTAAACGCACTTCACCACCTAATTTTAATCTAAAAAACTTACTTCCTGCTTCTTCTTTAAAATCTTCTTTTTCAATATATATTTCTTTTGAAAAAGGTACTTTTCTAAATCCAGCACTATCGTCTTCTGGGTTATTTTCGGCTTCTAACCATTCTTCTTTATCGTCTGGATAATTAGTAATGACCACTTTTAAAGGATCTAAAACCGCCATAACACGTGGTGCAGTTTTGTTTAAATCCTCACGAACACAAAATTCTAAAAGCGCCACATCAATCACGTTTTCACGCTTTGCAACACCTACTTTTTCTATAAATTGTCTTATTGAATTTGGTGTATAACCTCTACGTCGTAAACCAGAAATGGTTGGCATACGCGGATCGTCCCAACCCGAAACTACCTTCTCTTCTACCAATTTAAGCAACTTACGTTTACTCATAATAGTGTAAGACAGATTCAAACGCGCAAATTCGCGCTGTTTTGGCTGCATTGGATAGGTTTCCTTAGCATAGTCATAAACTTGCTCTTTAAACCAATCGTAAAGCTCTCTATGCGGTTTAAATTCTAAAGAACATAAACTGTGTGAAATTTGCTCTATATAATCGCTTTCGCCATGCGTCCAATCGTACATTGGATAAATGCACCAATCGTTACCAGTACGATGATGATGCTTCTTTAAAATACGATACATAATAGGATCACGCATTAACATATTAGGATGTTGCATGTCTATTTTTGCACGTAAAATATGTTCACCTTCGTTGAATTCGCCATTTTTCATGCGTTCAAAAAGGTCTAAATTTTCTTCTACAGATCGGTTACGATAAGGACCATCTACACCAGGTTGTGTTGGTGTTCCTTTTTGTTCTGCCATCGCTTCAGAAGATTGACTATCTACATACGCCTTTCCGTCTTTTATTAATTGTACAGCCCAATCGTATAATTGTTGAAAATAATCTGAAGAATACAGCTCATTTTCCCATTGGTAGCCTAACCAAGCCACATCTTTTTTAATCGCATCTACATACTCTTGCTCTTCTTTTGCTGGGTTAGTATCGTCAAATCTAAGATTAACAGGCGCATTGTACTTTAATCCTAAACCAAAACTAATACCAATAGCTTTGGTATGACCAATGTGCAAATAGCCATTAGGTTCTGGCGGAAAACGAAAACGTAATTTATCCTTAGCTAATCCATTAGCTAAATCTTCTTCTATAATATGCTCAATAAAATTGAGTGATTTTGTTTCTTCAGACATGTAATTAGGTTTATTTTTAAGTGATTACTGCTATTAATCTACTTTAATAATAAAGTGTAAAATTAGTTATTTTTTAGTTGAAATGAATTGTTCTTTCCTTTAAAAATAGAGCACGTATAATTTTTAGGTATTTTTGTTGAAATTTTATTGAAATGGGAAAAATTAAAGTTGAAAATATTAGAGTATTTGCGCATCACGGTTGTTTAAAAGAAGAAACTGCTATTGGTAGTGATTATCGTGTAGATTTGGAAATTACAGCCAATTTACAACACAGTGCAAAGACAGATCAACTGAAAGATACGGTAGATTACGTGTTTTTAAATAGAATTATTTTTGAAGAAATGAAAGTACCAAGCGCACTTTTAGAGCATGTTGCACGACGTATTTTAAACCGAATTTTTACTGAAGATCAAATGATTAAAAAAGCAACAGTTAGTGTAAGTAAAATAAATCCGCCAATTGGTGGCGATGTAGAGCAAGTAACAATTGTTATGAGTGACAAAAGAAAAAACTTCAAGAAATAGTGTAAAAAGTTTATTTTTTTTACATTTGCTGTCCAATTACAATTGGCGTCTTGGCCGAGTGGCTAGGCAGAGGTCTGCAAAACCTTGTACAGCGGTTCGAATCCGCTAGACGCCTCTAAAAAGAGTTACTTTTTAAGTAGCTCTTTTTTTTATAATTAATTTCGTCGGTTCGAGTGACACGACAAAGGAGTGTTGTATCGAGAACTTTTAATGCAACTACGTCTCGATACAATTTGTTCGTACCTCTCAAATCACTCGAAGTGACGTTGCTTTTTTTAAAATTCTAATCCAAAGGATTAATCTGTTCTATTTTTTCTTTAAGTAATTCTTTTTCTTTTGGGAAGAAACCTTGGACTAGTAATAGCACGCCAAAGCCTAATATTACTAAAGCTACAATCTTTTTAGTCTTGTAAATAAGTCTTGGCGTAAGCTTATTTTTTAAAGCTTTTGCAGCTGTAATTTTTACTAAATCTGCTAAAAAGTAAGTTATTAACATGGTACTAATAAATACTATTACACCATTTTTAGACGTGGTTATAGAATTAGCAATTACAATAAAAGCTACCCAACCTAACAGTACACCAATGTTAATAAAGTTAAGCAAAAAGCCTTTTAAAAATAATTTACCGTAACCTTTTTTAATTTCTACTTTATGATACTCTCTTACTATTTCTCTAAACGATTTTGATGTTTTTATAAATGAAATAAAGCCATAAATAGCTAATAAAACACCTCCAAAAATTAAAAAATTAGGATCTTTTTCAATTTTACCTACCAATTTTTCGGTACTAAAAAATGCAACTACAATAAATAAAATATCTGCTAGAATTACTCCTGCATCAAATATTAAAGCACTTTTAAACCCTTTGGTTGCAGCAGTTTCTAACAAAACAAAAAATACTGGTCCAATAGTAAAAGAAAGTATGATACCAAAAGGAATTGCAGTAAGAATATCGTCAAACATGTTGTATAGCTGGATTGTCTTACAAAGTAAAGAAATTATTTATTGATTATAGAATGCTTATTAACAGAAATAAAAAAAGCTTCAATTTAAAACTGAAGCTTTATATTTTTTAGGTTTAGACTACACTCAACCTAACTGTTCTATAATTAAGTTATTAATCTTTAACTGTAATTGATCCGCCAAAGGTATTCTTTTTAGTAACGGTTCTAGGATTACCATAGATATCAATATCTCCACCAGCAGTAATACGTGCATCTACAGTATCGCTTGCGGTCACTTCTGCTTCTCCAGCAGCACGTACTTTTATGTTTGTATTTTTAGTTTGAAAATCTCGTCCTTCGTAAATTCCACCTGTATTTAATGTAATATTTTGAGTGTTAGCTTTACCTCTAGTTTCTATAATTCCGCCAGTTACAGCTCTAACATTTACAGTGTTTACATCTAATCCTGCAATAATTGTTGCACCTTCTTGGGCACGTAATTCGATCGTGTCTTGCGTGATAAGCTCGTTACCTACAATTTTAGATCCTTCATTAGCATCTATAACTTTTATGTCTTTATAATGTACTGCAACAAAGGTTTTTGTACCATCAAAAATACGGTCTATGTCCATGCGTATTTTTAACATATCGTTTTTAATTACTACTTCCACATCGTCTACATCTTCACCAGTAATAATCACTTTATTTTCGTCAGATTTTACTAGACTTACTTTTATTAAATCGAAAACTTTAACCGTTGTAAAGTCACCTACATGCTGACTTTTTGGGTTTTGTGCAAAGGTATTTAAGCTAAAAACTAAAGCTAAAATAGACAGTAAATATTTCATAATTTTGAAGGTTTTGTTTGTATTAAGAGTCTATTTTTTGATTAGTGTTACAGTTTTATAAATATTTTGTTCTTGATATGATTTTTTAAATATTAAAAAATCACTCGAACCGATGATTATTTATGCAACATTTACTGCTGTACCAACTACTGAAACAAAAAAATAAGAGCCATTTACAGTTTCTATATCAAAACTAATTCCAACTACAGCATTAGCATTTAAATTTTTAGCATTGTCTTGTAACTCTTGAAACGCATGTTCTTTTGCTTCGTTAATTACCGCTTTTGTGATGTCTTTACTTTTTTCGACTTTAAAAGAAAACTTTGTTTTCATTTCAAAAGAAGTACCAGTTACAATGCCTTTATATTCTATTATTTTAAAGCCTTCTATAGTATTTGTTGTGGTTAAAATCATGGTTTATATTTTATTGATTAGTCAGTAAAATTTAAGAAATGTTACAGGTTTGTGTTGCTAATAAATTTTTAATTAAAGATAAATAATAAAGATCTACGCTTCGTGTTTACCAATTAAATCAAAATCTAAATGACGTTTTACTAAGTCTGCTTGTTTTACTTTTACAACAACTTCGTCTCCTAATTGGTACATGTTTTTTGTGTCGCGTCCAACTAATGCAAATTGGTCTTGATCAAACTCGTAATAATCGTCTTTTATATCTCTAATACGCACCATTCCTTCGCATTTATTGGAAATAATTTCGACATAAATTCCCCAATCGGTTACACCAGAAATTACACCAACAAATTCTTCGTCTTTATGATCTTGCATAAACTTAATTTGCATGTATTTTATGCTATCACGTTCGGCTTTTGTCGCTAAATTTTCCATGTTACTTGAGTGCATACATTTTTCTTCATAAATCTCTTCGTTTGCACTTTTTTCGCCATCTAAATAACGTTGTAATAAACGATGCGCCATAACGTCTGGATAACGTCTAATTGGCGATGTAAAATGGCTGTAATAATCAAAAGCTAAACCGTAATGTCCTATGTTATGCGTGGTATATTCGGCTTTAGCCATAGTACGAATTGCTAAAGTATCTACTAAATTTTGCTCTTTTTGACCTTGAACATCTTCTAATAATTTATTTAATGAAGACGAAATACTATCACGACTTTTAAAGTTAAGTTTATGACCAAACCTAGCAACTACGCCTTGTAAAGCAGCTAATTTACTTTCGTCTGGCTCATCATGAACACGATATACAAAGGTTTTTGAAGGTTTCATTTTAGAAACAAACTCTGATACTTTACGGTTGGCTAATAGCATAAATTCTTCTATTAACTTGTTAGCATCTTTACTGGTTTTAAAATGAACGCCTGTTGGATTTGCTTGTTCATCTAAAGTAAATCTTACTTCAACTTTATCAAAACTAATTGCTCCAGAACGCATACGTTTACTACGCATTTTCTTAGCTAATCGGTCTAAAACTAAAATAGCTTCGGCTATATCTGGTTGTGTATTGTATGTTTTACCGGTAAGTGAAACGTCTTCTGGAATTTCGGTTTTAATATGACTCAGACTGCGTTCAGTGATCGTGAAATCTGTGTTATTTTCTATAACAGCTTGCGCTTCTTCATAAGCAAATCTTGCATCACTATAGGTTACGGTTCTTCCAAACCATTGGTCTTTTATTTCGGCTTTTTCATTTAATTTAAATACTGCTGAAAAGGTATATTTTTCTTCATGTGGACGTAAAGAACATGCGCCATTACTTAATATTTCAGGAAGCATTGGCACTACTCTATCTACTAAATAAACAGATGTTGCACGCTCGTAAGCTTCATCATCTAAAATGGTACCTTCTTCTAAATAATGAGAAACGTCTGCAATGTGTATTCCTATCTCGAATAAACCATTTTCTAAAACTTTAAAGGATAATGCATCATCAAAATCTTTTGCGTCTTTAGGATCTATGGTAAAGGTTAAATCTTTACGCATATCGCGACGTTTTTTAATTTCTTCTGGCTTAATAGAGGTATCTATTTGATTTGCAAAATCTTCGACTTCTTTTGGGAATTCGTACGGTAAACCATATTCGGCTAAAATAGCATGGATTTCTGTATTGTGTTCTCCTGGTTTACCAAGAACTTCTTTTACACGACCATTTGGTGAGTCTGCTTTTTCTGGCCAATCTACTAACTCTACTAAGACTTTATCACCATCTTCAGCTTTATTAATTTTGTTAATAGGCACAAAAATATCTGTAGTCATTTTGTTAGAATCTGGGACTACAAATGCAAAATTGTTCTTTTCGTGTATTTGTATAACACCAACATACTGCGTTTTTGCACGCTTAATAATTTGTGTTATTTCGCCTTCTAATTTACCGCGTTTACGACGTTTAAATACATAAAGTTCTACTTCGTCACCATCTAACGCTTTGTTAACATTGTTAGAGGCAATAAAGATATCTTCTTCAAAAGCATAACAAATTACATAGCCAGATCCACGTGAAGAGGCATCAAAAATACCAGTATGATACTCGGTATTTACAACTGCTTTAAACTTACCACGTTCTACTTCTTCTATCTCTTGCTTAGCTTTAAGCTGCGCAAGTTTTTTTATAATTTGGTTACGACTACTAGCATCATTAACGCCTAATTTGGCAGCAATCTGCTTGTAGTTAAAGGTTTTATTACGTTCTTTTCTAAGAATATTTAGAATAGTATTGGTTAGATTAGAAATCTTGTTATGACTAGGTTTTCTTTTCTTTTTCTTTTTTGACATTTATATTTTTTAATGTATTGAATTTCTAAAGTTAAGTGAAATTCGGTTTATAATTAACTTAATTAGTGGGAAGAGAAAGTCATTAAGTTTATACAAAGCTACATTTTTAAAATTAAAATAGAATTAAGGAAGCGTTAAATTAAAGACTTCAAACGTTATTCACATTTATATTATATATCATTTCTTTTCTTTTAAAATTTTAAAAAAATAATTGTAATGATTATTGCTTGTTAATAGCGGTATAACTTTTTAAAGTTTTTATTTGAAATTAAGTTAAACTTGTTCTATTAACAACTTATTAGAGTATTAACTATCTGATTTTAAAGTCTAATTAATATGTTATTAACAACTGTTTGTAACGTAAATTGACAATTAACTTTTAATAAATATTTTTAAAATTGACGTTGAAAATTGACATTTTAGTGCTAATAAGTTTACAAAAAATTAAGGTTAACTATTTTGGTTGTTAACTAAACGTTACGGATTGTAAATTTTACTTAATAATCCAAATAAAAGTTTTAAAAAAGAATAAGAAGATATTAACAACTAATCAATACTTAAAGTAAAGAAATTAACAATTAATAGAGTTATTAACTTTTTTAGTTATTTAAACATAAGTAACCATATAAAGATTATTAATAATGCTAAGCAATTAGTAACTTTGAGGCACTATAAACAACACAACATCAATTATTATGAAAATTTCAATAGGTAACGATCACGCTGGTACAGAATATAAATTTGCTATAAAAAAGCATTTAGAGGACAAAGGTATTACAGTTATTAATTATGGTACAGATGCATCAGATAGTGTAGATTATCCAGATTTTGTACATCCTGTAGCTAAAGATGTTACAGATGAAGCTGCAGATTTTGGTATTTTAATTTGTGGAAGTGCTAACGGTGTAGCTATGACAGCTAATAAACACCAAAAAGTAAGAGCTGGCGTATGTTGGACTAAAGAAATTACAGAACTTACCCGTTTGCATAATAATGCAAATATTATTTGTATACCTGCACGTTACACCGCTTTACAACAAGCTATTGCTATGGTAGATACATTTTTAGAGACTAAATTTGAAGGCGGAAGACACCAAAATAGAGTAGAAAAAATACCTATGTGTTAATAAGATGGGTCAGCATCATACACATAATCACAATCACGCACATGATTTAAGAGGAAAAAAACTATTAATATCTATCCTTTTAAATATTGGTATTACCGTAGCACAGATTATTGGTGGTTTTGTTTCTGGTAGTTTATCATTACTTAGTGATGCTTTACACAATTTTACAGATGTTATTTCTTTAATTGTAAGCTATTTTGCTGCAAAATTATCAAAGAAAAAAGCGTCTAATAATAAAACTTTTGGTTATAAACGTGCCGAAATTTTAGCCGCATTTATAAACGCTTCAACATTAATAGTAATTGCTATATTATTAATTATTGAAGCTGTAAAACGCTTTCAGAATCCTGAAACTATAGAGTCTAATCTTGTTATTTGGTTATCTCTTTTAGCTATCATTTTTAATGGATTAAGTGTCTTATTATTAAGAAAAGATTCTCAAACCAATATCAATATAAAATCTGCATACTTACACTTATTAACAGATATGTTAGCAAGTGTTGCAGTGTTAATTGGTGGTTTATTAATGAAGTACTACCAAATATTTTGGATAGATAGCGTATTAACATTTTTAATAGGTTTATACCTAATTTGGGTTGGTTACGCTTTGTTAAAAACCTCAACAAAAATGCTAATGTTATTTACGCCTTCGCATATAAATGTAGAAGATGTTGTAAAACGTGTTAATAGTATAAATCATATTAAAAAACTACATCATGTACATATATGGAATTTAAATGATGACGAGCTTCATTTAGAAGCACATTTAGATTTAGATAAAGATATTACAATCACGCAATTTGATGCTATTTTACAGCAAATAGAGCAGTTATTACATGACGAATTTGATATTAATCACGTTAATATCCAACCAGAATACAAAAAAGAAGATCCTAAAGATATAATTGTACAAGATTAAATTTATGCTAAATATTAAAGTAAAAACATTTAGTGAATTAACTACAAAAGAACTGTATGATTTACTACAATTACGTAGTGAAGTTTTTGTAGTAGAGCAAGATTGTGTATATCAAGATATAGATGGAAAAGATCAAAAAGCACTACATGTTTTAGGTTTTAAAGATGAAGTTTTAGTTGGTTATACAAGAATTTTTAAACCTGGAGATTATTTTGAATTAGCTAGTATTGGTAGAGTTGTAGTTAAAGAAAATGAACGTAAGCACAAGTATGGTTATGATATAATGGATGCATCTATAAAAACTATTAAAGATGTATTTAACACGACAGATATTAAAATTTCTGCACAGTGTTATTTAAAACGTTTTTATAATAATTTGCAGTTTTTTGAAGTAGGAGAGCAATATTTAGAAGATGGTATACCACATATTGCTATGATTTATGAAGATAAATAATAATTATTTTTTATCTGCAATATAGGTAATCAAGATTTCTACACGTCTATCGTATTTAGGATCACCACCAAGAGGAAATTTACGACGTAAACCGACATATTTCATGCGTTTTTTATCTACACCTTTACGTGCTAAATAATCATAAATATATTTTGCTCTAGCTACAGATAAATTACGTTTTTGTGTTCTTTTATCTACAGCATCACGACTATTTTGTGTACAACACACATGACCTTGTATAGTAAAATAGACGTTTTTCTTTGCAACTAAAATTTTAGCTAATTTTTCTAAAGTTTTTTTAGAATCTGAAGTAACATAACTGTAATTAGTTTTAAAATAAATTTTATCTAATCGTATTTTATCACCTGTTTTAATGTTGCCATTAGCTATATCTTCAGGTGTTATTTTTTTGTCTTTATTAGAAGTTTTATCAATAACTGTTTCTTCTATGTTTTGCTCTTTTGTAGCTAACTTTTTTGGTTCAACTATAATTTCTACTTTACGATTTAAACCTCTTATTTTATTTACTTCGTCTTCTTTTAAAACTTTTAATAAAATTTCGCCTTTACCATTTACATTAGTTATTAAGTTTTGATCAATACCATAATCAGCAAACATCATTTTTATAGCATCTGCTCGGTTTTGAGAAAGCTCTAAGTTATAATCATTGGTACCACGATCGTCACAAAATCCATAAATTGAAATTTTATCAATTGTAATGGTGTCTAGTGTAGAAATAAAAAGCAGAAGTCTGTTTTCTTCTGTTAAAGGAACATCATATTCGTCAGTATTAAAATACACATCATGTTTTAATTCGCTTTGCGAAAAAATAGACGTGTTTATTAACAAAAAGATGATTAAAAAGTACTTCATTTTAAATTGCTTAACCACTAAATATAATAAATTTTTACTAGATTTTAATTTAAATATCTATTGTATTTACTTGGGTTAGCCAATATTTGTGTTGCTGTTTTAATCTCTTGATTATTTACTTTGTAGTAGTCATACAGTCCTTCTCTGTATACGTAACGTTTTACAATCTCGTCAGTTAATAGATTAACTAATTGTGTTTTATTTTGGTCTACAGTTTGTGTTTTAGTTTTGTCTAAATGTTGTAATAAAGCATTGTATTCTTTTTGAATATCATCATTTAAATTTTCTGTTTTAGAGACTTCAAAAGCTTTTTTAAGTGCTTTTTCTGTTTCGGTTTCAAACTCAAAGCTAGAGTTTTTTAAATGCGTTTTAAATGCATTAAAATCTGTATCAGATAATTTAAAACTATTGATATCTTCAATTTGATGATTGTAATAATACTGTGTAGCAAAATCAAAAATGGCTTGACTGTTTAATATAGCATCTGTAATTGCAGAATTTTTTGTTGTTTCTAAAGCTTCATCAGGAAAAACACCGCCACCATCATAGACTTTACGTCCGTTTTTAGTTTTAAACTCATGATAATTTTCTTGTTTTATACGTACTGCGTTACCGTTTTCATCACGGTTCCAATAATCTAAAGATTGTATACAACGTCCTGAAGGCGTGTAGTATCTAGAAATTGTAACTTTAAGTTGTGTACCATAAGTTAGCTTTTTTGGTCGCTGTACTAAGCCTTTACCAAAACTACGTGCACCAACAATTACAGCTCTATCTAAGTCTTGTAATGCACCAGAAACAATCTCGGAAGCAGAAGCACTACGACCGTTAATTAATACTACAACAGGTATTTCTGTATCTACAGGTTCGTTTTTTGTATAATAGGTTTTATTGTATTTTTTAACCTTAGATTTTGTCGTTACTACCAATTGTCCTTTTGGTACAAATAGGTTAACAATATTTATGGCTTCGCGAAGTAATCCACCAGGATTATTACGTAAATCTAATATGATGCTTTTTGCGCCTTGTGCCTTTAAATCTTTTAAGGCATACTCGGTTTGCATAGACGCTTTTGCATTAAATTTTTGAAGCACAATGTAGCCTGTAGTTTCATTAATCATAGAAAAATGAGGTACAGCATTAATTTCTATTTCAGAACGTGTTAAGGTGGTTGTATTGGTTTTTCCTTGACGTTTATAAGTTACTTTTAATGTTGAATTTGGTGCACCTTTTAATAAGTTAGAAGCATCATCTTCATAACCATCTACTTTTATGCCGTCTACTTCTATAATTTCGTCACCTGCTTTAAGACCTGCTTTATCTGCAGGATAATCTTTATAAGGCTCTATAACTACTAATTTATCTTTTAAAGTTCTAATTTTTGCACCAACGCCTGTATAATCTCCTGTACGACGTATACGCTCTGCTTCTACATCTTGTTCGTTATAAAATTTGGTATACGGATCTAAATCATTTAGCATATTTTTAATGGCATTATCCATTAAATCTGCAGGATTAGTCTCGTCTACGTAATTCATATTAAGCTCTTTAAAAAGTGTGGTGAAAATTTCGATTTGTTTAGCTATTTCGAAAAAATCACTTTTAAAGGCGCTTCCGGTTATAAAAATAGTTAACGCAAAAACAGGAATTAAAATGCGTTTTTTAAGTATCTTTTTCATTCTTCTCTATATTAGAAACTTGGTCATTAAATTTAGTTAGTAATGCCTTCATTTTTTTGTCAATAATCTTAAAATCCGGCATTTCTTTACTAATATATAAAATCATTAGCGTGTAATGGTCTAACTTATTGTCTATTAACAGATTTTTATTAAGTCTGTAGCCTTCACGTAGCAAACGTTTTACTCGGTTACGATGTACCGCTAATTTAAAATTTCGTTTACTTACAGATACACCAACTTTTAATTGGGTTTGGTTATCTAAATAGACCATACGCAAAGGATATGCCGAAACAGATTTTCCTTCAGCAAATAATTGCTCAATTGCTTTTTGGCTTTTAAGTTTTTCGTCTTTGTTGTAAGTGTAGCGCATTAATTTAGTTTTTTAATGCTTCTTGAAGTTGTAGCAATTTACTTTCAAGATCGTGTAAACGGTCATAAACATCCATTGGTTCTGGTATTTGTTTTGATGCAAACATTGTGACGTGCCAAACTTCCATAATGTCTTCTGCATTTATGGTGTATGTTGGATAATTTCCGTTTGTGTTATCACTTTTTAAAATAAGTTGTCCTTTTTCTTCAATATTATTGATAATTCGTTTTAAAACAATACCATCATTTTTACTGACAATAACGTAAACACGACCATTTTTAATATCTTTTAAATCTTCTACATATTGACCAAAAACCAAATCGCCATCTGCAAATGTGCTAAACATAGAGTTGCCTTCTACTTCAAAACACCTGTATGTTCCATTAGTAAGTTGTGGCATATGAAACGTTGGTAAAGTTTCGATATACTCGCTATCTCCGTAACCATCTAAATATCCAGCTCTAGCTTTTACAGGAACGTAGACTACGTTTTCTTCATCATTTTGATTAACAGTAACTACTTTTGGTATTCCAGAATATGTTTGAATTTTAGCCACATCTTGCTTTAACATCACATCACTTTTACCAAAAAGATAGTCTGGATTGATGTTAAATTGATCTATAATCGCACTTAACACATCATAACCAGGTTTGGTTTTTTTACGAGTTCCATCTGGTTGAGGTCTACCATTAACAATGCTATCTATAGTTGTTCCGGTAACACCAATACGTTTTGAAAATGCATAATTATTAAGCTGAAAATGATTGATTATAGCGGTTATTTTTTGATCTATTTGCTGCATGTTTCTTAAAAGAAAGGTCTTGAAGACTTATAATTTAAGCTAAGATATGAAAATTCAAACATTTGTAGATATTGTAGTTTATCTAATCAAACAAAAACAGTAAACGTTCTTGATCGTCAGGTAAGCCAATAATATTGTTAGCATAATCGTTTTGATATGCTAAGTCTCCTTTTTTAATATAACCTTCAGCTTTTGGCATGCAAGCGCTCCAAGCACCAGAAGGTTTGCAGTCGTTAACATCTAATTTTACAATAGTATGATTATCTACAGTGATGACTACATTTTTAAAGTCTTTAGCTTTAGTTAAAGCATCTTTAATATTGTCTTTGTTTATTTTAACAACTTCGGTTGCAAGGTTTGTTGCTTTTATTTTAAACGCTTCAATTGGATTAGCAGACGTGTCTTTTTCTAAGCTTTTAATATCTTTTAGAAAAGGTAAATCTGCGTTAGTTTCAGTATTTTTTTTAGTGTTTTGTGTAGTAGTTTCTGTATGTGTTGTGGTTTCTACTGTGGTATCTACTTTTTCTTTTTGGTTGTCTTTACAACTAAAAGCTAATACTAGAATTAATACGTAGGCTAAATGTTTCATCTTTTTTCAGTTTTTTTGATAGCTTTTCAAATATAGAGTTTTAAGAATAAAAAAAGCTTCAACAATTGTTGAAGCTTTTAATTTCATTTAAATAGATAGTATTATTCTAATGTATTGTTGGTTTTATCAACATCTGCCATTAGTTGTTTTGGATCTATTGTAATGCTTTTTATGGCGCTTTTTGGCTTGTTTATACTAAAACTATAGGTTGGATATGCCCAAGCCCAATCGTTTAATATTTTTACGTTTGAAGCTAAAGGTTTTTCGCCTCTCATAATTCTTAAAGGAATATTATACCATTCAGACGTTCCGTCTGTATATTCTACTTCAATATCTAAAGGCATTGGCATTAAGCCTTTACGCTCTAAATTTACTGTTGTTATGCTATTATTTTCTTCTGTAGAAGTTACCGCATAATCAATAGTATTAGTAGTTTGTGTCCAATCTATTAAGTACCAATCTAATTCTAAACCAGACACTTTTTCGGCAGTTCTAATAATATCAATAGGTGTTGGATGTTTAAAAGCAAAATCGTCAAAGTACTTTTTAAGTGTTTTTTTAAGATTGTCTTCACCTATAATGTAACCTAATTGAGATAAAAATACAGAACCTTTATTGTAAGCTGTTATACCATAAGCCATATTAGTTTCGTAACGATCTGCATGTGTAGTTTGTGGTTTTTCTTTACCAGATTTTGCTAAATAAAAGTAACCTCTATAAGCATTTGCATTAGGAATTTCTTTCCCTTCGTTCATTACTTTATTCATCGCATGATCACTAATGTAACTTGTAAAACCTTCGTCCATCCACTCGTGTCTAGCCTCGTTTGTCGCTAATAAAAATTGAAACCAAGTATGTGCTAACTCATGCGCTGTTACACCAACTAAACTACCAAAGCTACGTTTACCTGTAATTAAAGTACACATAGCGTATTCCATACCGCCATCACCACCTTGAATAACAGAATATTGATCGTAAGGATATTTACCTACGTTTTCAGAAAAATATTGCATTAACTCAACGGTTTTAGGTTGTAAATCTTTCCAATATTTTAAGTTATCTGCTGGTAAATCTTTTTTGTAATAAAAATGAAGCATTGGACCGTTTGGAACTTGCATAGAATCATGAATATAATCCGGATCTGCAGCCCAAGTAAAGTCATGCACATTAGGCGCTAAAAATTGCATAGTTTTTTTGTTGCCTTTAATTTCAGGTTCGCCTTGTAAGTAACCAGTACCACCAACAACGTAATCTTTATCTATGGTTAAGTTAACTTCAAAATCTCCCCAAACACCATGAAACTCGCGTCCTATGTAAGGATCTGCATGCCAACCTTCAAAATCATATTCGGCTAACTTAGGATACCATTGTGTCATAGAAAGCGCAACACCTTCGGCGTTATCGCGTCCAGAACGACGAATTTGAACTGGTACTTGCGCATCAAAATCCATTGTAAATGTTACACTTTGTCCTGGTTGAATAGGTTGAGCTAACTCTACTTCTAAAACAGTACCAACCGTTTCATAATTAATTTTTTTACCGTCTTGCTTTAGGCTATTTACGTTTATATAACCAATCTCGTTAGGTTTTAATTTACTTATACGATCACCAACTCTAGAATCTGGATCTTCAATTGTGCGAGAACGCACATCCATTTCGCTACCTGGTTGAAACGCATTAAAGTATAAATGATAAAACACTTTATCTAAAACGTCTGGCGAATTATTTGTATACACTAACGTTTGTTTTCCTTGGTATTGATAGTTGTTTACATCCATATCAATATCCATTTTATAATCTACATGTTGTTGCCAATATGTAGAGTTTTTTTCAGTTGAACTTTCAGAAGTTGAAACCGCTTGTTTTGTCGAACTACAAGCAGTTAAAAAACCGAAAGCAATGGTAAGAAGTAGTAATTTTTTCATTCTTTAAAAATTTAGTTGAAATAAAAAAGCCTCAACAGTTTTGGGTTGAGGCTTTTTGTATCTTTTTATGTATTAATTAGCAACTTGAGATGCCATAATTAAAGCATTGTATGCGTTAACTATTTTTGCAGATTTACTAATATCTGATAGCGTTTTAACGTTATTAGCATCTCCACCAACAATTACCTGAGATTTTACTGGTAAACCAGAATTCATGATAATTTGTTTTACTTGAGAAGCTTTTAAGTCAGGATATTGAGACCAGATTAAAGCTGCAACACCAGCAACTGCTGGAGCAGCCATACTTGTTCCTCCTTTAGTATCATATTCATTCTCTGGAGTTGTAGAGTATACTTTTGCTCCTGGAGCAAATACATCTACATTTTTAAGACCGTAGTTAGAAAAACTAGCAATCATTTTTGTACCATAACTAGGCGCTAAAGCACCAACGCGAATGTAAGTATCTGAAATCTCTACAAAATCTACATTATCATCTGGGAAGTTTGGTTCTACATCAACATCTTTACTATCGTTACCTGCCGCATGAACAAAAATTACGTTTTTATCACTAGCGTATTTAATAGCATCTCTTACCCAATCAGAATGAGTAGAATAGCTTTTACCAAAGCTACCGTTAATAATTTTTGCACCGTTATCTACAGCATATCTAATAGCTTTAGCAATATCTTTATCATACTCGTCACCATTTGGTACTGCACGTAAAGACATGATTTTTACATTGTTTGCAACACCGTTAGCGCCTAACCCATTATTACGTTCTGCAGCGATAATACCAGCAACGTGTGTACCGTGACTTTCAGATTTAACAGAAGGCATTACGTTGTTGTTTCCGTAACCTGGTTTGTCATCAAAATCATCTGGATTATCTCCTGTTGTACGACCGTTAAAGTCTTTATTTAAGTTGTAGTTTACTTGGTCGGTAAAATACTCTACACCACCTTTTATTTGTTCTTTAGCTTCTTTCATAGACGTTAAACCATTTCCGTAAATAAAATTAGCAACACCAACAGCATCTTTTAATGCTTGGTCTTCTGTATTGATTGCTTTAACTTCTTCTGCTGTGTAATCTTCTTTACCAAAATGCTTTGTTAACACATCGTGTGCTCCAGAAACTTGAGCGTAAATTTGGTCATAACGTTGCTTACCAGAAAGAGCTTCTTGATATTTTTTGTCTAGTTCTGCAACAGCTTCAGCATATCTTGGTATGCTAGCATTACCACTAGCTGCGATACGCGTCATTTCTAATCTTTCGTTATAAGCATCACCTAAGAAATTCCATCCATGGATATCGTCTACATAGCCGTTTTTATCATCGTCAATGCCGTTTTCTGGTATTTCGTCTGTGTTTGTCCAGATTACTCCATCTAAATCTTCGTGTTCGATGTCAATTCCAGAATCGATTACAGCAACAATAATTTGTTGTCCTTTTTTTCCTTTAATAATTTCGGCGTAAGCCTTATCCACACTCATCCCAGGAATGGTGTCTTTAACTAAATCTAAATGTCCCCAATTATGTGCTTCTGCTTCTGTTAAAGGTGTTTCTTTAATTGGCGTATTGTCAATATTTTCAATTGGAGTTGAAAGGATTGGTGCATTACCACCACAGCTTGAAAGCACAACTGCTGCAAATGCAGACAGCATTAATGGCTTGTAATTAATTGTCATTGCTTTGTCTTTGTTTTGTTAATTAAATATATCGTTGCACGTGTAAGTGTCTTTTAATCGTACGCCTTTTTCGGTATGTTGTACGGTTATAATTTCGTTGTGTGCATCGTGTTCCAAAAATAAGTAATAATTATTATCTGCTGCTAGGTTTAAGAATTTTTCTTTTTCGTCTAACGTCAGTAATGGTCTTGTATCATAACCCATTACAAAAGGTAAAGGTAGATGTCCTACGGTAGGCAGTAGATCTGCCATAAAACAAATAGTTTTTCCTTTGTAATTGATCATTGGTATCATTTGCTTGTCTGTGTGTCCATCTGCAAAAAAGATGTCAAAGCCAAGTTCTGAATTTTTTAAAATATCATCTTGCGGAATACTTGTAAATTTTAAGTGACCGCTTTCTTCCATTGGCAAAATATTTTCTTTTAAAAATGAAGCAACTTCACGACGGTTAGGTTGTGTTGCCCATTTCCAATGGTCTTTATTGCTCCAAAAGTGTGCATTTTTAAAGGCTGGTTCTAATTTAGTACGGTCTTTATTGTAATTTATGCTTCCGCCACAATGGTCAAAATGAAGATGTGTCATAAATACATCTGTGACATCATCTGTAGAAAAACCTGCTGTTTTTAAAGATTTTTCTAAACTATCATCGCCCCAAAGATGGTAATAGCCATAAAACTTTTCACTTTGTTTGTTACCCATTCCTGTGTCGATTAAAATTAATCGATTACCGTCTTCAATTAATAAACAACGCGCAGCAATATCAATCATATTATTACTATCTGCAGGATTGGTTCTGGTCCATAAAGATTTTGGGACTACACCAAACATAGCACCGCCATCTAATTTAAAATTTCCAGCTTGTATTGGATATAATTTCATAAAAGAAAGATGATTTAATAAGTTGCTGCAAATTAATAATTATAGAAGAAAGCTTAAGTCTTATTAGGGAATTATTAAGAAAAATAGAATAATTAAATTATTTGTTAAATTGACTTAGAATTAGAAAATGTAATTTTTTATGTATTTGACTAAATTTGGGTTAAAATTTATAGCATAAATTTTAGAATTACTATTTTCACGCAAAACAAGTTTAAATGTTAGAATTAGCAGGAATAATCATTTTAGGAATATTAGCACAATGGGTAGCATGGAAGTTTAAAATCCCAGCGATTTTACCCTTAATTTTAATTGGATTACTGGTTGGTCCAATTGCTGCCGAATTTATAACAGACGATGGTTCTAAATGGATAGAACCTATTTGGAATGAAAGAGAAGGCTTATTTCCTGGAGAAAGTTTATTCTACTTTGTGTCCTTAGCTATTAGTATTATTTTATTTGAAGGTGGATTAACCTTAAAAATGGCTGAAATAAAAAATGTGGGTCCTGTAATTACTAAATTAATTTCTATAGGGTCTATTGTAACATTTTTTGGTGCAGGTATTGCAGCACATTATATTTTTGAATTAAGTTGGGAAATTTCTTTTCTATTTTCTGGATTAATCATAGTTACTGGTCCAACTGTAATTACACCTATTTTAAGGAATATTCCTCTAAAAAAAGATGTATCTGCTGTCTTAAAATGGGAGGGTATTTTAATAGACCCAATAGGCGCTTTAGTTGCCGTATTAGTGTTTGAATTTATTAGTGTAGATGCTGGAGGCGAGTTTACCAAAACAGCTTTAATAGAGTTTGGTAAAATTGTACTTTTTGGTGCTACATTTGGGTTTACTTTTGCACATGCTTTGAACTTTATTATTAATAAAAAATGGGTACCACATTATTTACTTAATGTATTTGCTTTAGCAGCAGTTTTGGGTGTTTTTGTACTATCAGATGCATTTGCACACGAGTCTGGATTATTAGCTGTTGTGGTTATGGGTATGGTTTTAGGTAACTCTAAATCACCATATTTAAAAGACTTATTATATTTTAAAGAATCTTTAAGTGTTTTATTGATTTCAATATTATTTATTCTTTTAGCTGCTAATATTAATTACAGCGATTTACTTTTAATCTATAACTGGAAAACCGTAATATTATTTGCAATTGTTGTGTTTGCAGTAAGGCCTATAGGTGTATTTTTAAGTACTCAAGGTTCTAAATTAAAACTTAATGAAAAACTATTTATCAGTTGGGTTGGTCCACGTGGTATTGTAGCTGCAGGTATTGCATCTCTTTTTGGTTTAAAATTAGCCCGAAATGGTGTTGCAGGAGCAGAATATATTACACCACTGGTCTTTGTAATTGTATTAGGAACAGTACTTTTAAACGCAACAACAGCGCGTTTATTTGCTAAGTTGGTTGGAGTGTTTTTAACAAAATCTGGTGGAATTTTAATCGTTGGTGCCTCAAAAGTATCTAGATTAATCGGACATTATTTAGAATCTAACGGAAGACATGTTGTACTTATTGATAGTAATCAAAACAACATAAATAAAGCTAAAGAGTTAGGCTTAGAAGCTATCAATACCGATATTTATTCTCAAACTTTAATTGATAATATCGAATTAAATGACGTTGGATATTTAATGGCTTTAACAGGAAATAGCGACATAAATAAATACGCCATTAACAAATTTGGAAAGCAATTTGGAGAAAACGGCGCCTTTAGATTAGTGTCTTCTTCTGAAATGGTAGATAAAAATAATAACCCAAAAGAAGGTTTATTTTCTCATACTGATGATTTTAATTCTTTATCTGAAGTGACCAGAAAATACCCTAGCATTCAAGAAATTGAAATAATAGATAAAGAACATTTAGACGACTTAATTAAGACAACTAATAATGATAAGGACATTATTCCTTTATTTATTAAAGATAATGAAGGCGAGCTACATATTATTTCATCTTACAATACCGAAATTACAGATGTCGAAAAAGGCTATCATTTAGTCTATCTAGGAAAACCTTTAGATGTCGAAAAAGTAGAAACAGTACAAAGCTCTTAAAAACAAAAAACCTTCAGTTAATACTGAAGGTTTTTTATATGTATAAGGTTTAAGTTTAATCATTTAGTTTTAAAACCGCCATAAATGCTTGTTGAGGTATTTCTACATTACCGACTTGACGCATACGTTTTTTACCTTTTTTCTGCTTTTCTAAAAGTTTTCGCTTACGCGAAATATCTCCACCGTAACATTTCGCTGTTACATCTTTACGTAACGCTTTAATAGTTTCTCTAGCAATAATTTTTGCTCCAATAGCAGCCTGAATTGGAATATCAAACTGTTGACGTGGTATTAATTCTTTTAGCTTTTCACACATCTTTTTACCAATATGATAAGCATTATCTGCATGTATTAAAGCCGAAAGCGCATCTACATTTTGTGCGTTAAGTAATATATCTACACGTACTAATTTTGAAGCACGCATACCAATTGGATGGTAATCAAATGAGGCATAACCCTTAGAAACGGTTTTTAAACGATCGTAGAAGTCAAAAACAATTTCGGCTAATGGCATATCAAAACTAAGCTCAACACGCTCGGTAGTTAAGTAAGTTTGATTGGTAATTTGTCCACGTTTTTCAATACATAAACTCATTACATTACCAACAAAGTCTGCTTTTGTAATAATTGTAGCTTTAATGTATGGTTCTTCAACACGATTTAAAGTTGAAGGTTCTGGTAAATCTGATGGGTTATTAACAATAATAATTTCATCTGGATTTTTATTTGTAAACGCATGATAACTAACGTTTGGTACGGTTGTAATAACAGTCATGTTAAACTCACGTTCCAGACGTTCTTGGATAATTTCCATGTGTAACATTCCTAAAAATCCACAACGGAAACCAAACCCTAATGCAGCCGAGCTTTCTGGTTGAAATACTAATGATGCATCGTTAAGCTGCAGTTTTTCCATAGAGGCACGAAGCTCTTCATAATCTTCAGTATCTACAGGATAAATACCTGCAAATACCATTGGTTTTACGTCCTCAAAACCGCCAATTGCATTTTTAGTTGGGTTAGCAGCATCGGTAATGGTATCTCCTACTTTTACTTCTTTAGCTTCTTTAATACCGGTAATGACGTAACCAACATCTCCAGCTTTTATTTCTTTTTTTGGTAATTGTTTTAGCTTTAATGTACCAACCTCATCAGCACCATAAGTTTTTCCTGTAGCGATAAACTTAATTTGTTGGTTCTTTTTAATAGAACCATTAATAACTCTAAAGTAAGTTTCTACACCTCTAAAAGGGTTGTAAACCGAGTCAAAAATTAAGGCTTGTAAAGGTTCATCTTCGTTACCTTTTGGTGCAGGAATACGCTCTATAATTGCTTTTAAAATATTGTCTACACCAAAACCTGTTTTTCCGCTAGCGTGAATTACTTCTTCTGGGTCACAACCTAATAAATCTACAATATCATCGGTAACCTCTTCTGGATTAGCACTTGGTAGATCTACTTTATTTAAAACAGGAATAATTTCTAAGTCATTTTCTAACGCTAAGTATAGGTTAGAAATAGTTTGTGCTTGTATACTTTGTGCTGCGTCTACGATTAGTAAAGCACCTTCGCAAGCAGCGATAGAACGAGAAACTTCATAAGAAAAATCTACGTGACCAGGAGTATCAATAAGGTTAAGTACATAATGTTCACCTTCATGAATAAAATCCATTTGAATGGCGTGAGATTTTATTGTAATACCACGTTCACGTTCTAAATCCATGCTATCCAAAAGCTGATCTTGTTTTTCGCGTTCGGTAACAGAACCAGTGTAATCAAGTAACCTATCTGCAAGTGTACTTTTACCGTGATCAATATGTGCAATAATGCAAAAGTTTCTAATGTTCTTCATAGTCCAAATATCTTCATTAAAAAAGATGTTGCAAATATAATGTAATTATTAAGGATTTAAATATATTTATTAATAAGGTAAATGATTGAAAATTGCGGTTTTTCCCACAAGGAAAAGTAATTAACAATTATTATCTTGCACGACCTATTAATTTTTAAATGAAATACTTAGCCAATATTTTATTCTATTTACTGTCTTTTTATGCTATTGGGCAAGAGGCGACCATTACTGGTCAAGTAGTAGATCAAAATAACCAACCACTATCTTTTGTTAACGTTATAGTTACAGATGCATCAGATAATTCTATAGTAAAAGGAGCAAGTACAGATGAATCTGGAAAGTATATTATTACTGGATTAAACTTTAAAACTTATATTTTACAAGCTACATTTTTAGGTTTTGAAAGTTATTCTGAAAATATAACTATTGCTAACACGACATCTGTTAAAAATATTATTTTAAAAGATAGCACAGAAAATTTAGAAGAAGTTGTTGTTACAGCTAATAAACCAACCCTTAAAAAGGAAGTAGATAGATTAGTTTTTAATGTTGCAAATACTTCTTTAGTAGAAGGGACAATGTTAGACGTGTTACGAAGCACACCAGGTGTTTTGGTTTTAGGCGGAAATATTTCTGTTAAAAACAGTACTCCTACAGTATTTATTAATGGCAGAAAAGTGCAACTATCTGCATCAGAAGTAACACAGTTGTTAGAAAACTCTTCTGCAAATAGCATTCAAAAAGTAGAGGTTATTACCAATCCTTCTGCTAGGTATGATGCAGAAAGCGGAGTTGTTTTAGATATAGTAATGACTAAAAACTTAATTACGGGCTATCGTGGTAATGTGTTTTCTAATTACACGCAAGGTGTTTTTCCTAGGTATAATGCAGGAATCAATCAGTTTTACAAAACCAATAAAGTTAATATTAACCTTAACTACAATTATAATCAAAGTAAAATTAACAGAGATAATATTAACGAAATAAACTATTTAGATAATAACAACTCTATTTCAGAGAATTGGTATTCTACTTTAAATAGAAATACAACTTCAAAAACACACAATGCAAATTTAAACTTTGATTACTTTTTAAGTGAAAGAAATACGCTTAGTCTAACATCTAACTTTTTGTATTTACCTTATTTTGATTATTTAACAAGAGGAAATACAACAGTAAATGATTTACAAGGAACTAATAATTATAATTTTAATGTAAATAATAATTCTAGTGATGATAAATATAATCTTGGAGTAGATTTAGATTTTGTGCAAAAGTTTAAAAATGAAAGTTCTTTAGCTATTAATGTACATATGACTAAATATGATTATGAGAGACACCAGCAAGTAGAATCTCAGTATTATTTTGTTAATAGTAACTCTAATTTTGACACTGCTTTTACAACAGATAATAATCAAACAACAGATATTATAACATCACAAATAGATTACAATACGGCATTAAGTGATAACTTTTCTTTGTCTACAGGAATAAAAACGTCTGTAATTAATACAGACAGTGATATTAGTCAGTTTGATATAGATCCAAATACAGGAAATACATCATTTAACAATCAAAACTCTGATACTTATCATTATGATGAGTCTATTTTTGCTGCATATTTAGACTATCAAATAGATTGGGAAAAATGGAGTTTTTCAGGAGGATTAAGAGTAGAGCAAACAGATATTGAAGGTCAATCTATAAGCACAAACGGATTAAATGACCAAGATTATTTAGAATGGTTTCCTACACTTAATTTGAGTTGGCAAACTTCAGAAAATATAAATCTATACACTAATTATAAACGTAGTATTAACAGACCAGATTATCAAGATTTAAATCCGTTTAATTTCTTTTTAAATGATAATACGATAGCTACAGGTAACCCTTTTTTACAACCAACATTTACCAACAAATTTGTTTTAGGAACATCTATAAAAAGCAGATATACTTTTGAATTTTACTACAAAGACATATCAGATCAAATACATGAAATTCCAATTCAAGACAATACTAACAACATTTTAATCTATCAACCAACCAATATTGGTAAAGCAACAGATTTTGGTTTAGATTTTATAACATATTTTGATGTTTCAAATAGCTGGTCTGTTTATTTTGTAACATCTTTTTATAACATACAAGAAGAAGCTTTTTTAGACAATCAAATAGTTAAACAAGATCAATGGAGCAACTACTCTGTGCTTAGTAATGATTTTTCATTTTTAAAAGACAAAAGCCTATCTGCTAATTTTACAGTTATTTACACAAGTAAAAATTTACAAGGGTTTCAAACGGTAGATGGACGTTTAATATCAGATTTGTCTATTAGTAAAAAGCTATTTAAGGATAAAGCAACATTGTCTTTAGCTTTTGCAGATTTATTTAATAAGCAAGATTTTACTGTACGCACTAAATATGGTAGACAAGACAATTATAACTTCCATAACCAAGATAACAGATATGTTAAGTTAGGTTTTAGTTATAAATTTGGTAATACAAGTTTACAAACTAACGAACGTACCAAAGATAAGAAAGAAAGAGACCGATTAGAGTAAGAAAACAATCTTATTAACTAATAAAACGTTTTTAACATAAAAAGACCGTGTAACATAAAGTTATATGGTCTTTTTTATTTAGGCTCAAAAGAGTTTATAATTAACATGGCATCATCAAAATATTTATCAAATAATTTTTCTTCCATATGAAATTCGATATAGTCTAATTTAGAGTCTCTAACATAAAAAAACTCTAATCGTTTAAATTTTTCTTTAAAAGATTGTCGCTCAATAGTCGATTCAATTTTATAAATATATTTAGAACCTTCAGGTAATTTAGTTAGTACATATTCTTTATTAATTTCTCCTCGTCTTAACGTTCTGCCATGTTCGTTTAAAGTGTTTTCTACACCATTAAATTTTTCAATATAGAAAGGGTTTTTATTTACAGAGATATTATTTAATTCATCTTCGGGATTTAAATCTTTTAATTTTTTTGGAGTCAAATAAATGTGACCAACACCTCCAAACCTAACCCACGTATTAGGATATTGTATCTTAAAATGACTGTGTCTTATAGTATTTAATTTTATCTGGCTATTCTGTGTGCCACAGCTAAAAAAGACAATGCAAAAAATAATGATGAGTTTTTTCATTTAGAAACTAATTTGTATAAATATAGTTTAAACCACTTTGTATTGCAATTATTTAAAAAGATGTAATTTTGCCAAAAAATTGTAACGTGGTAAAAATAGGTAATATAGAACTTCCAGAATTTCCGTTGTTGTTAGCTCCAATGGAAGACGTAAGCGATCCGCCTTTTAGAAAATTATGTAAAGAGCAAGGTGCAGATGTGGTGTATACAGAGTTTGTGTCTAGCGAAGGTTTAATACGTAACGCTGCAAAAAGCGTTATTAAGTTAGATATTTACGAAAAAGAACGTCCTGTTGGTATTCAAATTTTTGGAGCTAATATGGATAGTATGTTACAAACCATAGATATTGTTTCTGAGTCTAAACCAGATATCATCGATATTAACTTTGGTTGTCCAGTAAAAAAGGTGGTTAGTAAAGGTGCTGGCGCAGGTATCTTAAAAGATATTTGTTTAATGGAACAATTAACTGCTGAAATGGTTAAGCGTACCAATATACCTATTACCGTAAAAACAAGATTAGGTTGGGATCATGATTCTATTAGGATTGTTGAAGTTGCAGAACGCTTACAAGACGTTGGTTGTAAAGCAATAGCGATACATGGTCGTACACGTGCGCAAATGTATAAAGGTAACGCAGATTGGAAACCAATTGCTGAGGTAAAAAATAATCCACGTATGCATATTCCTGTTTTTGGAAATGGAGATGTAAACACACCAGAACGCGCAATGGAAATGCGTGACCAATACGGTTTAGACGGTTGTATGATTGGTCGTGCTACAATTGGTAATCCGTGGTTTTTTAAACAAGTAAAACACTTTTTTGAAACAGGAGAGCATTACCGACCAATAACTATGCAAGAGCGTGTTGATGCGGCAAGAAGACACTTGCAAATGGCTATAGATTGGAAAGGCGAAACTTTAGGTGTTTTAGAAACCAGACGTCATTACACCAATTACTTTAAAGGTATTCCGCACTTTAAAGAATACAGAACAAAAATGGTAACTAGTGATCATTCTGTTGATGTTTTTGCAGCTTTTGATGAAGTAGAAGAACAGTTTAGTGATTATGTGTTTACAGAGTAAAACTAAGCTGTTTTTACTAAATTTCTATTTATTCTAGATGCAGCAATCTTAGAAGCTATGACGCCTAAAACCATTAATGTTAGCATTACAATTACAAAGTTTTTAAATTGTAATGCAACAGGATAAGGTAAAACAGGTGTTATCATAATTAGCTTAAAGGATAATTGTAATTGCACTAATGTGTAACCAATAATTAGTCCAATAATACCGCCTATTAATGTCATTAAAATACCTTGATATAAAAATATTTTTCTAATATCTTTTACGCTTGCACCTAAGTTATATAATGTATTTAGCGTCTTTTTCTTATCTAAAATAGCCATTATAATAGTGCCAATAATATTGAAAAGCGCAATAATTAAAACTAAAGTGAATATAAGGTAAACCGCCAGATTTTCGGTATTTAACATCTTATAAATAGCATCGTTTAATTGATCTTTATTTTTCACCAATATAGTTGGTCCTAAAACAGAAGCTATTTTATTTTTTACAGTGTCTTCATCTGCATTTTCGTTCAGTTTAAACTCAATGCTTGTAATTTGGTTATCGTTGTAGTTTAATAACTGCTTTGCTGTTTCTAAAGATGTAAAAATGTATTTATTATTTATTTCTTCATTAATATCATAAATACCAACATTAACTACTTTTACTTGGTTTATAGCTTGATTTTGAGATGTGATTTGACCTTTTCCTGGTTTTGGTACAGAAAGCGTCATACTTTTTCCGTAGTCGTTAGCGCCAACATTTAAATGTGTAGAAATGGTCCAACCAACAACAGATTGTGGTGTTTCTGGATAAATCCAACCACCAATAGGAATTACCGATTCTATTTTAGTAACTTCACTAAAATTTTGATCAACACCTTTTATGTAAGCAGGATGATTATTGCCATCAAAAGTAGCGATAACACGTTCTTCAATAATTTTTGAAAAACTAGTAACACCTTCAATATTCTTTAAATCTTCAGCTTGTTGTTGAGACAATGTAAACGATTTACCAATAGTTGTTTCTGCTTTTAAATCTGGATCGATTATAGAAGTAAATTCTAAAGTAAATTCGCGTAAACCAGCAAAACCAGAAAGTACAATAAATAAAGAAGCAGATCCTAATACGATACCAACCATTGCAATAATGGTTATAAAGTTTATAGCATTATTACTGCTTTTAGAACGTAAATAACGTTTAACTATGTACAGTGGAAAATTCAACTAAGATTTTTTTCGTTTGCCTAATAAATCTGGGTTTTCAATAGGATTATCCTCTCCTTTTAAAGACTTTTCAATTTTGTCAATATATTCTAAAGAGTCGTCTATATAAAACATTAATTGAGGCATACGACGTAATTGATTTTTAGTACGTTGCGCAATTTCGTGTCTTATAAAAGGTGTGTTTGCTTTAATACCTTCAAGCAACTCTTTACCTTTATCGTTAGGGAAAATGCTTAAATATACCTTAGCATCTGTTAAATCTGCAGTTACTTTTACTTTAGATACCGATATAATTACACCTCTTAACCCGCCTTTAGTAGCAGCACCTTGTAGTACATCTACCAAATCTCGTTGAAGTACCGAAGCTATTTTTTTTTGTCTTTGACTTTCTTCCATGCTACAAAAATAGTTGTTATTACAAGAATATATTACTTTTAAGACATATTTAAGCAAATATTAGATCTAAAATACGTTAAAAAATGGAAAAAATTGAACATATTGGTATAGCAGTTAAGAGTTTAGAGGATTCTAACAAACTTTTTGCTAAACTATTTGGTAAACCACATTATAAAGTTGAAGCTGTAGAAAGTGAAGGCGTTAGCACATCTTTTTTTGAAGTTGGACCAAACAAAATAGAACTTTTAGAAGCAACAAAACCAGATAGCCCAATTGCAAAGTTTATAGAAAAAAAAGGTGAAGGAATACATCATATTGCTTTTGCGGTTAATGATATTGAAAATGAAATTAAGCGTTTAAAAGAAGAAGGTTTTACGGTTTTAAACGAAACACCTAAAAAAGGCGCAGACAATAAGTTAGTAGCATTTTTACACCCAAAAACAACTAATGGAGTTTTGATAGAACTTTGTCAAGATATCAAGTAATTTAAAAAAGGTTTGCAGTATTTTAAAAATAGTAGTAATATTGCACTCCAATTTCGGGTCCTATAACTCAGTTGGTTAGAGTATCTGACTCATAATCAGAAAGTCCCTGGTTCGAGCCCAGGTGGGACCACTTCTAGAAATTGAAAAGCTTCACAGTTTTGTGAAGCTTTTTTTATTTTCATTTTAAACGTTTTTGATAAAAGTATTTAAATAAAAGGGACGTTATCATATCGTTAAATATGTATTTCAACGATAAAATTTGCGCTTAAAAGATATAATTTAAGTAAAAATTGTTCAAAAAATTTTGTTAGCAGTCTTTTTTTCATACATTTACAACCGAATTTCTCTCAAGTTCAATAAAAAAATAATAGCCCAAATGTTATTTATGTTTTTTAACCTAATTAATATAGTAGATGGAGGTAATGTTCCGCCACCGCCACCACCACCAACACCACCACCTGGTTTACCCATAGATAGTGGTATTGTGTTTTTAATTGCTGCTGCTCTTTTTTACGGGATATATAAGGTTATAAAACACAAACAAAGCTTAAGCGCTTAGTTCGGTTAAACGTTTTACATATTTTCCTATAACATCAAATTCTAAGTTTACTACAGTTCCAACTTTAAAAGTTTTAAAATTTGTATGTTCAAAAGTGTAAGGTATAATTGCTACACTAAAGCTGTTTTTTTGAGAGTTTACAACTGTTAGACTTACACCATTTACAGTTATAGACCCTTTTTCAATAGTTACATTATTTAATTTTGGGTCATATTCAAAAGTAAATAACCAACTGCCTTCAGTTTCCTTTACATCAATACAAGTTGCTGTTTGGTCTACATGACCTTGCACGATATGTCCATCAAGTCTTTCACCTAATTTCATTGCGCGCTCAAGGTTTACGGTACTATCAATAATTAAATTACCGATATTTGTTTTATCAAGTGTTTCTTTTATGGCTGTTACAGTATACTGGTTATTATCAATTGCAACTACAGTCAAGCAAACGCCATTATGGGCAACACTTTGATCTATTTTTAGCTCATGAGTAATTTCGCTTTCAATAGTAATATGTAAATTATCTTTTTCAGTAACAAGATTGGTTACTTTACCAAGTGTTTCAATAATTCCTGTAAACATAAACGTAATCGTTATTATTTGGTTAAATTTGTTGCAGGTAAAATTACAAACAATAGTTAGTTTTATTAATGAAGAAAGAAGAAAATATTAAAGTAGGAATTTCAATTGGAGATTTAAACGGGATCGGCTCAGAAATTGTTCTAAAGATTTTTGAAGACGCAAGAATGTTAGATTTTTGTACTCCAGTAATTTTTGCTTCAATTAAAACAATGAGTTTTGTAAAAAAACATTACAAAATAGATATCAATCTTAATGGCATTAATCATATTAATCAAGCAGTGATAGGTAAAGTTAATGTGCTTAATTGTTGGAAAGAAAATGTTAACATATCATTTGGAAAAGAAGATAAAACTATAGGAGAATATGCTATAAAATCTTTACAAAAAGCTACTAAAGCTTTAAAAAGTGACGAAATAGATGTGCTTGTAACAGCACCAATAAATAAAAGTAGTATACAATCAGATACTTTTAAATTTCCTGGACACACAGACTATCTTAATCAAGAGTTAGAAGGTAACAGCCTAATGTTTATGGTCAATGGAGGATTAAGAGTAGGATTGTTAACAGATCATGTACCTGTTAAAGATGTATCTAAACATATAACAACAAAACTAATTGAAGATAAAATAAATACAGTACACGATTCTTTAATTAAGGATTTTAAAATTAATAAACCAAAAATTGCCGTATTAGGTATTAATCCACATACAGGAGATAATGGAGTTATAGGTAATGAAGATGATAAAATTTTACGACCAGCATTAAAGAAAATTAAAGAAAAAGGTAAATTAGTCTTTGGACCATATGCTGCAGATAGCTTTTTTGGTTCCAATAATTACCAAAATTTTGATGCAATAATAGCATCATATCATGATCAAGGTTTGATACCATTTAAAACACTCTCGTTTGGTCAAGGTGTTAATTACACAGCAGGATTAAACAAGGTAAGGACATCTCCAGATCATGGAACTGCTTTTGAAATAGCAGGAAAAGGACAAGCAGATATAGGGTCTTTTAAAGAAGCTATTTTTACGGCAATAAAAATTTTTAATAACAGAAATGAGTACGCAGAAATAAGTAAAAATCCTCTACTTTTCTCTAAAAAAAAGATATAAACAAAAAAATGTTTATAAGTCTTTATAAATAAGAAGATTTTTGTATATTTGCAGGCTCAAAATAGATGTGAGAATGAAGCAATTAAAAGAATTTACAATACAGTTTGTAGGTTTAAAAGAAGGAAAACATCATTTTGATTATAAAATAGACCAAACGTTCTTTGATCATTTTGACTATGAAGAGTTTAACTCTAGTAATATAAATGTAGATGTTACTTTAAATAAAAAATCTACTTTATTAGAATTTCATTTTGAAGTTTCAGGAGATGTAAACGTTAACTGTGATGTAACTAACGAACCTTATGACCAACAAATATCAAACACCTTTGATTTAGTTGTAAAATTTGGAGAAGAATATAACGATGAAAACATTGATATATTAATAGTGCCACACGGTGAGTATGAAGTAAACATACAACAATACATTTATGAAACTATTGTGCTAGCAATACCAAGTAAACTAGTACATCCAGGAGTAGAAGATGGAACATTAGACTCAGAAATACTCAAAAAGTTAGAAGAATTAAGTCCAAAATTAAAAGATAAAAAAGAAAAAGAAGACGAGATTGATCCTCGTTGGAATACATTAAAAAAACTATTAACGGATAAATAATAATATAAAATGGCACATCCTAAGAGAAAAATCTCGAAAACTAGAAGAGATAAGAGAAGAACGCATTACAAAGCAACTGCGCCACAAATTGCAACTTGCCCAACAACAGGTGAAGCTCACTTATATCACAGAGCTCACTGGAGTGAAGGAAAATTATATTACAGAGGTCAAGTATTAATAGACAACTCAGTAGAAGAAAACGTAGCATAATTTATTATGCACGCATATAAGAAACGCTCACTTGTGAGCGTTTTTTTTATGAAACGCTTTTCTTTACGTTAAAAACGTTTTACTTTGCGTAAAATTAGTTCAAAAATGACTAATTTAGCTTAATTTATGTCATTTTTGTCCCGTTTTGGGTCTTTTAATGACCAAATTATATAAAAATATGAGCAAGATTACTGCTGCAATAACTGCTGTTGGTGCTTATGTACCAGAGTTTGTATTATCAAATAAAGTCTTAGAGACTATGGTGGATACAAACGACGAATGGATTACCACAAGAACAGGAATTAAAGAACGTAGAATTCTTAAAAAAGAAGGCAAAGGTACCTCTTACCTTGCAATAAAAGCTGCACAAGACTTACTAGAAAAAAGAAACCTAGACCCAAAAGAAATAGACTTAGTTATCGTAGCAACAGCTACGCCAGATATGCCAGTTGCATCTACAGCAGTATATACTGCCACACAGATAGGCGCAACAAATGCTTTTGCATACGATTTGCAAGCAGCATGCTCTAGTTTTCTTTATGGTTTATCTACAGCAACAAGTTACATAGAGTCAGGACGATATAAAAAAGTATTATTAATAGGAGCAGATAAAATGTCTTCTATAATAGATTATACAGATCGTGCTACATGTATCATTTTTGGAGATGGAGCAGGAGCTGTTCTATTAGAACCAAACGAAGAAGGTCTAGGATTTCAAGATGAATACCTAAGAAGTGATGGTACAGGTAGAGAATTCTTGAAAATTGAAGCAGGAGGATCTATATTACCTACCTCTCAAGAAACAGTAGATAACAAACAACATTTTGTACACCAAGAAGGACGTACAGTATTTAAATTTGCTGTAGCAAATATGGCAGACGTTTGCGAAAAAATAATGCAGCGTAATAATCTATCTCATGAAGATGTTTCATGGTTAGTACCACATCAAGCTAATTTAAGAATTATTGATGCAACAGCAAATAGAATGAATCTTGATGAAAGCAAAGTGCTAAAAAATATCTACAGATACGGTAACACTACATCAGCAACATTACCATTATTACTATACGACTTTGAAAAAAAGTTAAAAAAAGGAGATAACTTAATTTTTGCTGCTTTTGGAGGCGGATTTACATGGGGCTCAATTTATTTAAAATGGGCTTATAACTCTTAAACTAACTAAAACTTAAATTAATAACTTAATAATTATGGATTTAAAAGACATTCAAAACTTAATTAAATTTGTAGCAAAATCTGGCGCAAGTGAGGTTAAATTAGAAACAGATGATGTTAAAATAACTATCAAAACTGGATCAGATACAGAAACTACAATTGTACAACAAGTGCCAATGCAAGCACAAATGCCTGTACAGCCAATGCAACCAGCACCAGCTGCAGCACCTGCACCGGTTGCTACAGAAGCACCAGCTGCACCAGCAGAAGACTCTAAATATATAACTATAAAATCTCCAATAATAGGTACATTCTATAGAAAACCATCTCCAGATAAACCATTATTTGTAGAAGTAGGTCAATCTATAGCAGAAGGAGATGTATTATGTATTATCGAAGCTATGAAGTTATTTAACGAAATAGAATCTGAAGTGTCAGGTAAAATCGTTAAAATATTAGTAGATGATGCTTCTCCTGTAGAGTTTGATCAACCACTTTTCTTAGTAGACCCATCTTAATTTAGATTATTAGATCCGTTCAAATTTCATCTTAAAAATTTGAACTATCAATAATCCTATTGTCTAATTATCTAATTCAATAAAGATGTTTAAAAAAATATTAGTTGCCAATAGAGGTGAAATAGCACTGCGTGTTATTAGAACCTGTAAAGAAATGGGCATAAAAACAGTAGCTGTATACTCTAAAGCAGACGAAGACAGTTTACATGTAAAATTTGCTGATGAGGCTGTTTGTATTGGTCCAGCACCAAGTAGCGAGTCTTATCTAAAAATGTCAAACATTATTGCAGCTGCAGAAATTACAAACGCAGACGCTATACATCCAGGATACGGTTTCCTTTCAGAAAACGCAAAATTCTCTAAAATCTGTGAAGAACACGATATTAAATTTATCGGTGCTTCAGAAGAGATGATTAATAAAATGGGAGACAAAGCTTCTGCAAAAGCAACAATGAAAGCAGCAGGAGTACCTTGTGTACCAGGTAGTGATGGTGTTATCGAAACTTTTGAAGACTGTAAAAAAATAGCAAAAGAAACAGGTTATCCTGTTATGCTTAAAGCTTCTGCAGGTGGAGGAGGAAAAGGTATGCGTGCCGTTTGGAAAGAAGAAGACCTAAAAGACGCTTGGGATTCGGCTAGACAAGAATCTAAAGCTGCATTTGGAAACGACGATATGTATATGGAAAAACTTATCGAAGAACCAAGACATATCGAAATCCAAGTAGTAGGAGATAGTACAGGTAAAGCATGTCACTTATCAGAAAGAGACTGTTCTGTACAACGTCGTCACCAAAAGTTAACAGAAGAAGTACCTTCGCCATTCATGACCGACGAGTTAAGAGATAAAATGGGTAAAGCAGCCGTAAAAGCTGCAGAATACATTAGCTACGAAGGTGCAGGAACTGTAGAGTTTCTTGTAGACAAGCACAGAAACTTCTACTTTATGGAGATGAATACGCGTATACAAGTAGAGCATCCAATAACAGAACAAGTAATAGATTTTGATTTAATCCGAGAGCAAATATTAGTTGCTGCAGGAGTACCAATTTCAGGTAAAAACTATACGCCTAATTTACACTCAATAGAGTGTCGTATAAACGCAGAAGATCCATACAATGATTTTAGACCTTCACCAGGAAAAATCACAACACTTCATGCGCCAGGAGGACATGGTGTGCGTTTAGATACACACGTTTATGCAGGTTATAGTATACCTCCAAACTACGATTCTATGATTGCAAAATTAATTACCACTGCACAAACACGTGAAGAGGCAATTAATAAAATGAAACGTGCATTAGACGAGTTTGTAATAGAAGGTATCAAAACCACAATTCCATTCCATAGACAATTAATGGACCATCCAGATTACCTATCAGGTAACTATACCACTAAATTTATGGAAGATTTCAAAATGGAAAAACCAAAAGAAGATTAAAAAAATAAAACTCCGAAAGTAATTTCGGAGTTTTTTTATGGTGTTACCCTTTGTTGTTAAGTCAACAAACGGTCAGGCTATTCGTTATATCTTTTTTTCATACTTCAAAAAAGGATGCCACTACTATCCTTAACACAAAGCCAACAACAGTACTAAAAATTAAGTACATTTACATCACTTAATCTTTTACTTATTTTTTTGTGAACTTTAGCTATTGGGAAATAAAATCATGGTTAACAAACATAGACTTTACTATTATTGGCAGTGGTATTGTAGGTTTAAATTGTGCATTACAATTAAAAAAAACATATCCTAAAGCAAATATTTTAATCCTTGAAAAAGGAGTATTACCAAATGGTGCTAGTACTAAAAATGCAGGATTTGCATGCTTTGGTAGCTTAAGCGAAATTTTAGACGATTTAAATACACATACTGAAGCAGAAGTTCTAAGATTAATAAACAAACGCATAAAAGGCTTAAAACTATTACGACAAACCTTAGGAGACCATACCATAAATTATCAAGCTTTTGGTGGTTACGAGCTGTTTACAGAAAATGACAATCTATTTGAAAATTGCCTATCAAAAAAAGATTATATCAATAAGCTGCTAAAGCCAATGTTTAAAGCAGAAGTGTTTAGCTTAAAAGACAATATATTCAATTTTAAGAACATAAAAAAGCAATACATATTTAATGCTTTTGAAGGTCAAATAGACACCGGGAAAATGATGGAAGCACTTCTTCAAAAAGTACAATCTAAAGGCATAAAAATTTTAAATAATATAACAGTTCAAAGCTTTTCAGAAAATCAAGAATCAGTTAAAGTAAAGACAAATCAATTCGAGTTTTTAACCTCAAAATTATTGATAGCTACCAACGGTTTTGCTTCACAATTAAACATTCAAAATGTAAAACCAGCACGAGCGCAAGTATTAATTACAAAACCGATAAAAGATTTACATATAAAAGGTACGTTTCATTTAGATCAAGGCTATTATTACTTTAGAAATATTAATAATCGCATCCTTTTTGGAGGTGGACGTAACCTAGATTTTAAAACCGAAGAAACTACCGAGTTTGCTCAAACCAAGCTTATTCAAAATAAATTAGAAACACTTTTAAAAACAACAATTTTACCCGAAACTAACTTTAATATTGATCACCGTTGGTCAGGAATTATGGGTGTTGGTAAACAAAAAAAAGCTATAGCAAAACAACTGTCTAACAATGTGTTTTGTGGTGTTAGACTTGGCGGAATGGGCGTAGCAATTGGTAGTTTAATTGGTAAAGAATTAGCAGATTTAACCCAAAATTAAGCAATGAAAAGAATTTTTCGGTTTTTACTAAAATGTTGTGTTTGGTTTGTAATTTTAACTGTATTATGGGTTGTGATTTATCGTTATATACCAATATATTATACACCGTTAATGGCTATTCGTTCTTTTGAAAACACAGAGAAATCTTCAACATTTAAACATAATTGGGTCGATATTGAAGATATTTCAATTCACCTACAAAAAGCCGTAATTTGTAGTGAAGATCAAAAATTTATAAACCATAATGGTTTTGATATAGAAGCGATTGAAAAAGCTTACGAAAACAATAAAAAATCAAAACGTATTAAAGGCGCAAGTACCATAAGCCAACAAACTGCAAAAAATGTATTTTTATGGCCAAACAGAAGTTGGTTACGCAAAGGTTTAGAAACTTATTTTACCTTTTTAATCGAAAAATTGTGGTCTAAAGAGCGCATTTTGGAAGTGTATCTTAACAGCATCGAAATGGGTAATGGTGTTTACGGCGCAGAAGCAGCGTCACAACATTGGTTTGGGACTTCGGCAAAAGGATTAAACATTAATCAATCGGCTGCAATAGCTGCAATTTTGCCAAACCCAAGACGTTATAAAGCACAACCTGCAACCAGTTATATTTCGGCAAGAAAACAATGGATTATAAAACAAATGGGTTTTTACGGACCATTAAAATTTCCTAAGAAAGACGATGAAAACTCAAAACATTAAAACCCAATTATTACAGCTTTGTAACCAAAGTTTAGAGACACGTTTACAAAGTGTTTTGGCGGTTATTGAAGATATAAAACAAAGTTTGCAAAGCGAAACCAAAAGTAGTGCAGGCGATAAGCACGAAACAGGACGCGCCATGTTGCAATTAGAACGCGAAAAAGCAGGACACCAATTAGCTGAAATTGAAAAAACGAAACAAATTCTGTCTAAAATTAATACCGAATCAACCTATAAAAAAATTGGTTTAGGCAGTGTCGTTTATACTACAACATCCAATTATTTTATTAGTATAAGCGCTGGTGAACTTATAGTTGAAGATGATATGTTTTACGCTATTTCTGCAAACACACCAATAGGTCAATTACTTCTTGGAAAATCGGTTGATGATGTTATTAATTTTAGAAATCTAGAGTTTAAAATCACTAAGGTTTTGTAATTGATAAATAAAGATTAGAGTTTTTTTCTATCAAAGTATTATGTTCAAAAAACACTTTATCACCATTTAAATTAGCTTCAATTAAGTAGTGACTGCCTTTAAAATAACTGGTAATAACAGTTACTTTTAAGTTAGATTTTTCAACGACTTTTAACTCATTTGCGTAAATAATTCTGTCATCAATCACATTAAATTCGCCAAAAAAAGAAGCAATTAATGGTGTTTTAGGATTGTTATATAATTGTTCTGGTTTACCCTGTTCTAAGATTTTTTTATCCTCCAAAACAATCATATTATCGGCAAACCCTAATACATCTTCTTTGTCATGTGTTGCTACAATACAAGTAATATTTTTATCTTTTAAATACTTAAACACATTACGTCTTAAACTTTGTTTTTTAAAATTATCAATGTGGCTAAAAGGTTCATCCAACAAGATAATTTCTGGTTGCTTTGCTAAAGCTCTTGCTAGTGCCACACGTTGTTTTTGCCCGCCAGATAGTGTTTTTACTTTTACATTAGCAAATGCTTTAAGTTCTACAACGTTTAGTAGTTCTCCGGTACGCTCTTCTCGTTCTTCTGGATAAAATCTTGACAGATGTTTTGCAATATTTTCGGCAACGGTTATGTATGGCATTAAATCGAATTCTTGATGCACATATTTCATAAACTCATAGCCAATCACTAAGTTGTATTTTGGACCTAAAATTTCGGTGTCTTTCCAAAAAATGTGTCCTTGATTTAAATCAAATTCGCCATAAATAAGATTTAATAACGTACTTTTTCCTGAGCCACTTTCGCCAATAATAGCAAGGTTTTCACCAGTTTCAACTTTAAAAGAAATATCTTTTAAAACAGGTGTATTTTTATATGAAAATGTTAGGTTTTGTACGTTTAGCATAGTTGCAAAAATAGTGTAAAAAAAACCGCTCAAAATAATTTTTAAGCGGTTTGATGTATTTTTATCTTTATTCTTAATTTTTAAAATCTTCAATTTTTTCTGGTAGTACATCAAAACCCATATTGAATAATGTAAACCCGTAAATATCTGCATATTGTTCTATGGTTTTACTTACCGGTGTACCAGCACCGTGACCTGCATCGGTTTCAATTCTAATTAAAACAGGATTATCTCCTTTTTGTTTTGCTTGTAGTTCTGCCGCAAATTTAAAGCTATGTGCAGGTACAACTCTATCATCATGATCACCAGTGGTAACCATTGTTGCAGGATATTGTACACCTTCTTTTACATTGTGTACAGGCGAGTATCCTTTTAAGTATTCAAACATTTCCTTGTTATCTTCAGCCGTACCGTAATCGTATGCCCAACCAGCACCAGCAGTAAATGTATGGTAGCGTAACATATCTAAAACACCAACAGCAGGTAAAGCAACCTTCATTAAATCTGGTCGTTGTGTCATGGTTGCGCCAACTAATAATCCTCCGTTTGATCCACCTCTAATTGCTAAGTAATCTGACGAGGTATATTTGTTCTCTATAAGATATTCTGCAGCAGCAATAAAATCGTCAAAAACATTTTGTTTTTTTAGTTGTGTTCCGGCATCATGCCAAGCTTTTCCGTATTCTCCGCCACCACGTAAATTTGGTACAGCATAAATACCTCCTTGCTCCATCCAAACAGCATTTGCTATACTAAAACTTGGTGTTAAACTAATATTGAAACCACCATATCCGTAAAGTATTGTTGGGTTTTTTCCGTTAAGTTCGATACCTTTTTTATGTGTAATTATCATAGGTACTTTTGTACCGTCTTTTGAGGTATAAAATACTTGTTTACTTTCGTAATTTTCAGGATTAAAATCGATATCTGGTTTACGGTATAATTCTGAAGTTCCGTTTTCGATATCGTACTTATAGATGCTTCCTGGTGTTACATAGTTTGTAAACGAGTAGTAAAGCTCTTTTTCTTCTTTTTTAGCACCAAATCCGCCAGCACTTCCAACACCAGGTAATTCTACCTCGCGCACTAGTTTACCAGAATAATCATATTGTAATACTTTTGATACAGCATCTACCATATATTCTGCAAAAAAGTATCCACCAGCTTTTGACGCGCTTAGTACATTTTTAGTTTCAGGAATGATATCTTTCCAGTTTTCTGGAGCTGGATTTGAGGCATTAACAGTTACTAATCTCTGGTTAGGCGCATTAAGATTGGTTACTATAAATAGCTGATCGCCTTCATTTTCTAAAATGTATGTATCACTATCTGTGTGATCTAAAATGGTTACAAAATCACTGTTTGGTTTTGTTAAATCTTTAATTAATAATTTATTACCTGAGGTTGATACACGAGGAGAAAGAATTAAAAATCTATAGTCTCTAGTAACATTTCCATAGATATAACGGTGTTTTTCGGCTTCTGTACCACCATAAATTAACAGGTCTTCGCTTTGTGGTGTTCCTAATTTATGATAGTAGACTTTGTGTTGGTCTGTTTTTGCAGATAACTCGCTTCCTTTAGGTTTATCATAGCTTGAGTAATAAAAACCTTCGTTTTTGTACCAAGACATCCCACTAAATTTAATATCGACTAAAGTATCTTCTATAATTTCTTTAGTTTCTACATCCATAATTAAAATTTTACGCCAATCGCTTCCTCCTTCAGAAATGGCATAGGCTAAAATCTTTCCGTTTTTAGAAAAACTAGTTCCTCCAAGAGATATTGTTCCGTCTTCTTTAAATGTATTTGGATCTAAAAAAACTTCGGCTGTTTTTGGGTCTTCACCTGTTTTGTAACGGTAAATAACGTATTGGTTTTGTAGACCATCATTTTTATAGAAATAAGTATAGTCACCTTCTTTAAAAGGAGATCCTATTTTTTCGTAATTCCATAATTTAGATAGACGTTCTTTTAATTGCTCTCTGTAAGGTATGTTTGCTAAGTAACCTTGTGTTACTTTATTTTCTGCTTTAACCCAAGCTTCAGTTTCTTCACTTCTATCATCTTCTAACCATCTGTAAGGGTCTTTTACTGTTTCACCAAAATAAGTGTCTACAGTATCTACTTGTTTTGTTTCTGGGTAGGTAAGTTTGATTGTTTCTTTTTGCTTCATTTCTTCTTTACAAGACATTATGGTGATTAGGGAAAATAGACCAATAGCTAGTTTTTTCATTTTTAAGTGAATTTGTATTTTATAGCTTTAAAAATACGCAAAAAAGCGTTTGTAAACTTGTTACAAACGCTTTTTTAAGATTTTTTTAAATAGATAAAAAACTTATATAAGTTTGTTTTCTATTAGGTATTCTGCAATTTGAACAGTATTTGTTGCTGCTCCTTTACGTAAATTGTCTGCAACAATCCACATATTTAATGTGTTTGGTTGAGTCTCGTCACGTCTTATGCGTCCAACAAAAACATCGTCTTTATCATGCGCATAAATTGGCATTGGATAAGTGTTTGTATCTGTATTGTCTTGCACAGTAACACCAGGTGTTTGACTTAATAAAGACCTAACCTCGTCAAGGTTAAAGTCGTTTTCAAACTCTACATTTACAGACTCGCTATGTCCACCTGCAGTTGGTATTCTTACCGCTGTTGCAGAAACAGAGAATGTACGATCGTCAAGAATTTTTTGAGGTTCGCGTGCTAATTTCATTTCTTCTTTAGTGTAACCGTTAGCTTCAAAAACGTCACAATGTGGTAATGCGTTTTTGCCTATTGGATATGGGTAAGCCATTTCGCCTTCAATACCAGCAATTTCATTTTCTAATTGTCTAACTGCTTTTACACCAGTACCAGAAACAGATTGATAGGTAGAAACAACAACACGTTTCATTTTATATTTTTGATGAAGTGGTGCCAAGCACATTACCAACTGTATTGTAGAGCAGTTTGGGTTGGCTATAATTTTATCTTCTTTAGTTAATTGTGATGCGTTAATTTCTGGCACTACTAACTTTTTAGTCTCATCCATACGCCAAGCAGAAGAGTTATCTACTACTGTTGTGCCAGCATCTGCAAATTTTGGAGCCCATTCTAAAGAAGTGCTTCCTCCAGCAGAAAATAAAGCAATGTCTGGACGCATAGAAACTGCTGTCTCTAAACCTACAACTTTATAGTCTTTATTGTTGTAAGTTATTGTTTTTCCAACAGATCTTTCTGAAGCTACAGGTATTAATTCTGTTATTGGAAAATTACGTTCTGCTAATACTTTTAACATGACTTCGCCAACCATTCCTGTGGCACCAACAATTGCTAATTTCATCTTTTTTGATTTAAAAAATTTGCACGTAAAATTAGAGTATTTATAGTATTAGAACGCTAATAATTTCTTAAAAAAAGACCAAAAAAAATCAGGAACTATTAATAATTCCTGATTTAGTATAAAATATGTTATCTAGATTACTTTTTTAAAGCGTCTCTAATTTCTTTTAATAAGTCAATCTCTGATGGTCCTGCAGGAGCTGCTGGAGCTTCTTCTTTTGGCTTTTTAGTTTTGTTGTATGCTTTTACAATTATAAATAATACAAATCCTACAGTAACTAAATTAATGATTGCATTAATCCATTTACCATATAAAATTGCATTTTCTGGTGTTGTTACGGTTCCTTCTGCATCTACTACAGCTGGAGATAATACTACTTTAAGGTCTTCAAAGTTCATTCCACCAGCAAAATGACCAACAATTGGCATCATAATGTCAGATACAAATCCATTTACAACCATTCCTACTGCACCAGCAAGAATTACAGCTACTGCTAAATCTATGACATTTCCTGTCATGATAAAATTCTTAAATTCTTTAAGCATAATCTTAAAATTTTACGTTAGTTAATTTTTAATATGAGATTCAAATTACTTAAAATTTTAACACAAACCGATTTTAAGTAGCATAAAAAAAGAGTTTTTATCGATTAAAGACACGTTTTATACGTTGAGAGATAGCTGTGATTAATTCGTAAGAAATAGATTGCACAGTTTCTGCTAAATCTTCTGCAGTGTTATGCGCATTAAAAATTATGACTTCGTCTCCTTCTTTACAGTTTATATTAGTAACGTCTACCATAATCATATCCATACAAACATTACCTAAAATTGGTGCTTTTTGGTTGTGTATTGTTATAAAACCTTTGCCTTTACCATACTGTCTTTTTATACCATCTGCATGTCCAATAGGAATTGTTGCGGTTGTTGTATCTTGTTTAGCAATATATCCTCTGTTGTAACCTAAACTGTCTCCTTTTTTAAGATGATGAATTTGAGAGATAATACTTTTTAAATTAGCTATTGGCTTTAAATCTTTTTTGTATTTAGCATCGTTACCAAAGCCATATAATCCTATACCACTTCTTACCATATCAAAATGTGCTTCGGGATAATTTAATATTCCTGATGTATTGCACATATGTAAGAAAGTTTTGTAACCTAAACCGGTATTAAAAGTTTTTGCAATGTTTTTAAAACTTTCAATTTGATTTAAAGTAAATTCTCTTTCATTTAAATCTTCGCTTGCAGCTAAGTGTGAAAATAGAGATCGCACTTTGATACTTTTAGTTGTTTTTAAACAACTTAAAACAGTTTGAATATCATGTTCTGAAAAGCCAATTCGGTTTAATCCTGTATTAAATTTTATATGAACAGGATAATTGGTTTGTTTATGTTTTTCCGCGCAAGCGATAAATGTTTCTAGAATTCGTTTAGAGTACATGCTGGGTTCTAAACAGCGTTTGATTATAGTATCAAAATTTACCGGTTGAGGATGCAGTACCAATATGGGTTTTGTAACACCAGCATCGCGTAATGCAACACCTTCGTAGCTATACGCAACAGCAAAGTAATCTACATCTAAGTCTTGTAAATATTTGGCAATTTCTACAGCATCACTACCATATGCAAATGCTTTTACTACTGCTAAAAATTTGGTGTTTGCAGTGGTTTTTGATTTTAAAAACGTAAAATTTTGTTTTAGTGTTTTTAAATCAATTTCAAGAATAGTTTCTTGTGCCTTATCCATTTTTTGCTTCTGGATTAGTATCTAATGGTTTAGCGTCGGTTACTTTTATGTTTTTAATTTTTTCTCGCATGGTTGCCTTGTAATATGCTGCGCGACTTAAAGGTTCATACTCTTCAGTTTCTCCTAAAAGTACTAAGTTGTCGTTTTGAGATTTACGGTAACTGTATTGTGCTAGGTTACCTGTTCTTGTGCATACAGCGTGTACTTTAGTAACATACTCTGCAGTTGCCATTAAAAAAGGCATTGGTCCAAAAGGATTACCTTTAAAGTCCATATCTAAACCAGCAACAATAACTCTAATACCTTTATTTGCTAGGTCATTACATACTTTTACAATTTCGTCATCAAAAAATTGAGCTTCGTCAATACCTACAACATCACAATTATCTGCTAAAATAGGAATATTTGCAGCAGCCGGTACAGGAGTTGATCGAATAGAGTTTGAGTCGTGAGATACAACTTCTTCTTCGTCATATCTTATGTCTATAGCCGGTTTAAAAATTTCGACTTTTTGCTTTGCAAATTGGGCGCGTTTTAGTCTTCTTATTAGCTCTTCGGTTTTACCGGAAAACATTGATCCACAGATGACTTCAATCCATCCAAATTGTTCTTTTTGATTTACTGTATTTTCAAGAAACATTTTGTAATTTTAACACTAGAATAAGAATGGTACTTGTTTTCTATAAAGGTGGCCCAAATTTATTAAAAAACAAAAGGCTATCTTGTATTAAATTTTAAAAATTATAAAAAAGACAAATCATGAAGAAGAAATTAGAGTCAGAATTAATAAGCATTGCGCACAGGATTCTAAAGTTAGGTGGTAAAGAAGATGTTAATAAAATGCATGCAGAAGTTGCTGCGCTTTATGAGAAGTTAACAGTTTTAAAATTTGCTAATGAAAATTTTGAGGACGATAAACCTACTATAGGTGATGATTCTTCTTTTTTTGGGATGCTAGATACCGCATTTAACAATAGAATAAGTGATAATATTGAAGTTGATAATAAAACATATATCAATTTAGATGATACTGAAAATGAAGAAATCACAGAGCCTTTAATGGAAAAAATTAAAGACATGGTAGCGCAAATGCCTGAAGAAACTCAAAAAGTTGATGAGTTATTAGAAGAGGTTATCCCAAAGAAGAACTACCATAAAAATGATTTTGAAGATATTACTGCTGGTTTTGAAGAAATGCCAGTTTTTGAACCTGTAACTAACCAAACTAACCCAGAAAAGAAAAGCCTTAACGATAGATTTAAATCTAGTTTAAACATTGGTTTAAACGACAAGCTGGCTTTTATAAAACATCTTTTTGATGGTAGTGCAGAAGATTATAACCGTGTGCTTTCTCAATTAAATACTACTTCAGACCTTACAGAAGCTACACATCTAATACGCAATGTTGTAAAACCAGACTACAATAATTGGGAAGGGAAAGAAGACTATGAAACTAGATTTATGCAAATTATTGAAGCTAGATTTAATTAATAATTTAAATATACGTAACCAGTAAAAATTTTAGATATTCCTTCTATCTTAAAAGTGTAAAAATACGTGCCAACAGGTAACACTTTATTTTGGTTAAGTGGTCCTGTGTTAGGTTTTCCGTCCCATTGGTTTATGTAATTATCTTTATGATAAATTAAGGTACCATAACGGTTATAAATATCTAAACTGTTAATTGGATAATCTTCTACGCAAGGAATTACGAAAGTATCATTTAAAGTATCTTCATTTGGCGAAAAACCTTCAGGTATTTGTAAACAGTTATTTACTAATACTTCAGCAAAATCTTCGTTATTAGTCAAATCTCTATCAACTTCGTTTACGTTACTTAAGGTAGCAACATTTAATAAATTTTGTGCTGAAATTACCTGAACAGTTAATAACAGATTCTCTGATTGGTTAGGAGTAAGGTTAGGCATATTCCATGTAAAAGAACTTTCATCATAAGTTCCAAAACTAGTTAAGGCATTTATAAATAAATATCCTTCTGGTAAATTTTCTATAATTTTAATATTAGTTGCTTCAGTTGTTCCAATATTAGTTGCGGTTATTGTAAAAACAACTTCGGTACCAATTGCTGTTTCTTCAGGGTTTACTGTTTTTAAAACTTCAATGTCGACATTAGTTGTGTCTTCTGTAACTAATAATGTTGCACTTGCCTGAGAACTATCTATATTATTTAAATTGCTAAAATTAGAGCTGTTGTTAACATATTCGCCTGGTGTATTTGAAGTTACTATTACAGAAAAGCTACAAGTACCTACACCTTCAGGAAAGGTTAAATCAGTAACCGAAATTGCTGTATCTCCTATTTCACCAGAAAATGTGGCTGTACAGTTATTAGCATCTTCCCAAACAATTGGACCAGCTATTGTTAAACCCGTTGGTAAATTGTCTGTAAATGATATGTTGTTTTGAGCAGGATTTCCTGATAAATTTTGAAGTGTAAATAGTAACGTACTAGTTTGACCTTGCATAATTTGATCTGGAGAAAAGACTTTTTCTACTAAAGGAGCAATAACTTGAGCGTTGCTAATTGATATATTTGTTTCTGGAGTTAACTCTTCATTGCCCTCTCCGTTAGGTATGGCTTCTGCTGTATTTGTAAATGCACCGCCATAGCTAGGTGCTGTAACGGGTATTATAATTTGAATATTTGCAGCAGGATCCATATTTGATATATTTCCTGTAATAGTATTACCGTTTACATTGAAACTTGAAATACAAGTGGCATTTCCTGAAACAACATTACAAGTTGGTGTCCCGTTTATTGTAAACTGAGCACCTAACGTGTCTGTAAAATCAATATTTATAGCATTTGAGCTAGTATTACTATTGGTAATATCTACAATCCAATTGAAGTTATTATTTACACCTACAGAGGTAAATTCTGGATAAGTTTGTACAACTAAATCTACACAAGGAGCAAAATAAATAATAGAAGATGCTGTATTGTTACTTTCGTTATTATCTAAAACACCATCTAAATTTTCGATAGAGACATTATTTGTAGCTCTAACAAAATTAGCATCACAACCAGGAAACCAATCTACAATAACCTCATAAGTTATAGAGCTTTGAGCTGGAAGTATTAAGTTGTCTTCTGGTAAAATTTCCCATAAAACATCTGGTTGTCCATCTTGTGGTAAACCATCGTAGACAATGCCTACATTTTGATTTGTAACATCAAAGCACGTTGCTGTTCCTGTTGTACCAACACAGTTTACAGATATTAAGCTTGCATCTGTATTAGTGTTTTCTCCTAAAGGCATATAGTCTTGTACAGCTACAGTAGCATCTTGATCACTATTATTAGATATAACAATTTCATAGGTTACTGCTCCCCAAGTTGTAGTGTTAGTAGGAGAGTTTCCTGTTGGTAATACTGGATCAATTTGTGTTTTTGTAACACTTACGTCTACATAGTCTTCTGGCTCACAAACAGGTAAAGGTGGTAATAAAACAAAATCACTTTCTGCATTATTATTAATGTTAGGATCTAAAATAAAAGAGTCTAAGTTGTTTACACCACTTCTTACATGTCCAAGCGTGTTATCTTCTTGTTCGGCAGCACAATCGTCAGATTCTAAAAAGACAACAACAGTAGTTACTTGGATAGTTGTATTAGGTTGTAGTACAAAATTATTACTTTGCCAATATTGATCTAAATCTGTAAGTGTAAAGTCGCTACAATCTACTGGACCTGTCGTAAAATCGCAAGTTATAGAAATAATATCCCAGTCTACACCTACTGTTAAATTCTGTAAAAAGAAACGCATTAGAGTAGCATCAGGACCACTATTACAAACGGTGGTTTGAAAGGTAACTTGTTCTCCCCAAGCAACATCTTGGGAAGCATCAGGATTTATTTGAGTGGTTTGTACGCATAAATCTGCTTCTGGACATGCTTCTGCAAGTAATAATGGCGTAATAACATTATTAGAGTTATCAGAAGATTCATTTGTATGTTCAATAAGGATTTGTGCGAAGCTAGACACAGACATTTGCTGTATGTCTATACCACATAATGGATCCAAAAATCTTATATTAATTTCAAAAGTTAAAGAAGCGCCAGCAGGAAAATTAATAGTTTGATCAACGGTTAAAATTGTAGATATAGAGGATATAGTTTGAATACTATTATCTTGTACATTTAAAGAGCTAGGACAATTTATACCGTTTGTACCACCAATACAATTTATAGATTCTAACTCAATTCTTGGTCTACCATTTAATATACCAGACTCAAGATCAAATTTTTGAGAAAAGCTTTCAAGCGGAAACTCGATAGTACTATTATTAGTTATTGTAACTTGATAAGTCACGACCTCATTCCAAGCACTTATACCTGTCCCTAAACTAGGGTTTGTTTGGGTATAATCTACTGTAAAATCTATTGGGATATCAAAAACATCAATTGATATTACAGATTGATTATTGGATGTATTAGTATCTGTGACCGTATCCGGAGCAGATACAGTTGCACTACTAGCAATACCACCAAGGCTTAAAGGCGCTTTTACTAATACCTCTAACGCTACACTTGCATTTGACGGCATATTAGCAATAGTACCAGTTATAATACTACCGGTTATATTTATTGGGTCTATACTGCTAGCGCCACCAGTTTGGTTTTGACTTTGAGCGCTTAAAATGATTAAATTAGTATTTAAAGTTTGAGAAAACGAAGCATTATTTACAGCATTTCCTCCATTTAAAATGGTAACTATGTATTTAAATTCTTGATTAATTCCTATTTGAGAAATAGGATTTCCTGATAAATCTTGAGCTTCAACAACAATAGATAAGTCTGTTGTTTGAGCATTTAAAATGTAAGACACAACAGAAAATAAGAAGATAAATAGTGATTTTTTCATTAAAGGTTGGTTTATTAATAGATGACTAAAATAGCAAAAGGTTGCTTCATAATATATTAAAAGATTGTAAATTTGAATAATATTTCAAAATAAAATGGGTAAACTCTACATTGTACCAACACCAATAGGAAATTTAAAAGACATCACTTTTAGAGCGATTGAAGTTTTAAAAGAAGTTGATATAATTTTAGCTGAAGATACTCGTACATCAGGTAAATTATTAAAGCATTTTGAAATTAGTACACCAATGCAAAGTCACCATATGCATAACGAGCATAAAACGGTTGAAAGTTTGGTGCAAAAATTAAAAGCAGGAACAACCATTGCATTGATTAGTGATGCAGGTACACCAGCAATTTCAGACCCAGGATTTTTACTAACTAGAGCGTGTATTGAAAATAATATTGAAGTAGAATGTTTACCAGGCGCAACAGCATTTGTCCCAGCATTAGTTAATAGTGGTTTACCAAACGACAAGTTTGTTTTTGAAGGGTTTTTACCAGTAAAAAAAGGAAGACAAACCCGACTTTTATTTTTAGCTGAAGAAACCAGAACCATCATATTTTATGAAAGTCCGCATAAATTAATAAAAACATTAACCAATTTTTGCGAGTATTTTGGAGAAGACAGACCAGTTTCAGTTTCTAGAGAACTTACCAAATTGTATGAAGAAACCATACGCGGTTCAGCCAAAGAAGTTTTAGAATACTACACCAATAAGCCACCAAAAGGAGAAATTGTAATTTGTGTTGGAGGGAAAAAGTAAAACCTTATTAATTATACTTACTACTACTGAAAACTGTCAACTAGTTAAACATGCTTCCCAACCTCAAAACCATGTTTACCTAAATGTTGTTTTCCGCTATCAATAGCATCATGCTCTAAGGTTGTTGCCATGCTGTCATTCCAACGGTTTAAATAACCAAAAAGGCTAATTACTCCAAGCATTTCTACAATTTCACCTTCATTCCAATATTTGTATAATTCTGTTTTAATAGTCTCATCAACCGCATTTGGTATTTGACTTGCGGCTAAACTAAAATCTAACGCAGCACGTTCGGCAGCACTAAACGCAGGATGCGTTTTATAATCCCAAATATTATCTAATTGTTCTTGTTCTGCACCATAACGTTCTGCAGCTCTAATGGCATGAGCTTGACAATATCTACAACCTGTTGCGTTACTGCTAACCCAAGCAATCATTCGTTTTAAAGCAGAAGTCACTTTACCTTCATTAGCCATAACTGCTTTGTTCAAATTAATAAACGCTTTACTTATTGCAGGTCTGTGTTGCATGGTTAAAACCGAGTTTGGGCAAAAGCCAAGTGTCTCATTAAAAAAGTCTGCAAGTGCTTTGGTTTCTAAATCGTGATCTGCGTGTAAAGGGTTTACTAAAGGCATGGGTTTTCTAAATTTTATGATGTATTTTTGATACATTCAATAAACGAAAAAATTCTTAAAAATGACACATAAAATCACAACTAGTTGGAAAGGCGGAATGCTATTCGATTCTGATAACCCAAGTAATCATCATGTTTTAATGGATACCGATGTAGAAGGACAGAAGCGTCAAGGTCTATCACCAAAAGCAATGATGCTTTCTTCTTTAGCAGGTTGTTCAGGCTTAGATGTTGTTTCTATTTTAGAAAAAATGAAAGTTGAGGTTGACGATTTTAAAATGGAAGTTGAAGGCGAGCTTACCGAAGAACATCCAAAATACTATAAAACTGTTTGGGTAACCTATCACTTTACAGGAAGCGATTTAAACGAAGAAAGAATTAACAGAGCAGTACAATTATCTGTCGAAAAATATTGCGGCGTTATGGAAATGTTTAGACAATTTGCCGACGTAAAAACAGACATTAAATTTCATAACAAATAATCATTTTCCACTTTAGTCACTTTAAATATTTAAGACACTTTTCACTTCCACTATGCGCTGGACATTAAAGCCAAAACCAAACCCAGAAATTGTCAAACAACTGCAACAATCTTTAAATGTAGATGAAGCAATTGCAACGCTTTTAGTACAACGCGGTATAGAAACGTTTGAAGACGCCAAGCACTTTTTTAGACCTAGTTTAGAGCATCTTCACGACCCATATTTAATGAAAGATATGGACAAAGCAGTGATTAGAATTTTGCAAGCAATTAAAGACGGCGAAAACATATTGGTATATGGCGATTATGATGTTGACGGAACAACATCAGTAGCGTTAATGTCTTCCTATTTAAAGACCAAAACTGCAAATGTCGCAACTTATATTCCGGATAGGTATGATGAAGGTTATGGCGTCTCTTACAAAGGAATTGATTTTGCAGACGATAATGATTTCAGTTTAATCGTCGCATTAGACTGCGGTATTAAAGCACTAGATAAAATAGACTATGCTAAAGAAAAAGGTATCGATTTTATTATTTGCGATCACCATAGACCAGGTAATCAAGTACCAAATGCTGTAGCGGTTTTAGACCCAAAACAAGAAGATTGTACATATCCTTACAAAGAACTTTGTGGTTGTGGCGTAGGTTTTAAATTAATACAAGCTATAGCTAACAAATTTGACGAAACTTTAAACGATTTAATCCCATATTTAGATTTAGTTGCCACAGCAATTGGTGCAGATATTGTCCCAATTACAGGCGAAAACAGAGTGTTAGCTTACTTTGGTTTACAGGTTATAAATGCGCAACCTCGTGCAGGTTTTAAAGCCATAATTAATCAGATAAAAAAAGATGAGCTAACCATTACCGACGTTGTTTTTATCATCGCGCCACGTATTAATGCTGCCGGAAGGATGAAACATGGGCAATACGCTGTAGATCTTTTAACCGAAAATAATTTACAAACAGCCATACAATATGCTGAAGAAATAGAAGCATTTAATACCGATAGGAGAGAAGCCGACCAAAGCATAACCCAAGAAGCATTAGAGTTAATAAAGTCTGAAAATGAAGAAAACCGTTTAACAACCGTAGTGTATCAAGAACATTGGCACAAAGGTGTGATTGGTATTGTGGCATCTCGGTTAATCGAAACCTATTACAGACCAACCTTAGTATTTACAAAAAGTGGCGATAAGTTAGCTGCTTCTGCTAGATCGGTTTCTGGATTTGATGTGTATAATGCGTTACAAGGTTGCGCCGAACATATCGAGCAATTTGGCGGACATAAATACGCAGCAGGATTAACCCTTAAAGAAGAAAACTACGAAGCGTTTAAACAAGCTTTTGAAGATGAGGTTTCTAAAACCATAGATAAAAACCTACTAACGCCAGAAATAAAAGTAGATTTAGCAATAAATTTAAACCAAATAGATGATAAACTAATGCGGATTATCCGCCAGTTTGCACCATTTGGACCAGGAAATATGACACCAATTTTTATGACCGATAACCTAAAAGATACAGGTTATGGGAAATGTGTTGGCGAAGATAAAACGCACTTAAGATTTACAGCAACGCAATCGGGTAAACAATTTGTATGTATTGGTTTTAATTTAGGTGAAAAGTTACATCTTATAAAAAACAAGCAACTGTTTAGTGCTGTATATTCTGTAGACGAAAACCATTGGCAAGGTAACGTATCGCTTCAACTTAAAATTAGAGATATAAAAGGATAGCATGCAAAAAAACGATCCGTACGCAGCACTTCGTATTAAAGAATTCAACATCTTTTTATTGTTAAGATTTGCCTTAGTTTTTGGTTGGTCTATGCAATTTATTGTGATAGAATGGGAAGTGTATTCTTTAACTAAAGACCCGTTATACTTAGGTTTAATAGGGTTTATGGAGATTATTCCAGCCTTTACTATGGCATTATTTGCAGGACATATTGTAGACCAAAAAGAAAAACGAAACTTGCTAGCTATTTGTATTGCTGCATTTTCATTAATTAGTTTAGGCTTGTTTTTATTGACTTGGGATAAAGTGGTTGGCGATTGGGAAACACAAAACATTTTATACTGTATTTATGCTTTGGTGTTTTTTGGCGGATTTTTACGCTCGTTTTTTGGACCAACTATCTTTTCATTAATTGCGCTTATTGTTCCCAAAAAAATCTACCCAAATGCAGCAACTTGGAGTAGTAGTACATGGAAAGCAGCTACCGTAACCGGAGCATTATTTGCAGGATTTTCAATAGATTGGATAGGTGTTGATAAAACACTTTGTATTGTTTTTGCTCTAGTTACCTTTGCATTGCTAATTACGTTCAAGATTAAAAAGAAACCTATTTTAAACCCAAATATTGGCGAGTCTGTAGGGAAAAGTTTAAAAGTTGGTTTACAATTTGTGTTTAGTAATAAAGCCATTTTAGGCGCACTAACATTAGACATGATTGCCGTTTTATTTGGAGGTACAGTAGCACTTTTATCGGTGTTTGCGCAAGATATTTTAGAAGTTGGTTCTAAAGGATTTGGTGTGCTTAATGCTTCTATTTCTATCGGAAGTATTTTAACTATGTTTATTACTACCTATTTACCAGTTAATAAAGATGCAGGTAAAAAATTATTAATTTCAATTTTTGGTTTTGGTATTTGTATTATCGTATTTGGAGCTTCAAAATTATTTTGGTTAAGTGTGTTAGCACTATTCTTTTCTGGAGTAACAGATGGCGTTTCTATGGTAATTAGACAAACCATTTTGCAGTTAAAAACGCCAGATCATATGCGTGGTCGTGTTGCGTCTGTAAATAGTATGTTTGTTGGATCGTCTAACGAGCTTGGTGCTTTTGAAAGCGGTTTGGCTGCAAAAATTTTAGGTCCTTCTGTCGCTGTTATTTTTGGCGGAATAATGACATTAGTTACTGTTGTTGCTATTGGAGCTAAAAATAAAACGCTAAGAGAATTAGATCTTACTGAAGATATTGAAGATCACAACGTGTAATTCAATTTAAATTTCTTTTATATTTGAAATTCGCAAGCTAATCTTTTTGACTTATGAAAAAACTAATCATCGCTTTAATTGCCATTATCGTATTAATTTTTGCTTATAATCAGTACAAAGAATATCAACGTTTTCATCCAGATAACTTTAACTATAAATCAAGTGAAAATATTGATTTAGAGTATTATAATCAAGATGTAGTTTATAGTTATTTTGAAGCAGTACAAGCTTTAAATGGTTTTGCTAACATGCAATGGAATGTAAATGAAATTAACGTAAAATCTCCAGAAGATGACGATGAATCTACAACATTTGTAGTTAACGAATATCGAAAAAAGTTAGCAAAAGTCAAGTATTACGAAGCTAAGTTAGAAGCCTCTAAACAATTAAAAGATGAAGGATTAACTAACGATTTAATTAAGTTAAAACTTGAAGGAAATAACACAAAACCTGATAGTAACGCTATTTTTAAATCTAAAATAAAAAGCATGTATGCAGCAAATCCTAAAGTTAGATTAGGCGAAAAAAGTGCTTTTATTTACGAAGTGCAAAAGCTGTTAGTTAAAAAAGGATTTGATTTAGAATTAGATGGTGTTTATCATACAATTACCAGAAATGCCATAATAGAATTTGAAAAGAAACGCAATCTTTTTCCAGATGGTAATCTAGATGTATTGACTTTAGACGCATTATTGGATTAGTTTTTTAGTTTAAGATGAAGACAGAAGATAATATTGAAAATCATTATAAGTTAATGATTTCTTTTAAGGATAAGATATTATTTGAATCTGAATTAGATAAAAAAGAAATAAACTATTATGTTGAAAATGATTATTTTGGTGATAAAGTAAGATTTGTATTTCTTGATTCTGATCATAAAAAAGTTGATAATATTATCATAAACAATGAAATTGTTGCCACTGTAGAATCAAATTTGGTTTCAGATTTCAATGATCAAAGTAAGATGGTAAAACTATACTTAATTATAGCTTTTGTTTTTATAGCTATAATATTCCTTTTAGCTCTGTTTTTTAATTTTATTATGACTTAAACGTTTTAAGCTCCATTTTTTCACCATCAAAAACACCATAAGTATAATATTGTATCCAATCGCCAAGATTGATGTATTTAGAGTTTTGGGTCAGGTCAATATTTAAAGGTAAATGTCTGTGACCAAACACAAAATAATCGCGGTGTTTGTCTTCCAGTTTTCTTTTGCAATATTGTACCAGCCATTCATTGTCTTCGCCTAAAAACTTAGCGTCATCATCACCAGAAATAAGCTTGTTTTTTACTGATAAATAATTACCTAAACGCATTGCAAAATCCGGATGTAACAATCTTTTAAACATCCATTTAGAAATAGGATTGGTAAACAACTTCTTCATGCGCTTATACCCTTTATCACCAGGTCCTAATCCGTCGCCATGACCTATAAAAAAAGATGTGTTATTAAAGGTAAATTCTTGTGGTTTATGGTAAACAGGTATATTTAATTCTTCTTCAAAATAACCATTCATCCATAAATCATGATTACCAACAAAAAAATAAACAGGTATTCCAGAATCTGTAATCTCGGCTAATTTGCCCAATGTTCTTGTAAAGCCTTTTGGGACGACATTGCGATATTCCATCCAAAAATCAAACAAATCGCCTAATAAAAAAATAGCAGCTGCATCTTGTTTTACTTCATCTAACCAAGCCACAAATTTTTTCTCTCTAGGTAAAGATGCTGCTTTGGTTGGCGCACCAAGATGATTGTCTGATGCAAAGTATATTTTCTTTCCCTTAGGAACGTGTATGTTAATAGGCTTATTCATTATCACTTGCATACCATTGTGCGTAACTGGTTGCAGTTTCAGAAAGTTTTAAAGAATGTAATTTGATAGTATTTGGTAGTCTGTCTTTAATTTTTTTAGCAAAATCAATAACCATCATTTCGCTTGTTGGTTGATAATCTACTAGTAAAACATCATGACCTCTATCTTGAAGTTCTTTTGCTAATTCTACATGAGGTGTATTTTTATTAAATACAGTCGCATGGTCAAAAACGTCTACAATTTCTTCTTTTACAATTTTTTTAAGGTCACCAAAATCTATGACCATACCAAACTTTACATTTTTAGTATCTGTAATAGGTTGTCCTATCACGGTTACGTCTAGTTTGTAGCTGTGACCATGAACATTTTTGCATTTACCGTCGTAGCCATAAAGCGCATGACCAGTTTCAAAAGAGAATTGTTTTGTTATTCTGATGTTTGACATACATTAATTTTATGCTACAAAGATATTGATTTTGTAAAACCAATTAGTTTTTAGTTTACATTTGCGCACTTTTTTTAAAATAATTGGCTAATGAGTCAGCTTTTTGAAGCTATCGATTTTGTCGAAGTTCCTTTATATGAAAGGATTATAGACGATATTGCACATCAAAAATATTGTGTAATTGACCATTTTTTTGATGACACTGAAGTAGATATTTTAAGAACATCTTTATTAGAAAAATACCAAGAAGATGCGTTTAAAAAAGCTGCTATTGGAAATAAGTTTGATGAGGTAATTGCTAAATCTATTAGAGGTGATGTAATTTTATGGATGGACGAAGCAAGAGCTAATCCTTCTGAAAGCTTATTTTTTAATAAGATTAATCACTTGGTTAATTATTTAAATAAGACTTGTTTTATGGGTATTTTGCATAAAGAATTTCATTACGCTATTTATCCAACAGGTACGTTTTATAAGCGTCATTTAGATACTTTTAAAAACGACGATAGGCGTAAGTTATCTTTTGTCTGTTATCTAAATCACGAAGATTGTCAACCAGAAAATGGTGGCGAATTGGTGTTATATCTAGATGAAAACAATCCTGAAAATGATAAAATAATTTACCCTTTACCAGGACGAGTTGTTATTTTTGAAAGCCAAATTATAGAGCACGAAGTTAAACCTGTAAACACAAAACGTTTAAGTATTACAGGTTGGCTTAAGACCCGTTAGTAGCGTCTGCGTTTATTGTAAAAATAAACGATTATAAGTACGATAGCTAGTAGTAAAAATATTCTATTCATAACTAATTGTTGTTTCTGTTTTTGTTGTATCTGTAAAGAAAGTATGCTAATAATACTAAAACAATTAGCGGTAAGAAAGAACCAATAAAGACACCAATTTCATAACTGTTATTTGGAGCATTTTTAATTTTTTCTTCAATATCAACTTGTTGTAATAAACCTATAAGCATAATCTAAAACTAATTGTGTTGTAAAGTTAGTTGTTTTGTGTTAGCGGTAAAAATTGTTTTCTGAAAATTATTATTAATGGTAAACCACGAGCAATAATCCAAAAGGTAAACGCAATAAAGATACCGTGCAATTTTAAGTCAAAATAATCTACAATAAAAAGTATAGGAATAAAGACTAAAAATGTTGACAGAAGTAATACATTACGTAAAACCTTCATCTTACCTAAACCTTTAAATATTCCATCAAAAATAAATGCTAAAGCACATAAAGGTTGCATTGCTAGAACAATCCAAAATACGCTGTAAAACTGGTTTAAAACATTACTTTCGTCTGTAAAAATTCTTCCAATAGGATAGTATAAGATACTACAAATTATGGCAACAGTTATTCCAAGATAAATACCATACTTAATTAATTTGTTACTTAGTTTGATTAGTTGATTGTAATTTTTTTGACCAAATAATTTTCCTGATAAAATATTACCAGCGCTAGCATAACCGTCAATAATAAAAGCACCTAAAAACCATAAATTAATTGCTATAGTATAAGCGGCAATATAGTTTTTGCCATATCCTGTAGCATATTTTGTAGCAAGGTAAAGCGTAATGTTTAGTGCTAATGTGCGTATAAACAGATTTAAAATCATAAGTGCAAAATTTTTAATCTGCGGATTTAAAGGAAAGCTAAATCGCAAAGGAATACTTGTTTTTGTAAGCAGTAAATATGCCGAAAATAAAGCCATAAAAACTTGAGCAATTAAACTTGCATAAGCAGCACCTTTAATGTGTTGACCAGTAATTACACCATCTATTCCATATACTAAAATGAAATCTAAAATTACGTTTAATGCAGCTCCAGAAATAGCTATAACCATTGGGTAGTACGTATTTTGTAATCCTCTAAATGTTCCAAAAACAGCAATAACAAAAAGTGTAAACGGAAATCCTAATACGCGTATTCTATAATACTCTACACTGTAATCTAAAATTAAGTTTTCGGCATTATATAGTTTAAAAATTGGTGCAGCTAGAGGATAGGTTATGGCAATAATAAATATACTTAAAGATGTAATCAAAAAAATTGCTTGAGCAGGTAATTGTCTTACTTGGTCTAAAGCATTTGCACCAAGATGTTGAGAAATTATTGAGGATATAGCACTACGTGTTTGTCCTAAAACCCAAATAAGCATAGAGATAAACGTTGTAACAATACCAATAGCAGCTAAAGATTCGGTAGCATTTAGGTCTACATTACCAACTACAGCTGCGTCTGTAAGTGATAATATAGGCTCTGATATGCCAGCAATTAATGCAGGAATTGCTAATTTGTTGATATGCTTTAAGCTAATTTTAGTTTTCACTTTGATAAAAGTTAATGCCAAAGGTCGTAAAACTTTATTTAAATTTAAGTGAATAAAAAATCTGTACTTTTGTAACCTAAACCATTTATTTATGAAATCTATTTTAGTACCTGTTGGTTCTTCAAAAAATGCACAAAGTCATTTACAATATGCGGTAGATTTTGCACAAGCTTTTGGTGCAAAATTATATGTAGTACAAATTTATAATGTCTACACAAAATCAGGTACAATGATTAAAGTAGATCATATTTTAGAAAGAGAAAGCATGGAGTTTTTAGAAAATCATGTATCTAAAGTGAATACAAAAAACGTTGAAGTTGTTATTAAAACGTTTAAAGGAAAACTAATTGATACATTAGAGTTAGTTTGTAAGTCTTTAGATATCGATTTAATTTTATTAGAGCCAAGAACCAATTCTATTAAAGATGAAGTTTACTTAGGGAAAACCTCTGGAAAAATAATCAAGCAAACCAATATACCAGCTTTAATTGTACCTGAAGGTTATAAATACAGACCAATCATTTATATTTTAATGGCTTTAAAATCTGCTACTATCAAAAAAGAAGGCGTTTTAAAACCATTACAAGATATTAAAGCACAATATAAATCTATTGTAAATCTACTTTTAGTAAAAACACCTTTTTATAACGAAGGAGATTTTGATGTAAATGAAGAACTGAGTAACATGATTACAAAAACTACAAAATCTGAAAATGCCACAACGTTTCAAGGTGTGCTAGAGCATTATAAGGATAATGATCCTGATTTGTTATGTGTGGTTAGACGTAAGCGTGGTTTTTTTGCTAAACTGTGGGAGAAAAATTCGATTTTAAAGAAAGATTTTCACTCTTCAACATTACCTGTTTTAGTATTAAGCGGAATAAAATAATTTAAAATTTTATATAAAATTTTTATTTAAAAGGTCGAGCTAAGTTGCTCGACTTTTGCTTTTTAACGAATATATTTAGTCTTAAACTATTTTTTTAAACAGTTAAACGTTTTATAGGTTTATTTATAAAACTTACAAAGCCCCATTTTCGTAAGTAACCTAAACTTAACCTAATATGAAAAAACTAACCTGGCTGTTATTAGCTTTGTTTTGTGCGGTAACTTTTGCGCAAGATAAAATTGTATTCAACCCAAAAACCTCTAAAGGAAAACTTTACCAATACGCTAGTTTTGTAAATGTAGAAGATAACACGTTGTCAATTGAAGATGTTGTTGCTTCTAAAAATCTTGGTTTTAAACCTATACCATCAGACAATCTAAGTTTAGGTTTTACGTCTTCAAATTATTGGGTATCATTTAGTTTAGAAAACACATCATCTAGTAAAAACACCTATTATTTAGAAACAGCAAGACCAGTAACAGATTTAGCTAATTTGTACATACTAAATAAAGGTAGTGTTACAAAATATCAAAGCGGAGATCAAATTCCGTTTAATAAGCGTCAAGTAGCACATAGATCAACAGTTTTTAAACTTCAATTAGAGCCAAATACTGTAAAAGATTTTTATTTAGAATTAAGTAGTGATGGCGAAACTATAAATGTACCTTTAAACCTTTATACCGAAAGCGAATTTTTAATAGCAAATTACAAACAGCAATTGTTTTTAGGTTTGTTTTACGGTATTTTGTTTTTAGCAGGTATTGTTTATTTGTTTTTTTATAGCAGTTTATCTAACAAAACCTTCTTATATTATAGTTGCTATGTATTATCTATTGCACTTATGCAAGGAGCTTTAGATGGATTTATTTATCAATATATCTTTACTAATGCAGGTTTTTTTAACAGCAAGGCAGTTTTAGTTTCAGCATTACTATCTAACTTTTTTCTTTTAAAGTATTGCGAACATTTTTTAAAAATTGATAAACGTTTAAAAGTTCTAAAAAACATTTTTAATGGTATTTATATTGCTATTGCTGTACTTTTTATAATGACAGTAATTTCGCCTATAACTATGGAAGCTGTTTATCCTTTAAGTAATTTAAATGGCCTAATAAGTTTATTGTTAATATTAACATCTTTAACTATTTTAAAAGTTAAAAAGGTAAAAATTGATCCTTTCTTTTCAGTAGGGATATTCTTTTTAGTAATAGGTCTTTTAGGTTTTGTAATGAATAACTTAAGCTTGCTGCCTAATAATTTTTATACTTTAAATAGCGCAAAGTTTGGATCAGGATTAGAGGTTATTTTCTTATCGCTTTCTATGACAAATTTGATTAAAAAATTAAGATTAGAAAACGAATCTTCTCAAGAGTTAGCGCTTATAAGAACAAAAGAAATAAGTGAGTTAAAGTCCTATTTTATGTCTAATATGAGTCATGAGCTTAGGACACCAATTAATGCTATTTTAGGTATTGTACAATCAAATTTAGACACTAATGATCCAGAAGTAAAAGAACAATATCAAACTATTAAAAACGCATCCTTAAGTCTTTTAAGCAATGTAAACGATATTTTAGATTTTGAGAAGATAGAGTCTAACCAACTTAGATTAAACACTAATAAGTTTAAACCAAAACAGTTAATTACAGATATAAGTGATAACTGGAAAGTAGAAGCAAATAAAAAAGGACTAAACTATATATTTGAAATTGATTCTGAAATACCAGAAACTGTAGAAGGAGATGCAGAGCGATTTATTCAAATTATAAATAATGTATTAAGTAATGCAGTAAAATTTACTTTAGAAGGCACCATAGTTTTTAAATTAAAATGTTCAAGCCAACCCAATGGTTTTAACCGATTTTCTATACAGATTTCTGACACAGGAATTGGTATGACAGAAGAAGTTAAAAACAATGTGTTTAACAGTTTTAACCAAATGCGCAATAATCATAAACGTCAATTTGGAGGTATTGGTTTAGGTTTAAATATAGTAGAAAATCTAGTAAACTTGTTTGAAGGTACTATTTCTATAGAAAGTAAGTTAAATAAGGGTACAAATGTTTATATAGATATACCGTTACAAGTTGTTCAAGAAGAAGCACAAGTACAAAAAGAACAACAGCCTAGTCAAGAAAAAAGTATACAAATCTTAGTTGTAGAAGATAACCGACTAAACCAAATGGTAATGAAAAAGCTATTAAGCGCTAACCTAAGTTTTAATTTTACTATTGTTGAAAACGGTAAAGAAGCTTTAGACGAATTAAATAATAATACATATGATCTAGTTTTAATGGATTTACAAATGCCAATTATGGATGGTTATGAAGCCACAAAAGCCATTAGAGAAGGAAAAATAAGTACATTAAATAAAGATATTGCAATAATTGCAGTAACTGCAGATGCTATGCCTAAAACTAAAGACCGTGTGTTAGAAATTGGGATGAATGATTATATGACTAAACCAATTGACAAAAACGAGTTGTTTGATAAAATAAACCAATTTAGTATAAAGCCAAAACTTAAGATAGCTTAACGCTTAATAAAAGCTATTGTTTTATTAATTACTTTTTCTAAATTATTAGGCATATCCTTTTCTTTCCAAGGATGTTTTGCATCAAAAACATGATTACTGTTATCTATTGTAAACAGTTCACTTTTTGGATTCCAATTGTTTAAGTTTATTGCTTCTTGGTATAAAACCGAGGCATCATCTTTTGCATGAATGATTAAGTGAGGCACAGTAATATTTTTTACAGCATTTTCAATATTAAAGCGTTGCTCATTAGCTTTAAAATCCAGATAAAATTGAAAATTATGAGGCATTTTTTGGTTTGTTCTTCCGTTTAAAACGTATTTAACTCCATCCTTTTTCCATTGTTCTAAATTACCTGTAGTAGATGTGCGTTTGCCAAAGCTGCTTACACTAGCCCAAGTAATTAGCTTTTTAATACGTTGGTCTTCATTTGTTTTTAAAATCGAAATTCCGCCACCACGAGAATGTCCAATAACAGAAATATTATTAATATCAATTTGATCTAAAAATTCATTTTCTTCAGAAGTTAAAAACGTAATTATATCATCCAAATCGTCAAGTTCTTTAGAGTAGTTATTTTCTGCAAATGCTTCTAAATCCGGAAAATCTATAGGTTGTTCAACCGTTCCTCCGTTATGTGAAAAATTAAACTTTACAAAAAATAAATTGGCTTTCATGAAGGCTTCTGCAACCAAATCCCATGCGCCCCAATCTTTAAAACCTTTGTATCCATGACAAAAAATAACTAGTGGTTTTTTGTTGTCATTATTGTTAAAAAAGGCATCCCAAACAATTGGTTTGTTATTTTCTCTTTTTAGAACTAGATTTTTATTGATCATTTTTAGACTTCTTTTTCGGTAAACGGTATGTTTGGATTGCAGATTTCTGTGATTAATTTTTTTAGCTCGACTTCAAAATCAGATAAAGTGTCTTCGGTAATATTGGTGTCCTTTTTACTGTTACCTGGTTTTTCTTTTTTTGCAAATTTTATAAACCCTTCACTTAAATTTTTAAATGAAATAATTCCAGCTTCCACAGGAAATTTAAGAGCTGTTTTTTTAGACAGCATATATGCATACATCAATACTTGAAATGACTTGCTGTATTTTTTGTAGTCTGTTGGCAAATCTTCCCAATTTACAACTGTTACGTTGGTTTGCTCTACTTTTCCCGTCTTATAGTCTATGATTCTTGTCATACCATTGCAGGTGTCAATTCTATCAACTGTTCCTTTTAAGTCTATGTCAAAATTTAAACCTTCTATGTTGATTTTTATGCCTTCAATTTTTTCTTCTAAAGCTATGATTTTTATCTCGTTACCAGATTTTATAGCATCAATTTCAAAGTTTAAAAAGTTTAAAACGTATCGTTTAGCAATTTCAAAAACAATTAGGTTTTTTCCTTTGGTTATATCGCCTTCTTTGTATTCGTCTTTAAAAAATTTAGTGATGTATTTTTCAATTTTTGGGATAAGATTTTTAATATCATCTACTGTTAATATTCTTCCCATTAATGGTAAATACAAAGCTTCTAATGTATTGTGAACAACTGTCCCTAATGTGTTTGCAGCAACATTTTCTTCGGCTTCTTCAACATCTTTTACGCCTAGTATTTTTTGGTTATAAAAATCTATCGGATTACGAATGTAGCTGGTTAAAGATGAAGGTGAAAAGCCGCTATTTGCTAACCTTTTTATCTGATTTACCAATGCTTCGGATTTTTTAACTTCTAATAGTTGAGGTTGATAATTTGGTACTTCTGGTGAAATAATTTGATGATTAATTTGATGAATACCTTCTAGCTCTAATTGGCTAATAAACCTACTTTTTTCTCCACCTAAAAGCGTGTCTATTTCTGTATTATAAAGTATGTATACATTTTTTGCACGTTGTAGTAAATGGTAAAAATGATAGGTATAGACTGCGTCTTTTTCTTTATATGTCGGTAGGTTTTTTTCAACTTTTACATCAAAAGGGATAAAAGAGTTATTTGTTTTTCCTGATGGTAAAACGCCTTCATTAACGTTTGTTATTATTACGGTTTCAAAATCTAAAACCCTAGATTCTAACATTCCCATTATTTGTAAGCCTTGTAATGGTTCTCCTTGAAAATCTAAAGTCTCACTACTTAATAGTTCTTTGTAAATATTATACAGGCTTCTAATGTTTGTTAGTGTGTTATACTTTTTATTTAGTCTATCAATCTCATTAAAAAGCACATTAAATCTATATAAATACTCTAAACTAAGTTGGTTAGATTTTCTGTCTTCAATAAGTTTATTTTTTATCAGCTGGATTATCTTAAAACTATTTTGAATAGCTAGTGTTGGATTATTATTCCAATTACTAAAAATGATATTAATAATGTCATTCTGTTCACTATTAAGTGATAAGGATAGCAGTTTTTCTTTGCTTAGATATATTATATTATTTGTGTTTATAATATCAACTATCTTTTGAGTGTAATTGTTATTAAAAACAGTGCTTAAGTATTGATCTTTTAGTATGTCAATAACATCTTTATGGTAATAGTTATTTGTATTATTTATTTGTACGCTAAAAACTTTCTCAAATAATGCTGCTAATGGGATTGAGTTTAAAGGAAATCCCATTGTTACATTTATTGCATTAATATGTTTTGGTATAGAATTTAACGTTGGTAATAATAAGTTTTCGTCACCTAAAACAACAGCTGTATTTTTTATGTCTTTTTCTGATAAACTATTTAGTATATTTCCTATAGTTTTAGCTTGACCTATTGCTTTAGGTACACCAAAAATGTTTATATTTTTTAAAGTTGAATAATTACTCTCTTTCCAGTTAAACGAGTTTTTCTGAAAATACTTCCAGTTTTCTTTATGTTTTCTTGTAAATAAACCTGCATCATGATATGAGCTATCCATAAATATTTTATCTATATCCCAATATATAGCAGCTAGATCATTTTGTAATAATTCTTGGATAATGGTTTCCTCTGCTGTGTTTAGTGCATTAAAACCAGCAAAAACATGTCTTTTAGAACAGCTTTGAATATAAGTTTCAAGGTTTTCTACTGCTTCTCTATAAATCAAACCTTGATATCCTTTTTTTTGATTTATTAAGCTTTTACTAAAGTGTTTGTAAAACGGATAGAGTTTATTCCAAAATTTTATATAGTTGTTTACTACATCTGTAGGGTTTGGATTTAAAGACCAATGATCTAAATCTTTTATAGCAGATAAATACTCAAATATATTTTTTTGAGGTATTAGATGTCTATCTATTTCATTAAAATCTTGAAGTAAGATTTGTCCCCATTTTGAAAAGACATCAAAAGGTTCTTGCTCTTCTTTTGGTGTTAATTCTATATAGCTATTATAAAGCTGAAATAGAAGTTCTGTATTTGTTAAGGCTTTAAGTTGAGATAGCTCTTCAACAAAAGACTCTATACTAATTATGGTTGGAGAGAAAGATGTTTTATTAATAATATTACTTAATTCTTTCCTCAAAAAAACACCTGCTCTCCTACTAGGAAGGACAAATGTTATATCACTAAAATTTACGTTTTGTTTTTGTAAATCAAGTAGTACTTTGGTTATAAAACTTATCATAACATAAAAATAAAAAACGCTTCGGTTATCCGAAGCGTTTTCTAATAAATTATATTATTTGTTGATTAAAACTTAGTCTTTTTTAAGTTTTACTTCAACACGTCTGTTGTTTCTTCTACCAGCAGCAGTTGCGTTAGTGTCGATTGGGTAATCTTCACCAAATCCAAAAGCTCTTAATCTTTCAGAATCAATTCCGTTTTCAATTAAGTAAGCCATTACAGCGTTAGCTCTAGCATCAGATAACTTTTGGTTTAAAGTTTTGCTACCAACACTATCAGTATGACCTTCAATTGTAAAGTTAGACTCTGGGTACTCTTTTAAAATAGCAGTAATAGACTGTAACACAGAGTAAGATTGTTTTTTGAAACTAGACTTACCAGTATCAAATAAGATAGTTTTAGCGTAGCTGTTTAATTGCTCCATAACTTCTTGAGTTGGCTCAACTATTTCTGGACAACCATCGTTAGCAACAGTACCAGCTTCGTTAGGACATTTGTCTACGTTATCTGTTACACCGTCACCGTCAGTATCAGGCCAAGGACATCCGTTGTTAGCTTTAGGACCAGCTTCATTAGGACATTTATCATCTGCATCTGTTACACCGTCACCATCTGCATCTGGACAACCAGCTAAAGATTTTAAACCTGCTACTTCTGGACAGTTATCTTTATTGTCAGCAATACCATCACCGTCAGTATCAGGACATCCATTAAACTCAGCTAAACCAGCTTCGTTAGGACACGCGTCTTTAGAATCTTCGATTCCGTCACCATCAGCATCTGGACAACCATTGAATGCTTCTAAGCCAAATACTTCTGGACAAGCATCATCTTTGTCGTATACACCGTCACCATCAGTATCAGTTCCACCAAATCTTACAGCAACACCAGCAGAGTGTTGGAAGTGCTTAGTTAAATAGTCTTCAAATGAGTGCTTGTATTTAGACTCTACAAATAAACCGATGTTTTCTGAGAACCAGTAAGTTAAGCCTAAAGAAGCATTAACTGTACCAGCACCTACTGTATTGTTAGTACCAGCAGCTGTAGAGAAAGTGTTGTATGGACCTTCTTCAATCCAAGTGTAACCACCACCAATACCAATTGCTGGGTCAATTTTCTTTGAATTAATTAAATTAGCAAAGTGATATCTTACGTTACCATCTACAGCATAGTATGCTAAATCGTCTACTTCTAAACTAGGAGAAGTAGCATCTGATCCCCACTTTTTAATTTGGTTTACAGAACCTCCAACTTGAACAGAGAAGTTATCTCCTACATATTTAGATACAGAGATTGTTGATAATGATGGTAAAATACTCCAGTGGTCACCAACATTAAAAAATTCGTCAAAATAACCTCCTTGTGGAGCGTCTTCACCTACAGGAAACACATCAACTGCGTTAACACCGAAGTTGATAGCCCAAGGATTGTTTTGGTCTTGTGCCATAACATTACCCATAGTAGTTACAAGTAACATTGTGAACATTAATCTGCTAAGATTTTTCATATTCAAAAATTTAATTTTTAAGTGTTAATTAGAAGCAAAAATAAGCTGTTAAATATTATTAACAAAGACAAATATATAAAAATATTGATTATTTAAGGTTTTTATTAAGGTTTAAACAGTTGTTTATTAAATGATTTCTAAAGTTTTGCCAACCTTTTTAAAGGCGTTAATAGCTTTGTCTAAATGCTCTTTTGTATGCGCAGCTGAAAGCTGAACTCTTATTCTTGCTTTTTCTTTTGGAACAACAGGATAGAAAAACCCTATTACATATATACCTTCTTCTAACAATCTATTTGCCATTATTTGAGATAGCTTAGCATCATATAGCATAACCGGAACTATTGCAGAATCACCATCTACTATATCAAATCCTGCTGCCTTCATTTCTTTTTTGAAATACTTTGTGTTTTCTTCTAGTTGATCTCTTAAAGAGTGGTCATTAGCTAGCATATCAAAGACTTTTATTGATGCTCCTACAATTGCTGGTGCTAGAGAGTTAGAAAACAAATATGGTCTTGATCTTTGACGTAGCATTTCTATGATTTCTTTTTTTCCTGTGGTGTATCCACCCATTGCTCCGCCTAATGCTTTTCCTAAGGTTCCTGTAATGATATCTATTCTGTCCATTACGCCTTTTTCTTCTAAAGTACCACGACCGGTTTCGCCAATAAAGCCAGTAGCATGACACTCATCTATCATAACTAAAGCATCATATTTATCTGCTAAGTCACAAATTTTATCTAATGGAGCTACTAAACCATCCATAGAAAAGACACCATCTGTAACAATAATTTTAAAACGACTTCCAGCTTCGTTAGCTGCTATAAGTTGTTTTTCTAAATCTTCCATGTTATTATTTTGGTATCTATATCTTGCTGCTTTACATAATCTAACACCATCTATAATTGATGCATGATTTAATGAGTCTGATATAATTGCGTCTTCTGGACCTAATAATGGCTCAAAAACACCTCCGTTTGCATCAAATGCTGCCGCATATAGTATGGTGTCTTCTGTGCCATAAAAGTTTGCTATTTTTTGTTCTAAGGTTTTGTGTATGTCTTGTGTACCACAAATAAATCTAACAGAAGACATTCCAAAACCATGAGTATCCATTGTGTCTTTTGCCGCTTGGATAACTTCTGGGTGAGATGATAAACCTAGGTAATTATTTGCACAAAAGTTTAAAACCTTTTCTCCTGTATTTAATGTAATCTCTGCACCTTGAGCAGAAGTTATTATACGCTCTTCTTTAAAAAGTCCACTGTCTTTTATGTCTTGTAATTCTTTATTTAAATGATCTTTAATTTTAGTGTACATAATTTAAGGGTTGTTTTTTTACAAATTTAGCAATGTTTTTGCGTTAGTGATAGAAACGACATCCTTTTTTGTTTTAAAAACAAAAAAGATATAGTGGATAGCACGACCCTTTGTAGTCTATACGAAAAAGGGTAACGCCTTAATTGTAATTTTTAGTTTGAATGTTCTCGTTGATAAAAACTAAAATTTTATTTGAAATTTGATATCCCATTTCTTTTAAATGCGTAGCATAGATTTCTAATTGCTGTTCGTGTTTTGGATTTGGTAATCCTGTTTTGTAATCAATAATTGTAGCTTGATTGTCCCTTATAACTAAACGGTCAGGTCTAATCATTTGTCCTGTGCTGGTTAAAATATCACGCTCGTTGTAAATTGTATATTGATCTGTAAAAAACTCTTTAAGGTCTTTTTGACTTACAATATCATTTATGTTTTTTGTGATGCCTTCTACTTGGTTATCATTGATAAATCCATTGTCTAAAGCTAAATTTATTGCAAAATCGACATCGTCTTTTGTATAGATTTTTGACATTATATCGTGTATAATGTTTCCTTTTTCTATAGCATCCTGTTGATTAGTGTCCCATAAATATCCAGACTTAGTAATTATTTTAATGTTGTGTTCCTTTTTGTTAACACTTATAATGTTTTTGTTAGATGAAGTTTCTAAAGATTTTTCTACTGGAATAATTTCTCTTTGTGAATTACCAAATTCGTAAAAGGTTTGATTGTCACTCCATAATTCTTCTGTTTGTAAATAAGATTGGTATAGTTTAGAGTAGCTATTTAATTCATTTAAATTATTATCTATTTTACTAATAACATGTAATTGCTCTACAGGTCTTGTTAAGGCAACATAAAGTAAATTTATATTGTCTAGTTCTTGTTCTGCTTTATGTTTGGTGTAAATGTCTTGACCAATTTCTCCAAAATTTTCGACATCACTGTTAAAGTTTATAAGTGTTTTTGAAAAACCGTTAAAAAGGGTTTTATCTATAGGAAACCATTCTTGAGGGTCTATCTCTCGATAAATATCTAAATCGGCAAAAGGAAAAATAACCACAGGAAACTCTAATCCTTTTGATTTATGTATGGTCATTATTTGTACCGCATTTTGGTTGTTAGGAGACACAATACTTAAACTGTCTTTTTTATTGTCGTAGTATTCTAAAAACCCAGAAATACCAGTTATATGTTTTTGAGAAAACTCTAAAACTAAGTCTAAATAAAACTGTACAAATGCATCTGAAGTTTGTAGTAAATTAAATTGTCTTGCAATATCTTCTACACTATCGTATAGCGAAAGTTGTGCAATTTCTGTAGTATTAAAATCGATGCCAAATTGTTTAAAACTTCCAAAAAAAGTATCAATATTTAATTTTAGATTTTGATTAAAAAATGTGTGTTTATCTTCAACGTTGAAAGTACTTGCTAAATAATGAAGTACATTAATTCTAACTTCAAAATTATTTGGATTGACTAATAATCTTAAGATGTTATTGATTAGCTGTACGGATTCGGAATTATCGATCAGCATTGTTTCAGAAGACATTATTTTAATATTGTTTTCACTTAAATAATTTGCTACAGCAATTCCTTCTTTTTTCTTGCGTACTAAAACACAGATATCTTTTAATTCATAACCATTATCTAAGCATTTTTTTAAGGTATTGTATGTTTCTTTAGCGTAAAGGGTTTCTTTGTCGTCTTCGCTTTCCTTTAAATCTAAAAATTGAAAGCTTACATAACCTTCTTCTTTTATAGTAGGATTTTGATTAGCTTTTTTATACAAATTAGCATAATGCTCATTTCTAAAACTTGTGTTTGAAATGTATTTAAAAAACGAATTATTAAAGTTGACAATATTTTTGTGACTACGGTAATTTTCTTCAAGCTCAATTATCTTTTTGTTTACAGGAAAAGGGTTTTTATCTTCGGTTAAGTCAATAAATTGTTCAGCCTTTCCGCCGCGCCAACGGTAAATGGCTTGTTTAGCATCACCAACAATCATAGTACTTCCTTTTTCGCCTTTTAAATTTTCTGCGGTAAGCGAGTTTTCTATTAATGGGATTAAATTATTCCATTGCATTTCGGAAGTATCCTGAAATTCATCAATAAAATAGTGTCTAAATTTTTCGCCAATACGCTCGTAAATAAAAGGTGTTGGTTGGTCTTTTAATTGATTTGAAATTAGTGTATTAAATTCTGAAATTAATAGTTTATTCTCATTGTCTTTTATAAGTTGAAGTTCGGTATTAATAGCATTTAATACAGAAAGCGGCGTAACGTTTTTATATATGGCTTTGAAAAATAAATATTCTTCAGTTACTTTTTGGGACTTAAAAAAAAGATATTTAAGAGACTCGATAATTGATAGTATTGAATTTTTTGTTTCTGATGTAGCTTTGGAACCAAAATATTTTTCTTCCTCTAGATTATTAGCTAACCTTCCTTCAAATTTTAAATCTTTTATGTTGAGAGTTAATAGTTTTTGAAAATGATTAGGTAAATCGGTGTAGGAAAAATGATTTTTAGGAATATTATTTTCCTCAATTAAAGCAAAAGCCTCTTGAGCTATCCTTTTTGACTCTTTTTCTATTTTTGAAATTTTAGATTTTAAGCTAGATTTTAAGCTTTCAAAATCGTCCAAAGTTTTGTCCTTTAAAGCTTCTTTTAAATGTGGTATGTCGTTTTCGTTGGTAAGTTTTTTTGCAATTTTATTTAAGTCGTTGGAGATGTCCCAGCTTTTATCGTCGTCAGCTTTTTCAATAGCAAAATCAATTAAAATTTTAGTAAGTTTTTTATCGGTTCCTGCTTTTGCTATAAGGCTATCTACAGCTTCATTTAATAGGGCTTCGGTATCTAACTCGACTTCAAAATTGATGGGTAATTTTAAATCATAAGCAAATGTTCTGATTAATCTATGATTAAAACCATCTATCGTACTAATATCAAAAGCAGCATAATTATGCATTATGGTACTTAATAATGTTTTTGCTTTTTTGTTAACGTATTCTGGTTGTAAATTTAGTTCTAAACAAAGAGCATTAAACATAGCGTCATTACCATCTAAAACGGTTTCTTCAGAAAAATCTTTTAATTTTTTAAGAATACGCTCTTTCATTTCACCAACAGCTTTGTTGGTAAATGTCATTGCTAAAATGTTTCTAAACCCAAAAATATTTTCGGTTTCAAAAAGTAATTTTAAGTAAGATTTTACAAGGTTAAAGGTTTTTCCGCTTCCAGCAGAAGCGTTAAATACTTTAAAAGGAGCAATATTATTCATCAAAAAACTAATTTGTTACAAGATAAGGACAATCAATCTTAAAATAGTTATAAATTATTAGCATTATTGGAGAAAAAAGCTAAATTATTTTTAAGTTTGATACAAACAAAAATTAATAACCACAAAAAAATATATTATGGCTTTTGAATTACCAGAATTAGGTTATGCATATGATGCATTAGAACCACATATAGATGCAAGAACTATGGAAATACACCATAGTAAACATCACAACGGATACACAACAAAATTAAATGGTGCTATTGAAGGTACTGACTTAGAAGGAAAATCTATTGAAGACATTTTAACTAATCTAGATATGTCTAATAGTGCTGTTAGAAATAATGGAGGTGGATTTTATAATCACTCTTTATTTTGGACGGTAATGAATCCTGAAGGAAAAGGACGTTTGTCTGGAGAATTAAAAGATGCTATCGAAGCAGAATTTGGTTCTTTTGAAGATTTTAAAGATGCATTTAGTAAAGCAGCAGCAACACAGTTTGGATCTGGTTGGGCTTGGCTTTGTGTGCACAAAGGTGGTAAAGTAGAAGTTTGTTCTACACCAAACCAAGATAATCCTTTAATGCCAGGTGTTTCTTGTGAAGGTACTCCAATCTTAGGATTAGATGTTTGGGAGCACGCTTATTATTTAAACTATCAAAATAGACGTCCAGATTATATTGAAGCGTTTTTTAATGTAATTAACTGGAATGAAGTAGAAAGAAGATACGCTGAAGCTAAGTAGTTATCTATAGAAATATAAATAAAAAGGCAGACTAATTAGTCTGCCTTTTTATTTTTTAAAACATTGATAATCATTTGTTTGTTTCAATAAAAAAGCCGGACGAGAGTCCAGCTTTTTTGCCCCAAATCTACCATGAACTTAACCTACTTATGTTATGGTAAGCTCAAATATAACGAAGATTAATTTCAATAATTGTAATTAATAGTCAAAACGTAAAAAAAATCGCTTAACTGACTTTTAGGTAAGAAAACCCTTCAAATTAGTTAATAAGCTCTTTCTTTGTTGCCTTCATAAAAATTAATAAAAGCTCTGTTAACCACACGATTACCTCCAGCTGTTGGGTAATTACCTGTAAAATACCAGTCGCCTAAATGTTCAGGACAAGCTTGGTGTAAATTGTCTACAGATTGAAAAATAATTTCTACATCAGCATTAACAGAACTGTCTGTTAATAACTCTGATATTTTAGCAGAAATTTGTTCTGGAGTAAATTGATCATAAATTTCTTTTACAAAATTTTGTACGTCTTTATCTGCAAGATCTACTTGTGCTTTACATTTTTTGTAAACCTCTTCAACTAAATTATAATTGTTATTTTCTTTTAATAGCTCTAAAGCAGCATTAAAAGCAACTAAAGATTCTAAGTTAGCCATGTCTATACCATAGCAATCAGGATAGCGTATTTGTGGTGCAGAAGAAACAACAATTATTTTTTTAGGATGTAATCTATCCATCATTTTAATAATACTTTTCTTTAAAGTTGTACCACGTACAATACTATCGTCAATGATTACTAAGTTATCGGTTGGTTTTATAACGCCGTAAGTTACATCGTAAACGTGTGCCACTAAATCGTCACGACTACTGTCTTCGGTAATAAACGTTCTTAGTTTAACGTCTTTAATGGCTATTTTTTCTATACGAGGTGTTTCTTCTAAGATAGATATAACTTGCTCTTTAGATAAATTACCATTACCTTTTAAAATGTCTTGTGTTTTTCTTTCGTTTAGATGTTCTTCTACAGTATCAATTAATCCGTAAAAAGATGTTTCTGCTGTATTAGGTATGTAAGAAAAAACAGTGTTTTTTGTGTCGTTATCTATTGCTTTTAGTACCTGAGGCATCAATAATTTACCTAATGTTTTACGTTCTTGGTAGATTTCGGCATCACTTCCTCTAGAAAAATAGATGCGTTCAAAACTACAAGATTTACGCTCTAAAGGTTGTAAAATTTGTTTTATAGATACATCTCCAGAAGTTTTTGTAATTATAGCGTGACCTGGCTCTAGTTCTTTTACATCATCAAATTCTACGTTAAAAACGGTTTGTATTACAGGTCGCTCTGATGCTACAACAACAACTTCGTCATCCTTATAATAAAAAGCTGGTCTAATACCAGCAGGATCACGTAATACAAAAGAATCTCCATGACCTAAAAGTCCAGCCATAGCATATCCTCCATCCCAATTTTTAGCAGCGCGTTTTAATATTTTGTGTACTTTTAAACGTTCTGCAATTAATGGTGAACACTCATGTTTGCTGTATCCTTCTTTTTTTAGGTCTTTATAGACTTTGCTTACTGCATCATCTAAAAAATGACCTATTTTTTCCATTATAGTAATGGTGTCTGTATATTCTTTTGGATGTTGTCCTAAATCTACTAGGTTTTGAAATAACTCTTTAACATTGGTCATGTTAAAGTTTCCTGCAAGAATCAGGTTACGGTGCATCCAATTATTTTGTCTTAAAAATGGATGTACACTTTCTACACTGTTTTTACCAAATGTACCGTAACGTACATGTCCTAAAAGTACTTCGCCAATGTAAGGGACGTGTTTTTTTTGTAGAGCAACATCATCTTGATATTCTGGATGTTCTGTTAGTACTTGATTAATACGACTATTAATTTGACCAAAAATATCTTGAATAGGTTGTTGTTGTATTGATCTTACACGACTTATGTATCGCTCTCCAGGATTTGTATCTAATTTTATACTCGCAAATCCAGCACCATCTTGACCGCGATTGTGCTGTTTTTCCATCATTAAATACATTTTATTAACACCATAAAAGGCACTACCGTATTTTTCTTTATAGTATTCTAATGGTTTTAATAATCTAATATGCGCTATTCCGCATTCGTGTTTTAAAGCATCACTCATCTTAGTTGTGTTGTGTGTTGTTTTTTAAGAATGATAAATTTTTATGTCCTTAATTTAAAACAAGTTAATAAAAAATGCGCTCAAAAAAATTAGAGCGCATAGGTTTTATAATTCGATTTCAAATTGTGTTAAGTTTTTAAACTGTTGCAGTCGTTTGTTTACTTCGTCTTGTGTTAGTGTAAGCATACGCTCGGTTCCAAATTTTTCTACACAAAATGAGGCTAAAGTAGAACCGTAAATGACTGCGTTTTTCATATTCTCGAAAGATACATCGCCTGTACTTGCTAAATAACCTGCAAATCCGCCAGCAAAAGTATCTCCTGCTCCTGTTGGGTCAAAAACTTCTTCTAAAGGTAATGCTGGTGCATAAAATACATTGTCATCATGAAATAGTAACGCACCATGTTCTCCTTTTTTAATCACTACGTATTTTGGACCCATTTCATGTATTTTTCTTGCTGCAACAACCAAGCTGTATTCTCCGGTTAATTGTCTTGCTTCTTCATCATTAATTGTAATGACGTCTACACGTTTAATAACTTCATGTAATTGGTCTAAAGCTGTATCCATCCAAAAATTCATAGTATCTAAAACTACTAGTTTTGGTTTTTTAGTCATTTGGTTTAAAACACCAATTTGTACGATAGGATGTAAGTTACCTAGCATTACAACATCAGAATCTTTGTAATTGTCTGGTACGATAGGATTAAAATCTGCTAATACGTTCAGCTCTGTTGCTAAAGTATCACGAGAGTTCATGTCGTTATGGTATATACCGCTCCAGAAAAAGGTTTTACCTTCTTTAACTATTTCTATTCCTTCAATATTAATATTTCTATCTTTTAAAAGGTCTAGATATTCTTGAGGAAAATCTCCACCAACTACAGAAACTGCAGCTGCATCTAACTGAAAATTTGAAGCAGATAAACCTATGTAAGTTGCTGCTCCGCCAAGTATTTTGTCTGTTTTTCCAAAAGGTGTTTCAATAGCATCAAAAGCTACAGTACCTACTATTACTAATTTGCTCATAAGGGCGATTTAAATTAAGGCGCAAATATACGATTTTTACTGAGTATTTAAATGAAAGAAGATTTAACTTATTTTCTACCAAAATCTGCAGGAATTTCGCCCCAAGCTTTAGTTTCCCACTTAACAATAGTAGTAGTATATGTATTTTCTTTTAGCCATTTTACAGCGCGATCTACCAAATCAAAAACAGGTTTGTTTTTATCGTTGCGTTTTAATTTACTGTTGCAGTTTTTCTTTTTAACCCAACTTATTGCGGTTTTAGAGTCGGTATAAATAATACGGTTACTATTATGTTGTTTTAAAAATGCTAATCCGTGGACAATAGCTAAAAATTCACCAATATTGTTTGTGCCTTCTTCAAAAGGACCTTGAATAAATAATTGTTTTTTGGTTTTGGTGTCTACTCCACGATATTCCATTTTACCTGGATTACCAGAAGATGCAGCATCAACCGAAATAGAATTGTAATTAGGTTGACCTATTTTTTTTAGCTGTTCTTCTGTAAGATCGCTTTTAAACGTTTTATTTTTTCCAACGTAGTCATAATAGTTTCCTTTTAAAGCTTTTTTTGCAGCATCAAATGTTGTGAAAGATTTGTATTGCGCGCCTTCAAAATCTTTAATTTGAGCCTTACAATCGTCCCACTTTTCAAAAACTCCAGTTTTATGACCTTTCCAAACGGTATAATATTTTTTCTTTTTTTTTGACACTATTTTATCAAATTTTGTCATTCATAAGGAGAAACGACTTAAGAATCTTTATATACAAAATTAATAAAGATTCATCGCTTTGCTCTGAATGACAATTAATTTTTCAAAAGATCATCAACCACTTTAGGAAAATGTTCCATTTCTAATTTATGAATTTTTGTTGCAACATCTTCAGCGCTGTCTGAAGATTCAACCTTACATTTTGCTTGAAATATGATAGCGCCTTCATCGTAATTTTCGTTTACATAATGTATTGTAATACCAGTTTCTGTTTCTTTATTTTCAACTACAGCTTTGTGCACATTCATACCATACATACCTTTACCACCAAATTTTGGTAATAACGCAGGATGAATATTTATCACTTTATTTGGGAAATTTTTTAAGATATTTTCTGGAAACTTCCATAAAAAACCAGCTAATACAATTAAATCTGGATTAGAAGATTTTAAAATATTAAGTACATCTTCTGTTTGTGTAAAAGCAATTCTGTTAAATGATAAAGCGCTAACTTTTAATCTTTTACATCTATCTAAGACTTTGGCATGAGGATTGTTAGTCAATACCTGAACAACAGAAGCATTGTCACTATTGTGAAAAAACTTTATTAAATTTTCAGCATTACTTCCGCTACCGGACGCAAAAATTACTACACGTTTCATTTATATAGTTTCAGTGTTAAATTCTTCAAACAAAAAAAGTAATAATTATTAACAATTACGGGCAAAACCGATTTAATTATTTAATTTAGTAGCACATTTTTCAACTAAAAGTGTGTTTTAAATTAAAGTTTTTTATTTTTGCCACTTAATTAAAACTAAAAAATTAAAATTATGTCAGACATTGCATCAAGAGTAAAAGCGATTATCGTAGACAAATTAGGTGTTGATGAGAACGAAGTAGTAAACGAAGCAAGCTTCACAAACGATTTAGGAGCAGATTCTTTAGACACTGTAGAATTAATTATGGAATTCGAAAAAGAATTTGATATTCAAATTCCAGATGACCAAGCAGAAAATATTGCAACAGTAGGTCAAGCTGTATCTTATATTGAAGCTGCAAAATAAGCACAATATTTATGGAACTTAAGCGAGTAGTAGTTACAGGTTTAGGTGCGCTAACACCAATAGGAAACACTAAAGACGAGTACTGGAATGGGCTTGTTAATGGAAAAAGTGGTGCAGCGCCTATAACATATTTTGATACCGAAAAATTCAAAACTAACTTTGCTTGCGAGTTAAAAAACTTCGTGGCAACAGATTTTCTTGATAGAAAAGAAGCCCGAAAAATGGATAGGTTTACACAGTACGCAATGGTCGCGTCAGACGAGGCTATTGCGGACTCAAACCTTGATTTAGACAAGGTCAACAAACTTAGAGTTGGCGTTGTTTGGGGAGCAGGAATTGGTGGACTAGAAACGTTTCAGAACGAAGTTTTAAACTACGCAGCAGGAGACGGTACACCAAGATTTAATCCTTTCTTTATCCCAAAAATGATTGCAGATATCGCACCAGGAAACATATCTATTAAAAATGGATTTATGGGTCCTAACTACACAACTGTATCTGCATGTGCATCTTCAGCAAATGCATTAATTGATGCCTTAAACTATATACGTTTAGGACACTGTGATGTTATCGTTACTGGTGGTAGTGAAGCAGCAGTGACTATAGCAGGAATGGGCGGATTTAATTCTATGCATGCTTTGTCTACAAGAAACGAAAGTCCAGAAACAGCATCAAGACCGTTTGATGCTACACGAGATGGATTTGTTTTAGGTGAAGGAGCTGGTGCATTAATATTAGAAGAATATGAACACGCTAAAGCTAGAGGTGCAAAAATTTACGCCGAAGTTGTTGGTGGAGGATTATCTTCTGATGCATATCACATGACAGCACCACATCCAGATGGAATAGGAGTAATAGCTGTTATGAAAAACTGTCTAGAAAATGCAGGTTTAAAACCTGAAGAAGTAGATCATATTAATACACACGGAACATCTACACCATTAGGTGATGTTGCTGAATTAAAAGCTATTAAAGCAGTTTTTGGTGATCATGCTAAAAACATTAATATCAACTCAACAAAATCTATGACTGGTCATTTGTTAGGTGCAGCAGGAGCTATAGAAGCGATTGCATCTATTTTGGCTATGGAAAACGGTACTGTTCCTCCTACAATTAACCATACAACTGTAGACGAAAATATTGATCCAGAACTAAACTTAACATTAAACAAACCTCAAAAAAGAGATATTAAAGTAGCTATGAGCAATACTTTTGGCTTTGGAGGACATAACGCTTGCGTATTGTTTAAGAAAATAGATTAGTTCATAGATTTACATGAAACGTATTAAAAACATATTTAATTCCCAGTCTAAGGACAAAGGGGAATTTTTTATGTCAATATCTAAGATTGTAAACTTTAAACCTAAAAATCTTAAATACTATAAAACAGCCTTTACGCATCGCTCTATGAACATTAGAGATAGTAAAGGGCACATAGTAAACTATGAGCGTTTAGAGTTTTTAGGAGATGCTATGCTAAGTGCTGTAATAGCACACTACTTGTATACAGAAGTGCCTAGTGGCGATGAAGGCTATCTAACAAAAATGCGATCTAAAGTTGTAAGTAGAGAACATTTAAATGAGTTAGGGAAAGACTTAGGTTTAATTAAACTTGTTGAAAGTAAAATACCTAAAGGACAATTTGGAGATAACATTCATGGTAATCTTTTTGAAGCATTAGTAGGAGCCATTTATTTAGATAAAGGTTATAAAGCTTGCGAAAAATTTATAGAAGATAGAATTATCGAACCTTATGTAGATATAGAAAAGCTTGAAGGTAAGGTAATTAGCTATAAAAGTTTGTTGATAGAATGGTGTCAAAAAGAAAAAAAACATTTTGATTATAATGTTTATGAAGACACAGGCAATAGTAGTGTAAAACATTTTGCTGTAAAATTATCTATTGATCATAAAATTGTATCAAAAGCTAGAGCAACTTCCAAAAAAAAGGCAGAAGAAAAAGCATCCAAAAGAGCCTTTTTTGCATTTCAAAAACAGATAACAAAAGCTGCTATTTTGTAAATATTTCATCTTAAAAAAGGAACACAACACTACAACGTTTTCGTATTTTTTCATGTTAAGAATACGTAAAACATGCTTAAAATAAGCGTTTAAACATTATATTTACATTTAGTTAAGTAAATAAAATGGCTGTAAAAAAATTATTGTTAGACGATTTTTTTGAAGAAGAACAGTTTAGCCTGATAGGTATACATTGTACCATAGAAGATTTTAGATTAGCCTATTTAATTAATCAAGTTTTAGATTTACAACTAAAAAGAAATAAAGATGACGTTTGTTTTACAAAAGACAATTCAAGATTTGCACTATTTGATTTTGATGAAAAACAGCAACATGTAACTTATCATCTAGTCTCTAATATTTGTAAAGTAAAACAAGAACAAAACCAGTCACTTAACTCACTTTTTGGAAACGAAAATTTTGGTTCGACCACACATTACTTGCTTCCAGAATATAAAAAGGTTAATTATCTGCTTAAGATAGAAACAGACATTACTATTAACAAAGAAAAACAGATACTAAATAAACTGTTAAAAATACCACAAGTAGTTACAGCTTATAGTATAGATGTAGATACTTTAAAAACTAAAAACAACTTAATATTCGACTAATGCCAAAAAGAAAAAAAACCAAAATAGTTGCAACTTTAGGACCAGCAACAAGTAGTAAAGAGGTATTAAAAGGAATGTTAGACGAAGGCGCTAACGTATTTAGAATTAACTTCTCTCATGCAGATTATAAAGATGTAGAAGAGCGAGTTAAAATGATTAGAGAACTAAATGAAGAGTATGGTTACAATGCTTCTATTTTAGCAGATTTACAAGGACCAAAATTACGCGTTGGTGTAATGAAAGAAGAAGTTATTGTAAATCCAGGTGACGAAATTATTTTTGCAACAGGAGAAAGATTTGAAGGTACAAAAGAACGTGTCTACATGACTTATGATAATTTTCCTCAAGATACAAAACCAGGAGAACGTATTCTATTAGATGATGGAAAATTAATTTTTGAAGTTGTTTCTACAGACAAGAAAAAAGAAGTTATTGCTAAAGTAATACAAGGCGGACCATTAAAATCTAAAAAAGGAGTTAACTTACCTAATACTAATATATCTCAACCAGCTTTAACAGAAAAAGACGTAGAAGACGCAATTTTTGCATGTAAGCTTGGTGTAGATTGGATAGCACTTTCTTTTGTTAGACATGCAGAAGATTTAATGGAGCTAGAAGAGTTGATTAAGAAAAATAGTGACCATAAAATACCAATTATTGCTAAAATAGAAAAACCAGAAGGTGTAGCAAACATAGATAAAATTGTTGCTTACTGTGATGGTTTAATGGTAGCGCGTGGAGATTTAGGTGTAGAAATTCCTGCAGAAGAAGTACCATTAGTACAAAAGCAATTAGTATTACGTGCTAAAAAAGCTAGAATACCAGTAATCATAGCCACACAAATGATGGAAACTATGATTAATAGTTTAACGCCAACTCGTGCAGAAGTAAATGACGTAGGTAACTCGGTAATGGATGGTGCAGATGCAGTAATGTTATCAGGAGAAACTAGTGTAGGACAATATCCTATTCAGGTAATTCGTCAAATGTCTAACATTATTAAAAGTGTTGAAGATTCAGACTTAATTAAAGTACCACAATCGCCACCACATATCCGTACTAAACGATACATAACAAAATCTATATGTTATCATGCTGCAAATATGGCTAATGAGATCGATGCAAAAGCAATTTCAACATTAACTAATAGTGGTTACACAGCGTTTCAAATTTCAGCTTGGCGACCAAGCGCACATATCTTAGTATTTACATCTAACCGTCGTATCTTAACTCAATTAAGTTTACTTTGGGGCGTAACTGCATTTTATTATGATAAATATGTAAGTACAGATGAGACTATTGAAGATGTTAATGCAATAGCTTGTAAAAAAGGCTTTTTAGAAGAAGGAGACATGTTAATAAGTCTTGCTGCCATGCCAATACAAGATAAAGGAATGGTAAATACATTAAGAGTAACAGAAATAGAAAGTTGTAATTTTTAAGTTTTAGGGCATTACCCTATCAAATCACGCTTTTTGTAGTTGCTATTAAAGAGCAGCTAACAATAGTATAAATATTAAAAACCAGTTTCTTACTAAGAAGCTGGTTTTTTATTAAAATTTAAATTTTAATTGTACGCTAACGCTTTTCTTTTCTTCTGTCTTTTTAGTGTTTTGTTCTGTATTTAAGTTTGATAAAGAAATACCCAATAATCGTACAGAATTATTTAATTTTTCTTGATATAATAAATCTTTAGCAGTTTCTAAAATTACAGACTTATCTGCAAAAAAATAGGCTAGAGTCTTACTTCTAGTTTGCAAAGTAAAATCGCTGTATTTAATTTTTAATGTTACTGTTTTTCCTGCAACACTGTTTTTTCCTAACCTTTTAGATACTTCTTCGGCAATATGCTCTAATTTTTCCAGCATAAATATTTCAGAAGATAAATTTTTACTAAATGTACGCTCTGCAGCAAGGCTTTTTCTAATTCTATTTGGTTTAACTTGACTGTTATGTACACCTCTTACAATATGATAATAATAGGCGCCAGATTTACCAAAATGTTGCTCTAGGTATTCAATAGTTTTTGACTTTAAATCTTTACCAGTAAAGATGCCTTTTTGGTACATTTTTTCGGCAGTAACTTTACCGATACCATAAAACTTCCTTATATCTAAAGCTTCTAAAAAACCTAAAACCTCTTCAGGATTAACTGTTTTTTGTCCGTTAGGTTTGTTGTAATCGCTAGCAACTTTAGCAACAAATTTATTAATACTAATTCCTGCAGATGCTGTTAAGCCAACCTCATTGTAAATTCGATTTCTAATTTCTTCAGCAATTAAAGATGCGCTAGGATTTCCTTTTTTGTTTTGTGTTACATCTAAGTAGGCTTCATCTAGAGATAAAGGTTCAACTAAGTCGGTATAATCAAAAAAAATAGCTCTAATTTTATTAGAGATTTCTTTATAACGTCCAAAATCTGACTTTACAAAAATTAGTTCAGGACATAGCTTTTTTGCTAATTGGCCAGACATAGCACTTTTAACACCAAATTTTCTAGCTTCATAACTGGCAGCGCTTATAACACCGCGTGTGCCGCCACCACCAACAGCAATTGGTTTACCTTTTAGATCTGGATTATCCATTTGTGCTACAGATGCGTAAAATGCATCCATATCTACATGAATAATTTTTCTTATTGGTAAATCACTTGACATGATGTAAATTTATAAATTACAATGTATAATTATGAAAAAATCCACCTACCTTTTAATAACTTTTATTGTTGCATTAACCGCTATTTTCACCTCATTTTTTAAGTTTATTAATTGGTTTTATATTTTAAAACCTTTGACAACGGTTTTGATTTTACTTTTACCTGTAATTTTCATTAAAGTTAAATTAAGTAAATACGCTTTAATAATAATTCTTGGTTTGTGTTTCTGTTTAATAGGCGATGTTTTATTAATGTTTGAGCATTTATTTATATACGGTTTAGCTTCATTTTTATTAGGTCATATATTGTTTACTTATGCCTTTACAACTGTAAATGGATTTTTATATAATTTTAAACCATTAGTGTTTTTAATACTCTTTGCAATAGCAATGTTTTTTGTATTAAAAGATAATTTAGGGCAATTATTAATACCAGTTATTTTGTATATAATTTGTATTGTTATTATGGCTTGGCAAGCATTAAATTTATATTTTTTAAACAAAAATAAAGTTTATAGACTAATTGCCGTAGGAGCTATTTTATTTTTAATTTCTGATGCCGTTTTAGCTTATAATATGTTTGTTATTAAGTTTTCTTTTTCAGAAATAATTATATTATCTACTTATTGGGCTGCAATATGTTTTATAGCACTGTCCGCATTATATATACCAATCAATAAATAATATGTCATCTACAATAGAAATAGAAAGAAAATTTTTAGTTAAATCTCAGGTATTTAAACACCAAGCTTTTAATAAAACACATATCAAACAAGGGTTTTTAAGTACAGATAAAGAAAGAACCGTTAGAGTTAGGCTTAAAGGAAATAAGGGTTTTTTAACAATAAAAGGAGCTTCTTCAAATGATGGATTATCAAGGTTTGAGTGGGAAAAAGAAATTAAAAAAGAAGATGCAGAACAGCTTTTTAAGCTATGTAAAAAAGGAATTATTGATAAGATGCGTTACGAAGTAAAACTTGGAAATCATATTTTTGAAATTGATGAATTTTTTGGAGACAATAAGGGTTTAGTTTTAGCAGAAGTAGAGCTTAATAATGAAAACGAAATATTTGAAAAACCTAATTGGTTAGGAGAAGAAGTAACAGGAGATATTAAATATTATAACTCTCAGTTAAGTAATCAACCTTTTAAAACATGGAAATAATGAAACGACTTTTAATTTTAGCTTCTTTATCAGTTTTAGCATGTAAAACAGAAAATAAGAATGTAGATATACAAGACAAGCAGGTAGTAAAAGAGTCCAATAAACTATCTATTAAAGAGCAAGATTCTTTATTAAAAGCAAAAGGATTTAAAACTTTCTATTATGTAGAAGAAAAAACTAAAGACACCTTTTTAATGCAAGAATATTACATAGCTTTTTTAAAAGCAGGACCTATAAGAAGTCAAAACGAAGAAGAAGCTAAACAACTCCAAGATCAGCATTTAGCTCATTTAGGAAAAATGTACGAAATGGGTTTTGCAGACATATCTGGCCCATTTGGTGATGATGGAGATATTAGAGGCATCACAATTTACAATGTACCTAACCAACAGTTAGCAGACAGTTTAGCTAATTCAGACCCTATGGTTAAAGCAGGTAGACTTCAGGTCGAAATTCATCCATGGTGGGCAGCAAAAGGTTTTAAATTACGATAACCCAAAGCCTTGCTAATTAATTAGTGAGGCTTTTTTTATTGTAAAGATTTGGGCGTTTTAACAGGCTGTTCGTTATATCTTTTTTTGCCTTATATTGAAGAAAAAAAAGGATGTCACTACCATCCTTAACGCAAAAAAGCGGTAATTTGATTGGTTCAAATTACCGCTTTTTTAGTATTACTTAAACTGATTATCTCAGCATAAAATTTAGATTACTGCTTCACAATTAAGAACTGACTTCTTCTGTTAAGTTGGTGTTGGTCTTTACTACAAGGGTTACAATCTACAGCAGGCTCAGTTTCACCTTTACCAGATGCAGATATTCTGCTAGCATCAATACCTTTAGAGATAATGTACTGTCTTGTAGTTTGCGCACGTCTTTCTGATAAACCTTGGTTGTAGCTATCAGAACCTCTAAAGTCTGTATGAGACGTCGCTTCTATAACCATATCTGGGTATTTATTCATCACTTGTACTAAATTGTCTAATTCAAACGCTGCTTTTGCAGTAATGTTTGATTTGTCAAACTCAAAGTAAATTGGGTTTAATATCACTTCTACAGGCGTCACAATCTCTTCTATTGGTGTTAATGCTACGCTTACTGCTACTTCTTCTTCGTTAGTACCATCTACACTTACTTTGTTACTTTCGTAACCTTCCATAGTTACTTGTAACTCTGTATCTGTTTCACATTCTACAATGTATTCTACAACACCTTCTGCATTAGTTGTTTTTGTAGCTAAAATGTTTCCATTAGCATCGGCTAAGCTTGTTGTAGCTCCTGCTAATACGTCTCCAGTTTTTTCGTC